>DIFN01000086.1 GCA_002419145.1 Mageeibacillus sp. UBA5747 | reverse complement strand
GTTTAACTGAATGTTCTCCTCAGCCAAGTTAAAACCAGCCCGGTCCAAGCCTGAACCGGTAGATTGATCTGATTCGGATCGGCCGCCGTCTGTTCGTTGGCCAGGGCCAGGCCATGGTGACCATGGGCAAAGATGTGCATTTCGAGTGGTACACCAACCTTCTTCAAGGAAGCGGCCAGCTCAAGCGAATTTTCCAGCGGAACCAATTCATCGTCCGTGGTGTGCCATATAAAAGTCGGCGGTGTTTGGGAGCTGACATAATGGGCTGGATTGATCCGGTCTTTTTCCGCAGGCGATGCTTCCATATGGCCAAATGCTGCGACCTCACACAGCCGGAGAAAGTCGGTCAGAGGGTTGTCGGGAATGCGGGCTTGGAGCTGAGTAGTCAGGACATAATCGACCATCGGATAGCCGAGGATCAAGGCATCTGGCCGAAAGTCCGCCGCAGGTCCGCCGAGCCGATCCAGCAACAAAGGGCTGTTCCATTGGGTGCCAATGCTGGCTGCCAGATGGCCACCGGCAGAAAAGCCGCTCACCGCGATGTGCGCC
This sequence comes from Mageeibacillus sp. UBA5747, assembly GCA_002419145.1. Lineage (GTDB taxonomy): Bacteria > Bacillota > Clostridia > Saccharofermentanales > UBA5734 > UBA5734. The sequence goes on along the minus strand of DIFN01000086.1, from coordinate 9,724 downwards.
GGATCGACCAGCCACTGTGCTGCCCGGCTGCGGATCAAGCGCAGAGCAGCAGCTACATCAAACAAAGGTTGCGGAAAAAGGGACGGAAAAGGGTTTTTTTCAGGTGGCCGGGCTAGGTCATGCGGATAGCTCTGGAAAAGAACCGCATAGCGCAGGACAAAGGCGTGATACCCTTGGGCTGCGAAAAATACAGCGATCGGCTCGGCTTCCCGATCAGACGTACCCAGGTAGCCACCGCCGGGCAGGATCAGGACCGCAGGTTTTCTTTTCCCTGTTTGGAAATCGGGCGAATCGTCAAGCAAATAGGTGGTCAGAGTCACATCCGGCCGATCTGGCCAAATCTGGATCGTCTCGCATTTCATGGTGTCTCACCTCCGGCTGGAACCGTGGAGCAGATCGCGCCGGGAGCAGCGACCAAGTCCACGCTTCAACCATTTTATCACTTTGATGAAGAATGCCGAAGATGGGAATTTCCGCCTGGGATCAGTTGAAGTTGTACTTGGTGACGATCGGGGCACGGCCTGTAACCTGGTCATTGAAGTATTCGTAGAGGCAGATGCCAAGGAAGGATCCCTGGATGTTCTTGACATTGGTGTAGCCGAGGCCTTTGAGGGCCATGCAGCCGTTGTAGCTGCGGGCGCCGGAGCGGCAGTGCACGTAAACCGGCACATCGCGCGGGATCTCGCTGACACGGTCGCGCAGCTGGCTCAGGGGGATGTTGACCGCGTTATTGAGATGGCCGTGGCGGAATTCGCCGGGCTCGCGGACGTCGACGATGAAGGCGCCGCTTTCGACCAGCACACGGGCTTGGGTGACTTTGACTTCTTCGAAATCACCATTGAGGTTATTAATCGCAACCAGGGCGGCGATGTTGACGACGTCGCGGCCGGTGCCAAAGGGCGGGGCATAGCAGAGCTCGAGTTCCTTGAGGTCATCCAATGTACCACCCAGGGTGACGAGCGTGGCGATAACGTCGACGCGCTTGTCGACGTTGCCTTTGCCGGCAGCCTGGGCACCGAGGATGCGGCCGGTCGGGACTTCGTAGACGAGCTTGAAATGCATGACATTGACATCAGGCATCAGGCCGACTTTGTCGCCGGGCATGACATAGACCGAGTCCACAGGGATACCAGCGCGTTCGGCAGCTTTGACTGTCAGGCCAGTGGAAGCAAAATTCATGTCGAAGACTTCGACGACAGACGAGCCAATAACACCTTTATTCTGGTGCGCTTTGCCGTACATGTGGTCGGCAGCGGCACGGGCCTGGCGAATGGCCGGGCCGGCCAGGGCGAGCCGGGTCGGAGCATGGAGCAGGCGGTGGAAGACTTCGATCGCATCTCCGACGGCATAGATGTCTGGGTCGCTGGTGAGATAATTGTGGTCAACCTTGATGCCGCCGGTCTTACCGATCTCAAGGCCTGCTGCAACAGCCAGACTGGTTTCGGGGCGGACACCGATGGCCATGACGACGGCTTGGGCCGGGATCTGCTTGCCAGAAACGAGTTCGATCGCTTCGGGCAGGACTTTGGCGATGCCATCGCCGACGATCAGGTTGACGCCATGATCGACGAGGGTCTTGTGTACCATCTGGACCATGTCGTAGTCAAACGGAGCCAGGACCTGGTCGGCTGCTTCGACGAGGGTGATGTTGTAGCCCACTTTGCGGAGGTTCTCGGCCACTTCGAGGCCAATAAAGCCACCGCCGATAACAACGACGTCGCTGATGTTGCTCTTGCGGTTGTTGTCGTCGCTGACCGATTCTTTCTTGAGAAACTTGTTCAGCTTGTCGATGTCCACCACATTGCGGACCATGAAGACATTTTCATTGCGGGCGCCTTCGATGTTGGGCACGATCGGGTTGGCACCGGGCGAGAGCACGAGTTTGTCGTAGGTTTCGTCATAGGTTTCGCCAGTCAGGACATTTTTGACGGTCACGGACTTGGCTGCACGGTTGATGGCGACGACCTCGTTGTTGATACGGGCATCAATATTGTATTTGGCTTTGAAGGTTTCGGGATCAACGAGCACCAGCCAGTCGGCTTCCGGGACAATCCCGCTCAAGTGATAGGGCAGCGAACAGTTGGAAAAGGAGACATGGGGGCCCTTTTCAAACATGATGATCTGGGCCGACTCATCAAGGCGACGGACGCGGGCTGCTGCGGATGCACCTCCGGCGACACCGCCGACAATCAGGACTTTCTTGCTCATGGGTTGATTCCTCCCTGCAAATTTGGCGAAACGACCTTAAACGAGTGCGAAACACCGTAAACGTTAGCAACTGTAGCACAGGTCCGGTCGTATCCTGTGTAACTGCAGTCACACAGAACGATAATTCCTGCCCGGAAAAGCGACTGTTCGGGTTTTTCCGGATCGCAGATTGCATCTGTTTTAATTGTACAGCTATTTTAATTTCGGGCATATGTTCGGACCATCTGGCAGAGGACCTGAACGATGAAATTCGCCGTGTCACAGCTACGGCTTCCAGTCTGGTTGAAAATGGCCTGGCCGGGAATTTGTCGCATCTTCAGGAATTCATCACATCCATACATGGCTCACTGCTGCCGGGTTTGTCGCGCACCTGGAGGCCTGCACGGTGGACCGATTTTTGGAAACTGAGGTCGACCTCACCAAATCCAAGTCGGTGGTTTCCTGCAACCCGATCCAGGCGTTCTGCGAATCCAGCGATCTCAGTGCTATTTGATTACCCCACAGATGTATGAAACAGCCAGCGACAGGACTACTTTTGCCGGAATCGGTTGACCAGGCTCAGGATCAGGAGCGGGGAAAATTCCAAGACTAGAAAGACAGCAAAGAACGTGAAGAAGGCTGCCGGACGATCGCCAAACAAGGCTTCGCCAGATAAAACGACGGTGAGGATTTTGGGCAGGAAGCCAGCCAGGGAACTGAGCAGGAAAGTCGGAAATGGAATGCCAGCAGCTCCGAGAAACATATTGGTCAAGTCAGCTGGTGGTGGCAGAAAACGAGAAACCATACAGCTGGCCTTGGGGTTTTTTTGAGTCAGCTGCAGCATCCAGCGTGAAAACCGGTATTTTTCGAGCCGGGGCACAATTTGTTCCACGCCCCATTTCTTGCCCCAGTTGTAGCCAATCGTCATTTCCAGGACAAGACCGGCGATCGAAATCAGAACGGCCCAGGCTGGTGGAAACAAAAGACTGGCCGTGAAATACAAGGCGTTGAGTGGAATAATCACGAGGACTGTTTTCAGCGTATAGAGAAAAATGAGGGAGGCAGCTGCCAGCCAGGGTGTGCGCGGGATAAAATCCTGCAGGTCCTGCCAGGGAATGCGCAAGACTTCCCAGAACAGGTAAATGACCACCAGCGCTACGAGCACAGCTGCAAGCCGGCGCGGCCAAGTCAGCTGGCGCCAGCGGTCACGGATGGAAAGGTCGGTTACAGGTTTGGGCATCGGGTGCTCTTTCATGTTTTTTATACAGTATCCCACAAATTGACAGCAGTGCCTAAGTCAAAAGCGAGCAGGCAGGATAAATATTTTTCTTCGTACAATTCTCTCACTTTTTCATCACAATTGTTCCGTATCCTGAACATACAGGCACTACCAAGTGCCGGACAACGCACCTGAAAGGTGCAAGAAAGAAAGGTGTATCAAAATGAAAACGAAAAAAATGTTAGTCGTCCTGACGATTGTCACAACCATCCTCGTTGCCTTCGCAAGTGTATCCTTTGCTGCCTCTATCTATGGTTCCCCGGCTGAGATCATCGCCGACTTGACAGATAAGTCCGTCGATGATGTCTATGCAGCCCGCGAAGCAGGTGAGTCATTCGGCGAGCAGGCTGCAGATGCTGGAGCGCTCGAAGCATTCCAGAATGAGCGCTTGACTCTGATGCAGGATCGTCTGGCCGCACTGGTCGAAGACGGCCGTCTGACTCAGGAAGAAGCTGATGCTCGGCTGGCCCAGATCAAAGAGGCCAGTGCCAACTGTGACGGCACGGGCGAAGGCTCCCTTGGCGGCCTGATGGGCGGCCGCGGTGGCCGCGGTGGCATGGGCGGTCAGGGTATCTGTGACGGCACGGGTATCGGCGATGGCACATCTGGTCAGGACGGCACCGGCAGCCAGTTTGGCGGCCGCGGTGGTCGCGGTGGCATGGGCGGCTGGGCCCAGGGTACAACTCAAGGCACGACATCCCAGGCTTAAATCACCTCATTCAACCCTGAGTGCAAGTCCTGAGTTCAAACCCTGATTACCTGCGCTTGAGTACCACAGCCTGATAATATCCCAACGTAGCTTTGCCGGACTGGCGGTCGAAGGTCGCTGAATTATTCAGCAAGATCGTGTCATAACGGTCATCGATCGCCAGAAGTCCCGGCTGATCCTGGAAGTTGAGAGCGACCAAGATCGAATCCTGTCCCCAGTTGCGAGTAAAGGCGATGATGTTTTCGTCCTCTGTTTCAACCGGAACAAAGTCGCCCTCTACCAGACAGTCCCTCAAGCCTGGATCTTTGCGCAACTGGATCAGCTTCTTGTAGAAAGCCCGGATGGATGATGCGTCGTTCATCTGGGCTTTAGCGTTTATTTGTGGATAATTCGGGTTGATTTTCAGCCAAGGCTGGCCGGTTGTGAAACCGGCCTTTTCGGTGTCGTCCCAGGGGAACGGGGTCCGGGCATGGTCACGGCTGCGGGCAAACATGGCCTGCATGGCCTCAGTCTCTGATAGGCCGGCTGCCAAAGCCCGCGCATATTTGTCGTGGGTCGACAGGTCGTTGTATTCGTCGATTGAATCCATCGGGCAATTGGTCATACCCAGTTCCTCACCCTGGTAGATGAAAGGAGTGCCGCGGGCTAGTAGAACGAGGCAGGCTAGCATTGTCGCACTTTCGTAGCCAATGTCTTGAGCAGGGATATACTTGTTGAGCGAGCGCGGCTGATCGTGGTTCTCCAGATAGTTGGCACTCCAGCCGGTTTTCTGGGTCTCGGCCATCAGGGCGTAGAACGCGTTGCGGAAATCAGGCACGGTCCAGCCGCTGCCAACATGCCAGACGTCATCGCGAATGTCGATGTCGGCGATTGAGAAGTCAAAGATCATCGAGAAAAAGCCGTCTTCGCCGACGTATTTCGGCAGGTCTTCGAATGGCACGCCAGGCGCTTCCGCAACCGTCAGGCTCTGGTGCGGCTTGAAGGTGCGCTCTTTGAGCTCGGTCAGGAAGACTTCGATCCCGGGCTGGTTGAGACTGGCCTTCTGGATCAGGGCCAGGCCGTCCGGCTGGTCGGGTTCAAGCATCGGGAAGTCCAAGTTTTTCTTGATGAAAGTGATCGCATCCACTCGGAACCCGGCGATGCCTTTGTCGAGCCACCAGTTGACCATTTCGTAGAGTTTTTCGCGGACGACTGGATTTTCCCAGTTCAAGTCCGGCTGCTCTTTGCCAAAAACATGGAGATAATAGAGGCCAGTATCTCGGATCGGTTCCCAAGCATTGCCTCCAAACAGCGAGCGCCAATTGGTCGGCGGGCCGCCGTCCTTGCCTTCGCGGATGTAGTAGTACTGGCCGTATTCACCCGTTGGGTCAGCCCAGGCTTTTCTGAACCATTCGTGTTCGTGTGAGGTGTGGTTGATGACCAGGTCGAGCATGATCCTGATCCCGCGTGCGTCAGCCGCCTGGATCAGCTCGAGAGCGTCCTCATCCGTGCCGAATTGCGAATCAACATGGTAATAGTCGGAAATGTCATAGCCATTGTCAAACATCGGCGACTGGTAAAACGGGCAGATCCAGAGGATGTCCACCCCCAGGTCCTGCAAATACGGCAACTTCTCGATGATACCGCGCAAATCCCCGATCCCATCCCCATTCGAATCATAAAAACTCTTTGGATAGATCTGATAAACAATCTTATCCTTCCACCACGGTCCCGCCATACGCACTAACCTCCAGATCAGCTGTTGCCAGTTATTTCGAACTGTTTGCCGAATTTGGGACGGCGTCCCAAATTCGGCAATACTGACATTATAAGCTATCTTATCCGGTCTGACGTGTCTTTTGTGGTCAGGCTGGTGTCAATTGTTCTTGCTGGGGAGGTCCTGGCTTTGCATGAAAAATGGCCCTCTTGGAACCTTTTTTGAATTCACATCCCGGGGGATGCTGCATCATTGTAAAGATTCTTGAGGGCCATCAATATGATTTTCTTACTGAAGCAATCGCAAAAATTGGTTTTCTTATGAGTTACAGATTAACAACATCGTGTGGGGGCATTTAGCTGCCCAGCAATTCCTTGATTGTATCTTCCAGTTTTTCTGGCGGATCGGCTGGCGCGTAGCGAGCTACGACCTTGCCTTCGCGGTCGACCAGAAATTTGGTGAAATTCCATTTGATCGCTGAACCGAGAAACCCTCGGGTTTCTTTTTTTAAGTAGTCAAATAAGGGCGCGGTTCCAGGACCGTTGACCTCAATCTTGGCAAACCGCGGAAAGGTCGTGCCAAAATTGACGGTACAGAAACTGGCGATTTCTTCATCGCTGCCAGGTGCCTGATTGGCAAACTGGTTGCAGGGGAAATCGAGAATTTCCAGTCCCTGGTCTTTGTACTGGGCATACAATTTTTGCAAGCCTGAATACTGGGGCGTGAAGCCACAACCGGTAGCCGTATTGACGATCAGGAGAACCTTACCTTTGAACTCGGCCAGGGATACGTCCTCCTGCCGGGTGTTTTTGACCGTTAAATCATAAAGTGACATCTGCTCACCACTTCCCTTTGCTCATATGACCAGCTAGCTCGGCTTTGGAGCGCTGCTTGATGGTCCAGACTTCGTTTTTCGCATCGTTAAAGGCCCGGACACAGTTGGGATCGAGATTGAGGGCGATGCCTTCCTCACACAGGGCAGCGATTCGGCTGGAGAGCTCGATGATCTCTGCATGAATGTCATTGGTACGGTCAGACTGGTAGATCAGCTGGGCAGCAGCATCTTCGAGCTCGACGAACTTGTCGGCACCTTGCTTGCACTTCGGGCAGATATCCGGAGCCTGATCTCCCTCAGCGATAAATCCGCATACACTGCATTTGAACAATTTTTTCATATTCCATCTCCATTCGTTGTTTCAACATCGATGTCACCACGCCATCTGGCCGCTGGTGTAAAGGGCTTTTCTCCTACCTGAATGTGGATCACAGCGGATCCATCCGTCGGCTGGGAAAGGTTGGAACCATTGTCGCGAAAATCCCACACCGTTGCTGTCGCAGGAGATACACCGGTAGCAAAAGGTACAAAAAGAGTGCGATCTCGAAACGGGATCCGGATCGGGTAGGACTCCGGTCAATAGATGACCGGGGACCTCCTTCAGCACCGTACGTACCGTTCGGGATATGGCACTTCAAAAGTTCACAGATTAAGCCTCAAAATAACATGCCATAAGACCGAGATCGTTCGCACGTTTTAGAAGTTCATTGGGTATTCTTCTTGGCCTGGCGGGCTGCCAGTTCCAGATTCTCCGGGGCTAGAATTTGCTCGAGCAGTCCTTCCGTCCGCCTCGATCTGTTGATGATTTTCGTTTCAATTATTCTTTGAGACTCGCACACCCCTGTTAGGTTTTCCCGTTCCGCGGTATTTCTTGGCAGGCGGTCCCACAATGGGAGTTGTCTGTGCTTAATATCGTCATAGCCAGTAGCTTTCATTGACCCTCACCGCCTCTGATTCGGTCCTTCCCATCCGGTCTAGATCCATCTGTGAGATCTCCCACGGTAAGACGCTTCACCTTCGTTTCCTATGCCCGCAGCATTTACATGACCTGCCCGGGTAGCTTTTGGATTTTGACTTGCTTGGCATTCTCGTCCCATGCTTTGTGCCTGATGCTGTTCGTGTTTCACGGGCCAGAACTTTGCCGCCGGCTTCCCGCAGATTCCACCTCACGTTGGACACCCTTGCCCTTGGCTCATGGTTGGTCGCCACATACCTCCATAACGGACTTTCACCGTCAAATAAAGCGCCATGCGTGGCGCACCCCGTAGGAGTGGTCCCCAGCTTCGCTGGACGCGCACCCCACGAAAAGCCCTCACCAGCTTATCAGTGAGAGCTTTCCCCCAAGAAGGTTGTTTCTGATGGATGGTGGTGATCGATAATTGGTTGAAGTCAGAAGTCTGGTCTAGCGGGATCATTTCTGGCCGAGGTAAACACTGATACCATGCCTTCTCAGTCTGGCTTGTCAAGCAGGGTGTCGGGCTGGAGTTTCTGCGAAATGCCCTGAAAGGATTCGTGCAGTTCGGAAACAAACTTATGGACACCAAACTGGAGAATGCTGACGCGATCGGAGAATAACAGTCATTTTTCCAAGATGTAGAAGACGAAATTCTGAGAGGCAGAAAAGATAGGTTTAATCGAGACCAGGCATGTAATGTTTGCCCACGATGATGCCAAAGAAGACGGTTATCAACCAGATGATGCTCAAGCGCTGCAATAACAGCAAATTGTTGTCATCGATGGCAGAAAAATCATTTGTGAATGTGATTCCCTGACTAAACGCGACTGCTGCTACGCTACTGGCCAGAGTGAGGACCAAGGAGATTTTCTCTCTAACCAGAAATTGCTCCGAATGTTCTTGATGGTACGCGCGGCCACTCGTACTGCACGAGCCTTGGCTGCACGAGCCTTGGCTGTGCAGATGGTCGAATAAGCGCGATTTTTGTCGCACGATTAGGACCACACTGCAGAAGCAGATCTGGTACACTGGTGTCAGGTCCGCTATATGCTTGTGTCGAGCATAGCGCTCGATTTCATCTTGTCTGATTTTATTTGCTGAAAAATCCAGCGGCCAGACAAGGAGAAACCTGCCATGCCTAGACCATTGCGCCACTTTCACCCCGGCGGCATCTACCACATCACTCACCGCGGCCACAATAAATTCCACATTTTCGAAGAGACGATCGATAAAGCTTTTTTTCTCGACATCCTGCGGAAAGTTGTGGCGGAGACGGGATGCCACATCCTCTACTATGCGATCATGGACAACCACTACCACCTCCTGATCGAGATGCAGGAAATTCCACTTGACAAGGTGATGCAGCGCATCAACACACGATATGCCATCTATTATGGGAAAAATATAGAATCAGCGGATCCATCTTTGGTAGTCATTACTCTGTTAGCGAAGTCAATGACAAAAAGTATCTTGTTTCTGTGATTCAATACATCGCGAGAAATCCAATCAAGCCAAATCTCGTCCAAAAAATAACCGATTATCGTTGGAGTGCGCATCTTGAGATCGTGGCCCGCAAGCAGGAAAATGTTTGCAGCAACCGCCTTTTCGAATTGCTGGGTGGAAATATTGAAAAGGGGAAATCAATTTATTTCAAACTGATTCAGGAGGCTCAGCAGAATGTGGAGCAAAATTCCGCACGGAATATAAGTCCATCAAATCGACGTATAGATGCTCTTGAATCACAACTCGTTTCATTTCTGGCTAGCCAAAACAACAAACCTTCATTGCAACAAATTCGCTCAGATGCGCGAGATCAGGTGGTAGCCGAAAGCAGGCGGACCTTTGCACGCATTGCTTTTGCACAAGGTTATAAGACGAGCGAAATTGCAAAGGCCCTGAATGTATCGGAACGAAGTGTTCATGGATGGTGCAAAATGATCAATTCAACTGATATTTTGGTGCCTGCTGATAAAACTGAACAAGGAATTGAGGTTCGATTGGATCCTTTATAGACTAAGTTGACGCTGGTCTGGACTAAGTTGGCGCTGGTCTGACACTCGTTC
>DIFN01000063.1:46021-57530 GCA_002419145.1 Mageeibacillus sp. UBA5747 | reverse complement strand
TGGTTTTTTCTGAAGTGACCGAAACCGTCGCGACCATAGCCGGCGTTCCCATTGACCAGATCACTGGTGAGACAGAATTGATCCGCGACCTGAACTTGGACTCCCTGGCCATGTATGAAATCGTCATCGACCTCGAGGAAGCTTTTGGCCTGAGAATCTCTGACACCGACCTGGACAAGATCCGCACCGTGAATGATGCCGTTCACTACATTCTCGCTGCCAGCCCTGCCGAGTGATGTTGTGACGCCCGGACACCAATATCTGTTCCTGATCAATCCAGCTGCTGGCCGGCCTATGGCCCCAGGCCTGAGCGCAAGGCTGGCAGCAGCAGTCTGTTATGCTGGCAGCCCGCATTCCTGCGAGATTCATATGACCGACCGCGCAGGACACGGCGCCGAACTGGCAGCTGAGTTTGCTTTGCACCACGGCGCACAGGGCATTGTGGTAGCCTGCGGAGGTGACGGGACCGCTCATGAAATCGCCCAGGCCTTACTGGGCACAGAGACGGCACTTGCGATTTTGCCCCTGGGAACCGGGAATGATTTTGCCCGGGCTTTTCTTTCCAGTCTGAATCTGGATCAGCTGCTCAGCCGGATTGCTCAACCACAGATCCGCCCGATCGATCTTTTGGAGGTCAATGGCAGGATGAGCCTCAACATCACGTCTTTTGGCTTTGACACCCGGGTCCAGGCCCTGATGATGGCCATCAATCGCCGCCTGCGCTGGTTGAGGTCGATGAGCTACCCGCTGGCCATAGCCATCAGTCTTTTTGGCAACCGGACCTTCACTTGCAGCTGTGCCCTGGACGGCGGTCTCCGCCAGGATGTTCACTACATTCTGGCTGCTTTATGCAATGGCCGCTATTATGGTGGCGGATTCAACCCGGCCCCTCAGGCCAGTGTGGAGGACGGTACCATCGAATGGGTCCAGATCGACCCCCTGTCTTTGCCGCGCATTCTGGGCCTGATCTCGAAATATAAACAGGGTCGCCACGTGGGCGACCCTGCTGTTCATAGTAGGAGTGTGAAAGAAGGCCATCTCTGGGCTGCCCCGGGCCAGGCCTTGCTGGGCAATATCGACGGTGAGCTGTTCGAAGCGGCTGAGATCCGCTTCAAAGTCGTGCCAAGTGCGATCCGGTTCGCATTTTTTTGAAAGCTTAGCCTGAAAGCTTAGGTCTAAAGGCTCAGGTCGTTGCCAAACCGCGCTTGCGGCGGTAGGCCAGAGCCTGTGCTTCCATCCAGGCAACCAAGGCTTGAGTCATCTCCTTGGCGGTTTTGAATTCCTTGGGGTCGAGGGGTTTGCCAAAAACGACGGTCACCTCCCGGCGTTTGCCGGTCTTGCGATCGATCGGATTGGGCCATTTCATGTGGCGGCTGAAAACCTCATAGCCCCCCTCGATGAAAACAGGCAGCAAAGGGACTTTGCTTTTGAGCGCGATGTAGGCGGCGCCGTCCTTCATCTCGCCGAGCTCGCCGGTGGGGGAGCGGGTGCCTTCTGGGTGGACCAGCAGAATATTACCCTCTTCGACTTTTTTCTTGGCAATGATCAGGCCGCGGACAGGGTTGCCGAAACGGTCGACAGCGATGCCGCGGCCGACCCGGACGATCAATTTGCCAAAGAGGCCATGCTGGTCTTCGAGGTCCTTGGCAGTCAGGCTGGCCAGCTTCCTGAAATGAAACCTGGGCAAAAAAGCACTGATCAGCATACCATCGACATAGGTCTGGTGATTGGCGGCGATGACGTAAGGAATCTGGGTGGGGATGTTCTCCGTACCTCGAGCCCTCAGACGGACGATCAGGCGGGTGACGAGCAGCCCTCCATAAAAGCCGAGGTAGCCGATCAGGCCACGGCGGATCGGATAACGGCTCGCCTCAGTCCCGGAACTCGCTGCTGGTGCCGCATGGGAAGCAGGCGATCCAGGCTGTTTGTCGGATGGTGAATGGTTCGTGTTCAAATTGTAAACCTCCGATAAAAGGCCTTGCAATCAAGGCTTCTTCGATTGCAGGATACCACAGTTATTGTTAAAATTATAGAATTCAAATCACGCGAAGGGATGCAGCGATGGAAAAAAGTGCCGCCTTTCGATTGCCCGGCCATACAGTGACTCTACAGGTCCGCTACTATGAAACAGATGCCATGGGGATCGTCCACCATTCTAACTACATCCGCTGGTTTGAGGTCGCCCGGACCGACTACCTGAGGTCGGTTGGATTGCCCTATCGTGATCTGGAGCAAAGCGGGACGATGTGCCCGGTGATTGGCATCCAGTGCGACTATGTGCAAAGCGCCCGTTATGATGACACGATTGAGGTCCGGGCTTGGGTCTCTGCCTATAATGGCGTCCGACTGACCTTCGCCTATCAGGTCACACGGGCTGGCCAAGTGCTGTGTCGTGGCGAATCCCGCCATGCCTTCCTCCACAAGGGCCGCCCAGTGGCCCCCCAGCGCAGCTTGCCGCAGGTGCACCAGGTCCTGAGGGATTGTTTGCAGCGCGACAGCCAGACTCAGTCTGATCTATGACTGTGCGCCTCCTCCATAGCATCCAGTCAGCCGCATTGCGGGCGCAATGCCTGCGCGAGGTGTTTGCTTTCACCGGACAGTGGCCGGATAAACGAGCCATCATTCTGGTCCCAGAGCAAGCGAAACTGGATTTTGAACAAGCCTACCTCCAGCAGTCCGGGTCTGCGGGCCTTTTGATGGCCGAGGTGTTGAGTTTCAGGCGCCTGTCTGCCCGCCTTAATGGTGAGGCCGGCCGGATCGCCGGCCCGCTGCTGGACAAGACCGGCCAAGCCATGCTTTTGTACCGCCTGCTGGCCGAAACCCGCGCTGAGCTTCGTTCCTATGCTCGCCTGGCAGACAAGCCTGGGTTCATCCGTCAGATCATGGCGGTTCTGGGTGATCTGCGCCGTTACCAGATTGATGCCGCTGCGCTGTCCGCGCTGGTTGACCAGATCGCAGACAAGACCTTGCAAAGCAAAGTCAATGATCTGGCCTTGCTTTTGGAGCGTTATGACCAGGCTGTCCGCGACTTGGGCTTCCATGATCCGGAAACCGAGCTGGATCGCCTGGTCGAGCTGCTTTCCCAGCCGCAGGGGCTGGCCAGGACGCGCCTGGACTGGCTGTCCCGAACCTCGGTCTGGGTTGCTGGCTTTGGCGAGCTGAGGAATTTCACCCCGCAGGAGTATGCCGTCCTGGACCAGCTGGCCCAGCACTGCGAACGGATGACTGTGACGGTGCTGAGCGACTGCATCCCTGGCGATGAACTGGCGGTGGAACAGGGGCCGGACTTGTTCCTGCCGGGCCGGCGCACGGCCTATCAGCTGCAGCAGCGCTACCGGCCAGGTCGCCCGATCCGGGTCGAGCCGGACTGGTCTGCTGACATTGCCAGCCTGGCCCGCTACCTGGGAGCGCCAGCTGAGTGGACAGCCCAGGCACAAATAACCACCCTGCCGGGCTTATCTGGTTCAGAAAAACCACAGGCAGAGGTCACCCAAAGTCAGGCTGCCCCGGAACAAGCAGGCAAAACTTTTCTCAACCTGGTTCTGGCGCACCAGCCGGATGATCAGGCGACCTGGCTGGCTGGAGAGATCCGCCGGCTTGTCCAGGAAGAGGGTTACCGCTACCGTGACCTGGTCGTAGCTGTCTGTGATCCGGCGCAGGACCTGCCGCGGCTTCAGGCTGCGTTCAATACCTTCAAAATCCCCCTGTTCCTCGACCAGGTTCGCCTGCTGGCTGGAACGGCCCTGATACGCACCATCCTCGCGGTGCTCGATCTGTCCAGTCAGGGATTTAGCCGTCTGACAGTTATGCGCGCCTTGCGGGCAGGACTGCTGGCAGAAGACCAGGGCCAGGTGGATGAATTTGAAAACTATGTCCTGGCCCGCGGACTGTTCCACCTCGAGCGGCTGATGGAGCCCCAGGCAGAAGAACCTCAGGTCCTGGACCATTTCCGCCAGACGATCCTGATTCCTATCCGGGATTTGGCGGACCGGATGAAATCAGCTGAGACTGGGCTGCAGAAGGTAGCCGCCCTGGCTGGCTATCTCGATGCGGCAGGCCTGCAACAGCGCACGTCTCAGTTGATCTTGCGGCTGCATCAGGGACATGACAGTGAAAGCGCTCTGGCTATTGCCAAATCCTGGAACGCCTTGACGGATGTTTTGGCCCAGCTGGTCCGGTTTGCCGGCCAGGCACCCATGGATCTCAAGACGTTCCGGGACCTGCTTGCAGCAGGCCTGGACAACGCCGACAGCGGGGTCTTACCCACTGCGCTCGACCAGGTGGCCATCGGCAATCTGGCCCATGCCCGCCAGCGCACGGGCCGGATTTTGTTCCTGTACAATGCCAGGGCCAGTGTCTTCCCCCCGGGGGCTCCGCCCGAAGGTTTGCTCAAGGACAGCGACCGCCAGAGTCTGTCCAGTCTTCTGGGCCAGGTGCTGCCCAGCAATGCCCGCGACCAGGTTTTTGCCGATGCAGCGATGATCTTCGGCCTGTTGACCTTGCCAACGGACCACCTGGTCATGCTGGCCCCGAACCAGGATGCATCACCGTATATCCAGCGTCTGCGGGAGTGGAGCGGGCAAAACCTGCTCCTGCTGCCAGACCGGATGGATCCTGCTGATGTCCGCCTCCTTGCACCGGCCGCGGCACAAAACGGGCTGATCCAGATGGTGCATCAGTCACTGGCGGACTGGCCCCATACGCTGGACCCGTTTCGACCCCTGGCCTTGGCTCTGCAGCAGCTGGGATATCCTCTGGACCAGACCATCGCCCATCTGAGACAGCCTGATACGCTCCAGCTTCAGATTGAACCACAGCTGGTGCAGGCGCGCTTCGGGCCTGTCTTGCAGCTGAGTGTGTCCCAGCTGGAAAAATATGCCGCCTGCCCTTTTTCCCATCTGGCAGCCCATGGAATTGTGTTGCGTGAACGGGATATCTATGAACCGCAGGCGACCGACAGCGGGACATTCTTGCACACGCTGGCGGAACGCAGCCTCGCCTTGCTGCAGGGTGAGCTTGGCCAACTGCCGGATGAAATCGCCCGGAAGGCGCGAATCGAGGCCTGGCTGGCCGGTGATCTGGATGGAGCCCTGACCCGGGTCATGGCTGAATTGCGCTCAGACAAGCGGGTGGGGCTGTTTTTCTCCCCCGGTCTTAGGGCATCCGCAGGTCGGCGACTGGAGCGTGTTGCTCGCACCTCGATTGCAGCCCTGCTGCGCCAACTGCTGACCGAATCTTTCACGCCGGCTTTGTTTGAATGGGTGTTTGAGCCAGGCCGGGGCAATGCGCTCACATTGGATCTGACTTTAGGACGGACGGTCCAGCTTAACGGCAAAGTCGACCGTGTGGACTGGCAGATGCATGAAGGACAACGCCAATTCCGCGTCATTGATTACAAGTCAGGCAGCCAGAGCATCCAGTACGATGCTTTGTACCATGGCCTGCACCTGCAATTGCCGGCCTACCTGGCTGCATTTGCCCACAGCCATCCGGACCAGACAGCAGTGGATGCCTGCTATTTCCGTTTTGACCAGCCTATTTTGCGCCAGTCACCTGAAGAGGTACTTGATCCCGGTGCGGTCATCCATGAACTCGACAAACGCTTCGCCCTGCAAGGCCTCGATTTGCCTTTGGACCAGCTTGACCGGCTGCAGCTGCATGTGCAAGAAAAAATCCGCTCCTGGGCCTTAGCGATCGTCAGGGGAGCGTTTGCGGCCAAACCGAGCCAGCTCCCCAAAGCAGACCTGCCCTGTGTGTATTGTGCCTACCCGAGTGTCTGCGGGTTTGACCAGAAAAAAGATCCGTGCCAGCGCTTTTTCCCACTCGGGCATCCTAAGACAAACGACTTGCCCCGACTGAGCGGCAAAGAGGATTTCATGGCTCGCCTTGAGCAGGCGTATCCCGATGCCGGTGGAGGTGGACATGCAGCTGACTGAAGAACAACAATCGGTGGTCCGTGCCCCTGTGTCCGATTTGCTGGTTTCGGCTGCTGCTGGTTCTGGCAAGACAGCTGTCATGACGGAACGGATCGTGCAGCGGATTGTTAAGGGCGAACTGGATATCCAGTCGGTGCTGGTCATGACGTTTACCGAAGCCGCAGCGCGCCAGATGAAAGAGAAAATTGCTGCCAGACTCGAAGCTGCCCGTGCCGCCCAGACAGATCTGGAGATGCGGCGTTATCTGGGCCGCCAGCAGACGCTGCTGGCCAGTGCAGCCGTTTCGACGATCCATGCCTTCTGCCTGACGGTGATCCGCAATTTCAGCCACCTGGCTGTGGATGAGACGGGCCAGCTCCAAGTCGAACCGGGCTTTGCCGTCTCGGATCCGCAAGTCGCGGATTTGCTGCTCAGGGAGACCCTTGATGACGTCTTGGCCCGCCGCTACGAGGCTATCGATCTCGCGCCGGAAGGACAGACTCCTGCCTGGCAGGATGCTTTCTACCATCTGGTGGACAGCTACAGCACCAGCCGCAGCGACGAGCCGCTGCGCCAGCAGATCATCCGACTATACCAGTATCTGCGCAGCTTGCCGGATTACCGGGCACAAGTGGAGCAGTACCTCAACGAACTGGCCGCTGCGGCGCAGGACTTTTCGTCCAGCCGTCATGCTGCGGTTCTGGTCGCACAGCTGCGTGTCCTGCTGGGCCAGGCGCTCCAGGCCTTGCCTGAGCTGCGTGAGCTCATCGAACGGGGTGTGACCCTGATCAAAGACCCGGTTCGCAACCAGACCTATCTCGAGCAGCTTCAGCTGATCGACGTGGTTTTGCAGCAGATCGCGGCCAAGCTCGCCGAAGATCAGCCTGACTGGGATGATCTGGTCGAGCTGGCCCGGCATCTCGATAACTTGGACCTGCCCCGAGCCGGTGGCGCAGATCCGGGCAAAGTCCGAGTCCTTGAGCTGTTGCGCCAGAATCTGGCCGAATCGATCCACTGCCTGACCGGTCAGTGCAAAACCGACACCTATCGCCAGTATTTCCTCTTCGACACCATTTGTCTGTTCAACCGTCCGGCGCGCCAGATTGAGCAGGAGATTAGCTACATGCTGCCAGCGCTCGGTCAGTTGTTTGACCTGGTCCTCGAACTTGATGCCAGCTACCGTGAACGCAAACGCGAACAGCGGCTGGTGGATTTTGGCGATTTCGAACATCTGGCGCTGGCGATCCTGCGCCAGTCGGAGGCAGGTGACTATTACCACCAGCGCTACCAGGAGATCTACATTGACGAATACCAGGATACGAGCAGCATCCAGGAGGCCATCCTGCAGGCAATTGCCCGGGACAATGTCTTCATGGTCGGCGACGTCAAGCAGAGCATCTATCGCTTCCGCCATGCCCGCCCTGGCATTTTCATCCGCCGGTTTGAACAGTATCGTCAGGCTGGAAAGGGCAGTCTGATCACACTTAATCGCAATTTCCGCAGCGTGCCCGAGGTGCTGGGGGCGGTCAATGAGGTGTTTGCTCAGCTGATGTCGCCCCAGGCCGGAGAAATCGACTACACAGACGGCCATGGTCTTGTGCCGCACCGGGACAATACTTCCGGACCTATGCCGGTCGAACTGTGCCTGGTCGTTCAGGAAGATGACTTTGGATCAGCAAACTCAGACACTGCCGGCGCTGATTTTTTACAGGACGAAGAACCTGAGATGCCACTGGACCACGCTGCGGCAAAGCTGGATGCGGCAGAGCTGGGCCTGTACGAACGCGAAGCGCGAGTGGTCAGCCAGCAGATTGTGCAGCTGGTGACCGGGCAGTCTGCAGAACCACGAGACATTGTGATTCTGGCCCGCACCCGGGCGATTGTCCGCCTGTACGCAGCAGCCCTGCGCGAGAAGTCGATTCCAGTCAGTGAAGATACGGGCCGGACCATGTTCGATCACCCGGACTTGCGCCTGATCCATGCCCTGCTCATGACCATGGACAATCCACGTCAGGACATCCCACTGGCGGCCGTCCTCAAATCCGGCCTGCTGTGCTCCGCTTTTGCACCCCACGAGCTTCTGACCATTCGGACCCACGCACAGCAAGCCAAGCTATCTTGCCGATTTTTCCACGAGGCTGTCTTCTGGTATCACGAACACGGGCCAGACCCTGAGCTGCGAGACCGGCTAAGACAGTTCCTGCATGAACTGGAACTCTGGCGCGACCGGGAAAAATTCCGCAAAACGGGTGAATGGCTGGAGTGGCTGCTGGAGGCAACGGGATTTTTCAACCAGGTGGCTGCCCATGCTGACGGGGCGGAGCGCTTACGGGAGGTCCGGGCTTTTGTCCGCTGGGTGCATGCGTTCGAGGCCAACCGCAGCCGGGGCCTTTTCGACTTGATCCGCCACATCGAGAACCTGGAGCGCAATGGTCTCGCCCAGGCGCCCTACGACCTGTCTGAAACGGAACAAAACGCTGTCCGGGTCATGACCATTCACAGCAGCAAAGGTCTGGAATTCCCGATCGTCTTTGTGGTTGGCCTATCCGGAAAGATCACACCAAAGGAACAGCAGGACATTCTGATGGTCAGTGAAAGTCTGGGCGTCGGTTTTGACTGGATCGACCCCCAGGCACACCTGCGCCGGACCACCCATCTGAAACTGGCCATGCTGGCCGAACACAAGGCAGCCTCCCTGGCCGAAGAGCTCCGTCTGCTGTATGTCGCCATGACCCGGGCGCGCGACCGGCTGGTCCTGGTGGGGATGTTGCCCAAACATAGCCACAAGGCACTTTTGACGCGCCTGACCAAAGCGCGGGACTGGCCGCAGTTTGTCTTGCCAGCCCACCTTGTCTTGTCCGGGCGCAGTTACCTGGACTGGCTGATCATGGCGCTGGCCCGACACCCCGACATCGACTGGACCCGCCTCGCGGCAGATGAGGCGACCGGAGTACCGGAGGCCACTGTGCTTGCCCAGCCGACGCAGGGCGTCTGGGACGTCAAGTTCCTGGACCTTAAGGACTACCTTGCGGTTACGAAGGAACCGGTCGAACTGCAAGACAGGGAGTCAACACCGACCGTTGTCTCGGATCTCCCGCGTGCCGTGCGCGACTGGCTGGCAGCGCCTGATCCTGTCCCTGAGGCTGAGATTCAGGAGGCGTTGCGCCGGATCAGTCAGGTTTACCCTTATGCCAGCGCGGCGAAAAGCCCGGTCAAGCTTTCTGTCAGTGAGCTCAAACGCCACGAGCAGGACGAATCCCGTTATGGGGAGGACCAGGTGATGGACCTGCCGGTTCAAGACCCTGCCCTGGGGATCAATCTGGATTTGCATGATCTTTCGGATCTGACTGAGATTGGCCAGCAGCCTGTGCAGGGGGCTCGACTGGGCACGGCCTTGCACCTGTTCCTGCGCTACCTGGACCTGCCCAGGGCCCGGCGCGAGGCCAGCCGCGTGGAACTGGCCCGCCAATTGGCTCAGCTAGAACAGGAGCAGGTTTTATCTGCCGATGAGTCACGGGCTCTCACGGGCTGGCTCGATGCGATCCTTGCATTTGCCACATCCGACCTGGCGGGCCGGATGGTGACTGCTGAGAAAGACCGTCACCAGCTGTACCGGGAAATGCCGTTCACCCTGGCTGTGCCAGCCCGATCTGTCTGGCCGGAAGAAACAGCCTTCGCCCCTGATGATCGAGCCCTGGTACAGGGCATCATCGACTGCTGGTTCCAGGAGAACGGCCAGGCCGTCCTGGTCGATTACAAGACAGACCGAGCACCAGGCTCGCCGGAGCAGATCCGGCGGTTGCTCTGTGAACGCTATGGTCGCCAGCTCGATTATTACGCCCAGGCGATCACGGCTGGAACCGGATTTAAAGTGTCCGAACGTCTCATCGTCCATGTGCCAAGCCGCCAGATCTTTGCCTGCCCAGCCCAGGAGACTTGAGGATGACTGACCTTTCCATGGCACTGTAAAAGCAACACCCGGATCCACCACGGGCCTTATATTTATCTGTCGCGAGAAAATTAAAAGATCAAGGCAAGTCGGCAGGGAACGATTGTTCATCAGACAGTCCCAGACGTTTGGATTGCTCGGCCAGGGCAGCCGCGCGCCGTGCTGCCCTACTGCCAGCAGCTTTGTCAGCCGCCCGGCGATGGGCAAAAAAATCCTTGAGGATCTGACTGCAGCTTTCCTGCAGGACAAGGCCTTGCCAGGTGACGCGATGGTTTTGCTTCAGGTCAAAAATGTTGATGATCGAACCGACGGCACCTGCCTTCGGATCGGCGGCACCGTAATACACGGTGCGGATGCGAGCCTGGACGATGGCCCCGGCACACATGACACAAGGTTCGAGTGTGACATAGAGGTCGCACCCATCGAGCCGCCACGATTTTTGGTGTCGGCAAGCCTGGCGGATTGCCACCAGCTCCGCATGCAAGGTCGCATCCTGCAAAGTTTCGCGCTTGTTATGCCCACGGGCGATGATTGTGCCCTCGCGCACGATGACAGCCCCGATCGGCACCTCACCGGCCAGCTCGGCCTTGTGGGCTTCTTTCAAGGCAGCCTGCATGAAATAGGCATCATCGCGTTGCCTGATTTGCTTGTCTGCCACGGCGTGATGCGCTCCTTGCGATTCAGTCTCTTTGACCCTATAATAGCATAATGTCCATTCATTCCAAGGCCCGGCCTTTGTCCTGCCCATATTCAGGCCTGTGCCGCCATGACATGCGAAAGAGGTACACCATGACGCTCAAAGAAGGAAGATGCCCCAACTGTGGCTCGCTGTTGATGCTCGATGATAAAAACACTCAAGGCCATTGCCTGTTTTGCGATGCTGTGTTTGACAGCAATACCGCCTTTGCCATTGCCGCTGATGCGACCGGCGTGACCTTCCCTAATCTGCCCCAGCCCAAATACGAGGGTCCCAACCTCAATCCGCAGCTGAACAATGCCCAGTTCGCTGCGCGTGCCACCCAGGTGGAAGCGACGAAAAAGCAGAAAGTCAAAGCGGAAGCCAAACCGCCCCAGCCCGTCTATGTGCCTAAAAATGACATCAAGATCCCTGACTTGCGTCTGTCTGGCAAAACACGCCTGCTGCTGACGGGTGCAGCTGTCCTGATCCTGGCGGTCGTCGTCGCCTTCTCGGCCCCACCGATCATGAAACGCAACGCAGCCCGTTCTCAGCTACGGGCAGCGATCCCCCAGATCAGCCCGACCACCGTTGATGTGGACACGGCAGTTGTTATCCATGGCCTTTCTAACCAGCGCCTCGAGCTGGCCCTGCCAGCTGCCATCACAGCCGAGGATGCAGTCGCCATATTCGAACGCTATGCTGATCAGCGCGCAATCGTCACAGGCGAAGACGCAACAGACTTCTCGGCCTCTCGCAGCGACCTGATTGTCAAGGTTGTGACTCCTGAGGGTGGATTTCTGATCGAGCAACCGGAAAGCCAGGCGGCTCTCGACGATGGCTCTGCCGTCCAGGTACTCAGCTGATTGTCCTTTGTACTCTAGCCCATCTGGTGAGGCCTAACACCGCTCGGCACGGGTTCTGACATCAAATGTGACAAAACCAATGATTAATGTTCACAGTTATTCA
>DIFN01000063.1:0-46006 GCA_002419145.1 Mageeibacillus sp. UBA5747 | reverse complement strand
AGAGCAAGAGCAAGAGCGATGAACCTCCTTCTTTCATACTTTCTCCTCCAAACAAGACGGCCTCGGGCGTGGTGTCCCGGGGCCGTTTTGCTATGGCGTGTATATTCAGGCGCAAGTGGCACATGAAAAGGTAAATAGAAGTCTCACACTCACTCGCTGTAGTGCCTCAGAAACTGACGGGTCCGTTCGTGGGTGGAGTTAAAGACCTGATCGGGTGTGCCTTCCTCGATGATGACGCCCTGGTCCATGAAGATGATCCGGTCGGCCAGTTCGCGGGCGAAAGCCATTTCATGGGTGACGACGACCATGGTCATGTGCTCGGCGGCAAGCTGGCGGATGACCTTGAGGACCTCGCCGGTCAGTTCGGGGTCGAGGGCTGAGGTCGGCTCATCAAAGAAGAGGACTTCCGGTTCGAGGGCGAGGGCCCGGGCGATGGCAGCGCGCTGCTGCTGGCCACCGGAGAGCTGAAAGGGGTAGTTCTGGGCCTTGTCAGCCAGACCGAGTTTGTGGAGGAGGGCAGTGGCTTTGGATTTGGCTTCGGCTACGGGCTGGCCCAGGACGTGAACCGGAGCTTCGGTGATGTTGCGTTCGATTGTGAAATGGGGGAACAGGTTGAAACTCTGGAACACCAGGCCGATCTTGAGCTGGATTGCTTTGAGCTCAGCCTTGGCGGCGTAGACAGCGTGTCCCTGAGGGTCGTTTTGGCACAGGACCTGGCCGCCAACCGTGATGTTGCCGCTGTCAGCCAGCTCGAGCTGGTTGATCAGGCGTAAGAGGGTCGATTTGCCGGAACCAGAGGGCCCGATGATGACGACGACTTCACCACGGCGCACGGTGAGGTGGATCGATTTGAGGACCTCGAGGGTACCGAATTTCTTGGCCAGGTTTTCTACGGAGAGGACTATATCGGAAGGCATGGCCGGATCTCCTTTGTCAGGTACCACTTTCAGTGGTGATAATAGCTCAGCTTTTTCTCAAAACGGGAAAAAACAAGAGCGACAAGGCTGTTCAGGATCAGGTAAATCACGCCGGCAGCGATGATAGGTTCGATCGAGACCAGGCGGGAGGTCGAATTCTGGGCGGCTCGGAACAACTCGGCCACGCCGATGGTTTGGGCCAGGGCCGTGTCCTTGATCAGGGTCATGGCTTCACTGGCCGATGGGGGCAAGATGCGTTTAATGACCTGAGGCAGGATGATGCGGGTGAAGGTCTGACCGCTGGAAAAGCCCAGGACATGCCCAGCTTCGAACTGGCCGCGCGGGATCGACTCAAGGCCACCGCGGAAGATCTCGGCGAAATAGGCGGCATAATTGAGGCTGAAGGCCAAGAGGACGGCCGCAAAGCGTCCGATCGGAATTCCGAGGACAAAAGGTGGGAAATACATGAAAAAGATCAACTGCAAGATCAGAGGGGTGCCGCGCATCACCAGCAGATAGAGCCGGACTGGCACCTGGATGACCCGCAAGGCCGACTGGCGCAGTCGGGCGATCATGATGCCAAGCGGGATGGAGAAGACAAGGGTCAGGAGAAAAATCTGCAGGGCACGCCAGGTGCCTTCGAGCAGGTAAGGGAGAATCTGGAATGTGACCATGTGGGCGTCTCCTTGCGTAAACAGGGAATGAACTGACAAGGCTCTGGAAGAAAAAGCGGGCGGACAGTTCATGCCTGTCCGCCCCTGGTTTGCTGATTTTGTGACCGCGGACTGTCAGGTTGCGGCTCTAAGCTTGATCGATTACTTGCCGATGGTGGTGATGTCTTTGCTGAACCATTCGGTTGAAATCTTGGCCAGGGTGCCATCTTTGGCCATGGCTTCGAGCTGCTTCTGGACTTCATCGCGCAGAGCCTGGTCGGCTTTGCGGAAACCAACGCCGTATTCCTCTTCGGCGAGGGCTTCGTCGAGAATGCGGTACTGTTTGCCTTCACGGGCGATGTAGTATCCGGCGACGATTTCATCGACGAGCAGGGCGTCGCTGCCGCTGGCCTTGAGATCCAGAAGGGCAGTGACATTGTCTTTGAGTTCGATGACTTCGCCCAGGGTGGCTTTGAAATCAGGATTGGATTCGAGGGCTTCGGCGGCGCTGGACTCGGCCTGCAAAGCCAGTTTCTTGCCGGCGAGGTCAGCCAGAGACTGGACCGGAGAATCAGCCAGTACGACAACGATCTGGCGGTTTTTCATGTAGGCTGATGTGACGTTGGTCTGCTGGAGACGTTCCTCGGTGATGGTATAGCCATTCCAGATGCAGTCGATGGTACCGGCATTGAGTTCGTTGAATTTCTGGGACCAGTCGATCGGCTGGAGTTTGAGCTCGACACCCATGCGCTTGGCGACTTCTTTGGCCACATCAACGTCAAAGCCGACGATTTCGTTGGACTCATTGCGGTATCCCATGGGCGGGAAAGCGTCGTCCAGACCGAGGACCAGGGTCTTGGCATCCTGAACTTTTTTCAGCGACTGGTCGCCGCTGGCGGCCTTGGCGCAGCCGGTGGTGAGCACGGCCAGGACCAGGATCAGGGAGATCAAGGTCAAAAATATGCGTTTGTTCACGTTTCTCCTCCTATCATGTGTAAAAATAGGCCAAAACCACGGTTTCAGCCCCTTGCATTGTAGAAGAAACGCGCCGCAAGGGCAATAGTTTAGCATGATAAAGTGCCGGCAGAGAAGCGCAAGAAAGTGCAAAAAGATGACCAACGCTTTCCTTGCCCTCGTTTTCCTGTCCAGCTAGACTTAGAATCGATACCAGACAAATGGAATGCGTCCTGGATCCAGACCTTTTGGAGGAGAATCCCGCACATGATCAAACACCAAACGCTTGTTGTGCTGATCCTGGCCTTGGCGGCACTGCTGCTCTTGCCGCTGACAGCTTGCCAGGCAACCCCTGCAATGGCTGTGGACACCACCCTTGCCACAACAGCCCCATCTGAAACAACCACCGGTTTTCCAGTCGAACTTGTCGATGCCACCGGCGCCAAAGTCACCTTGACAGCTCCACCCCAGGCGATCATTGCGACCACTGTCTGGGCGGGAGAAATCCTTCTGGACATGGTGGATGTCAGCCGGATCACGGCCCTGTCTGCCTGGGGCGACGACCCAGTCCTGTCCATGACGGCGGAAAAAGCCGCCGCGGTCAAGCATCGCGTCGACATTTCAACCCCTGAGTCCATTGTCGCCCTCAACCCGGACCTGGTCATCCTGGACACTTTTTCCAATCCGGACGGCTCCCTGAGCAAAACCCTGACCGAGGCTGGCATTCCTGTCGTCCAGATGGAGTCGCCGACTGATTTCACCATGATTGCCGAAGCGATCCTGACCCTGGCCCGGGCAACGGGTGAAATCGAACGCGGCCAGGCCATGGTCGCTACGATGAACCAGACCTTGGACACGATAGCCAGTCAGGTCGCCTCGGTTCCCGCTTCTGACCGTGTCACCGTCATGTTCTATGAAGACTATTACGATCCGACCGGCAACAGTGCCAACATGTTGGCTGCCTATGGGGTCGGTTCCCCGTTCCAAGCCATAGCCGAGGCAGCCGGTACGGTCAATGTCTGCAATGTGACCAACTACAGTCCGGTCGCCAAGGAAAAGGTTGTCGGTGAATGGCAGCCGCAAATGCTGGTCATCCCGTCTTCAACCTTTGATGAAAATTTCAAGGCGGTCGAAGATGGCGGGGCACAACAAAGAGCGGCGATGATGCAAGATCCTGTCTTGCAGACCTTGCCGGCAGTCCGGGATGGCAACATCCTGGCCATCCCGGATAAGTACCGCGGTTCAACCTCGCATTACATGGCGACCGCTGTGGCGCTGCTGGCCCAAGCAGCGTATCCCGACCTTGTCCAGTAAGCTGTCGCCCAGGCAATCCCTGAAAAACTGGAAGCTTCGTCACCTTGCGTTGGCTGGGCTGCTTGCCTTGCTGGCTGCAACCCTCTTGGCAATCGCGCTGGGAACGGTCTACGTCCCGCCCCTGACCATCTTGAAAAGCATCGCCCAGGCTCTCGGCCTGGCGGTGAACCAGCCAGCGGATCAGACCAGCCAGATCCTGATTGTCCTGATCCGCCTGCCGCGGGTTTTTGCCGCGATTTTTGCCGGCGCTGGGCTGGCCATTGCCGGCGCCACCATGCAAGGGCTTTTCCGCAATCCTCTGGCCGAACCCGGTATCCTGGGTGTCTCTGCCGGGGCGAGCCTGGGGGCACTGGTCGCGATTGCCTTTGGCACCGCTTCTTTCCTGGCACTGCCCACCTTTGCTTTTGCCGGGGCACTGGCAGCCGTCCTGATCATCCTCGCGTTGTCCTCGTTTTCCGGCAGCTCAGGCCAGACCACGGTCTTGATCCTGGCCGGCATGGCCGTGGCCGCCTTTTTCTCGGCCCTGACATCCTTGCTTCTGGTCATGGCCAGTGAATACCAGGTTTCCAGCTACATTTTCTGGACCCTGGGGGGGCTCGCCAACCGACGCTGGGAGCATGTCCAGCTGATGGCTGTGCCGGTTCTTATAGCAGGGACACTGCTGTTCTTGCGCGGACGCGACCTCGACATCCTGCTGCTGGGGGATGAGACCGCCCGGACTCTGGGTGTGGCGGTCAAAAGAACCCGCATCCTGACCGTGCTGCTGGCCTCACTGTTGACGGCGATCATCGTCTCGGTCACCGGCCCGATCGGATTTGTCGGTTTGATTGTGCCGCACATCATGCGCTTGCTCGTCGGACCGTCCCATCGCCGCCTGCTGCTGGCCTCTGCCTTTGGCGGAGCGATTTTCCTCCTGTTGTGCGACTTGGCAACCCGGCTGGTGGCCATGCCGCGCGGGATTGAATTGTCGGTCGGTGTTACCACTGCTTTAGTGGGGGCTCCATATTTCATGGTTTTGCTGATCCGCTCGCTGCGGACCCATGCTTAAGGAGGTGGACCGGATGCCAGAACCGATTCTGGAGTGCCAGGGGATCACCTTCGAGGTCCGGCTGCCCCAGCCGCGCACGATCCTTGACCAGATCACCTTTTCTGCCCGGCCCGGTGAAATCATCGGCATCTGTGGCCCCAACGGCGTCGGCAAGTCGACATTCCTGCGCGTGCTGGCCGGACTGGTCAAACCGACCGCTGGGGAGGTCCGGATCACGGGCAAATCGCTGCAGCATTTTAATCCGCGCCAGCTGGCACGCCAGCTGTCTTTTTTGCCTCAGGACACGGTGGTGCCTTTTGATTTCAAGGCACAAGAGATTGTCCTGATGGGCCGCCACCCGTACGCCTCCAGCCTGGCGGCCTGGTCAGACGAAGACCTGGCTGTGGCCCGAGCATGCATGGTCCAGGCGGAATGCGAAGCAGAAGCGGAGCAATTTGTCACGACTTTATCCGGCGGCGAACGGCAACGGGTGATGATCGCCCGGCTTCTGGCCCAGGATACACCGATTGTCTTACTTGATGAAATGACTGCCAGCCAGGATATCCGCCATGCCAGCCAACTGCTGCGCCTGGCCCGCCAGCTGGCCGATGCCGGTAAGCTGGTGATCCTGGTCCTGCACGATCTGCGGGCGGCAGCCCGGGTCTGCAGTCGGGTCTGCCTGATGCACGAAGGCCGCATTGTGGCTGATGGCGATCCGAAAGATGTCCTGCACGAAGGCCACATCGCCTATGTCTATGGCGTCAAAGCGCGGACCTTCACCAACCCCCTCGGGCAATGGGATTTCGACCTTGAGGACAGCCCGTCTGATTTTGCATGAACCTGTAACCCCTCACCTTGTCTTTTCCAGGACAACACCCCCTATAATAAAGCTGTAGCCCAGGTGAAGCGACCTGCTGCTGCAGCTTTTTACAAGACAGGGGGAAATGGCATGAATACTTTTACCCGGTCGATTGTCCAGATTTTCAGAGGCGCAGCCCGGGCTTTCCAGACGTTCCCAGCTACGATCGCCAGCGCACTGGCTTTTGCTGCCGTGACCATGGTCCGGATCCAGCTCGATTATCCCATCCAGGATACGTATCAGGAAATCCTCACCAGTTTACAGTGGGCCCTGGCGCTGTCAGGTGTCCTGAGCATGGCTGCCATCACAGGCGTCCAAAGCCGAATCAATCAGCGCACGGCATTTCTTGGTGCCAATCTTCTGGGCGCCGGGGCCTTTGTCGTTACCTTCCTGGCCCTGTATCTGCCAGCTGACAGGCCAACAGGACTGGCCTTATCCAGGGTCGGTGTGGCCATCTTGGTCAGCCTGCTGGCCTTCGTGATTCTGTCTGCCTATCCTCCCGACCAGTCCGACTTTGCCCGCGCCTTTTTCATGACCCACAAAGCCTTTTTCATAGCCCTGATTTACGGCCTGGTCATCATGGGTGGCACATCCGGTGTGGCAGGGGCGATCAAGGCACTGATTTATCGCGACTTGAGCGCAAAGGTTTTCATGCACATCGCCACACTGTCAGGCGTTCTGGCGTTCACCCTGTTTGTTGGCTATTTTCCGGATTTCCGCAAAGGTGTCACGGACGAACGGCGGGAGACAGCCCAGAAACAGCCGCGCTTCATCGAAATCTTGTTCGGATATATTGTGATTCCGATCGCCCTGGCCTTGACGGCGGTCTTGCTGGTCTGGACCGGGCGCGTGGTGATCACCGGCAGCTGGCCCCAATTCAACCAGCTGGCCAGCATTGCCACAGCCTATACCATCGGCGGCATCTGGCTCCACATTATGGTGACTACGTATGAGACCGGTCTGGCCCGTTTCTACCGGCGCATTTACCCCATGGCAGCTTGGGTGATCCTGGTCTTCGAAGCCTGGGCTCTGGTGGTGCGCCTGCGCCAGTCAGGCCTGAAGACGGCCGAGTACGCGTTTGCCCTGATCTGCTTGATTGCTTTGGTCGCGGCCGTGCTCCTGATTGTCAAAAAAGCCAAGGCCCATGTGCCGATCGCAGCGCTGGTCTGCCTAGTCGCAGGGATATCCGTCCTGCCGGTGCTGGGCTACCAGGCCTTGCCGGTGACGGCCCAGGCCAGCCGCCTGGAAAACCTCCTGACTGCCCAAGGAATGCTGGCTGATGGCCAAATCCAGCCGGCTCCTACGAAGCCTGACCGTGCCACTCGGGAGGCAATCACAGACGCGATCTTATATCTGGCTTATGCCGAGGATGCCAGGCTACCGGAATGGTTCGATCCCGCCCTGCGCAATACGGAGAATTTCCCATCCCGTCTGGGGTTTGAACCAACCTGGGCTGATGTTGATCCCGGCATGCCGCTTGACTATGCGACGACCTTTCTGACTTTGCCCGTGGGCGTGATCCCGCTCACAGGCTATCACTGGGCCATCAGCCTGCCAAACCAGTTCGACTCCGGGGCGGTTCCGATCCCAGTTGCTTTGGATGGTGCGAAGGGCCACTACACGATCAGCTGGTCAGTCAAAACCAACAACAATCTGCCCGCGATCAAGATCATGCTCGATGGTGAGGTGCTTGTGGACCAGACGCTGGCTGACTACGCCGAGGAACTGGTCGCCAGGTACCCTCTGAGCTCTGGCGGCACACAGACAACAGCCTCCCTGGCAGACATGACTTGCGCAATCACAGCCCCCGGACTTGAGGCCATCATCGTGTTCAACGCTATTGAGCTGACCTATGATCAGGGTCAGATGCGCTATTATTTCTATCCAGCCATGCTGTTTGTCAAAGAGACCTGAAAGGTTCAAAATGCCTGTTGAAACGGTCTGGGTGCCAGCGGACACCCGGCTGACCATCCGCTGCGCAAGTCAACCGAGTGAACGATTCGAGGAGGTCCTTGATGTCTCATCATGCTGCACTCAATATGATGGAAGGTAGTCCCTATCGCCTGCTGGTGCGCTTTTCCATTCCCATGCTCCTGGGCAATCTGCTCCAGCAGCTGTACAACATGGTCGACAGTGCTGTCGTCGGCCGCTTTGTCGGCACCGAAGCCCTGGCCGCGGTCGGGACCACGTTCCCGATTGTGTTCATGATCATTTCCCTGTTCATGGGCTTGAGCATGGGGGCGAGTGTCATTATTGCCCAGTATTTTGGCGCCGGTGACATGGATCGTGTCCGGCGCACCGTGGACACCTTGTATATCGCCATGTTTGCCATGGCTATCGTGATCGGAGGCATCGGGCTCCTGGTCAGCCGGCCGATCCTTTTGTTGATCCACACGCCGCCGGACACGATTGACCTGGCGACAACTTATATGCAGATCACCTTTGTCGGTACGTTAGCCGTATTCGGTTTCAATATCAATAGTGGTATCCTGCAGGGACTCGGTGACAGTCGTTCGCCCCTGATCTATGTTGGCATCGCCACGGTCATCAATATTGTGCTGGACCTGTTGTTTGTCATTGCTTTTGACTGGGGTGTGGCTGGTGTGGCCTGGGCCACCGTCATCGCCCAGGGATTCTCATTTGTATATGGGATCCTCCACATCAACAAGGTCAATTTACATATCAAGATCAACTTGAAAAACCTGATTTTTGACTGGCAGCTACTCGCAGATAGCCTGCGCATCGGTTTGCCGGTCAGTTTGCAGAATATGTCCTTTGCCATTGGGGCCATCGTGCTCCAGGCCCTGATCAACAGCTTTCAGTCCGATTTCATGGCAGGCTATAATGCCGCCAACAAAATTGATGCGTTCGCTTTCTTGCCGCTGCTGACTTTTTCCAACGCGATCACAACCTTTGTCGGCCAGAATGTCGGTGCCGGGCGCTGGGACCGGGTCCAGTCCGGCATCCATGCAACCCTGAAGTTATCGGTCGGCCTGAGTCTTGTGATCTGTGCCCTGTTACTTTTGTTTTCCGGCACGTTGCTCAAGCTGTTCACCGCCAGCCCGGCTGTGATCGAAGCCGGCCAGGTCTATTTGGTCACTGTGGTTCCGTTCTACTTCCTGCTGGCGATCCAGTTTGTTTTGAATGGCGCCATGCGCGGGGCGGGCAGTACGTTCATCCCTCTGGTCGCCACCCTCTTGGCCCTGTGGCTGGTCCGCGTCCCTTTTGCCTACCTGTTCGTCCACTGGTTCGGCCGGGACGCCATGTTCTTCAGCTACGGTGCCGGTTGGCTGGTTGGCCTTTTGGCAATCTTGCCCTACTACCTCAGTGGCCGCTGGAAAAAAGCAGCCCTGGCGGGAGCTGGGACCGGGGCTATTACGGGCTGAGCAAACCGACCTCCAATTACCATCCCAGGCACCACCCTTAGCGCGATCCCTGGCCCGGCCGGCGGCAACATTAAGCGGGGATAAGTCAAATACGGTTTCAAATACGGTTGTAAAATTCCAGCGCTTCCCGAGGCTGGTTGGTGATGATCGCATCGATTGCCAGCTGACGGCACTGCTCCCACTGTCCGGGCTCATCGACCGTCCAGACATGGACGGCTAATCTGTGACTGTGGGCTCTCAGAACCAGGCCGGGCACGCCCAGGTTGGCTGTGGACGGGTGGAGTGCAGTGACACCGGTCAGACAGGCTGGCAGCCAAGGTCTGGGTCGGACGTCGCTGTACAGGTAGCCCTTTGGTGCATGAGGTGCAATCCAGCTCAAGCGCCACAGACTCATGGGATTGAAGCTGGAATAGATCACCTGGTCCTGGAGGCCAAATGCCTTTACTCGGCCGACCACTTGCTTTTCCATGCCCCGATAAGGGACTTCGCTGTTTTTCAGCTCAATGTTGATCCGAAGGCTGGTGTTGCGACACAGATCGAGCACCTCATCCAGCGTGGGCAGAATGACTGCAGGCTGATCCGGCCAGAATGCGGCAAAATCGAGCCGGCGCAAGTCAGCAAGCGTCAGCTGGGCAACCTGTCCCGGCTGACCAGTCAGACGATCGGTCGTTTCATCATGGGTGACGACCAGAATACCATCCGCTGTGCGCTGGACATCGAGTTCGATGCCATCGGCGCCGACTGCGATTGCCCGCGCAAAAGCTGCCAGGGAGTTTTCCGGGGCCTCGGAACTGGCTCCGCGATGGGCCCAGACTTGTGGCCGCGAGCTCATTCTGGATGAGCGTCAGGAGCCAGCTGACTGAGTCGCTCTGCGGTTCCAGGATGACCCGGGCAGCTGACCAGATGGTCGTTGACCAGACCAGCTGCCTGCAGGAAGGCATAGCAGATCGTTGAGCCGACGAATTTGAAGCCGCGGCGGGTGAGGTCTTTGCTCAGACGGTCGGATAGTTCGGTGCGGGCTGGCACATCGGCCAGGGAGACCGGGGCGTTGACAACTGGCTGGCCGGCGACAAACGACCACACGTAGTGGTCAAAACTAGAAAACTCGGCCTGCAGCTTGAGAAAGGCCTGGGCATTGGTGATTGCGGCCCGGATCTTGAGGCGATTGCGAATGATCCCGGGATCGCAAAGCAGCGCAGCCACCTT
Source organism: Mageeibacillus sp. UBA5747 (assembly GCA_002419145.1). GTDB lineage: Bacteria > Bacillota > Clostridia > Saccharofermentanales > UBA5734 > UBA5734. The sequence goes on along the minus strand of DIFN01000063.1, from coordinate 35,690 downwards.
TCCCTCGTCAAACCGAGCCACTTGTTCAGGGTCAAAACCAGAAAACGCGCAGCGGAAATTTTCCCGCTTGCGCAGGATGGTCAGCCAGCTCAGACCGGCCTGCATTCCTTCGAGGATCAAAAGCTCAAACAGCGCCCGGTCGTTATGCAGGGGGCGCCCCCATTCAAGGTCGTGATACTGGCGGTACAGCGGATCCGAAACTGCCCAGGGGCAGGGGACTGCTTCCTGGGCGGTGCGGTCGCTGTCATGAGGATGGTCAGGGGTCATAGGGCAGACTCCTCGCAGAAATCCCGCTGGTTAGTTTCGTTCCAGAATCCGGTCGAGGAAAATCCGGGTCCGTTCCTGGCGCGGCGCGTTGAAAATGATCTCAGGGCGGTCATCCTCGACAATCACGCCCTTGTCCATGAAGACAACCCGGTTGCTGACTTCACGGGCAAACTGCATTTCGTGTGTGACAACGAGCATGGTTAGGCCGGAATTGGCCAAATCGCGCATGACCTTGAGCACTTCGCCAACCATTTCAGGATCGAGCGCCGAGGTCGGTTCATCAAAGAGCAGGATCTCAGGCTCCATGGCCAGGGCTCGGGCGATGGCAGCCCGCTGCTTCTGGCCGCCGGAAAGCTGGCGCGGCTTGGCATTCATGAACTGGGCCATGCCGACTTTCTCCAGGTAGGACAGGGCTTTCTGGCGCGCTTCATCAGGCTTGCGTCCCAGAACGCGGATTTGCCCAACCAGGCAATTGTCAAGCACGTTCATGTTGTTGAAGAGATTGAATTGCTGGAAAACCATGCCGACATGGGTACGATATTCCGATACCCGGTTGCTGCCACGGAGAATGCTCTCGCCATGGTGCAGGATGTCGCCGGAGGTGGGTGTCTCGAGGAGATTGATGCAGCGCAGCAAGGTCGATTTGCCAGAACCGGATGACCCAATGATTGAGACGACTTCGCCTTTCTGGACGTTGAAATCGATATCGCGCAGGACTTCATTGGCGCCAAATTTCTTGCTCAGATGGACGATTTCGATGATGGTATCAGAATCGCCAGAGCGTGGGGAAGCAGAGGAGGTGAGATTCATGCTGGCTCCCTCACTTTCCGCGGATGGCCAGGCTGGCATCGCCATGGTGCACATGGATCATGCCGTCTGGAGTGGTCTGTGAGCCCATGATGGTGTAACTGTCCGGCCCGTCGAGCTTTTTCTCCAAAAGTCGGAGCAGGCGGGTGACGGTTAGGGTCAGGATCAGGTAGATTACGCTGGTGACAAAAAACACTTCAAAATAACGCAGGTAGGTGCCAGCTGCGGATTTGCTCATGAAGAACAGTTCGGTGACGGAAATGACATTGAGCACCGAGGTGTCTTTGATGTTGACGACCAGCTCATTGCCGGTCGCCGGCAGGATGTTGCGGATGGCCTGCGGCAGGATCACGTAGATCATGGTCTTGACATGGTTCATGCCGATGGCCTGCGCGGCTTCCGTCTGACCGCGGTCGATCGAGTCAATGCCGCCACGGATGATCTCAGCCATATAAGCACCGGTGTTGATTGAGACGATCAGGATACCGGCCAGGATGGCTGAAAGGTTCCAGCCGAAAAGCTGTGAAGAGCCATAGTAAAGAACCATGGCCTGGACAATCATCGGCGTACCGCGGAAGACTTCGATGTATACGGTCAGCAGGAACTGGGCGAATTTGACCAGTCTGCGGATCAAAAACGGTGTCGATGGCTTGAGCGGGATCGTGCGTACGATGGCGACGAGAAGCCCAATCAAAAAGCCGGCCGCGGTGCCTGTGATGGCAATCAGCAGTGTGTTGCCGGCCCCGGTTAGAAAGAGTGCGCCATACTGTCGGATGATAAACAGGACCCAAGCCCAGAATGTTTCCGGCAGCGTGGTCAGTGCGAATCCAATGGCTGCAACGCCCATGGTGCTTACTGGGTAACCGGCTGGGTTTTGATCGCGGCTTCCATCAGGGCGTCGCGCTGGTCTTGCGGGATTTTTGCCAAGGCTGCATCGATCGACTGGATCAGATCGGTGCTGCCCTTTTTGACTGCTACCGCGACGGCGACATTTTCATCGGCATAGGTGAAACCCTGGCCGGCTGCGAATTCAACATAGGTCAGATCCTTATTAGCTGCGACGGCTGAGATGGCGCCAGGTTTTTCCGAGACGTAGCCGTCGATCTTGCCGGATGCTACGGCGACAATCATGGCTGGGAAATTATCCATGGCGGTCTGTTTGTCGACGCCGGCGATCTGATCGACAACTTCGTAATGGAAGGTATTGAGCTGGGCGGTGATTTTGGCCCCGTTCAGGTCAGCCAAAGACTGAGCAGAGGCGAAAGGGCTGTCTTTCTTGACAACGACGACCAGGTCAGAACGGTAGTAGGAGTCGGAGAAATCGACGGTGGCTTTGCGCTCCTCGGTCGGGGACATGCCGGCGATGATGGCGTCGATCTTGCCGGAGGTCAGGGCTGGAATCAGGCCATCCCATTCGGTCTTGACGATGACCAGTTCTTTGCCGAGCTGGGCGGCAATTTTTTTAGCAATCTCGACATCATAGCCACCCGCATATTCGCCAGGGCTATTGCTGATCGGGACAGCGCCGTTGCTGGTGTCGGTCTGGGTCCAGTTGAAAGGGGCATAGTTGCATTCCAATCCGACCTTGAATTCATTGTTTTCCTTTTTGGCACAGCCGGCCAGAAGGCTCAGGGACAGAACGCTGGCCAAGGCCAGGGCGACGATTTTTTTTGTGTGACGCATGCATTTCTCCTCTGGTTCATACTCATTTGTGATCAAATATAATCAAAATGGCAAAGGGTGACAGGACCGAAAACCTGGACTGGCAAGGCCGAGCCTTGATTGATTATTTTGAACTGCTCCTGAAAATCCGTCAATAAAAACCGTCAAAAAACTGACTGAAATTGACTTAAAAAGGCCAGATAGCCTGAAGAATTGCATAGAGGACGGGGACAAAAACCGCCGGGAGCAAATTGCCGATGGCAATTTTTTTCTCGAGCAGGAAATTCAAGCCAATGCCAGCGATCAGGACGGAACCGACCAGCGACAGCTGGCTGACCAGAGCATCGCTCATATAGGGCTGCAGAGATTGGGCCATCAGGGTGATCGCGCCTTGGTACAAGCCCACCGACAGTGCGGAGAGGAAGACTCCGCTGCCGAGCGTGGCAGTGAAAAAAATCGCAACCGTTCCGTCGAGGATGGATTTGGCGTACAGCGTGGTGGCATGACCAGTCAGACCATCTTCCAGGGCGCCGAGAATGGACATGGCGCCAACACAATAGAGGATGGTTGCCGAGACAAACCCCTCGACAAACGTAGAATTCTGGCCATTGACCCTGAAAAGGCGCTGCATGAGACCGCCCAAGTTTTCCAAGCGTTGCTCGAGGTTGAGGGCTCCGCCAATCAGGCTGCCGATGACCAAAGACAGGATCATCAGCATGGTCTGGTGACTGGTCAGAATATTGCCTTCAACCTTGAGCATCTGGACCAGCGTCCCGCTGATGCCAACAAAAAGAACTGCCAGCCCAATGCCCTGCAGTGTGGTGCGCCGGATCCTCTCCGGCAAGCCCCCGCGGGCCAGCAAACCCAGTCCAGCACCGACAATGATTGCAGCCATATTGACGAGCGTACCTGATCCAATCATATGAAGAACTCCTCTGAGGCTTGTGATTTCGTATCATCGACTTGCAGACAAAACATCCAGGATGATGATACCATAGGAAAAACCAATCCACACGCTCACACGGGAGATTGGAGAACTCTTGTCTGATCTGGAGGTGACTTTCATGGCGCAATTGGTGCATATGAGGATTATCAGCATTGAGGATCTGGAAGAATCTCTTGGCGTTTCCCGGTTCAAGGATTTCATCTGGCATTCCGAAGAACGTTTCCAAAAACAACTGGCCAAGGTGGTCCGCAGAGTCACCGAAGACCTGGCTATCCAGGCGGTCTTTGTCTCCGGACCGACATCTTCCGGCAAAACGACCTTCAGCCGCCGCCTGGCCGAGGCGGTTCGTGCAAGTGGACGACTGGCCCGGGTTGTCTCTCTGGATGATTATTACAAAGTGGACAGCGTTCGCTACGATGCCTGGGGCCGGCCGGATTTTGAGAGCCTCGACACGCTGGAGACGGATCTGATAGCCAGCCAGTTGAGCGATTTGCTGCAAGGTAAGTCCGTTATCTTACCCCGGTTTGATTTCGTGACCCGGACCCGCTCCCTGCCAGCGGAAAACCAGCTGGCACTGGGACCAGGCGATCTCCTGGTTGTCGAAGGCCTGCACGGCTTGCATGAATCCATCGTCGGTCATTTGCCCCGGGCAGCCTGGTTGGGTGTTTTCATCATGCCCTGGTGTTCTCTGCTCGACGGCCGCCAATTGCTGGGATCGCGAGACCTGCGCATGCTGCGCCGCATCAGCCGCGACGTCGTCCATCGCGGATCAACCGCCCTCTCGACCATCGACTACTGGCCTATGATCGACCAGACCGAACAACAGTTTTTCCCCCAGTACCTCAAGCAGGCTGATATCTACATCAACTCCTGCCTGGACTACGAATTCTGCATAATCGCACCCAAGGCTTACCATCATATTCTCAGCTCACTGCAGGAATACGAAGATGACACCTTGCCGTCCTCCATCTACATCAACCCGGCCAATAGCTTGGGCTATGCTGATCTCGATTCGGCCGTCACGGAAGCCCGCCATCTCGTTACTGCTTGTGAGCATATCCCGATGGTCGACCATTTTGAGATCCCTGCCCAATCCATCCTGCACGAATTCATCTGATTGCCAGACAAGACTATTTGCCAGACAAGACCATCCGGCTTGTTACTATTTTTACAGACACTGGGTTAGGCTGACTTGATCGCCTGACCTGAGGCATTTCACCGATGGAGGTACACCATGCCGATCAAAATTCCCAATGACCTGCCAGCAGCAGAAATCCTCGAGCAGGAGAGTGTCTTCGTCATGCGTGACGATCGCGCGTATAGCCAGGACATCCGCCCTCTGAGAATTCTTCTCCTCAACCTGATGCCGACCAAAGTGGTCACGGAAACCCAGTTGTTGCGCCTGCTCAGTAACACGCCACTGCAGATCGATGTCGATTTCCTCTACACCGCCAGCTACAGTCCGAAAAATACCTCGACCGACCACCTGATCAAGTTTTACGAAACCTTTGACCAAGTCCGCCACCGCCATTACGACGGCATGATCATCACCGGCGCACCGGTTGAACAGATGCCGTTCGAAGAGGTCGCCTACTGGCCGGAGCTGTGCGAGATCATGGAGTGGAGCAAATCCCACGTCTATTCAACCATGCACATCTGTTGGGGTGCCCAGGCCGGTCTGTACTACCACTTTGGGATCCCTAAATATGACTTGCCAGCCAAAATGTTTGGCGTTTTTGCCCACAGCCGCAGCTGGACACGCCCGGTCAAACTGTTCCGAGGCCTGGATGATATCTTTTTTGTCCCGCACTCCCGCCACACCGAAATTCGCCGCAGTGATATAGAGAAAGTGAGCGATCTGCGGATCTTGTCCGAATCAGAAGAATCTGGCGTCTATGCGGTCTCCGATATGAGTGGACGGCAAATTTTCCTGACCGGCCATGTTGAGTATGACCCTTTGACCCTGAAAACCGAATACGAGCGTGATGTCGCTCGTGGACTGGCGGTTAACCTGCCCCGGAACTATTTCCAGAATGACGATCCAGCCCGGCCGCCCATCGTGCGCTGGCGCAGTTCAGCCTACCTGCTCTTTGCAAACTGGCTTAATTATTACGTTTACCAGGAGACCCCGTTCGACCTGGATTCGATCCGCGCCGAACACTGAGCCCGGCACCCGGATGGCATGTAACTTTAGTTACTGTAGAAATGGGGAGCATGCTCTACTATCGAGACAAACAAGCAACGCCGGATTATTAAACACCACAAGCCGGCTTTTGAGGAGGAACCCAATGACTGTTACCGTTGAGGCTAGTAATTTCGACGAAGTCGTCATGAAAAGCGACAAACCCGTGCTGCTCGATTTCTGGGCTGTCTGGTGCGGGCCGTGCCGTATGGTCGCCCCGACCGTTGATAAACTTTCTCAGGAATACGCTGGCCGTGCCGTCATCGGTAAGGTCAACGTTGACGAACAGACCGAACTAGCTGAGAAGTTCCGTGTCATGAGCATCCCGACCCTCTACATCCTGAAAAATGGTCAGGTTGTCGAACGTCTGATCGGTGCCCGCCCCTATTCCGAGCTCGCCGCTGCCCTCGAAAAGCACCTGTAAGGATCTGTTCTACCCGTCTTATCCGGCTGGAGAACCATACATTTAAGCTTTGATCGTGAAAGAGGCTGTCTTGAACCGAAAAAGTTGCAAGACAGCTTCTCTTTATATCTCAGACAGTTGTGGCTTTGCAGTATTCGACTGCGATCTGCGCTCCGACTTTGACGTTGTTGAAAACGAGCTGGATATTAGAATCCAGGCTGGCGCCACCTGTCAACTCCTTAACTCTGGCAAGCAGGAAAGGGGTAATTTCCTTGCCCTTGATGCCTTTTTGCCCGGCTTCTGCGACGGCTAACTCAATCGCTCCGTTGATGACAGCCGGGTCCATTTCATATTCGGCTGGGATCGGGTTGGCCACGACAATGCCACCATTAAGACCGAGCTCCCATTTAGCTTTCATGGCATCCGCCATTTCCCTGGCGGAGTCGACCTGATAATCTACGGCAAATCCGCTTTTGGATGTATAGAAGGCTGGCAGCTCGCTGGTGCCAAAGCCAACGACCGGTACCCCCTGGGTCTCCAAATATTCCAGAGTCAGGCCGATATCAAGGATGGATTTGGCGCCGGCGCAGACTACGGTCACGTTGGTATGGGCCAGTTCCTGCAGGTCGGCGGAAATGTCCAGCGTGGTCTGGGCTCCTCTGTGGACACCGCCAATGCCACCCGTCGCGAAGACCCGGATACCGGCCAGATTGGCGATGATCATGGTTGAAGCGACGGTTGTGGCGCCATCCAGACCTTTAGTCAGGATGAAGGGAATGTCGCGACGGCTGGCCTTGATGACATCATGGCTAGAACCGAGGTATTCGATCTCTTCGTTGGTCAGACCGACCTTGAGCTTGCCTTTGATGATGGCAATGGTTGCCGGGATCGCGCCGTTGTCACGGACAATCTGCTCCACCGCCAGGGCTGTCGCGACGTTTTTGGGGTAAGGCATGCCATGGGAGATGATCGTCGACTCCAGGGCGACCACTGGTCTGCCCTCTGCCAATGCTGTCTGGACCTCTGGATTAATTTCAAGGTATTTGTCGTACATGGTTTTCTCCTCGTGTCGTGTTTTTAGAGTAAGTTTTTTATGGATGTCTGTTTTGCAAGATTCATGCAGGGTTTTACCTGTCCAGCCCCAGCTCTTTCATGGTGAGCAGGACATTGTCCTTGGACATGCTGGGATTGATGGTTTCTTCGTGCCGCAAGGCCAGAATCGATGCAGCCAGCGCAAATTTGGCTGTCTCAGCCATGCCATACTGGTTGATGCGGGCAAACACCAGAGAAGAGACAAAGGCATCCCCCGCTCCAGTTGCATTCACCACGTCAACCTTGGGACTGGGGATCAAAGCATGCTCAGTGCCATCATGGTAGAATACACCTGCTTCGGCCAATGTGATGAATACGCGCTGGACGCCTTTGTTCAAAAAATATTCAGACACACGGACCAGATCTTGTTCAGTCCTGATCTCCAAGCCAGACAGCAGTTCGGCCTCGATCTTGTTCGGCTTGATCGTGTGAAAGGCCCCGATTTTGTCCTTGATTTTCAAGGCCTTGGTTGTTGAGACGGTATCCAGGAAAAATTCTGTCTTCTTGAAATTGTCCACAACATAGCCAATGGTCTCCGCCGGAAGATTGGTGTCAATGACACAGATTTTCGCGTCTTCGATGATGGGGCGTTTGGTCCGGATAAAATCGATCGACAGCTCTTCAAAAATGTCCATTTGCGAAATGGCAACTTTCATGTCGCCGGTTTCATCGAGAATGGCCAGGTAGGTTGAAGTCGAGCGGTTGCTTAAGATCAGGGAATGCCGGATATCCAAGTTGATGGCATTGGCATGGTCGATTAGTTTTTTGCCGTAGACATCCTCGCCGAGAGCGCTAATCAGCTTGGTCGGGACCCCCAGGTGGACGAGATTATCGGCAATGTTGCGGCCGACACCGCCCAGGCTGATCTTGACCTGGCCGGGATTGGAATCCGCAAGGATCAGCTTCTGGTTAGGGAAACCACTGATATCGATGTTGGAACCGCCCAGCACACAGACGTAATCATCCTGTTTGAGCAGATAACCCTTGCCCAGGATGAGTCCTTGCTTCATGAGGTTGGTGATGTGCACAGCAACCGACGACCGGGTGATGCCGAGGGCACTTGCGAGCTCGTTCTGGGAGATTGCAGGGTTCCTGCGGATGAGGGCAAGCAGTTCTTCTTCGCGATTGGTCATGTAAAGCCTCTCTACATAAGCTTATTGGATAAGCAAATGTTTATAAATGAAAATTATCACCTTTGCGCCCGATTTGCAAGACCTGCGGCCGAACATTTTTGGGGTTGACAGTAGGCCCAAACCAACTCCATGAATAGGCAAACGGCGCTTGACAATGGCGGAAGAACCGATTATTATGAAATCGTGAAACCGGTTTCAAAGCCGCATGAGCGAGTCCACCCTTTAGGTCTGTCCGATGGATCATACCGGTTTCGAACCCGATAACGCACGGACCCTCTTTTTTTTACCAGATATGAAACCGGTTTCAAGGCACTGATCATCGTCGCATGACCATTCATCCGCCAAGCAAGGAGTCGTTTGTGAAAATTGCAGTTGTTGGCAGCCTCAATATGGACATGGTTGTGACCGCCCCGCGGATTCCACTCAAAGGCGAGACGATCACAGGTCAGGCCTTGCATTTTGTCCCGGGGGGCAAAGGGGCCAACCAGGCGGTTGCTCTGGGCCGCCTGGGTGCCGATGTGAGCATGTATGGCTGTGTCGGCGCTGATGATTTTGGGCGCCAGTTGATTGACAATTTGGCAGAAAACTCGGTCCAAGCTGGGCAAGTTCGCACCCTTCAAGGCGTGACAACGGGGGTAGCCCTGATCACCGTTGGCGACGGTGACAATTCGATCGTTGTGGTTCCAGGCGCTAATGGCCAGGTTGGCCGACCTTACATCGACTCGATCCGGGATGAATTGCTTCAGAGTCAACTGGTCATTTTACAACTGGAAATCCCGCTGGATACAGCAGCCTATGTTGTTGATCTCTGCCATCAGGCTGGCATTGCTGTCCTTTTAAACCCGGCTCCAGCACAAAAATTGCCTGCAGACCTGATTGAAAAAATCACGTTCCTCACCCCGAATGAACACGAGGCAGCCATTGTCTTCGACGACCAGGGGGATTATCGAGCGCTGCTGCGCCGCTATCCGGAAAAACTGATCATCACCCAGGGATCTGCAGGGGCAAGCTTTTCTGATCAAACAGGCGATATTCACCAGATTCCAGCCAGTCCGGCGACCGTTGTCGATACAACAGGAGCGGGCGATACCTTCAATGCCGCACTCGCTTATGCTTGGTCACAGGGCATGCCTCTGGAACAGTCTCTGGTTTTTGCCAATTGCGCCGCTGGACTGAGCACAGAAAAATTTGGTGCCCAGGGTGGCATGCCGACCCTAGCTGAGGTCATGGCGCAGCTGTCCTGATTCGCACCAGCCCATTATAAGAGGAGTTTTTGCTGTGAAAAAATCCGGTCCCTTGAACAGTTCCATCAACCGCGCCTTGGGCGACCTCCGCCACACAGATACAATCTGCATCGCAGACTGTGGCTTGCCGTCACCGGCAGGCATCGAAACGATCGACTTGGCCTTGAAACTGGGCAGCCCGTCTTTTCTCGAAACGTTGGCGATCGTGCAAGCCGATATGGTGATCGAAAAGATAACTCTGGCCCGGGAGATGGAAACAGCTAATCCGGTGGTCCTGGAGCAGATTCGCCAGCTTTTGCCAGAAGTCCCTCTCGAATGGACCAGCCATGAACAATTCAAGCAACAGACGCGATCCTGCCGGGCGATCATCCGGACTGGAGAAGCCACTCCCTATGCAAACATCATCCTCCATGCCGGAGTTATTTTCTAACCTATCAGCCTAATTTTGTCGCAAATCTCCATCCCATTCCCTGATTCCAGTTGCATCCGCCGTAATCAAATTCAATCCAGACCAACAGCCCATCCTTCCAAACTAAAACAAGGAGAGAGATTCATGAAAAAACTGCTCGCAATCGTCCTGCTGCTTACCCTCGTCCTCGGCCTTGGTGCCTGCGCAGCCAGCCAGACCACCGCTGCACCGACACAGGCCCCCACCCCTGCTGCCAGCTCAGCTGCAGAGACCACCGCTCCTGCCACCAAGTCCTTCAAAATCGGCTTTTCTGTCTCAACTTTGAACAATCCCTTCTTTGTTACCATGACGGAGGCCGCATCCGCCAAGGCGCAGGCCCTGGGTGCTGAACTCCTGGTCGTTGAAGCCAGCGATGACACCGCTAAGCAGGCAGCGACGATCGAAAATTTCCTCGTCCAAGGTGTTGACCTGATCATCATTAACCCGGTTGACTCCAAGGCCGCCGCTGCATCGGTCAAGACAGCCAGCGATGCAGGCATCCCGGTCATTTCCGTTGACCGCAGTGTCGATGGCGCTGATGTGGTATCCCACATTGCCTCGGACAATGTCCTTGGTGCCAAGCTGGCTGGCGAATACCTGATCAGCCTGGTCGGTGAAGGCGCTAAAGTCGCTGAACTGGAAGGTGTTCCGGGTGCTTCAGCGACCAATGACCGCGGTGCTGGCTTCCATCAGGCCGTCGACGGCAAGCTCGATGTCGCCGCCAGGCAGACCGCCAATTTCAACCGCGCTGAAGGCGTGACTGTCATGGAAAATATGCTCCAGGCCACTCCGGATCTCAAAGGCGTCTTCGCCCACAATGATGAAATGGCCCTCGGTGCTGTGGTTGCTGCTGAAAACCGCAAAGCGGAATTGGTTGTGATTGGCTTTGATGCCACCGACGATGCCCTCAAAGCCGTCCAGGAAGGCAAAATGGCCGCAACTGTGGCTCAACAGCCCGGCCTGATGGGCGAGATGGCGGTCGAATATGCCATCAAGCACCTTTCCGGCGAAGCCATTGATGCCAACATTCCAGTACCGGTTGAGCTGGTGACCAAATAACACCCACAGAAAATCATCTGGCCTGCGAGACCCATTGAAACAGAGCGTCCGGCATAAACAGGCGCTCTGTTTTCGCGCATCGGATATTTTTTCACTTTGAATTGACAGCTGGCTGCTTTGCCACACACAATGGAAGTTGTAAACGATTTTAAGTCCGCCTCTTAAGTCCGCCTCAGATAAGGAGCACGACACGCGTATGGCAACCATCAGGGAAATTGCCCGCCAGGCTCACGTTTCACCCGCAACTGTCTCACGTGTGCTCAACGGGACAGCAGCTGTAGATCCGCAGACTGAAGAGCGTGTGCTCAAGGTGATCCGCGAGACCGGTTACCGGCCCAATGAAGTCGCCCGCTCCCTCAGCAAACGTTCTTCGCGCATCATCGGCTGCATCGTACCAACCATCGCCAACCCCTTTTTCACCGAACTGGCCCGAGCGATCGAAGACGAGTCATTCCGGCGCGGGTATAAACTGATCTTGTGCAACTCAGATGAAGACCCGGCCAAGGAAGAGTCCTACATCGACATGCTGGAGCGGATGAATGCCGATGGCATCATCATCACGACCACGCATGAAGAGATGGATGCTTTGATTAAGGCGTGCCCTGTGCCGATGGTGATTCTGGACCGGGCTCCCAGTCAGGAAATAAACGCCTACAGCGTGCGGGCAGACCATTACCAGGGCGGTCGGCTGGCAACCGAACATCTCGTGCAGTGCGGTTGCAGTCGGATTGTGATGATGAGTGGACCGCAAAAGTACACCTCTGCTGCCATGCGCTTGCAGGGTTATCGCGATGTCTGTCGGGAACAGGGTCTGGAACCTCGCGTAGTCAATTGTAATTTTGATTTTGCCGACGGCCTTTTAAAAACCCGGCAGCTTCTCGAAGACTTCCCCGATGTCGATGGTATCCTGGCCGCCAATGATATGGTGGCCCTTTCGGTGGTCAAAGTCCTGGCTGCCTGCAAAATTTCGATCCCGGACCAGATCCAGGTGGTCGGATTCGATAACATCTATTTGAGCCAGTTGATGACCCCGGCTCTGACCACGATTGGCCAGCCTATCACGGCGATCGGCACCATGGCAGCCGCCATCGTGGCGGATCTGGTCGAAGGTCAGGCCCAGCCGCGCCAGGCCAGGGTCCTGCCGGTAGAACTCTTGATTCGCGAGACCAGTCAGTTACCGGCTCCCAAGGACGAGCGATGAGGTCTGGCCAATGGCAAATGAAATCTTGACGATTTCCGGTATTCGTTTCAACCCGTTTCAGGCGAGCTATTCCGATATCCAGATTACGGACATTTCCCATGCCCTTTCACTCATGACACGCGCGAATGGACATATCCACACGTTTTATTCGATCGCGCAACATTCGGTCAATTGCTGCCTGGAGGCTCGCGCCAGAGATTACTCACAGCGGGTCCAGCTGGCCTGTCTGCTCCATGATGCCAGCGAAAGTTATCTGTCGGATCTGACCCGCCCGGTCAAAAAGCAGCTAGGCGGTTATGCAGCCGTCGAAGCTGCCCTTCAAGGTTTGATCTACGCCAAATACGGCCTCGCCGATCTCAGCGAGCTGGAAAAAGCACAGGTCCGGGCGATCGACGACGCCTTGCTGCACCATGAATTTGCCGCCCTGCGCGGGATCCAGTTTTTTGCCAAACCACCCAGCATTGAGCGGGATCACGATTATTCCCAGCGTGATTTTGCATCGGTTGAGATGGAATATCTGGACTTGTTTTCTGATCTGGAGCTGGTGCGGCCCGCCTGGCAAGTGTTCGGTGTGGATGGCTGCCGCACGGGCTGGGTATCAGTCTGTCTGACCGACCGTCTGGTTGATGTCAGCTGGTCACAGTCGATTGCCGAAGTCTGGGCGCGTGGCCATCAGTCCGATTGCCTGCTGCTGGATATGCCTGTTGGTTTGCCATCTGGTCCGGATGAGATTCGTCCTGAACCAGAAGCCCGCCCGCTCTTGCCCGGCCGCGCCGCGACATTGTTTTCCGTGCCCTGCCGCCAGGCTGTCGCTGCCAGGGATTATGCTGCGGCCAATGCGGTCAATCGTGAGATCCTGGGCCGGGGCTTGAGCCGCCAGTCCCATGCTCTTTGCGCTGCCATCCGGGAGGTGGATGGCTTTCTGGACAGTCAGCCAGAAACGCGCGATCGCATCTGGGAAAGTCACCCTGAGCTGTGTTTCGCTTTCCTCAATGGTGATGGCCGGTCTTTCGTGCCACTGACGAGCAAACACACTGCAGCAGGTCGTCAAGAACGGCTCGAAATCCTACAGGCTCATGAACCAAGAACCCGTGACATCCTGGCTCAGGCAGAGGCGAATCCCCGCTTGAGACATCTGCTGGTTGATGTGCTGGATGCCCTGGCCCTCGCTGTCTGCGCCAAACTAGGCCTGCATCAGGGTTTTCGGAGCATACCGGAACATCCCATGCGGGATCAGAAAGGACTTTGGATGTCGATCCGGGTGCCTCAGATTATTCATGACGAGTTTACGCAATATTCATAAAAAGGGTTTGACAATTTGTCGCAGAGTGCTATAATGAAATCAAGCTCCAGGGAATTCCAAAGAAGACTCTCACCCTACGGAGTACCGCCAGATCGAAAGGTTTGGAAAGCGAAAAGTGATTCAGGGAATACGAAAGTATTTACAAGTCACAACCTGATCTAAAAAGTACGATCAGTGATGATTAAAAAGAAGCCAGATGGGCAACTGAGTCAATCAAAGCAACGTATAACAAACATCAGGCCAAGGCTCGCAGAATGGGTACACGATGTGAAACGAGAAATCTGACAGGTTCGCTGGAGCTCTTTTTATACCTTTCCCAAGTGACTGGAGGGAGCACGAACCTCCAGTTACACAAGAGGAGGCCACCTGAGACGGGTGACCTCCTCTTTTTTGAGCCCAGGAACTTCCCCGAGCCCAGCCCTGCTAAAGGGCTTGCTCTTTGAAGGTCTTTTAGCGTCCGTCGGCGAAATCTCTGAGCAGAGCATCCATGACCCGGCTGGTGCGCGCGGCTGTGACGCCGGTGCTGGGACAGGTCGGACCACCGTTCAAGTCGTTGACGATGCTTTGGATCAGGGGCTGCTGAATATGCAGGGGGTTTGCGATTTCAAACACCTCCCTGGTGCTCGCTGCCATCAGTTCGATGGGGCCATCGCCAAATGTGGCAAAGCTGAGCTTGCCCTGGCTGCCGCTGATTTCAATGCGATCTTCTGCTGTAGCGGCGGCAAAACACCAGCTGGCAACGCCGTGGACTCCCGATTCATAGGTGAACAGGCCCGTGACTGTGTCCTCCGCTGGATAGAGGTGGCCCAGGCTGCTGGCCTGGCCTTGCACACTGCGCACGGGGCCAAGCAGAAAATCCAGGATGTCCAGCGTGTGGCTGCCGACATCAAGCAGAAGGCCACCGCCGGCAAGCTTGGGATCGATGCGCCAGTTGAGCTGCGGGTCACGTTGTGCGCCACTCAATGCAGGGCGCAAATAGAGGGTCGTCACGAGGCGGACTTCGCCGATGGCACCGGAATCAAGCAGTTCCTTGATTTTGAGGAAGCGGGGCAAAGCACGCCGGTAATAGGCTACGAAAAGGGGCACATGAGCCACCTGGCAGGCCTCGATCATGTCGTCGCATTCAGGCCCGTTCAAGGCCATCGGTTTTTCGACATAGACTGGCTTGCCGGCTGCTGCAGCCTGCAGCGCGTAAGGTTTATGGAAAGCAGGCGGGGTTGCAATGTAGATGGCGTCGACACATGGATCGCGTATCAGATCCTCAGCCTGATCGTACCAGCGTGGCACGCCGTGGCGCTCGGCATAATCACGCGCCAAGTCGCCATTTCTGCGCATGACAGCGACAAGCTCAGAATGGTCCGCCTTCTGGAAGGCAGGGCCGCTCTTGACCTCGGTGACATCACCGCAGCCGATGATGCCCCAGCGGATTGTCTTGGGTGAGGGGATGGTGGCGTTTTGTGTCATCTTTGATTTCCTTATCAGAGTACATTCCCGCGAAAGGCTTGTTTCAAGACAGCTACGTTGATTTTTTTCATCGGGTACAGGGCTTTGAGTACCCGCTCGCTGCGAATCTTGTCATCGCTGTTGACCAGAGTAAACAGAGCTTCCGGTACAATTTGCCAGGTGATGCCGAACCGATCCGTGACCCAACCGCACTGAGGATCTGTCGTTTCATCAGCCAAGGCGGACCAGACGGACTCGAATTCTTCTTCAGTTTCGCAGTTGAGCAAATAAGAGATGGCCGGCGAAAAGTCAAAGCCGTGGTCGAAGTTGCTTTCGGTCGCGGCAAATGTCTGCCCATTGAGTGTGAATGATGCATACTGGACAAACCCGTCCGGGCTTTTTTCCATGACCCGCAGTTTTGAATGGGGGATTGTGGCGATATAGTGCTGGATGGCTGCTTCAGCCTGCCCGATATGCGGTCCGGTGAACAGAAAACCCGGTACAATCTGGGCCGGCTGGTCCGACTGCATGATCTGCCAGTTGACGCCGAACGGATCCTTGACCCAAGTAAAACGCGAGCTGAACGGGTATGCGCCTAATTCCATCAGGACCTCACCGCCAGCTGACAGCTTTTCGTAAATCCGGTCGACTTCCTCCGGAAAAGCGCAATGGACGTAAAACGAATTGGCTGGGGTAAACGAGTAGGTGGGGCCACCATTGAGCGCAACCATCGGCTGTCCCGCGATGACAAAATCGATGGAGAGGAGTGAACCTTCCGGCCGGCCCGAGACTTCTGCTCCCGACGCCGTATACAAACTGTTCGACACCACATGCGAATGCAGAAACGTATGGGTATAAAGATCCACGGCCGCTTCAGCCTGATGATCAAACCAGAGATAGGGAACGATCGGCTTCATGAGGATGCCCTCCTAGTAACGACATCGATATCGTCGATATCGATGTCGGTTTGCCGATTTTGGGACGCCGTCCCAAAATCGGCACTTGACAACAAATTTTGAAAGCCGGTGTCTAAAAACCGAGCTTAGCTTTCAAATTCGGACCGGGGTCCTTTTTTGCCAAAACGCAAGTGCCTCGTCAAACCAGCCTTCGGCTGCAGTGCCGTGGCCGATGCCCCAGCCGTGGGCAGCACCGGGGACGACTTTGTATTGACAGGGGACACAGGCCTGATCGAGGGATTCGACCAGGTGGTCGCTGTTGACGATGGAGACGACGGGGTCTTCTGTGCAATGCCAGACATAGGTGGGGGGGAAATCGGGCGTGATCTGCTGCTCGATCGAGTGGGCCACAATCGTTTCGTCGCTGGGATTTAAGCCTAGAAGAAGGCGCCGGCTCAAAACGTGAGCATGCTCGCCCATGTTGACGACGGGATAGGCGGCGATGATGGCAGAGGGCTTGGGCAGGTGATAGAACGGCGCTCCCAGATGGTTTGTTCCCCAGCTCAAGGCCAGATGTCCACCCGCGGAGTAACCCCAGACGGAGTAGTCCAGGTTTTCCAGACCTAATGTGCTGGCTTGCTGCCGAATCAGACGAATCGCTTGGGCGACGTCATCCAGTGGTGCAGGATGGCGGGCGGCAAGGCCAGTTCGGTAGACCAGGACGAAGGCGGGATATCCGGACTGATTCAGGGCATCAGCTGTCGGGAAACCTTCCCGGACACGCGCCACACGGGCGTAAGCACCACCTGGGCAGACCAGCGCGAATGGCTTTTTGGCTTCAGCCGGGAAATAATACAGCTTGACCCGGTCCCGGGCTGGCTGCTGCAGAATTTCTTCCGGACTCCAGACGGGCAAAACCTGGTATTCGGCGCGACTTTTCAACAAAGCCTGCAAGCCTTCAGCCAAGCTGCCCCCGATCCGGAAATGGGCTGCAGGGGCGTGAGGGAAGAGGGGGAACCGCTTAGGCATGGTAGACTCCTTGTCAGATATGCAATCGTTTTAGAATTTCGGTCCGCACCTTTTGCCGGCGGGCGATGAGCAGGAAAATAGCTGCTGCAGCCAAGCTGGGTAGGAGCACAAACCAGGACCAGGTCAGAAACCAGCGCTGCTCACGTTGCAACGTGATCAGAAGATCCGTTCCGGCAGCCATCAGACCAGCTGCGACCAGGATGGCGGCAGGAATGGCAAACTCGCGGATCACTGCACGCCGCGCCAACAAGGTGACAGAGCTGGCCAAAATGGTCAGAAGCAGGACCAGAGGCAGCGCCAGGGGGACAAACCAGCGCGTTGACGGGGCTGTCAGGTACTCGACCAGATAGAGAAAGCCGAGAAGGCTGGAGCTGATCGGCAGCATCACCGGAAGAAATCGAGCTTTTTTGTAGAGAAAACTGGGTGCCAGCCAACACCAGATCATGATCAGGGCACCGGCCACGTAAAGACTCCAGCTCAGCTGTCCGGAACCGGAATAGGTATAGTCGATGGCCAGGCAAATGGCCATCGGGAAGGCCAGAGCAATCGTGATCATCGCAGCAACGAAACGTCGGTTGAACCGGGCGATCAAGGGATCGTCACGATGTGGGTAAGGCTGCCACGGGTTTTCCGGCGCCATCTGGGCGGGGTTGATGACCTCTACACCACAGAGGGGACACTTTTTTTCCGATGGCGCCAGTTCGACGCCGCAATTGACACAATATGACATGGTTTCCTCCTGGCTGTAGCTTCAAAATCCTCTAATTAAGGTTGCTGGCGATCCGAACAGGGACACCCAGCCGGACCAGATGTCGGAAAAATTCACGCTGGAAATCGGTTTCGACGATCGTGCTGGTCAGGTTGATCACGACCTGGCCATTGCAGCTGATCACCGCACCGTTGACCGCTGTACAGCGGGAAGGTCCAAGCAGGAAATCCAGCTGTTCGATCCATTGGGCCAAATCTGGCGGCAGATTCTGTACGCCCAAGTTGGAAAAGGTAGCAGAAAAACTAGCTTCCCCGGAGGCGGCATAGACCAGGCGCAAGATCGCATTTTTCAGAATCAACGGACTCATTCGGATCAGCATGTTGTTTTCCGGCATGACGTTGGCCGCCATCATGGCATTGAGATATTTTTCATTGACCGTGTAGCGCATGAAATGGTGCACGTTCTGCAGAATTTCGTTAAATGTATAGTCGCCATAGGCCGGCTCAATCCCAGGCATGGCGTAGAGGAAGAAATTGCGCAAAGTCTGGCTGGGGAAAAAGCGCCGCATGTTGACGGGCACCGAGATCCGGACCGGTGCGTCGATTTTGGATCCGCCTTTTTGCTGGAGCCGGTAGAGCTGGAACATCGCGACGCCAACCAGCAATTCTGTGACCGAAACCTTGTGGGCCCGGGCGACGTGGCTCAAAGCTTCGATGGGCATGGTCCCACTGATGATCTGGAAATGATGGCCGGGTTTCAGGGTGCCCTGGAGCTGGTATGCCCGCGAAAAACTCGGGCGATGGGCTTTGTGAAAACGGGCATGGCGCTTGTAGGCGTCCTCCATCTCTGCTGGATCGAATGCGGCGTGACAGTCCAAGATGCCATGATCCGGATCAGGCTGGACTGGATGACCGGCTAGATTGAGGTAACAGGCGACGAGTGTTTTCAGAAAGACACTGCCACCGGTGCCGTCGGTCAGGGCGTGGAAAAAGTCGACCGCGATCCGGCGGTCCGTGTAACGAACAGAGAATAAATAACCATTGTGTTCTCCTGGCAAAAAGGGGCGCAGGGGCTGGCGGACATCGGCTTTGATCCGAGCCGGGTGCGGGTTGGCTTCAAAGTAATACCAGAACAGGCCACGACGCAAGCGGACGGCAAAAAAGGGCAGACGTTCCAGGGTTTGTTCCAAGGCCTGCTGCAAGATATCAGGATCGACCGGGATGGTCAGAGTGGCAGACAGCCGGAACATCGTCAAATGGCGCGAGCGTGCCAGTACGGGGTAAATCTTGGCCACATTATCCAGTCTGTACCAGGCCTCTTGCCGCACGAGCTTCCTCCGAATATCCATCTCTGACAGAACTGGCGAGCCGATGCCATACGGATCTGTCTGCTTCAAGTGTAGCACAAAGATGGTCTTGTGCTCTGCACGTCGTCATTCGAATCCCTTGATAGATGAAAAGAGCACTCTCCATCCACACAAAGATTTGCAGATTCTCACACAAATTCCTGACAATTGAGGGCTAAGCTAAGACCATAAGATCTCACACAACACGTGTACGGATCGGCTGGATCTGGACAGCAGACCAGCCTTGAAAGGAGCAATAACTATAAAACATTTTGCCAAAATAACCACTGCTTTGTCCCTGAGCCTTGCCCTGACCGGCGTCTTTGGTATGGCGGTCTCCGCTGCAGAACTGACTGGTGCAGCCGCAGCTGATGCCGATACCTCCTACACCATCGCAGAGATGCTGACCTACGCAATCCAGGACGAATTCAACGCCAAAGCTGAATATGCAGCAATCCAGGATGAATTCGGCACCCAGCGCGTTTACAGCAAGATCGAAAAGGCTGAAGACAAGCATATTGCCGCCCTGATGCCTTTACTCGACGCGTATGATGTCGCCGTCCCGGTCCAGCCGGATCCAGCCGATTATGAACTGCCAGCGACCCTCGCTGAAACCTATGCCATCGGTGTGACCGCTGAAGTCAACAACATTGGCATGTATGAGCAATTCCTGGCCCAGGAATTGCCTGACGACATTCGTCTCGTCTTTGAAAACCTGATGAAGGGATCGGAAAACCATCTGGCAGCCTTTGAGCGGCTCGATGCAAGGGTTGGCCTGGGTGGCACAGTCGGAACAGGCGCTGGTGCTGGTGCCAGAGCTCAGGTAAGAACGAAAATTGCCAGAAAATGAATTGATAAAATTCCTGAAATGTAGAGCAAAAAAGACTCCGCCCATGCCAATCAAGGCAATGGGCGGAGTCTTTGATTTTGTTTTAACCAAGCGGATCTGGGGACTCGAGCGCTCAACAGGGAGTCGGGCTTGATCAATACACGTAATTGATAAAATCCGACGGGACGTGAAAAATCAGCTGGCCGTTCTCGGTGTATTCGATGCCGTCGTAGAAGCAGTCAGGGAATTTGACGACCGGGGACTCGATCGGTCCACGCTTTAAAACATTGAAGGTGCCGATGAACCATTTGCTGCCATCGTCACGATAGAGGACGCCGCTGGCATAATAGCGGGGCCCAATGTAGGCACGGGGCCTTTTGTTGAAGACCCCTTCGAACTTGATCTGGCCATTGGGATAGTACTCGACACCGGTGTCAAGCGACCAGTCGTTGAAAATGCCATCGAATTGGCGCTGGCCGTCCGGGTAGTAGCTGATGCCGCGGCCATTGGGGACCGCGCCTGAGGCTCCCATTTTGTATTCCCCTTCGTACTTGAGCTGGCCAGTTTCGTAGAATAGTTTTCCGCGCATAATTTCCGCCAATCGTCCGAAGAATCTACGGCCTTGGGTTGACTTGAAGTTGACTTCCAGTCGTATGATGTCATTGTAGACTAGCAAAATTCGGCTGGCAAGGAATGGCTGGCCCATTCCTATGCTGGATTCAAGGAGGCTTTGGGATATGGAAATGCGATATTGGGAACAAATAGGTTTGAGCACGTCGATTTTTGGTATTGGCTGCATGCGTCTGCCGCTGCAGACCGGGCAGACAGATAGCGCGCTGATCGATGAGCCCGAGGCGATCCGGATGATCCGGGCTGGTATTGACGGTGGCGTCACTTACATCGACACAGCCTACCCCTACCACGGAGGCAACAGCGAGCTCGTTGTAGGCAAGGCTTTGCAGGATGGCTATCGTGAACGGGTCTATCTTGCGACTAAGCTGCCAGCGTGGGAAGTCAAGTCAGCGGATGACTTTGACCGGCTGCTCAATCGGCAGCTGGAGAAATTGCAGACAGATCATATTGATTTCTATCTGCTGCATGCCCTGCACCAGGGCACGTGGGGTAAGGTGCGTGATCTGGGTGTCCTGGAATTCCTCGACCGGGCTAAGGCAGACGGTCGGATCCGGTACGCGGCTTTCTCTTTCCATGATCAATTGCCGCTTTTCAAAGAGATCATTGACAGCTATGTCTGGGATATGTGCCAGATCCAGCTCAATATCCTTGATGTTGACTACCAGGCTGGCCTTGCGGGGTTGGCGTATGCTGCAGCCCGCGGCATTGGAGTTGTCGTCATGGAACCACTGCGTGGTGGTGCCCTGGCAGGACATATTCCATCAGATGTCCAGACGGTCTGGGACGAGGCGCCTGAGCGGCGCTCCGGTGTGGAATGGGCATTCCGCTGGCTGGTCAACCGGCCGGAGGTCAAAGTGATTCTCAGTGGGGTTAGCACGATGGACCAGCTCCAGGATAACCTCAGGATTTTTGCCGCCACGAAACCGGGCTGTCTGTCTGCCGAAGATGAGTCCAGGGTGGACCGGGTCCGGGCTTTGTACCAAAGCAAGATCCAGGTCGACTGTACCGGCTGTGAGTACTGCCTGCCCTGCCCGTCGGGTGTTGCGATCCCATCCGTTTTTCGAACCTACAACCAGACCTTTATGTTTGAAGATGTGAAGGCCGGAAAAAGCAGCTATGCCGGGCTGGTAAAAAACCACGAAGACGCTGCACTCTGTGTCGAGTGTGGCGCGTGCGAGCAGGTGTGCCCACAGCATATCTCGATTATCGCCACCCTGAAGGAAGCCCACGCCTATCTGGGGTAAGGAGCGTTCGATGATAAAGGAACGCCAAAACGCCGGGCCTACAAACCCGGCGTTTTGGTATTTGAGGAGAAAATTCGAGTAAACAGGTGAATGTCTGACCTGCTGTCGCCAGGAGAATGCGGATCAGCCGAAGAGTGGGCCGTAGTTTTCGCAGGCGCGGTAGTCAGCGCTTTCCGAGCTGACTGTGCCAAAGGCTGACCAGGCGTGGGGCCGGAAGATTTTTTCGGCCGGGACATTATGCATGGCTACGGGGATGCGCAGCATGCTGGCCAGGGTGATCAGTTTGGCACCGATATGGCCATAGCTGAACGAGCCATGGTTGGCACCCCAGTTGGCCATGACGCTGTATACATCTTTGAATGCGCCTTCACCGGTGAGGCTGGGAGCAAACCAAGTGGTTGGCCAAGTCGGATCGGTCCGTTTTTGCAACGTCTGGCTGACGCCTTCGGGGAGTTCGACGGTGTAGCCTTCTGCGATCTGGAGCACGGGGCCAAGCCCTTCGATCTTGTTGACCCGGACCATGGTGACGGGCATTTCGGCTTTGGTTTCAAACATTGAGGAGAAACCGCCGCCGCGGAAATAGCCAACATTGGCTGGGCACCAGGCAGTGGCGGCCAGGCAGGCGTCTGCATCTTCACTGGTGACTTCCCAGAACGGTTTCATGATGGCTTTGCCCTCGGCATCGCGCATAGCAGCGCTGCCATCGAGGGCAGCGGCACCGGAATTGATCAGGTGGATCAGGCCATGGGCCGCTTTGCCTTCTGGTTTCCAGCCGGTGACCCGTTCGATGGCATCCGGGCTCCAGTACGTGCGCACATCCGCAAAGACGGAGGCTGCGTCATTGACCAAGTGGCCGAGCAGCATGGCCATTGCATTCAGGGTGTCATTCTCGGTAGCGAGCACCATCGGCTCACGGATGCCGTTCCAGTCGAAGGAGGAGCTAAGAATCGCTTCGGAGAAGTCGTGGTTCGGGAAATGGTCGGTCCACTGGCGTTGGCCTTGGATGCCGCCGGCAATGGCATTGCGCCCGAGGGCTTCTTCGCCAAAGCCCATTTCTGCCAGTTTGGGATTGCCGATCAGGATGTCGCGAATGATCAAAGTCTGCACAATGACGCGATCCCATTCGGCGGCTTTTTCTTCGGCTGTATGGGCGATGGGGCTGCCGACATTGACATCAAAGCCTTCTTTGCAATAAGCCTCGCGCCAGGCCTTGGCTTTGGCGAATTCCTCAGCGTCATAGATCTTGCGCGCGATACGGCGTTCGATCTCGACCTGGTCGAGCCACTCGGTCCTGAGGCCAAAATACTCTTGCAGCATCTGGGGATCGACGACCGATCCGGCGATGCCCATGCAGGGGCCGCCGATGTTGACATAGGATTTGCCTTTCATCGTACCAGCGGCCATGGCAGCCTTGGCCCAGAGGAGAATCTTTTCGGCAACATCAGCCGGGACACTGGTATCATCGGCATCCTGGACATCGTGGCCGTAGATGGAGAAGGCTGGCAGTTTGCGCTGAGCATGGGCGGCCATGACAGCAGCCAGATAGACTGCGCCGGGACGCTCGGTGCCGTTGAAACCCCAGACGGCTTTGATGGTGAGCGGATTCATGTCCATGGTTTCGGTGCCATAGCACCAGCAAGGGGTGACCGTCAGAGTGGCGGTGACATTTTCGCGGGCGAAGAGGTCTTCGCAAGCCGCAGCTTCCGCCACGCCACCGATGCAAGTCTCGGCGATGACGCATTCGATCGGCAAGCCATTAGCATGGCGCAGGTTTTTCGTGATCAGGTCGGCAGCCTGGTGAGCCATACCCATGGTGCGGCCTTCGAGGGATTCTCGGACGCCCAGCCGGCGACCGTCGATGGCGGGGCGGATGCCAATTTTCGGCATGCGGCCGACGTTTCTGTTGACAGGGGGATTCTTAGTTTGTGGCATCGGGGGTACCTCCGTGTAACGATATGCGAGTGACAATAGAATTTTGCCTGTACCTTCATTCTAGGGCAGCAGAATATATAAAACATGGATTATCTGGTAAAATAATGAAGCATCAGGAAAGGGCGGTGGTGTCCGTGATGAAGTCTTCCCGGCATGAGCCGATCGAAAGCCGGGCTCAATTCACAACCGATTCGCGCGGGATCACCCGCAATAACCTGCTGATGAGCCATCTCAACCAGTTGTCGGTCGAGCTTTTGGACCACGGTTATTTTATCGGCAATATGCAATGGAATCAGTATGGTGTTCACTCACCTTTTGCCCGGATTTACTATATGGTGGCCGACCGGGGCTGGCTTGACACGGCTCAGGGCCGGATCGACCTGATTCCCGGCACCATGTACCTGATTCCGCCGCGGACCCGGGTCGACCTGAGGACCGATAGCCGGATCGAGAAGTTCTACTTCCATGTCACCTGCCGGTATGGTGACATGGATATTCTGGACAACATCAATCGCTGTTTCGCCCTGCCGCTGCGACCGGACCTGCTTCATCCGCTGTTATCTGCCTACTCGGGCGGCCAACTGCCCGACCTTCTGGCTATCAAGGGCCTGGTCTATCAGACGCTGGCCAGCTTTTTCCGCGATTGTCTGCCGGACATCAGTGATCGCATGGCTCTAGCCAACGAATACAAGCTGGTCTATGCTTACATTGAACAGAACTTGTCAGCCAGGTTATCCACTCAGCAGATCTGTGAAGCCCTGGATCTGCCCTTTGAAACCTTTCGCCACAAGTTTCGCCGGGATAATGGGATCACGTTGCACCAGTACATCGCCGACCGACTGATCCAGCGAGCATCCCTGGGACTTCTGTTAACCAAAGACTCGGTTCAGCAGATTGCCGGCCAACTCGGTTTTGCCGATGAGTTCTATTTTTCCCGTTTCTTCAAGCAGAAAATGGAGTATAGTCCGCGCGAATACCGCAGGATCAATGCCGTGCTCCGCCACTAAAAGCCAGAGTTAGATCGCGAGGTCCGAACACACGATGTACAAGCTGATGATTGTCGAAGATGAGGCTCTGGCCAGGGATGCCATCTTGAAAATGATCGATTTTGCCCGGCATGGCTTTGAGGTCGTGGCTGTCTGCGCGGACGGCCAGGAAGCTGCCGCAGCGTATTTCGACCAGAACCCAGACCTGGTCATCACCGATATCTGCATGCCCCGCATGAGCGGCTTGCAGCTGGCAGGGCTGATCCACGAGTCCGGCCGGGGAACCCCTGTGATCATTATCACGGGCTATGATGACTTCAACTATGCCAGGCAGGCGATCAAGACCCAGGTAGCCAGCTACATCCTGAAACCGGTGACACCCGGTGAATTCAGGGACGTCCTCACGGACGCTCAGAAGAAACTTGACGAGCGCCAGACCCAGGCCTTGGCGGTGCAGAAGGCCGAGCGTCAGCTGCACCGGATCAGCCCACTGGTGCGAGACCAGATCCTGAGCCGCCTGGTTCAGGGTTCTTTCGATCCGGCTGAGCTGGGTGAAATCGGCCAGGAGATTGGCCTGGATTTTTCGGCTGGCTTCTACCAGGTCGCTTTGGTCTTGCCGCAGCACTTGCAGGCAGATGCCCGGCGACTGGGGGTCAACAGCCAGTTGCTGCAGTACATGGTTTTCAACATCACGCAAGAATTGGCCAGTGATGTGCAACAGATCACCGCCTTTCAGCTGCCGGATGGAAGGGCCTGCTTGATTGGCGCCATGCCTGAATCAACGCATCTGGACCAGACTCTGCGCAGTCTGTCCCAGCGCATCGGGATCACGATGCGCCAGGCACTCCAGGCCGAAATTTCGATCGGTGCAGGCCATCTGGTTCATGAACTGCCCCAAGTTCAGGTCTCCTTCCAGTCGGCCCAGCAAGCCCTGGACCAGATCTACCGCATACCGGGACAGACGATCTTGTTTGCCGGCGATCTGGAAACACCAGCCAATCCGGTTGACTTGTCTTTTTTTGAGGAACAAGTGATCCTTAAGGTCCGACTGCAGGAACCCAATCAGCTGAAGCCGGCCATCGCGGACTTGACCAGGGCCATCCGGTCTGCTGCCCTGTCCCAGGCGGAAATCCGCTTTGAATGGAACCGGCTGGCCAACCGCCTGCTGGGGCTGCTCTCGATCCAGGAAACCTGCAGCCAGATTCCGGATGCATCCTGGCCCCCGACCGATGACCAGGATGCCCTGGCTGTTTTTGACCGTCGCCTGCAAACCCTGTGCCTGCAATGCATAGCTTGTCTGGGTGGCCAGCGCAACCGGGAAAACCAGCGCTTGGGTCTTTTGGCTCAGACCTACATCAAGGAACATTATGCTGACAGCCAGCTGTCTTTGATGGCAGTCAGCAACCATGCCAACGTCAGCCTGTCTTATTTTAGCCAGATCTTCAAGGAAGAGACAGGCAAAACTTTTGTCGAGTACCTGACTGAGGTGAGGATGGACAAAGCCAAGGAACTGCTGCGCAGTACAGACCGGATGCTGTATGACATCGCCGAACGAGTTGGCTATGAGAATCCGGCCTATTTCACGGTCGCCTTTAAAAAGCAGGTCGGGCTGAGTCCACGCGACTATCGCAAGCAATTCGGCACGGAAAACGGAAACTGACAGCATGCGGCGCAAATCACACCTTCGGGACAGCATTTTCCTGACATCCTTGTTCACCATCGCAGGCATTCTGGCCGTCTTTTTACCGGTGTCGTATTTCCTGACGACTAACCTGACCGAGGACAATACTCTGAACTACAGCCGCCAGCTCCTCGGCCAAATCAAGAATAGCATCGAGTTCTATACCGAAGAGATGTTCAAGGTGTCTGATTATCTGGCCGGGAATCCGGACGTCCTTTTATACTTGAAAGGCGAAAACCCGCTGGCACCGCCCACCGTCAGCCTCTACCAGCAAAGGGCCCGGATCACGTCAGAACTGAAAGCGATCAGTGGCACCCGCCAGGATCTGGTTAATGTGATTCTATTTCGGGAGGATGGCAACTTTATCACCAACCGGGACCACGTCGGACTGACGCCTTATTGGGATTACCGCGAATTTGACTGGTACAAGGAGACGGTGGCTGCCAAAGGAGTTCCGCGCATCTCCTCATCCCGGGTCGAGAACGTTATTGCCGGAGAACATCGCTGGGTGGTCTCTCTGAGCCGGGCCATCTATGACCAGGACCGCTTACTGGGCGTTTTGCTGATCGACCTGAACTTTCAGACCATATCGGACATCTGCAGCAATCTGTCCGGCCAGAATGGGGCTTATGTCTTCATCCAGGGCGCCAATGACGAGCTGGTCTACCATCCACAACAGCGCCTGATTTACAGTTCGGTCAAGACGGAGCAATTTGATCTGGTCCAGCGCAGTGAACGCATCGAATCCGTAATTCGCGATGGCATCATTTATTCCAGTGTCAAAATCAAATCCGCTGACTGGGTGATTGTCAGTGTCACAGATACTCGTCAGATGGTCCAGGTCAGCCCACTGGTCATTGCCACTTACAGTGGAATTGGTCTGATTTTTGCTCTGATTGCCCTGGTTGTTTCGCTCAAGGCATCCAAGCGGCTGACGGATCCGATTCTGGAATTGAAAAATTCGATGCAGAATTTCCAGCAGGGAGATTTTGATGCCAAAGCGGAAATCACGGTAACTAATGAAATTGCCGAACTGGGGGAACAATTCAATTCAATGACGCAGCAGATCAAGACGTTGGTCGAACATGAACGCCTGATCGAAGAGCAGAAACGGAAAAGTGAAATTCAGGCTTTGCAGTCCCAGATCCGGCCGCATTTCCTCTACAACACGCTCGAATCGATCATCTGGATGGCCAGCAGCGGGGAACAGGATAAGGTGGTCGAGATGACCTCTTCGCTGGCCAAACTGATGCGGGCCAGCGCGAGCAAGGCGCAGGAGCTAGTCACGGTCCAGATGGAAATTGACACTGTCAGCCATTACCTGCGCATCCAGAAAATGCGCTACCAGGACAAACTGCAGTATGGGATTGAGATGGACCCGGACGTGCAAAACGCGCGCATGCTGCGATTGACCCTGCAGCCCCTGGTGGAAAATGCCATTTATCATGGCATCAAGCCCTTGCGGGATGGCGGGCTGGTTCTGATCCGGGCTTTTCGTGCCGGAACAGAGCTTCATGTGGAGGTGGCTGACAACGGAGTTGGCTTTGCCCCGGACGTCCAGTCCCTGCCATTGGAAGCAAGCACGGACGAAGGGGAGAGCATTGGCTTGCACAATGTCCACGACCGCATCCAGTTGCTTTTCGGTAAGGATTTCGGCGTGACAGTCCGTTCGGCAGGCCCTGGCCAGGATCTGCTGGCAGAGAGTGGTTATAATCCTGCGGTCGGGATCAGGACCATCGTTTCGATCCGGCTGCCACTGGTGTTTGAATAGGAGAATGTCCGGATGCATCAAAAGGTCAACCGCCTGTTTTTGCTCTATTGGCCCTGGCTCCTGATCGGCCTGATTTTGTCTGCTTTGCTGGCGGGCTTGCTCTTGCCGCTGCAGCATAAGCCCTATCCATATCGGATCATCGCTGTCGGTAAAGCCTCCACTCAGGGGATTGCCTTCTGGTACAGCATCGCTGAAGGCATGGCTGCTGCGGCGAGCGAATTCCAAGTGACCGTGGACTACCGGTCACCGGTCGATGAATCCGAGGTGGATCGCCAGATTGCTATTGTCTACCAGGCCATCGCCGAGAAACCGGATGCAATCATCCTGGCCGCTCTGGATGCTGAGCGGCTGGTCGAGCCGGCTCGGGCAGCACGCGCCGCCGGGATCACCGTCGTCATGGTTGATTCAGCTTTGGCTGACGGGGAGAAGAGCCCGCAGCAAAGCTTTGTTGCCACCAATAATGTCCTGGCCGGCCAGCAACTGGGTGAACTGGTCATCCAGCGCGTCCGGCCGGGTGCCAGGATCCTGGTGGTCTCACCTTCGACCCGCGGCGATTCCCTGATCGGCCGGGAAACCGGTGTACGGGCTATCATCCAGGACGATTATGAGGTCCTGCCAACCCTGGACACAGGCGGCCAGCTCAGCGATGCCATTTATTACCAAGTCAGCCAGGCGCTGGCAGACCATCCTGATGTCGAAGTGATTGTGTGCCTCAATGAGTACACCACCGCCGGGTCTGCCCGCGCTATCCGTGGGGCCGGCCTGACCGGGAAAGTTACCCTGGTCGGATTTGACAGCTCGGAAGAGCTGATCAACTACCTGGAGGAAGGGCTCTTGAGCGCTGTGGTCATCCAGCGCCCGTTCAATATGGGCTATCTTTCGGTAGCCCGGACCATTGACCTGTTGAATGGCCGCAAGGTTGAACCTTTTTACGATACCGGATCGATTGTGATCACCAAAGACAACATTTACACAGGGGAAAACCAGAAACTGTTATTCCCGTTCGAGGATTAGGTCGGAAGTGCGTTCTGCGTAGAATATCAATAGTTTACCGGAAGAAATTGAAATAATCTCACGCGCCCATTTGCTAGGATGATACCAGCAACTAACAAGTGGGGGTGATCGATTGCCTGAACAGATCCTGAACATGACCGGTATCAGCAAGAACTTTCCCGGCGTCAAGGCACTCAAAGATGTCCATTTTGATTTATTTGCCGGAGAAGTTCACGCCTTGATGGGTGAGAATGGCGCTGGCAAGTCAACCTTGATGAAGGTGTTGACCGGAATTTACCAGCGTGACGAAGGTGAAATCACCTACTTTGGTGAACCGGTCCACTTCAAGAACACGCGGGAAGCCCAGGATAAGGGCATCTGCATCATTCACCAGGAACTGAACATGATGAACCACCTGACCGTGGCCCAGAACATGTTCATTGGCCGCGAGAAATCCAAAGGTCTGTTTCTGGATGACCGGGCGATCAATGACGAAGCCGTCAAGATCCTGGCCAAGCTGGGCATCGCAATCAATCCGAAGGAAATCATGGGTCGCCTGACCGTCGGCAAACAGCAGATGGTGGAAATCGCCAAGGCGATCTCCCTCAATTCACGTCTGCTGGTCCTTGATGAACCAACTGCGGCCTTGGCCGATGCCGAGATCGAACATCTGTTCAAAGTCATGCGCGACCTCAAGGAACAAGGCGTCGGCATGATCTACATTTCGCACCGCATGGACGAAATCGCCCGGATCACCGATCGGGTCACAGTCTTACGCGACGGTGAATATGTGGGCACCTTGATCACCAAGGAATCCACCCACGACCAGATCGTCCGGATGATGGTCGGTCGCGCGATTTTCGAAGAGCCCAAACTGAAAAGCACCTGCCCGCCCGATGCGCCTGCTGTCCTCGAGGTCGAAAACCTCAACGCCGGCCGCATGGTGCAAAATGTCTCTTTCCATTTGAAGAAAGGCGAAATCCTCTGCTTTGCTGGTCTGATGGGCGCTGGACGCACGGAAGTCGCCCGGGCACTGTTCGGTGCTGATCCCAAAACCTCCGGCACCATCCGGGTTAAAGGCCAGACGGTGCAGATCAATACCCCCCAGGACGCTGTCAATGCCGGGATCGGGTATCTGTCCGAAGACCGCAAGCGCTATGGTGTGGCTTTGGGACTCTCTGTTGCTGACAACTCTGTCCTTTCCAATCTCGATGCCTATTCCGGACGTTTGTTCGTTCGCCAGCGTGAGATCAACCAGACCGCCAGCCAGTATGTCGAAAAACTCAATATCAGGACACCTTCGATCCGCCAGCTGGTCCGCAATCTGTCCGGCGGCAACCAGCAGAAGGTCGTCATCGCCAAATGGCTGATCCGCAATTCGGACATCCTGATTTTCGATGAGCCAACGCGTGGCATCGATGTCGGCGCCAAAAGCGAAATCTACAAGCTGATCCGCGAACTGGTAGACGAAGGCAAGTCGATCATTGTCATTTCGTCGGAACTGCCCGAGGTTCTGCGCCTGGCAGACCGAGTCGTGATCATGTGTGAAGGCCGGATTACCGGCGAAGTGGAGGCCGGAGCCTCTCAGGAAACGATCATGTCCTTTGCCCACCAGCGGCAAGAGTCAGCGGTTTGAGAAGATGGAGGAGAAGAACGCATGAATGTCCTTTCGAAAAAACACGCCACCGGGGAAGAGACTGGCAAGCACGCTCTTGCTGGCAACCAGCGCCTCTATGCCCTGGTCGCGATGATTCTGATCTATGCCCTGTTTGCCATTTTCGGCCGCAATTTCCTCAGCTTTGAGACGGCGGTCAACATTCTCGATGCTTCGTACTACATCGGCTTTCTGGCGATCGGCGTCACATTTGTCATCATCACGGGCGGGATCGACCTTTCTATCGGTACGGTTGCCATGTGTTCGGCCATGATCGGCGGCGTCGCCTGGGACAAATGGGGCCTGCCCTTTATCGCCAGTCTGGTCATCATCCTGGTTTCAGGCGCCCTGTTCGGCCTTCTGAACGGCATTCTGGTTGCCCGCCTCAAGTTGCCGCCCTTCATCGCCACCCTGGGCACCATGATGATTTCCCTGGGCATCAGCTCGATCGTCTCCAAGGTCCAGACCGTCAATTTCCCCAGCCGGACATCGGAAGAAGGCTGGTTCAAAGCTGTCTTCTCAAAAGCTCAGCTGCCCAGTGGAGCCATGCTGCCTACCGGTGCCATCCTGCTCCTCGCTGTGCTCCTGATCGCATTCGTCGTGCTCAACAAGACCAAAGTCGGTCGCTATACCTTTGCCATTGGCAGCAATGAAGAAGCTGTCCGCCTGTCTGGTGTCAACGTTGTTTTCTGGAAGACCATTCCCTACATCATCAGTGGCTTGTGTGCCGGCATGGCTGGCATCGTCTATGCCTCGACCTACACAACCATCGTGCCTGGCGCCGGACAAGGCTTTGAACTCGATGCGATCGCCGGTGTCGTCATCGGCGGCACGTCCCTCTCGGGTGGTGTCGGTTCCGTCTTTGGCACCCTGATCGGGGTCATGATCATGAGTATCCTGCGCATCGGCCTGCCGTCCATGGACTTGCAGCCCCATTACCAGAAGCTCTTCACTGGCATTGTCGTCATCATTGCCGTCCTGATGGACATCAGCCAACAGAAAAAGCGCTGAACGGTGTCTGCCTGTCCCAAGGCCGCGCTGTCCTGATCCATCAACGTCAGTCCGCGACCCCCTTTGATCCTGCGAAGACCTGCCTTCTGGCAGCTTCGAATATTACCTCAGTCCCCAATTTTCCCTGGACAAAAAAGGAGGAAAAAATGAACCATCGAACGCTCAAGACTTTCGCCCTGCTCATGCTGTCCTTCGCCCTGCTCTTGTCCATGACCGCCTGCGGCCAGACAACCGCCACCACCACTGCTGCCCCGGCTGCCGGTGAGACCACGGCCGCACCCGCTGCCACCACCGCTGCCCCGGCCGAAGACGTTTACATCGCCGTCGTTTCCAAGGGCTTCCAGCACCAGTTCTGGCAGACCGTCTACAAGGGCGCTCAGGCTGCCGCTGACGAACTCGGCGTGACGATCACCTTTGAAGGCCCGCCATCCGAATCCGATATCCAGGCCCAAGTTCAGATGCTCGACTCCGCCCTGGCCAAGAAGCCAGTCGCGATCGCCCTGGCCGCCCTTTCCACCGAATCCGTCACCGACCAGCTCAACAAAGCCCTGACCTCGAAGATCCCGGTCATCGGTTTTGACTCTGGTGTCCCGAATGCCCCGGCTGGCTCCGTCTATGCCAACGCTTCGACCGACAACAAAGCAGCCGGTGCCCTGGCTGCTGAGAATGTCTACCCGGCGATCAAAGACAAACTGGCTGCCGGTACCACAGACAAGCCCGTCGTCATCGCCGTCCTCTCCCAGGACGCTGTCGGTGAATCCGTCACCAACCGCACCCTCGGCTTTGTCGAGAAAATGGTTGAACTGGTCAAGGCCGGCGGCATCACCGAAGTTGCCTCAGTGGGCCATGACAAATTCAAGAGCGGCGACGCCAAGACCGCCAAAGTCCTGATTGACGTCGGCGTCAGCGCCTCCACCAGCGCGACGGACATCGCCTCCGCTGGTACTGCCCTCCTCTCCAAAGACAATGTGGTCGCCATCTTCGGTTCCAATGAAGCTGCCGCCAATGGCATCCTCGATGCTTCCAACGAAGGTGCTAACCTCGCTTCCAAAGGTATTCTGGCCGTCGGCTTTGATGCTGGCAAACGCCAGAAAGCAGCCGTTTCCTCCGGAGTCTTCATGGGCTCGATCACCCAGGACCCCTACAACATCGGCTACAAAGCAGTTGAACTGGCATACAAGGCCTACAAGGGCGAACCCGTTGCCGACATCGACACCGGTGCCAAGTTCTACACCAAAGACAACATGACCCAGCCAGATATTGCCCAGCTGCTCTATGACTGATTGATTTTCTCTGTTACCATCAAAGATAGAATTTGAAAATGTGAACAGCCGTTGCCGTCGTCTGGCTTGCCGGACCCAGGCAGCGGCTGTTCCCTTGGCTGACTAACAGAATAAGTCGGAAAGGACAAAACCCATGCTCAAAGGAATCCCGTCCATCCTTTCGCCTGAATTACTCGCCACCCTGATGACCATGGGACACAGTGATGAAATCTGCCTCGGTGACGGCAATTTTCCCCATGCCAGCATGAACAGCCGCGTCGTCCGCTGCGACGGCCACGGTATCCCGGAACTCCTGGATGCCATCCTCCAGCTGATGCCGCTCGACACCTATGTCGACAGCCCCGTCATGCTGATGCAAGTCACCCCCGGCGATCCGGTTGCCACACCGATCTGGGATGAGTATCGCGCCATCGTCGCCAAGCATGATCCAGCTGCGGCCGGGAAAATCACAAACATCGAACGCTTTGCCTTCTATGAACGGGCCAAGACGACCTTTGCGGTGGTGGCAACCGGGGAAAAAGCCCTGTATGCGAACATTATTTTGAAAAAAGGCGTTGTCAAAGACTAAGGCAAGGAGGGATTGAGCATGCTTGATCAGATGAACAACCGCTGGGGAGTCCGGCTGACGGTACCCGATCCAAAACTGGCTGCCCAATGGCTCGAGAATAACCTGTTTTTTTCCGTCTCGGATCCTGGCGCAGGCGTCCTGGCCACCAATGGCAATTGCCTGCTGGAGCTGCTGCCAGGTGAAAGTGCACCCCTGCCAGAACCAGCAGCCGGCACTTATGTTGCCGGCCTGGCACATATCGCCCTGCGCACCCGCGACATCGAAGAAGCCATCACCTGGTGCCAAAGTCGCGGGTTGGACCTGCAACTCGACAACGGGCGGCGCTTTTTCAACCCCAAAGTCTATGGTGAGGGCGAATTTTTCTTCAACATCATCAGTCCGTTTGGCGTGATCTTCGAAGTCAGCCAGCGGCTTTCAGAGTCGTCACCCTGCCAGAATCCTGTGATCTGTGGTCTCGATCATCTCGGCCTGCCATCTGCTGATTTCGCTGTTGCAGTCCATGCATTTAGCCAGCTGGGCTTTGTGGCTGATTTTGCACCGGTGGAAAACTGGAATGCGACCGAAGGTCGGATCCGCTGCGGCATGTACAGTCAGTTGGATCCGGATGGCCAGCGGATTACCCTGGAAATCTACCAGTTCCTCGACTGGCAGGCTGTGAGGATGCCAACGAATTATGGTATCAAGGGCTTGATTTTGGGTCAGGCTGGAACCACTGCCAATGGCATCTCGCTTTTCTGAACCGCCTGCCGCACCATGCGCCCGCAGTCCTCTCTCTCATGCGCCGATCTTCCGGTCAGGGCAGCACGTGCAGTCCGTTGGCGAGGTGGACCAGAAAATCCTGGACGTTGGTGACAATGCCGCGGGAGGACAGGCTACCGCGATCGGTCAGCTTATTGATTGTAAACTCGGAAATATCGACGATATAGAAATAGACTTCGCGGATGGTGCCATCGGGCAGCACACGGTAAGAAGGGGTTATATTGCCGGTCGCAATGGCATGCAGGGTCGAGGCCAGGCAGATGACGGTCGTCGCCTGGCTCGTGAGGGCGCGCATGGCATCCTGGCCCAGGTAGACATCGGCATAGACTTCCGGCAACGGGCCATCGTCTCTGACTGAACCGACCAGGACCAATGGCACCCGTTTCTGGACACACTGGTAGATAATGCCGTCCGAAATCTGCTCGGAGGCTATGAACTGCTCGATCGTGCCGTGACGGCGCACGCGATTGATCGTGTCCAAGTGATGATAATGACCGTGCTTTCGCGCTTCCTGGGTGTAGATATCCTGGCCGAGTGCCGTCTGGAACCAGGCAGCCTCAAGGTCATGTACGGCCAGGGCATTGCCCGAGAGCAGCGCATCGACATAGCCATGCCGGATCAGTCCGGAAAAAGCCTCGCGCGCATCGGCATCGAAGGAACAGGCTGGACCGAGCACCCAGGTGATATGGCCATGCTTTTGCTCGTGGCGCAACAGGTCATAGATGAAATCGTAATCCATCGAAAAAGCCGTTTCCCGCGAGCGCCCCTGGCGAAAGATGAACGTGTCGCCAGGGGCGGTAGCCGGACGCGGAAAACCATTGGCATGGACGAAAATCCCCTCCCGGCCATCCTCGGACCGCCCGACGACGACAAGGTCACCCTGGCGAATGCTGCGGAATTCACGGACCTCGATCTGGCCATGTTCATAGATCGCCACACCGTCCATGCGGCTTTCTTTAGCCAAGAGCCATTGATCGTCGATTTTGAAATACTCTGGGTAAATGCTGGTGGCGTGGTACTGGTCCGGAGCGACGCCATCTTTTGGCGCTGGCTCAAGCCGGGCCGGCGGGGCGCTATCCAGAGGCGACGCAGAAAAATCCGGGGGTTGATAGGTGGACAGGGAAAAGTGCATGGCGGCCTCCTGTACTTACGGCTTGTGCCATTCAAAAGAGCCATA
>DIFN01000039.1:13380-16494 GCA_002419145.1 Mageeibacillus sp. UBA5747 | reverse complement strand
AGGGTGAACGTCAGGGCCATGGTGATCAGGATTATCAGGATGGTCCGGCCCAGCTGACTGTGTGGCTTGCCCGAGTCTGTCCTCGATGGCTGGGGGGACACGTCCGGCAAGCCGGTTGTTTGATTGGGTTGATTCATGTCAGTCTCCTTGTCAAAAAATCAGGTTCTCAGCGTTTAGATCCGGCAATCTGCACGGTGCTTGTCAGCCGACGTAGTCGGAAGGGTTGACCGTCGTGCCCTTGACCCGGACCTCGAAATGGAGATGTGGCCCGGTCGATGTACCGGTACTGCCGATCAGACCGATACGATCCCCCGCGTTGACCTCATCGCCAACCTTGACTTCGGTCTGTTTGAGATGGCCATACAAGGTCGCCTTGCCGTCACCATGGTCGATGACGATGTAGTTACCATAGCCCGAGCCGCCATAGTTGCGGCCCTGGACAGGGGCACTGACAAGGATGACAGTGCCTGAGCGGGCTGCGACTACCTTGGCTCCGAGCGGAGCAGAAATATCGATGCCGGAATGGAATTTCTTGTAGCGGTACACCGGATGGATGCGCCAGCCAAAAGCTGAAGTGATCTTGGTGTAGCCTGGCACTGGCCACGTCCAGCTGCCCCCGGTTTTGCGGGCCGCATTTTCAGCGGCCAGTTTCAATTGCAACTGGTAGATGACTGAACTGATCCGCTCGGCCTCTTGATTCAATTCATCTTCAGCCTTTTCCTGAGCAGCCAGATCAGCCTGGACTTCCTTGAGATCAGTCGCCACGGCAGCCGCATTTGCCTTGATCTTGGCCAAATCGGCTTCAACCTGTTCAACCACAGCTTTCATTTCCTGGGCTTTCTGGTCGGCATGATCCCTGGCCAGCGTCGCTTCATCCTTGGCATTTTGCAAGTCCTCGATCATCTGCTCGTCGGTGTCTTCGACGATCGACATGATCTGCAGGGTCGTGAAAAATCCCTGGATGCTGCCGGATTCGAGGAAAAGCTCCAGCATGGAGCGCTGCTGATGCTCGTACATGACCTGCAAACGATCCACATATTGGGCACGTTTGTCAGTCAGCCTCTGTTCAGCAGCGATGTATTCCTGATACGCCTCATTGAGGGCCTCCAGAGCAGCATGAAGCTGGTTGGTCTTTTCTTCGTACAAGGCCTGCTGCTGACTGGACCGAGTTTTCAACCAGGCCAGATCACCCGTTAAATTCAACTTTTCTTTGTTCAGTTTGTCCCGCTGTTTTTCGATCTGATCCAGCTTTTTAGCAATCGAGCTTTGCTGGGCGACGGCAGCATCGAGTTGCTCCTTGGTAGAGGCGGCCAGAACGGAGGGGTCCGGCTGCCAGGGGAGCAGAGCCAGGATCAGGGCCAGGATCAGAAGAAGGCTGATTGATCGGCCACGTACGTCCGGACTTTTTGAGGATTTTGCATTCAGATGCATACCCGGCTCCCTCTATACCCTGATGTAGCGGCGAACCGAAACGGCACTGCCCAGGGCACCGATGCCAATACCCAGCCCGACATTCAGCAGCAAAACCATGGATGCCACCTCAGACGGGGCAATCATGGCCAGGACATCCGTGGGCAAAGTATTGGCTGCGATGGTCTCATACAGCCGTGAATAGATGACAAGAGCAGACAACCAAGCCAGGCTGCCACCCAGAAAACCCGTCACCGCCCCCTCCAGGATGTAGGGAACGCGGATGTACCAGTTGGTGGCACCGACATATTTCATAATATTGATCTCATCTCCGCGGGCGAAAACAGCCACCCGGACCATGTTGGAAATGATGAAAAGCGCCACGACACCAAGGACTGCAAAAGCGATCAGGGTGGAATAATTGACCCAGACAATGGCCTTGCTCAAAAACTGCATCACTTTGAGCTCCAGGTCTACTTTCCGGACACCAGGCAGCCCTTCCATGTGGGACTTGAAATCTTCGCTGCCGGCGGGGTCATGCAGACGGATAGCGAAGGTATATGGGATATAGTCTGCAGAAAAATCAGCGAACAATTCACCTTTGCCCAAGTTCGCCTTGAATGTCTCAAAGTTCTGCTCCGGGGTAAACAATGTATATTCACGAATGTTCGGGTCACTGGAAAGGTCTGCCTCGATGGCTGCGATTTCCTCTTCGGTCACGCCAATCTCGAGGGTGATTTCGAGCGGCGGTTGTTCGCCGGCCCGGGCCATCATCTGGCGTGCATTGACCGAAAACAGGGTAAAAGCCCCGAGCAGGAACAGCATCAGGGCAATCGTCGTGATGGAAGCCAAGGTCACCAGTGGATGGCGGACCAGATTATTGAATCCCTCTGACAGGGAGTGGCGCAGCAGGGTTGTCCTCATGAAACAGCTTCCGGTCGGTAAGGGTCTTCGGCCGGCCTTTCCGTTTGACTTTGATAAGCCGGACAGACTGGATTGGTCTGGGCGTAGCCGCCCTGGCAGTCGTCGCGGACCAGGTTGCCATCATCGATTTCGATGACGCGCTTTTTCATCCGGTCGACCAGATCACGGTCATGGGTGCAAATGATGATCGTTGTGCCGCTGCGATTGATCTGTTCGAGCAGGGCCATGATCGCCTCGGAATTGGCTGGGTCCAAATTGCCAGTCGGTTCGTCGGCCAGAAGCAGCATCGGATTGTTGACCATCGCCCGGGCAATGGCCACGCGCTGTTGTTCGCCGCCGGACAGCATCCGGGGCCGGGCGAGAGCCTTGTCACGCAGACCAACAATGGACAGGACAATGGGCACGCGGCGCTTGATCGACTTCATGGATGAACCGACGATCTCCATGGCAAATGCCACATTCTGGAACACTGACTTGGTAGGAATCAGGCGAAAATCCTGGAACACCATGCCAATGTTGCGCCGCAAGTAGGGAACATAGCGGCGCTTGATCTTGGAGACGTCAAATTTGTCGATCAGGACTTGGCCTGTCGAAGGTCTCTCTTCGCATGTCAGCAGCTTGATCAAGGTGGATTTCCCGGCGCCGCTGCGGCCGATGATAAAGACAAATTCCCCGTTCTCGATCGTAAAGGAAACGTCGCGCAGGGCCGTTGTGCCGGTCGAAAAAGTCTTGGTCACACGTCTGAATTCGATCAAGACGAGCCC
Organism: Mageeibacillus sp. UBA5747; assembly: GCA_002419145.1. Classification (GTDB taxonomy): domain Bacteria; phylum Bacillota; class Clostridia; order Saccharofermentanales; family UBA5734; genus UBA5734. Next base: position 13,396 of record DIFN01000039.1, on the reverse strand, counting down.
TCCTCGTTGCTATCGT
>DIFN01000039.1:0-13170 GCA_002419145.1 Mageeibacillus sp. UBA5747 | reverse complement strand
GTCAGGAGCGTTTCGCTGTCGAGAGACTCATAAGCGCCCTTGGGGAAGACCTCATCAAGGAACATATGGCACAGTGTCGGCGGGAGCTGGTAGATCAGACGGCCAAGGCCAAGCTTGTCATAGCGCATGATGTAGGTGTCCGTCTCGAAAATATTGCCCACGGTCAGGGCCAGCGAGGCTTCGCGGTAGGACTTGGCTGCATCTTTCAAAGACTCGGCAACCATGCCGATGCCGATCCGGACCTTGGCCAGGGTTTCGGCATTGATGGTGTCCATAATGATCGCAGAGGTGCGGTCGATGAATTCACTGTCATCTCTTGGGTATTCCGTCAGGAGGACGATGGTTTCCTCATCCATGGCCAGGACAAAGCTGGTGCGCTTGTCCGGGAACAGATTCTGGACGATCTCAAGACAATCAACCTCCTCAGCCTGGTCAATCTTGATCAGGAAAGCCAGGCGCGGGGTCGTGTACTGGATCTTGTATTCGCGCGCCTTGAGCGGAACATCGCCAGGGAGCTCATTTTCCAGCAGGACATTTTTCAGGAAGGCATCGCGCTCAACTTCTGTGTCGGGCTCACGGAGTTCGGAAAGGATCCAATGGCTGAGCAAATCAAGATAACTCCGGGCGATCGTATCTGTTCCCTCGATGAAGGTAATCAGGTCTGGCTTTTCGGAGGTGACCAGCTTCTGGTAGATCTTGCCAGCGGACAGGACCGTGGTTTCATCGGACAAAACAACCGCACGGGCAGCGAGGTCCTCAGTGCCTTCCAATCTTTCGTCCGTACAGGCCAGGATCGTGCCGTCTGCATTCAGGACGCCGGAAGTCTTGTCAAGGATCGCCGCGGCTTCGCGCATGACTCGTTTCAGCTCTTCCATTTTGTGAACCCCTCTTTACTGCGGGAATGATGAATCGATCCCGATTATTACGCCTTATTTTATCATAACTCTGGAAAATCGAATGCATGTTTCAGTCTGATGACAACATTTTTAACATCCGTCTCACTGGTGGCGCGCACACAGGCGCACAGCAAAGGGCTGCCCAGAACTGATAAGTCCTGGTGCAGCCCTGGTTTTTGCTGGTGTACGCAGTGTGGGATCAGTTGAGAATGGCGCGCTCGGTTTCCTTGTCGAAGAGGTGGATGCGCTTGCCGTCGATGGCGAAGATCGCATTGTCACCGACATGGGAATGCTTCTCGGTCGGGTCGACACGGGCGGTGATGCTCATGTCACCGAGGGTAACGTAGAGGTAGGTTTCTGCGCCGAGCATTTCGACCACATCGACGTAAGCCTTGAAGGTGCAGGTCTTGTTGGCTTCGACAAAGTTAGCCTCGTCGGAAATGGCTTCAGAGCGGACGCCCATGATGACATCCTTGCCGTTGTATGCCTTGACCTCCGGCACGGAATATTTCTCCGGCAGGGTGACGTTGAAACCATAGAAGGACAGGCTGACCGTGTCATTCGCAACAGTGAGCTTGGCCGGGATGAAGTTCATCGGGGGCATGCCGATGAAGCCGGCGACGAAGGTATTGACCGGGTGCATGTACAGCTCAGTCGGGCTGTTGATCTGCTGGATAAAGCCGTCTTTCATGACGACGATGCGGGTACCCATGGTCATGGCTTCCGTCTGGTCGTGGGTAACATAGATGAAGGTCGTGTTCAGGCGCTGGTGCAGTTTGGAAATTTCAACGCGCATCTGAACGCGGAGTTTGGCGTCGAGGTTAGACAACGGCTCGTCCATCAGGAAGACCTTCGGGTCACGGACGATGGCACGGCCAAGGGCAACGCGCTGGCGCTGGCCGCCGGAGAGAGCCTTGGGCTTTCTCTCGAGCAGGTGGGTGATGTCGAGGATCTTGGCAGCCTCGGTCACGCGGCGCTTGATTTCGTCTTTCGGGAATTTGCGCAGCTTGAGACCAAAAGCCATGTTGTCGTAGACTGACATGTGCGGATACAGGGCGTAATTCTGGAACACCATCGCGATGTCGCGGTCCTTGGGCTGGACATCATTGACCAAGCGGTCACCAATGTAGCATTCGCCTTCGCTGATTTCTTCGAGGCCGGCGATCATGCGCAGGGTGGTCGACTTGCCGCAGCCAGACGGACCGACCAGGATAATGAATTCCTTATCAGCAATTTCGATGTTGAAATCGCTGACGGCGACCACATTACCTTCGTAACGTTTGTAGACATTTTTCAAAACAACACTGGCCATTGATATTTACCTCCACCCTTGCTGGGTCACTTGCTGTAACGGATCGTCAGACGACCCTACGCCCGACTATACCATTGACTTTATGCATTCTCCAGTCGCGAAAATCACCAAAACTTTCCAGCCATATTTGGTTATTTCCGGCAGGCTTCTGGCATTCGCAACAAGGTTGCATCACCATCTTTAGACAGTTTGACTTTTTACTTGTTATTTGCCCAGTTTCTGGGCCTTTCTTTTGATAAGATTGACTTTCAAGCCAGTTGTAAAGGGCGTTATAATAGGGTCAAAGCATAAAAAATCTGCCAATGGCACAAATTTGCCCTGAGAATTTGTGCAATGACTTGCGCTTTGGTTTTTTATGCACTAATATGCATATTTATTAGATTTCAGAGAACAAAGGAGAGAGTGACATGGGTCATACCAAGACACGCATCGGGATTGTCGGCGCGACCGGTTATGTCGGCATGGAGCTGGTCCGGCTGCTGGCCCCCCATCGGAGCCTGGAGTTGACAGCCCTGGTCTCCCAAAGCTACGCAGGCAAAAATTTTGCCGATGTCTACCCTGCCTTCCGCCATTTGACCGATATCAAGCTCTCGGATCTCGATCTGGATCAGCTGGCGGCTGACTGCGATATCGTCGTAACGGCCCTGCCGCATGGAGTCTCCTCGGCCGTTGTCCCTGAACTACTCGACCGCGGCGTGCGCGTGCTCGACCACAGCGGCGATTTTCGTTACAAGGATGTCGCGGTCTACGAATCGGTCTACAAGCTGGACCATCCCCGGCCGGACCTGCTGGCAGAAGCCGTCTACGGCCTGCCGGAACTGTATCGCGATGATATTGCCGCGGCCCGGCTGGTTGCCAACCCCGGTTGTTATCCGACTTGTTCTCTGCTCGGCCTGACCCCCCTGCTCAAGGCTGGTCTTGTCTATACGGGCGGCTTGATCATCGATGCAACATCCGGGGTCAGTGGCGCCGGTCGCAAAGCCGATCTTGCATTTTCCTTCTGTGAAACCGAATCAAGCTACAAAGCATACAGCGCAGTCGGCCATCGCCACACCAGCGAGATTGAGCAGGAAGCCGCCCTGCTGAGCGGTCAGACCGAACCTTTGGCCCTGACCTTCACGCCCCATCTGGCCCCGATGAAACGCGGCATGCTGGCCACTATTTATGCCGACCTGATGCCTTCCGTCGACCCGCAAGGCCTGCATGAGCTCTATGAACGTTATTACAGCCATGAATATTTCGTCCGTGTCCTGCCGGCCGGCCAGCTGCCCGAGACCCGCCATGTCGCCTATACCAATTTCTGCGACATAGCCGTCACGGCTGATAACCGCACCGGCAAAGTCAAAGTCTTTTCTGCCATCGACAACTTGGGCAAAGGTGCCGCGGGGCAGGCCCTGCAGGCTCTCAACATCATGGCAGGTCTGGACGAACGCGATGGGCTCATCGCCGCAGCCGGCTCGATCTGATGTTTCATATCCCAGAGCCCCCACAACGCCGAGAAAAATCGAACCGGGAGACGAAATCCATGAAGGATATCCAGTCCATCATCAACAAAGCTGAGATCCTGATCGAAGCCCTGCCCTATATCCAACGGCTGGCCGGCAAGACCGTCGTCATCAAGTACGGCGGCAATGCCATGATCAACGAGGACCTCAAGACGGACGTCATGGAAGACGTCACCTTACTCAAATACATCGGGATCAATCCGGTGCTCGTCCATGGCGGTGGTCCGGATATCAATGCCATGCTCAAGCGCCTCGACATCCCTTCGGAATTCCGCAAAGGTCTGAGGGTTACGGACAGCGAAACCATGTCAGTCGTCCAGATGGTCCTGATCGGCAAGACGAACAAGGAAATCGTCGCCCGCCTCGGCCAGCTCGGTGCCAAGGCCATCGGCATCAGTGGCATCGACGGCGGCCTGATCGAATGTGAGAAGGTCACGACCGACGGTACCGGTGAACCGCTCGATATCGGCTATGTTGGCAAAATCACCCACATCAATACCAAGGTCCTCGCGACCCTGGCCAATGACGAGTACATTCCGGTCGTTGCCCCGATTGGCGTCGGAGCGGATGGCCAGACGTACAACATCAACGCCGATACCGTGGCCAGCGAAATCGCCGCTGCGCTGCAGGCAGAAAAGCTGATGACCCTGACCGATGTAGAGGGCGTCATGGCCCAAAACGAAGCTGGGGAGCTGGCAGTCATTCCAGTCCTGAATGAAGCTGAGATCCATGATTTGATTAAGCGCAATGTGATCAGCGGCGGCATGATCCCGAAAGTCATGGGTTGCCTTGATACGGTGCGCCGCGGTGTCGGCCGCGCCCACATCATCGATGGCCGCATCCCGCATTGCCTGCTGCTGGAGATTTTTACCAACAAAGGCATCGGCACCATGATCACCCTCGAGCGACGACCGTATTACAATGGTGAGAAAATCTGACCGATTTCAAGTGCACCAGACCCTGGCAACGAGAGAACTTTCAATCCGGAAAGGAACGGTTATGACCATGAATCCAGACCCCAAGCTCCAGTCGGTCATTGCAACCGATGATCAATACTACCTGCAGGCTTTTGGCCGGCGCACGCCCTTGTGCATCGACCACGGCGCGGGCGTTTACCTTTATGACACAGCCGGCAAGCGCTACCTTGACATGATCGGCGGCATCGCCGTCAATGTCCTCGGCCATGCCCACCCAGCCCTGACTGCCGCCATAGCCGAGCAGGCAGGCAAGGTCATCCACTGCTCCAATTATTTCTACAACGAGCCCCAGGCTCGTCTAGCCCAAAAGCTGGGCGACTTGTTTGGCGCTGGCCGGGTCTTTTTCAACAACAGCGGCGCCGAGGCTAACGAAACAGCCATCAAGCTGGCTCGCGGCTATTTCTTCAAGAAAGGACAGCCCCGGGCCAAAATCGTCACCGCCATGCAGTCTTTCCATGGCCGGACTCTAGCCACCGCCACAGCGACCGGACAGACCAAATACAGCGCGCCTTTTGCCCCTCTGCCGGAAGGCTTTGTCCATATCCCGTATAACGATGTCACCGCACTCGAAGATGCCGTCGATGACACCACCTGTGCCGTCATGCTGGAGCTGATCCAGGGCGAGAGCGGTGTCCATCCGGCAACCATCGCCTTTGTCGATGCCGCCGTCGCCGCCTGCCACCGCACCGGAGCCCGCCTGATCATCGATGAAATCCAGACGGGCGTCGGCCGGACCGGCAAATTCCTGGCCAGCCAGCTGTACTGCATCAAGCCAGATATCGTCACCTTGGCCAAAGGTCTCGCCGGTGGTGTGCCGATCGGTGTTGCCATCGCCAACCAGGAGACCGCCACCGGATTCGCTCCGGGTGACCACGGCAGCACGTTTGGCGGCAACCCCCTGGCCTGTGCCGCAGCCCTCGCCGTCCTCGAGACGCTGGAGAATGGCCATCTGATCCAGAAAGCTGCCGGGCTGGGCGACCATTTCCGGGAGAAATTGCAGGAGCTGGCTGAAACCAGCGGTCAGATCCGCGAAGTCCGCGGTGCGGGTCTGATGCTGGGCATCGAGCTCAAGGAACCTGTGGCCGTCGAGGTCAAAGGCAAGTGCCTCGATGCCGGCTACCTGATCGGCTCAGTCGGCACGCACACCCTGCGCCTGCTCCCACCCTTGATCATCGAAAAATCAGAAATCGACCAGTTTGTCGCTGACCTCGGCCTGGTCCTGGAGGAGGTCGCCAATACATGAAGCATTTCATCAGTTTGAACGACCCCACCCCCGGTGAAATCCTCGGTCTTCTCGACCTGGCCGACCAGCTCAAGGCCGATGTCAAAGCCGGGCGGCCCCATCCCATCCTCCAGGGCAAGACCCTGGGCCTGATCTTTGCCAAATCCTCCACCCGGACCCGGGTTTCCTTTGAAGTCGGCATGTACCAGCTCGGTGGCCACGCCCTGTTCCTGTCCAGCCAGGACATCCAGCTCGGCCGCGGCGAATCGATCGCAGACACTGCGCAGGTCATGTCCCGCTATCTCGATGGCATCATGATCCGGACCTTTGCCCATCAGGATGTCCTCGACCTGGCCCGGTACGGTACGATCCCGATCATCAATGGCCTGACCGACCTGATGCATCCCTGCCAGGTCCTGGCCGATCTCCAGACGATCCGTGAGCATAAGGGCCGCTTGCAGGGGCTGAAAATGGCCTATCTGGGCGATGGTAATAACATGGCCGTCTCCCTGCTCCATGGTGCGGCCAAAGTCGGCATGGACATCGCCGTCGCCACCCCTGCCTCCTATGCCTGCGACACCGCGAGTGTGGCCGAGGCCAAAGCCACCGCCACGCAGACCGGAGCCAAAGTCATCATTACCGAAGATCCACGTCTGGCTATCCAGGACGCCGATGTTGTCTACACCGACACCTGGGTCAGCATGGGCCAGGAATCGGAAAAGGCCGAAAAGGTCAAGCAGTTTGGGGCCTACCAGGTCAACACCGACCTCATGGCCCTGGCCAGGCCGGATGCCATTTTCATGCACTGTCTGCCGGCCTATCGCGGCTACGAAGTCACCGCCGAGGTCATCGACGGCCCGCAGTCAGTCATATTCGATGAAGCTGAGAACCGGCTCCATGCCCAGAAAGCCGTGCTCGTCCGTCTGCTCGCGCCCGACTACAAGGGTTGAGTGTACAGCCCCCATGCACGCAGACATCACCTTGCGCCAAGCTGTCCAGTCTGATAGCGCAGAGCTCCTGAAACTGATCCAATGGGCCATGCAGATCTATGCCGCCAAATCTGGCATCACCACGCCCCTGGATGCATTTTCCGAAACCGTGTCCGATCTTGAGCAGCACATCGCGCGCGATCACGTCATCGTCGCCGAACACAAGCACACCCTGATCGGCACCGTCCGTCTGGTCCGCCTGAGCCCGGACCGGGCTTATTTTACCCGGTTCGCCGTCCATCCCCACCTGCAGCAAACCGGGGTCGGCCGCCTGCTGTACCAGGCTGCCGAAGCCTGGCTCTTAGGCGAGGGTTTCCGGATGGTCGAGCTCCACACGGCACTGACCAACGAGACTCTTGTCAGTTTTTACCAGGCACGCGGATTCACCCTGATCGAGACCGACACCAGCCGGGGATACCCAAGAGGTTTATTCCGCAAAGTGTTGTGATCGGGAGCGGGTCCAATAACAAAGAGCCCACTGCTGCTGGCAAAAACGAAGCGAGCAGGTTATGCTAGAACCAAGCCTTGATGATTGAGTCGAGGAAATGACATTTTAACCAGGAGAGGTGGAGAATTATGTTGTGGAAATGTACAATCTGTGGTTACATGCACGAAGGCCTGGAAGCACCGGACATCTGTCCCAAATGTGGGCAAGGCAAGGAGAAGTTCGTCGCGCTTTCTGAGGAAGACGCAAAAAAAGTGTTCGAATCAGACCGCACCAATGACATTCACATGGAAATCGTCCAACTGGCGATGAAAATCAAAGACCTGGCCAAAGAAGGCATGGAACTGAACCTGGATCCAGCCTGTGTCGCAGTTTTCAAGAAAGCGCACCAGGACGCCTGGGTCATCAAGCAAAGAAGTAAAGCTGAGATCGAACAGCACCTGAAAAAGGGCAAATGGTAAGCCCTTCCTGAGTATATACCTGACTTGTAAAAACGGATCCGGGGTGATGCCCATGAAACAGAAGCATGGCATCACCCCTGTTCTTTAGCCTGTTAACCTTTTGGAGTTGGCGCCGTGCCGGACTATTCTCCTGTTGCGCTAAACCAGTAATGAACTCAGTGTTCATCGCAGTTTCACCTACCTGGCACCGGTTTCATTCGTAGGTCATCGCTGTCTGTAAAAAAGTACCCTGATTGAGGTCATCAAAAGCCTTTTGAAGCTCCGCCCGGGTGTTCATCACGATCGGGCCACCCCAGGCCACAGGCTCATCCAGCCGTTTTGAACTGATAAACAGGACCTGGGCCTTCTGTGTCCCAGCTTTGATGGTCACATGATCACCAGACGAGAGTTTTGCCGCGGTTTTTTCCTGGATCAGCTCACCTCCCACCCAGGCGTCGCCTGACAGGGTGAAAACCAGGATCGACCGCTCCGGATCTGTCTCGATCTCCACGGAAGCGCCGGAATTCAGATGGACGTCATAGTAATCGAGTGGTAAATATTTGCTGACATGCCCGGCATGGTCTCCATAGTGTCCGGCCAGCAAACGCAGCTTGCCGCCCACCAGAGGGATTTCCGGGATGGCCTCGGCCTTGATGCTGCGGTAAGACGGGGGGACCATTTTGTCCTTGGCCGGCAAATTGAGCCACAGCTGAACGCCCAGCATCCGCGGTGAAGCCGGCAGTTTTTCTTCATGCATGATCCCGGAACCGGCAGTCATCCACTGTACCTCTCCGCTGCCGATGGCATCTTCATTCCCCAGGCTGTCTTTGTGATGCATGCCACCCTGATAGATATAGCTGATGGTCTCAATACCCCGGTGGGGGTGCATGGGGAAACCGGCGATATAGTCATCGGGATTGGTGCTGTCAAAAGAATCCAGCATGAGAATGGGGTCATACCCATCGACGGTTGAATGGCCCAGTACCCGGACCAAGTGCACGCCTGCACCATCGATGGCTTTAAAGCCTCGGACTTGCTGTGTCACTTGACGTTCCATATTCTTCATCTCCTAGTTTTTTGAGCAGTGTAACCAACTGCATCTTTTCTTCTTTGCTCCAGCAGGCCATCAACTGGTTTCGTTAAAACCTCAAACTGGTTCCCTGAAGCGTGTTCCTCAGCGGTCCATTCCGAAAACAGGGGTGTCAGGAAATTCCTGATGGCAAACTTGTGCGGCCAGTTTCGCGCAGCATTTTCTTGCATCCTCTGCTGGAATTTCATAACCAGATCATACCGCTTTTGCACGATGCCAGCCACATCTTTGATGTTTCTTTGAACCAACCATTCAGTCCCAGGCGGTTTTGACCGTGACGATTATCTGGCCAGAAAGGGTTCTGAGAAGCAAAACGAACTCGGATGGAGCCAATGAGATTTGGCATCGTTGTGTGGAATCTCACAATCTTCAGTCGCAAGAACCGAGTCTTTCAAAACCATCGCAACCAGTCACCTGTCCTGCTCCGGCTGTCTCTTGACCAGCTCGAGTACATAAGCCAGGTATGCGCTATATGACCGAGACGGTGTTCCATTCTCGGGCGAGATTTTGGATTATTTTTTTGTCTCAAGCTGAACCATATCTGATTCGGATCGCTGGGGATTGAGCATCCAGCGCCCGGTCAAGCGTGCGCATAGACAGGATGCTGTCTACGCCAATTACATCAAAGGCTACGCCGGTTGGAAAAACGCCTGTATCGAGCTGTTCTATCTGTCGCCATACTCACCGGAATATAATCCAGATGAATATTTGAACCGTGATTTGAAACTTTAAAAAACTCCGGTCCACCAAACCGGAGTTTTTTTGAGGAGGGAATCTATCAGGGTGTTACTCAAGTGAGGATGATGGTAAAAACCTCTGCATCATGATCAGAAGGATTCCTCAGGCCATGGCTTTCACCTTGGCCGGTGAACATGATATCGCCAGCTTCCATGATCATTGTTTGGCCATTATCATCCATTTCGAGAGTTCCGGAAATCACGTAGTAAATCTCTGCTTCTGGGTTGTGTGGATGACTGCCGATCGAACATTGGGGATGAACCACCAGTCTTGTGCACATCTTGGCTTTGCCCAGCATTTCGGATTCTTCAAACAGGTGGTACATATCGATCGTACCATGGCCACCCCTCAGATTGATCCGTTGATCGAGGCGGTTTTCAACTCGTTTATGATGCATGGAATCCTCCCTGTCCGATGCTTTCAGTTTTCAAAACCATACTTCAATCCGATCCGTTGCCTGATCACGTCAGCAGCCCGGATGATTTTGACACTTTTGGCCAGTGGCAGTTGATCGCTCTGGAGAAAACCTTGATCCAGGCAATCACAAACATGGTTGATCTCATATTCGTAGCCATTAGCCAGAAACGGAAATTGGTATTCAACGGGCGTTTCACCAAGCCGGTCTTCAACAACGGACTGGCTGCCCAGGAAATTCTTTAAGATCAGGCAGCCTTCTGGGCCAAAGACAATCAACTCGTTGGTCATCTTGCCCTTGACCGTACAGATGTTGTAGCTCTTCCTGCCGTTGCCGTGATCTAGAGTGAAAGCATCGAACACATCAATGCCTTGTTCATTCTTGATGGTGTGGACATCGGTAATTTGGAATCCATATCCAAACACTTCCGCTGCGATCATCAGGTTGTACACACCAACATCCAGCAGGGCACCGCCAGCAAGGGCGGGATCGACCTTGCGCAAGCCTCGGTCTCCGGGGTGGCTGAAGCCAATTTCGGACCTGAGAAAATCCCAGCGGTCTGAACCACGCAGCGAAAAAAGCTCTTGGAATTTGGCAAAGGCAGGCACAAAGATCGACCAGTAGGCCTCCATGATAAAAATCTTATACCGCTCTGATAACTGAAGCAGCCGTGTCGCTTCAGCCTCATTCACCACAATGGGCTTCTCGCACAGGATATGCTTGTGATGGGCAGCATACAGCTCCATGTGGGCGAGATGGAAATTATGGGGGGTCGCAATATAGGCCACATCGATGTCCGTAGCCAAGGCCATGTCTTCATAGCTGCCATACACATCAGGGATCCCATGCCGGTCAGAAAAATCCTGCGCTTTTGCCAGCGTTCGCGAGGATACAGCCTGGACGATCATTCGATCGCCCAAGACCTTCGCAGCCTCAGCAAATTTGTTTGCAATCATTCCGGTTCCGACAATACCAAAGCGATAGGGTTGCATGAGCTGACCTTTCCAAATGACTGCTCGAGCATCAAGTCTGGTGTTCAGCAGCCATCTTCTTCAAAGTGGAGATAATCTGAGACAGCTGGTCTTCGGTGATTTTTACTCGTTCTGCGCTTTCTTGCAGCGTATCCCAGACTGGTGCTCCACATTTGATGCAGCGAATTCCAAGGTCCGTCAAAAATGTTTCTGACCCAGGGATATTTGCGAGCAATTCCTCGATGGTTGTTTCGGTCGAAATATCCATTTGACATACTCCATTAAAAATTTCATCAATGCATCCGCCACATGTTGTTCTTGATTTTCAAATACTCATGAAGACCATAGGTACCATATTCACGCCCCATGCCGCTGTTTTTATTGCCGCCAAAGGGGCAGGCCATATGCATGCCATTAGGCAGATTCACCCAGACTGATCCCGCATTCAGCTTTTGTGCCATGCGATAGGCTGCCTTCAAATTTTCGGTAAAGATATTGGCCCCTAAGCCAAAATCGGTGTCGTTGGCAATTTCAATGGCTTCTTCAAGGTTGTCGTAGCGAATCACGCTGAGCACAGGGCCAAAGACCTCTTCCTGACAAATGGGCATTTGTGATTCGATTTCGCCGAGAATTGTTGGTCTGTAGAAAGGGCCATCCTTGCAGACGCCTTCGGTGTACCGTTCGCCACCATAAACCAGCTTGGCACCAGATTCGATTGCTGTCTTGACGTAGCTTTCGATTTTATTCACCTGCGCCTCACTGATTAGGCAGCCCATCCTGGTTTCCGGATCCAAAGGATCGCCAATTTTGATTTTATCCAGCTTCTCAGACAATAACTTCAAATACTGGTCATAGATGGAATTGTGGAGAATCACGCGGGTGATCGCACAGCAGACCTCTCCCTGGTTGAAAGTGAAACCTTCAACCTGGCAGTCCGTAGCAATGTCCAGGTCCGCATCCGGCATCACGATGGCAGCGCCTTTGCCGCCCAGCTCGAGGATACACTTTTTGATCACTTGTGACTGAGATGAAATTTTCATCAGCTCACGACCGGTTTGTTCTGATCCCGTAAAGCCTATGACATCTACATCGCGATGACTAGCCATGGCTTTGCCGACAGTGCTGCCAAGGCCATGAATCACATTGACCGAACCGGCCGGAAAGCCCGCTTCGTGGAAAATCTCGGCCATAATGGCTGTCGTTGTTGGGGTATAGGAAGACGCCTTCATGACGCAAGTATTGCCTGCAGCCAGTGCAGGGGCCAGGCTTCGAGTCAGCAAATGGAGCGGAAAATTGTAGGGGGCGATGATTGCCGCCACGCCGTAGGGTTCATATGTGACTGGAATGGGCCCAAGACGTGGATCATATTGACCGGTTCGGATCATCCCTCAAATCTATCCTCGAGGCAGCCATTGAGATCCGCGACCGGCAAAAAAACTATCGCTACTCCACCATTGTTGCCATCGCCAAGGAATACATCAACCAACACTATTCCGACGTGGGGCTGTGCCTGGCAAACGTTGCCAGTCATGTCAAAATCACCCCCAATTACCTGTCCTCCATCCTGAGCCAGGAAACTGGCGAAAGCTTCATCGAGTACCTGACGCGCATCCGGATAACCAAAGCCTTGGAATTACTAAACACCACCAACATGCGAGTCACAGACATTGCCTTTGCCGTCGGCTATCAGGACTCAAACTATTTCAGCAAAATCTTCCACCGGATCACGGGCGAAACGCCCAGTCAGGCCAGACGGTGAAAAACCGGTCTGCACGTTTAGAAGCGATAGTTGCGATCAGATTCAAGTCGGATCGGATATTCGACCGCTGGATCAAACATTCACAGAAAATATTCAAAAGTAATTTGAGGTGTGGAGTGACAAGAACTATCGAGTCTTGGGAATTGCCCGGAAGGTAGTACCGGCTAAAGTGCAGCACCCGGTAGCGGATGAACAGTCACTGGCACACTGACTGGCGCGGAACTGATTAAAACGAGCGATGAAGCACTTTGGAATGCTGTTGAGAACACAAGCCTTTTATCGGAAGTGGATCCCAACCAGAAAGAACGCATTACTCTGACCTTGAAAATGAGAAAGCACGTAGTTGGCTACATGGGTGACGGTATCAACGATGCCCCGGTTCTTCATGCAGCTGCCGCATGAGTGAAAGCA
>DIFN01000051.1 GCA_002419145.1 Mageeibacillus sp. UBA5747 | reverse complement strand
TTTAACTATCTGAATCGTGCGGGGACACGTTCCGGGCAGTCGCTTCTGGATTGGCGAATCCGCTAAAACTGTGATAGGATGTCGTAAGATTTGAGGTAATAGGAGTGCATAGGCCATGGTCGACTCAGAATTTTCAATCATCCCTGAGCTTGCCTGGGGTTCGAGGATTTATTTTATCGGGATTGGCGGTATCAGCATGAGTGGGCTGGCGGAAATCGCCCAGTCCCTGGGTTATGAGGTGGCAGGATCTGATCGTCAGGCCAGCGAACGGACCCACTATCTGCAGCAGCACGGCATGCGCGTGTTCGCCGGTCACAAAGCTGAGCAGCTGCTCGATTTCAATCCGGACCTGGTCGTCCATACAGCGGCGATACCGGCGGAAAATCCGGAACTGATCGCAGCCAGAGCAGCCCAGATCCCTACCGTTGACCGTGCTACCTTTCTCGGCTGGATCAACCGGCGTTTCAACCAGGTCATCAACATCGCCGGCACCCATGGCAAGACAACCACAACTGCCATGTGCTCCCTGATCCTGATCGAAGCCGGCGAGGATCCCACCGTCCATCTGGGAGCTGAGCTTCAGGATTTCCAGACAACCGTCCGGCTGGGTGATCCGCACAAGCTGATGGTTTCGGAAGCCTGTGAATACCAAAGCAGCTTCCTGAAATTTTACTCTACGGTCGCGGCCATCCTGAATATTGATTATGACCATGTCGACTGCTTTGCCAATTTGGCAGAAGTGATCGCTGTGTTCACGATTTTTGCCGACCTGCTGCCGGATGACGGCCATCTGGTGGTCCCTGCTTTTGACCCCAATGTCCGGACCCTGCTGGTGCAGCTGAGTCGACGCCGGGCCCAGAATCAGCGGCCCATGCCCACGCTACACACATTTGGGCTGGAAGGCGATGCAGCGGCCTGGCAGGCGCGCAATCTAGAATACATTGATGGCCTGCCGCGTTTTGATGTCTACCATCTCGACTCGTTCTATACCCATCTTGAATTGAAAATCCCGGGCCGGCACAATGTTGCCAATGCCCTGGCCGCCATAGCCTGTGCCCATTTATGCGGTGGTACTGCAAAAGCAGCTACAGCAGCCCTGAATCGCTTCCAGGGGGCGGAAGGTCGGTTTACCCGCACCGGTGTCTACCGTGGAGCCCAGGTCATCGCTGACTACGCCCACCATCCAGCCGCTGCCCGAGCCACACTGGCAGCGGCAGCAACCATCCCTCATCGTCATACTTGGGTGGTGTTCCAGCCGCTGACCTTCAGCCGGACCGAAATTCTGTTCGATGAATTTGTCTCCGCCCTCAAAGACTGTGAATGGATTATTTTTGCCGAGATTTACAGTGACCGCGAAACCCGGCGGGACTACATCAGTTCACGCCAGCTGGCTGAGCGAATCAACGAACTGGGTGGCAATGCCCAATTCGGCCGCAATTTTGCCGAGATCAAAGCCGAGCTGGACAAACGAGTGGGGCCAGGCGACCTGATCCTGGTTCTGGGTCCGGAGGATATCCGCAGGCTGGCCGATCAGCTGACGGGGCGCGAGCACCGCTGAGAAATCCAGGCACGAAAGAGGCATCCCTGCTGCTGCCGGGTGCACGAGATCAACCATTGGTTCCTGTCAATTTAAAAAACCCCGGCTGACCTTTGTTTTTCATCGGTCAGCCGGGGTTTTTGTCAGTCGTTCAAAGGATCAAAGATCGATGGTATCAGCCTGGGCAGCGGACTGGTCAGGATCAGACTGGGCGGCTACCGGTAAGGGCTCGGACGGGGCTTGTTCCTCAACCTTGGTCGGGGTACTGGGCTCTGGCAAAGGACGGACGTCCGGCATGTATTTCTGGACCAGAGCTTCGAATTCGTTGCCTTCGATTTTTTCTTTTTCCAGCAAGTTCTCGGCCAAGGCGTCGAGAAGGGGCTTGGATTCGCGCAAAATCCTGAGGACATCCGCGTAGGCGGTATCGATGATCGTTTTAACCTCATCGTCGATAATCCCGGCCAGCTTTTCACTGTAGTTCTGGACATGGCCGTAATCCTTGCCCAGGAAGACTTCACCTTCGTTGCCAAAGACCAGGTTACCCAGCTTCTCACTCATGCCGTATTTGGTGATCATGTCGCGGGCGATACCATTGCAGCTCTGGAGGTCAGAAGAAGCTCCGGTGCTGATTTCACCAAAAGCTAATTCCTCCGCTGCGCGGCCGCCGAGAGCGATCTGGATCGAGGCAAGCAATTGGCTGCGAGTGGCATAATAGGTATCTTCGTGCGGTTTGTGCGCAGTGTAGCCACCAGCCCCACCCGCCGGAATGATCGAGACTCGCTCGACTTTATCGGTTTCGGAGACCGTGCGCAGAACAATGGCATGGCCGGCTTCATGGTAGGCGGTCAGGCGGCGTTCCTTCTCGCTGATGATCCGGCTTTTCTTCTCCGGACCGATCATGACCTTGAACACGGCCTCAGAAACATCTTCGTATTTGATGACAGTCTCTCCTTTGCGGGCAGCAAGGAGAGCGGCTTCGTTCAAGAGGTTGGCGAGGTCTGCGCCAGTGAAGCCAGGGGTGATTTTGGCAATTTCACGCAGGTCAATGGTGGCGTCGAGTGGTTTGCCTCTGGCATGAACTTTGAGAATTTCCTCGCGGCCTTTGATGTCTGGCCGCATGACGGTCACACGGCGGTCGAATCGGCCAGGTCGCAACAAGGCAGGGTCGAGGATATCCGGGCGGTTCGTCGCAGCCATGATGATGACGCCTTCGTTCGGGCCAAAACCATCCATTTCGACCAGCAGCTGGTTGAGGGTCTGTTCACGTTCGTCGTGACCTCCGCCCAGGCCAGCGCCGCGGTGACGGCCGACGGCGTCGATTTCGTCGATAAATATGATACAGGGAGTGTTTTTCTTAGCGGTGTCAAACAAGTCGCGGACACGGGAAGCACCGACGCCGACGAACATCTCGACGAAGTCAGAGCCGCTGATCGAGAAGAATGGCACACCGGCCTCACCAGCGACAGCCTTGGCCAACAACGTTTTGCCGGTACCAGGTGAGCCAATCAGCAGGATGCCGCGCGGGATCTTGGCTCCGATCTCGGAATATTTCTTGGGGTTTTTCAGGAAGTCGACGATTTCCTTGAGTTCTTCTTTTTCTTCATCAGCACCGGCAACATCCTGGAAAGTGACTTTGTTTTTGGTCGGGTCATTAAGTTTGGCCCGGCTGCGGCCAAAGGTCATCGCATTCTTACCATCGCCAGACTGGCGACTGTAGCTGAACCAGATGAAGGCCCCCATGCCGACGATCATAACCAGGATCAGAATGATGTTAGCCCAGGCGGCAAAATCAGTCGGTTCCATGTAGTCGAACGATTGAATCTTGCCAGCGGACTTGGCTTCTTCGAGGACAGCATAGACTTCAGGCATCCACAGCGGTGAAATCTGCTTGGTGTACACAGAGGGTGGGCCAGATTCGGATGTTTCCGTCACTTCCAGCGTGTAGCCATTGACAACCACCTCGCTCACAGATCCGGAGTCAATTTTGGCAATCAGGTCAGAGAGGGAAATTGTCTGGGGCTGGGTCAGCCGTGACATGGTCATCGAGATGACGATAATCACAACCAGCAGCACGAGGTAGAACGACATGCCGCTCATGGATTTTTTGAGATTCATCAGTTTCCTCCTTAGTTGTCATCCCCCAGGACAGAGACGTCCGGGAGATTTCGGTATTTGCCGTCGAAGTCCAGGCCGTAGCCGACGATGAATTCGTCCGGGATCTGGAGACCCGTGTATTCGACCATGATTTCAACTTTGCGTCGGTCCGGTTTGTCAAAAGCGGTGCAGAGGGCGATGCTGGCCGGATTCCTCGTGCTCAGAAGCTCCCGCAGATGATTCAAGGTCAGACCCGTGTCGACAATGTCTTCCACCACGATGATGTGTTTGCCGGTGATGTCCGTGTCGAGGTCCTTGGTGATGCGGACGACACCCGACGTGCGGGTACCGCTGCCATAACTGGACACGGACATGAAGTCGATCCGGCAAGGCACGCCAATGCAGCGGGCCAAATCAGACATGAAAATGAAAGCTCCTTTTAAAACGCCGATGAGGATGATCTCCTTGCCGGCATAATCGTGTGTGATCTGTTCACCCAGCCGGCGGCACATCTGGTCTATTTCCGCACGGGAGATCAGGACACGTTTGATGGTTTTGCTCATGGCTCGATAAGCCTCCTGGTGTTTAGTTCCCAAATATTATAGCAGTCTGTCATCCTGAATTCGTGTGTCAAAGGCAACTTTTTGTAAAGAATTTATGTCCGATGGGGCTATTTTTGTCTGTGAGAACTGAACAGTCAGCCCGGAAAGGTCCATGACGACACCTTGTGGCCAGTCCAAATGCCCCCGGGCGCGGTTTTCCAGGATCAAATCCCGGGCTAGTTTCAGGTGGCGCCACTCGATGTCGCGCTCCTGGCCGCTGATTTTGCGCCAGCACAAGCGGAGCAATCGATTCTGGATCGCCGGGTGCTGTCCGCAAAATCCAGCCCGGTCAAAAACGACTGTTGGCAGCAAGTCCGTTTCACGGGGCAAAGGGGCACCCTTCTGTTCCCGGGCCAAGGCCATCCAGGCTGCCCTGGTCTGTTCGACAAGATATGATTCATCCGCACGGACCAGGTCAGCCATGCGGGCCAGGCCTGTAGCCGGGTCAAACCCGAGAACGTCCTGCCAGGCTGGCAGCAGCTTATGGCGCAGCCGGTTCCTGAGGGTGAATGGGTCTTGATTGGAATCGTCCAGATGATAAGGAATCTGTTGCTCTGCCAAGTAGGCCAGGATTTCAAAACGCCTTATCCCCAGCAGGGGCCGGATAAACGGGCCATTGCTGAGCGCCATGCCGGTCAGTCCAGCCAGACCGCAGCCGCGGCTCAGATGGATCAGAACCGTTTCAGCCTGGTCATCGAGATGATGGGCCAGGGCGATCCGGATATCCTGCAGATCGGGGCACTCTGCCTGCCAGGTTCGGACACAGTCCGCAAAAAACAGGTGGCGGCACGTGCGTCCGGCCGCTTCGAGTCCCAGACGGTGCTCACGGGCGAACGCAGCCACATCAACGGAACGGGAGGTGAATTCAATGGCCTGGCTCGCACAAAAGGCCCGGACCATCTGCTCGTCAGCATCACAGGCTCCAGGGCGGAGCTGATGGTTGAGATGGGCCACTCGAAGAGGAAACAGGTGCAACTGGTGCAGCAGTTGGAGCAAGGCCATCGAATCAGGGCCGCCGGAAACGCCCACCAGCACACCGGTGCCATCGGGTCCCAGGTGGAGCGGCCCGATCGTAGCCAAGACTCGATCTGCCAGGGTTGGATGGTTGGGCGGCTTAGATGGGTGGTGGTTCACTTGGGACCCGTCCGTCATCTTGTTCAAAGAACATGGTGTATTTGGGCCACCAGTTCAGGTGGACACTCCCGGTCATGCCCTGGCGATTCTTGGCGATGATGATTTCGGCATCTTCGATCTCCAGCTGCATGTGATTGGGATCGTAATAGTTCTCGCGGTACAGGAACACCACGATGTCCGCATCCTGCTCGATGGCACCAGAATCGCGCAAGTCAGAAAGCATGGGTTTTTTGTCAGAGCGGGCTTCACAGGCACGCGATAACTGGGACAAGGCTATCACCGGGACATTGAGTTCCCGGGCCATGATCTTGAGCGAACGGGAAATCTCAGAGATCTCCTGCTGGCGGCTCTCGGACCGGCTCTGGCCATTGCCGCTCATCAGCTGGAGGTAGTCAATCACCACCAGACCAAGCTTGTCTTCAAGCTTCAGCTGGCGACATTTGGACATCATCTCCATGACGGAGGTTCCAGACCGGTCATCGATGTGGATCGGAGCAGCATAGAGGGTCGGCAAGGCGCGGGCGATCTTGTCCCAGTCATCGCTTTGCAGTTCACCGGTCATCAGAGAGCGGGCCTGGACCAGAGACTGGGCGCTGAGCATGCGGTTGCCAATTTCTTCTTTGGACATTTCGAGCGAGAAAATAGCCGCCGGTACATTGTACAAGGTTGCCGCTTTCTGAGCGATATTGAGAGCAAGCGCGGATTTACCCATTGCCGGTCGGGCAGCCACGATCACAAGGGAGCCTGGCCTAAGGCCGCCAAGAGCGCGGTCCAGAGCGGGCAGACCGGTCAGGACATGGCGCTCGTGGATCTTGCCTCGGGCCATGGCCGCCAATTCATTGACCGTCCGGCCCATGATGTCCTTGATGCTTTCAAAGCCCGCAGCGTCGCGGTTCTCCCGGATTTCGTAAATCCGCTTGGCAGCGATGTCCAGCAGGATATCCGCCTCGTTGGCCTCGTCATAGCACAGGCCACTGACCTCGTCCATAGCAGTCAGCAAGCGGCGCAACAGAGACTTCTGGCGGACCAGATCGGCATAATGCATGGCATTGGCCATGACCGGGATCGTATCCGGCAGAGCGCTGATGTAGGCGATGCCTCCCGCTTTATCCAGCGCAGCCTTGCTCTCGAGATGGTCGCTGACCGTCAGGATATCGACCGGTTTGCTCGAGAGGTAGAGTTCACAAATAGCGTCATAAATCAGCCGGTGGTCAGGCCGGTAAAAGTCATCCGTCTTCAGAAGGGCTGTGATTTCGGCAAGCTGGCGCTCGCCAGACATGGCACTGCCCAGGACGGACTGTTCTGCCTGGATATTGTGGGGCAAAACCCGGATGGCTGGACGAGGTTTGGCAGGTGAGGATGTATCGGCAGCCATCAGTGGAGAGCGACGACCTCAAGGCCGATCTTGACAGTCACTTCGTGGTGCAGTTTGATTTCAGCTTCAAAGTGGCCCAGGGACTTAATCGTCTGGGATAAGATGATGTCGCGTTTGTCGATTTTGAAACCAGCCTTGTCTAGGGCAGCAGCGACATCCATCGCCGTGACAGCACCATAAAGGCGGCCTGCTTCGCCTGTCTTCATGGCCATCTGGATGGTCTGGCCATTGAGTCTGGAACCGATCTCCCTGGCCTTGTCCAGTTCGCGGGCAATCCGGGCAGCCTCAGCGCCTTTCTTGTTCTTGATGCTATTGAGGTTGGCAGGGGTCGCTTCGAGTGCAAGATTCTGCTTGAACAGGAAATTACGGGCGTAGCCGTCCTGGACTTCCTTGATATCGTCGGCTTTGCCGAGTCCCTTGACATCCTTGAGTAAGATGACTTTCATACATGTGCTCCTGTCTTTTTGTCCCATCTGGTTGCCCAGTTTTCTGTCTTGAGTAAAGTGAATTATAACATAAATAAAAAGCGCCCGGGTATCCGGGCGCTTGATGGTGCTCGATGCTAAGGGTGACGCTTACTCGCCGGCGTAGGGCAGCAGAGCGACATGACGGGCGCGCTTGATTGAGATGGTCAGGCGGCGCTGATGCTCGGCACAATTGCCGGTCATGCGCTTGGGCAGGATCTTGCCACGCTCGGAAACGAACTTGCGCAGACGATTGACGTCCTTGTAATCGATCGATTCAACTTTATCAGCACAAAATGCGCAGACCTTGCGGCGCGAACGTCTCGGCCGCATGCCGCGGCCTTCTTTGTCGCCGCTGTCGCGGCCACGTTTGAAATCAGCCATGGATTTTTGCTCCTTTCAGCAAACTAGACAACCAGAAATCAAAGATCGAAGGGCAATGAGGTATCATCATCCGGTGATGGGAAGAACCCTTCCTGGCTTGGCAGACTCGCGGGTGCACTGGCACCGGCGCTGGCCTGCGAAGCAGGTTCGTAACCACCGCCACCTGATTTCTTGGAGTCGCCGAAATAGATTTCCTCGGCCACCACCTCAGTTGCGGTGCGCTTGTTGCCGTCCTTGTCATCGTAGCTGCGGGTCTGCAGTGAACCGACGACAACCATCCGGGAACCCTTGTGGAAATACTTGGAAACAAACTCAGCCTGCTGGCGCCAGGCGACGATATTGATAAAATCGGCCGCTCGTTCACCATTGGCGGATTTGAAGCGCCGTTCCACAGCCAGTGAAAACGTGCAAACAGGCACATTGCTCTGGGTGGTGCGCATTTCCGGATCGCGGGTCAGATTACCCATCAGGATTACTTTGTTCATGGTCTCACATGTCCTTTCTGACTCTTATTCGTCAGTGCGGATTACCAGATAACGAAGAACACCATCGGTGATCTTGAGCACGCGCTCAAGTTCCTTCGGGAACGCTGCTTCCGCACTGAAGTTGATGAGGAAGTAGTAACCTTCCTTCTGATCATCAATTTCGTACGCAAGGCGCTTCTTGCCCCAGACATCGATCTTGTCGAGCGTCGCGGACGTCTCAACGAGACCCTTGACTTTCTCGACGGTTGCATTGACTGCATCTTCACCGAGAACGGGGTTCAGGATAACCATTGCTTCATACTTTCTAGCCATTGTTTCACCTCCTCCTGGACTTACGGCCCAAAATCTGGGCGAGGATTGCTCTTTTTCAATTGTAAAAGAACAACTGCAGCAAAAGATTGCACAGCGCTAAAAACTATAGCATGAGATGATCAGAGGGTCAAGTCCATTTTAACAGCAAGCAAACGGTCTTGTCTTTAATCTGATTCAGAAGTTTTTGTCGTATCCGGGACAATCTTGCAGATCAAATGTTTGATCAGCAAAGCTGTCTGGTCATAGACAGCCTGGGACAAGCCGTAAGGGTCGGGAATTTCCAATTGCGGCTCGCCCGCCTTTTCCCCTAGCGTTAGCACCTTGTCTGCCAGCTGGGGGTACAAAAGAATGACCGAGTGTTTCTGCTGGACGTTCATGGTCAAGATCCAGTCGAACGGCTCCAGGTCGACCGAATCCAGGCGCCGGGCCCGGTGGTTTTCCAGGCTGCGACCTCCAGCATTCTGGGCCGCCCGGATGGCCTGTGCGGTTGCCGCTTCACCCGGCAGGGCATGCAGGCCTGCCGATTCGGCCATTGTTGCGGGCAGAAAGCTTTCAGCCATAGGGCTGCGACACGTATTTCCCGTACACACAAACAAGATTTTCATGGTCTGCACCTTTCAAAAGGATGTTGCCGGATAGCGGTCGGCTGCCTCAGACGGGTTCTCCCCCGCCTGCTGCCTTGCTCAGACGATTCATGTAAGCCAGGCCCCGCCCCTGCGGAGGCAGACCTTCAGCCAGAATCAGCTGGATGCCCCGGCGGTCAAATGAACGCAGCGCGTTGAACAAATGATGTGCGGCCAAATCGGGATCGGGATGTTCGGCATAAATTTCCACGGTCAAGTTGGCAGGCAAACCCGCGTCAGGCTTTTGTTCGGATAGTTGCAGGAAAATGTCCAGGGTTTCCCGGCAAAGATACAGACCGAAGCGGGGACCCTCCAGAGCCGGGGTGCTGGCGTTCCAGCCCGCACGGGCCAGCCGGGTCAAAAAGCAGGCAGCTCTTTCGCGACTGTTGGTCTGGTCGCAGATGTCCAGTCTGGCCTTGGGTGCGTAATGGCGGTATTTCATCCCTGGCGACTTGGGCGCATTGGAGCCTGAGACTTTGCTGTCCTCAGTTCCAGGCACCAACTGTTGTTTCCCTGCCACAGCGTTGATCATGTCCGCAGTGATGGCACCGGGCCGCAAGATCACAGGAGAATCTCCCGTCAAGTCGAGCACCGTCGACTCGACTCCAAATTCGCACGCTCCACCATCAATGATATAGGGAATCACACCCGTGAAGTCTTCTTCGACATGCCAGGCCCGAGTGGGGCTGGGCCGGCCGGAGCGGTTGGCAGAGGGGGCTGCGACCGGAACGCCGGCGAGTTCGATCAGGCGCCGGGCGACCGGATGGGCCGGGATCCGGACGGCAACCGTTTCAAGGCCAGCGGTGACGATGTCCGGCACAAGCGTCGAGCGGGGCAGGATCAAGGTCAGAGGGCCTGGGGCAAAGGCCTGAAGCAGGCTGCGGGCCAGGGACGTCAGGCCGGTTGTCAAGATCAGAAGGTCAGCTGGACTGGCGACATGGACAATCAAAGGGTTATCGCCAGGCCGGCCTTTGGCAGCAAAGATCTTGGCCACAGCACGGGCATCCAGGGCATTGGCGCCCAAGCCGTAGACAGTCTCAGTGGGAAAAGCAACCAGCTCTCCCGCACGCAAAGCATCAGCCGCAGGCAACAGCAGTCGGTCCAGTTCCTGGAGGTTCGCGGCCAGAGGGTCCGTTTGGAGAGCTTTGATCAGCAGGGGTTCGATGGGCACAAGATGCGTCACCATCAGGTTTCATCCTCACTGGCCTGGCCGAGGCTATTCGATCGGGCGGCTGTCTGGAGCGCTTTGATGATCTCACCCAGGTCACCCAGGAGAATGTCCTCAAGACGATACAAGGTCAGGCCGATCCGGTGGTCCGTCACCCGGCCCTGGTGGTAATTGTAGGTCCGGATCCGTTCACTGCGGTCACCGGTACCGACCTGGTTCTTGCGTTCCGAGGCAATCGCCCCACTGTGGGCGGCCTGAGTCATTTCCAGCAAACGGGATTTGAGCACAGCCATGGCCCGGTCCTTGTTTTTATATTGCGATCGTTGGTCCTGGCAGGTGACAACCAGTCCGGACGGCTTGTGGGTGATGCGCACAGCAGAATCAGTCCGGTTGACATGCTGGCCGCCAGCGCCCGACGCCCGGTAAGTATCGATCTGGAGATCATTGGGATTGATGTTGACTTCGACATCCTCTGCTTCCGGCAGGACAGCAACGGTAACCGTCGAGGTATGGATCCGGCCACCTGATTCCGTCACAGGCACCCGCTGGACGCGGTGTACACCGCTTTCAAATTTCAGCTGGCTGTAGGCGCCACGGCCTTCGATCATGAAGACAATTTCCTTAAAACCACCGATTTCAGTCTCATTGGCATCGATCAATTCTGTCTTCCAGCCCTGGGAGTCGGCATAAGCACTGTACATGCGGAAAAGATCGGCTGCAAACAAAGCCGCCTCGTCACCGCCGGTACCTGCCCGGATCTCCATGATCACATTGCGGTCATCATTGGGGTCTTTGGGCAAGAGCTGCGCCTGCAAATCTGCCTCCAGCTCACGGGCACGGTCTTCCAGAACAGCCAGCTCTTCGCGGACCAGTTCCCGGAAATCCCGTTCATCGGCCTGAGTCAGCAACTGGCGATGTTCCTCGATCGCTTCCCGGGTCTGGCGTAACGTCCGGATAGTCTCGACCAGCCCCGCCAAATCCGCATGTTCTTTCAGCAGGCGGCGGTAGCGCTCCGGGTCGGCAAAAACAGCTGGATCAGATAACAGAAGATTCAATTCATCAAAGCGGTTTTCCACCGCAGACAATTGTTCAAGCATGATAATCCCTTTCGCCCCCGATTATACATGATTTTGGCGCGCAGAGTGCGCTCAAGCGCGGCTGCATCTTATGCAACTTCCCGTCTGGTAACCAGCGTGTCAATCCGATATAATGACATGGGATTTTTTGTCTGCCAAAATTTTGCCAGTCGCTGTTGTCCGGCCAGTCCAGACCCGCGTCCAGGCTCTTTTTTGCGCCAGGCGAAACCATCTTTGAAAGGGGAAAAAAAGCATGCTGAAGACACACGAAGTAGAACACATGACTTGCGTGGCCAAAGGTGCCTATCATGGGCCAGCGCCGATTCCGCAAGAAGGCCGCTGGACCCAGGCCAAGGAAATCAAGGACATCTCCGGTTTCACCCATGGGGTTGGCTGGTGTGCACCGCAACAAGGTGCCTGCAAACTCTCGCTCAATATCAAGGAAGGCATCATCCAGGAAGCCCTCGTCGAGACGATCGGCTGCTCTGGCATGACCCACTCGGCCGCGATGGCCGCGGAAATTCTCACCGGCAAGACCATTCTCGAAGCCCTCAACACCGACCTCGTCTGTGACGCGATCAATGTCGCCATGCGCGAACTGTTCCTGCAGATCGTCTATGGCCGCAGCCAGTCCGCCTTCTCAGAAGACGGCCTGCCGATCGGCGCTGGCCTTGAGGACCTCGGCAAAGGTCTGCGCAGCATGACCGGCACCATGTACTCGACCGTTGAAAAAGGCCCCCGCTATTTGGAACTCACAGAAGGTTATGTCCTGAAGATGGGTCTGGATGAACATAACGAGGTCATTGGCTACCAGTTCCTCAAGACCGGTCCGATGCTCGAACTGATCAAGAAGGGCGTCGATGCCAATGAGGCATACCAGAAGTCGATCGGCCAGTATGGTCGTTTTGATGAAGCCGTCCGCGTCATTGACCCCCGTCATGAATAATTCGAGACTCGTGAAAGGAGCATCCATCCATGGCACAACTGTTTGAAAGTTACTCACGCCGCATCGACAAAGTCAACGCGGCTCTTGCCGAATATGGCATTGCCTCGATCGAAGAAGCCAAGGCCATTTGTGAAGCCAAAGGCATCGATCCTTACAAGATCTGCAAAGACATCCAGCCGATCGCCTTTGAAAATGCGGCCTGGGCTTATGTCGTTGGCGCTGCCATTGCCATCAAGAAGGGCGCAACCAAGGCTTCCGACGCCGCCGAAGCCATCGGCATCGGTCTGCAGGCGTTCTGCATCCCCGGTTCCGTCGCCGATGACCGCAAAGTTGGCCTCGGCCATGGTAATCTGGCCGCCATGCTGCTGCGTGAAGAAACCAAATGCTTCGCTTTTCTGGCCGGCCACGAGTCCTTCGCCGCCGCTGAAGGCGCGATCGGCATCGCCAATTCTGCCAACAAAGTCCGCAAGGAACCGCTCCAGGTCATCCTGAACGGCCTCGGCAAGGACGCCGCCCAGATCATTTCCCGCATTAATGGCTTCACGTACGTCCAGACCCAGTTCGACTACGCCACTGGCGCCCTCACCATTGTCCAGGAGAAAGCCTACTCCAAGGGCGACCGTGCCAAGGTTCGCTGCTATGGCGCGGATGATGTTCGCGAAGGTGTTGCCATCATGCACCAGGAAGGCGTCGACGTCTCGATCACCGGCAACTCCACCAACCCGACCCGTTTCCAGCACCCGGTCGCCGGCACCTACAAAAAAGAATGCAACGACCTCGGCAAGAAATACTTCTCCGTTGCCTCCGGTGGCGGCACGGGCCGTACCCTGCACCCGGACAACATGGCTGCCGGCCCAGCCTCCTATGGCATGACCGACACCATGGGCCGCATGCACTCTGACGCCCAGTTCGCCGGCTCTTCCTCGGTCCCGGCCCACGTCGAAATGATGGGCTTTCTGGGCATGGGCAACAACCCCATGGTCGGTGCCACCGTTTCCGTCGCCGTCGCCATCGAACAAGCTGTCTGAGCTACAGACAGCACCGCTCATTTTAGACTTTTCAACCAAAAACCGCCGCTTGGCAGCAAGCGGCGGTTTTTTTCTGTGTGGGGGTAGATAGAGTTGGGTTGCGGCTGGGCTGGGCCGGATATGTCAGTTCCATTTGCCGGTAACGGCCTTGCTTTACCAGCCATCCTCTGCAAGAATCATCCCTGAGCATGGTGTCCTGGCTCATCAAGGCTGGCTATACTTGGCTCACGAAGGCTTGCTTGTTTCAATAACTTCCTTCAAAGCTTTTTCCAGCTGCCGCCGCGGCCAGACGTGAAAATGGCCGCACCCGAGGCAGGTGCAGCCGATGTCAGCGCCGACGCGGTCCACGCGCCAGCGGTCACTGCCGCAGGGGTGTTTCTTTTTCAAGACCAGGACCTGGCCGATTGCAAAGGGGAAAAGATTGAACCGCGCAGGCATGGGCACTGCTCCTCCGTGCAAGGATAGGGTCGATAGGGTCAGGTCAGAATTCAAGCAGCCAGCCGCCGGTAACCCGGGGATGGCCGCCATAATCATAAACAGCGAGGCGGTCTGTCAAACCAGCCGCAGCGCACCGTTCATCGACAGCCTGGGCCTGGTTATATCCGTGCTCTAGCAGCAGAAGGCCTGGTTTTTTTAACCGACGGGTGGCCCCCTGAGTCAGGCGACGATAAAAATCAAGACCGTCGGCTCCGCCATCCAGGGCGATCCAGGGTTCGAAACGGCTGACGTCCGGCATCAAGTCGGGGACATCCGCTTTTTCGATGTAGGGCGGATTGGCCAGGATGACATCGTAGCGGTCATGCCCGGACAAGGCAGGATCTGGCCATAAATCAGCCTGCCAGATCCGTGCCAGATCGTCCAGATGATGCCGCTGGACATTGGCCCGGGCAAAGCTGAGCGCAACCGGGTCCTGATCAACCAGATCGAGCTGGAAGGGACGGCCTGTGGCGGCAAGACGGACGGCGACACTGATCCCGACGCAGCCGGATCCGGTGCAGGTATCGAGGATGCACAGCATCTGGTCCGGTGGAAAATGGGTCCTTATTTGTTCCAGGGCGATTTCCACCAGGCGTTCCGTATCGGCACGGGGGATCAGCACCCCGGGTCCGACGGAGAATTCGAGGCCATAAAATTCGGTCTGGCCGAGAATATAGGCGATCGGTTCATGGTTGATCCGGCGCTGCAGATCGTACAGGAGCTGCTCACGCTGCCGGGCTGTCACGTCAAGTTCCGGATGGCTGTAAACCCGGTGCAAGGGTATGTTGCAGCGTGCGCCAATCAGCAAAGCAGCCTCATGGCGGGCGGCCTCGATACCATTTTCTGTCAAGGACAATCGCATCTGGTTTAAAAGCTGACCGACCGTCACGCTGCCTGTCACCTCACCATTTGTCACGGCCTGTTTCTGCGGGGATAACGGCTTCCATGGCTGCGATGGCGACCTCCAGCATGCTGTCATTGGGCTCAGCAGTTGTCAAGCGCTGTAACCAGAGGCCTGGCACGGAGACCGCACGGGTGATGGGATTGTTGAATCGTCCCGCCAGGCGGATGATTTCATAGGCAATACCAGCCACGACCGGCACGAGTAGGAAGCGGATCAGAAGATTGATCCAGGCGTTCCACCAGCCGACCAGGGAAAAGACAACAATGCTGACCAAGATGACGATGAACATGAATGAAGTCCCGCAGCGAGGATGGAATCGGCTGAACTGGCGGGCATTATCGACGGTCAGAGGCATCTGGGCTTCATAACAGGCAATGGTCTTGTGTTCCGCGCCATGATACATCCAGACGCGTTTGA
Source organism: Mageeibacillus sp. UBA5747 (assembly GCA_002419145.1). Taxonomy (GTDB): domain Bacteria; phylum Bacillota; class Clostridia; order Saccharofermentanales; family UBA5734; genus UBA5734. Next base: position 9,972 of record DIFN01000051.1, on the reverse strand, counting down.
TCTCGCTCATCCGGGAAGCCAGAATCAGGTAACCGACAAAAATCACGATCCGGATCACGCCTTCGATCAGGTTTTTGAGGATGGCCGAAGAGCGGCTGACTGACTCGCCGATGCCCGTGAGGTGACTGAATCCGCTGGCCAAAAGATTGGGCAGCAAAATAAATAAGACGACACTGAAAAGAATCCCGCCGATGGCAGACAGATAGAGCATGACCTCCGAATGACGGGTCAGGAAATGGTCGATTTTTTGGTCAACGCCGGCACGCCATTCCTTGAAGGTGCGCCGGCTGGGTTTTGCCGGAGCTGGAGCTTCTGGCTCCTGGGCTGGTGCATCCGCAGGAGCGGGCGACGGAGCTGGTTCGGATGCTTCATCGAGCAGCTCAGCTGAACGTAGCAACGCCCGGGTTCCTGTGACGAGTTGGTGGAACAATCGGATCGACCCCCGGACAAAGAGGAGATTGGCCAGTCCCGACCAGCGGGTCATCGACAGCTCCTCCAGGTAGATCAATCCGTCAGGTTTGCGGACGGCCATGACTTTCTTGTCCGGGCCGATCATCATCAGACCTTCGATCAAAGCCTGTCCACCGATGGTGGTTTTGATCTGGCCGGCAGGTACTGCCGCTTGATTGTCAGAATTCTTTTTTTTCATAAATCCTCTGTGAGTCAGTTGCATTGGATAAACAAAAGGGAGGCTAACGACCGCCTGCCCCCCTCTGGTTTGAAGTCTTACTTCTGCGCCATGCGCTTCTTGAACTTGTCGACGCGACCGCCGGTGTCTACCAGCTTCTGCTTGCCCGTGTAGAACGGGTGACATTTCGAGCAGACATCGACATGCAAGTTGTCCTTGACCGAGCCAGACTCGAAAGTCTCGCCGCAGGCACACTTGATGACGGTCTTGCCGTACTTCGGATGGATGCCGTCTTTCATTTGCTTTCACCTCTTCATGGGATACAGCGCGGGTCCGCCGAAAGGGCCTGGACACGTATGCTGCACCAAAATGGAACATGCCCAATGATATTACCCGATCTGTTGATGGGTGTCAATCGTTATCACGGTCATAAGTGCGGCGGGCAGGGCTAAGTCCGCCCGCCGGCGGCGCATTGCCGTTGGTTTGGCCAGGTCTGGTGCCGCGCATCGCGTCAAAGACATTCTTGTCATTGAATGAAACATTGATCGACGAAATGAACTGCTGATTGGTCTGGGTTTTGAGGAGCAAGTTGATGATCGTTTCCGTGACTGCCGCTGTATCCAGCTGGCCGAAGGCCTTGCGGATGGTCCAGACCGCGTCGAGCTCTTTGTCGGACAACAGGAGTTCTTCGCGCCGCGTGCCAGAACGATTGATGTCGATGGCTGGGAAAATGCGTTTTTCCGAGAGCTTCCTGTCGAGATAGACTTCCATATTACCGGTGCCCTTGAACTCCTCGAAAATGACCTCGTCCATGCGCGAGCCGGTTTCGATCAGGGAGGTGGCGATAATGGTCAGACTGCCGCCGTTCTCAATGTTGCGGGCGGCACCGAAAAAGCGTTTCGGTCCATACAGGGCGCCTGGATCGAGGCCACCCGACAAGGTGCGTCCGGTCGGGGTAATGGTCAGGTTGTAGGCTCGGGCCAGGCGCGTCATGCTGTCGAGGAGAATGACCACGTCTTGTTTGAGCTCGACCAGGCGCATGGCACGCTCGAGGACCAGCTCGGTCACTTTGACATGGTTTTCAGGCGTCTTGTCAAAGGTAGAGAAAACAACTTCGCCATTGATCGAACGTTGCATGTCGGTGACTTCTTCCGGGCGTTCGTCGATCAAAAGAACGATCAGCTTGACGTCGGGGTTGTTCGTGCTGATGGCGTTGGCGATTTTCTGCAGCAGAATGGTCTTGCCAGCCTTGGGTGGTGAGACAATCATGCCGCGCTGGCCTTTCCCGATCGGCGCGACCAGATCAATGATCCGGGTAGACAGCTCATTGCGGACTGTTTCCAGGACATAGCGTTCGTCCGGATAGATCGGAGTCAGGCGGTCGAAATGGGGACGGCGGATCATTTTGTCCGGTGTCTGGCCATTGACTTCCTTGATGTAGAGCAAGGCTTGGTAACGGTCATTGTCGCGCTGTTTCTTGCACGGTCCTGTGATCAGATCGCCGGGGCGCAGATTGAAACGGCGGATGTACTGCGGCGGGACATAGGCATCTTTAGCGCCCTGGAGGTAATTGTCGCGGCGCAAAAAACCATAACCATCCGGCATGATTTCGAGGACACCCGTAATCGATTCACCGGATTCGATCTGCTGTTTGCGATTGAATTTGTCGCCGGACGGCGATGAGACCAGCTCTTTGTCCGAGAAAGCAGCCTCCAAGGCCGTTTCATCTGCACCTGGAGCTTCCTGTCCGGTTATCAAGGCAGGCTCTGAAACGACCTGGGCGGCCGAGCTCTTTTCAGGCGTTGTCTTTTCAGATTGCAGGTGGGAAAGTCGCTCCAACCGTGATTCATGTAATGTCACCGGTGCGACAGGGGAATCAGGCTGACCCGGTGCGAGGGAGGTTTCTGGCTTTGAAGAGGTTTCTGGCTTTGAATTGGAGACGGGCTCCAGTTCGGTATTGAGGTCAGCAAGGGGATTGACTGGAATTCCGAATACTTTGACTCGCATCGGCCGTTTATTCTCGACGGCTGCATCAGCCTGAGCTTTGCCTTTGCCTGCCGGTCTTGTCTGTTTGTGACCAGGGCTGCGAGCGGATGACTGGTTTTTTGCGGGGTATCTGTCTGGGGGTGCGGTTTGAGCAGGTTCAGAAGGCAAGGCCTTAGCTGAAGCCGGTTTACGGCGCGGTTTTGGGGTTTGGGCAGAAGGTGAAACGTCCAAGGTGGCTGTAGCACGGTCTGCAGCAGGTTCGGGCAGGGGCACAGTCACAGGTGTGTCCGCCCCGGCAGGTGTGTCCGTCCCGGCAGGATCCACGGTTTCCCTGGACTCGGTTGCAGGCTCCTGCTGGACAGACTTTTTCCGGCCTGGAGCTTTCCGCGGGGCAGCTGCAGCCTGGTTCTCCACCTTGGCTGCTGACTCGGCATTTTTCAGGAATTTCAACAATTCTGGCTTGGTCATCGTCAACGCCTGCTCCCGGGAAAGCAAACCAGAAACAGCGGCAATTGTGGCAAGGTCGTCTTTCGACTTGCCAGTCAGACTGGATGTGGGCATCAAACCACCTCAGGTGTGAGACTCGGGCACCGGAAAGCACCGGCAGACCCGGTAAAAAAGAAGCAGGGGAAAACGAAAGATCTGTCGAAAAATCAAGCAGTCAGTTCAGATAGACAAAGAAAAAATCAATCCAATTGGACTGCAAATCGGTCAAATCAAGGTCCGATTCAATTTCTGACGTGAATTTGTTGTCATTATAGAAGTTCAGTTACCGGTCGTCAAGCAGGATTTTCCAGCGTGTTTTCCAGAGGGTGTTGTTGGTCAGATCATCCCATGAACACGCAGCGAAAACAGGGAGCAAAATGACCCTGGATCCGGACCGGATCCAGGGTGAATGGCATCCAGATCGGATGCGGCAGGCCCAAGGCTGGGGACGCGGCTTACGTGCCGTCGCTCAGGGCTGAGAATTTATCCATCATATCGAGCGCTTTACCGGTACCAATCGCCACACAGGAAATGGCATCGTCGGCAACGACGACATCAATGCCGATCTTGGCCGCGAGCATGCGGTCAAGACCGTACAGCAGCGCACCACCGCCGGTCATGACGATACCCCGCTGGCTGATGTCAGCCATCAGCTCCGGCGGAGTGCGTTCCAAAACCGTGTGGACAGCTTCGAAAATCTGGCTGACCGGCTCTTCGAGCGCTTCGAGCATTTCGGTCGAATTAATCGTGATGGTGGCCGGCATGCCGGTAATCAGGTTGCGGCCACGGACTTCCATGGTGAGTTCTTCTTCCCGTGGGTAGGCACAGCCGATGTTGATCTTGAGCTCTTCGGCGGTGCGTTCACCGATCAGGACATTGTGCTTCCTGCGCACGTGCTTGACGATGGCTTCGTCAAACTTGTCACCTGCGACTTTGAGCGAGAAATCAACGACCGGCTGGGTCAGCGAAATGACGGCTATGTCGGTCGTGCCACCGCCGATGTCAACGATCATGCTGCCGCAGGCTTTGGTGATATCGATCCCAGCCCCGATCGCCGCAGCAATCGGTTCGCGGATCAGATAGACATCCTTGGCACCGGCATGTTTGCAGGCATCTTCAACCGCTTTCTGTTCAACAGGTGTGATCACGCTCGGAACACAGACCACAATCGTCGGTTTGAAATACTTGGCCCGAAGACCCTTGCAAACCCGATTGATGAAGGCCTTGAGCATGACTTCGGTCACTTTGAAGTCCGATATAACGCCATCACGCAACGGGCGGATGGCATCGACAATGCCCGGTGTACGGCCGAGCATCAGGCTGGCCCCCTCACCTACGGCCAGAACTTTACCGGTTTTGGAATTTATGGCGACGACTGACGGTTCACGCAGAACGACGCCTTTTCCTTTTACATAGACAAGCACTGAAGCAGTGCCGAGATCAATACCAATATCCATTCCCAAGTGCATCGTAAAATCTCCATTCTGAGATGAAAGGTTTGTTTGAGTCCTGTGCGCAACAATGATACAATAGAATCCATTGTTTATCAAATGATCACACCGGTTCCGACCGATTTTTTCGCTGAAAAAGGCACTTTTCGACAGAAAGGCGGATAAACTTGCTTAAGCTCTTCGCCACATTGTTCATGTTGCTCGATCATGTTGGATTTTATTACGGGGATGTCCTGCCTGACTTTCTGGTTATGTTGCTGCGCCTGGTCGGCCGGCTGGCTTTCCCGTTGTTTGCCTGGTCTGTAGCCCGTGGATTTCGCCGGACCCACAGTTTGATGGTCTATTTTTTGCGCATGACTGCCTTTGCTTTGATTGCACAGGTGTTGATCCAGCAAGCCAACCATTGGATCGGCCTGCGGATGGTATGGACCAACGTCCTGGTCACCTTTGCGCTGGCCATCGTCGCTCTGGCTGGTTTCCGGCTGGCCCGTGATTCCAGCCGCGACCTGATAGCCAGCCTGCGCCCGATCTCGGCTTCGCCCAACACCGCCCCGGTCCGCCCGATTCCACCACGTTTTGACGTCAAGATCAGCCCCGGCGGGATCACGCTGGATGCCAGGACGGGTCTGGTCGTGGGCAGTCTGGCCTTGTTGGCCGCCTTGCTGGCGGCAGAAGCCCTGCACGCCGACTACGGAGCCTATGGTGTTCTGATGGTGGTTTTACTGGATGCCGCTACCTATCGAGTCGACGAAGCACATTGGGAGCAACGCATCTACCAGTACTTGCTGCCACTGAACATCCTCTTCCTTTTGATTCGCCTCTTGACAGCCTCTGCTCCTTTCTATTGGGCCATCATGCAGCTTGCCTCCCTGGCGGCCATCCCCCTGATGGTCACCTTCCAGCGCGACCGCAAACCGCCCCGCTGGCTGAAGTACGGCTTTTATTTGTTCTATCCCCTGCATATTGTGGCTCTATGCGCCCTGCGCATGGCCTTGCTGGGGCCGATGACCTGAATCAATGACCCATTTGCCAAGTCCTGCCTTTTTTAAGTGCAAAAAGCAGGGGATTTTGTTAAAATAGCCGGGAAATCTAAGCTTGAATGAGGGTATCGACATGGCATATTCTGTAGAAATCGACCGCAAGTGGCAGGAATACTGGGAGCAATCAGGCCTGAACCATTTCAATCCCGAGCATCAGGACCGGAAACTCTACGTCCTGGAAATGTTTTCCTATCCCTCCGGCGCCAATCTTCATGTCGGCCACTGGTATAATTACGCACTCTCCGATTCGTGGGCCCGCATGAAAAAAATGCAGGGTTTTGAAGTTTTTCAGCCGATGGGATTTGACGCCTTTGGCTTGCCCGCAGAAAATTACGCAATCAAAACCGGCATCCACCCGCTTGACAGCACCCACAGCAACATCCGGACGATGGAAAAGCAGCTGCGCGAAATGGGCGGCATGTTCGACTGGGATGCCGAACTGGCAACCTGCGAACCAGAATACTACCGTTGGAACCAGTGGCTCTTCCTCCAGCTCTACAAGAATGGCCTGGCCTACCGGAAAAATGCCCCCGTCAACTGGTGCCCTAACTGCAATACCGTCCTGGCCAATGAACAGGTCGACGAGGGCGCCTGTGAGCGTTGCGGCACAGAGGTCACCCGCAAGAACCTGACCCAGTGGTTTTTCCGTATCACGGCCTATGCTCAGGAACTGCTCGACTGCCTGCCGACCCTCGACTGGCCGGAAAAGACCAAGAAAATCCAGACCAACTGGATCGGCCGTTCCGAAGGATCCGAGCTTGTCTTCGGTGCCGAAACCAACGGCCAGCTGACCTGCGATGACGCGGGGAACCCGGTCAGCCTCAAAGTTTTCACAACCCGGGCTGACACTGTCATGGGCGTCACCTATGTGGTCGTCGCTCCGGAAAGTGAGCTGTGCGATGTCTTGACGACGGACGAGCATCGAGCAGCAGTTGAAGCCTACATCGCCGAAACCCGCAAGGTGTCCGACATCGACCGCATGTCGACCGTGCGCGCCAAGACCGGCGTCTTCACCGGTTCTTATGCAATCCACCCGATTACTGGCGCCAAAGTCCCGATCTGGGCTGCCGACTATGTCATCGCTGGCTATGGCACAGGTGTCGTCATGGCAGTCCCTGGCCACGACGAGCGCGACTACGAATTCGCCCGGACCTTCAATCTCCCGATTCAGCGGGTCATCCGCAGCGCCGATGGTGCACCGGACGAGTTGCCCTTCTGTGACAAAGGCATCCTGGTGAACAGCGGCGAATTCGACGGGATGGATTCAGCGACAGCGATCAAGGCCATCGTCGCCAAGCTCGAACCGGCCGGCCTGGGCAGCCTCAAGATCAACTACCGCCTCCGTGACTGGCTGGTCTCCCGCCAGCGTTACTGGGGCACCCCGATCCCAATCGTCCATTGTCCGACCTGCGGTGTGGTTCCGGTGCCTGAGGACCAGCTCCCTGTGAAACTGCCTTATGATGTCGAATTCCGTCCCGACGGTGAATCGCCGCTGAAAAAATGCCGCTCCTTCATCGAGACCACCTGCCCGACTTGCGGCGGCCCGGCCGAACGTGACCCGGACACCCTCGATACCTTCGTCTGCTCCTCCTGGTACCAGTTCCGCTATGTCGACAACAAAAACGACCGCGAACCATTTGCCAAAGCCAAAGTCGACGCCATGTGTCCGGTCGACAAATACATCGGTGGCGCGGAGCATGCCGCCATGCACCTGCTCTATGCCCGTTTTATCACCAAAGCCCTGCGCGACATGGGCTACCTCTCCTTTGACGAGCCTTTCAAATCCCTGGTCCACCAGGGCACCATCCTCGGGGCCGACGGCCAGAAAATGTCCAAGTCGCGCGGCAACACCATTTCCCCGGATGACTACATCGCCCGTCATGGTTCGGATGTTTTTCGCATGTACCTGGGCTTCGGCTTTGCCTACACCGATGGGGGCCCCTGGAATGACGACGGCGTCAAGGCGATCGTCAAATATGTCAGCCGGATCGAGCGCCTGGTCGAGGAAGCCAAAGCCTGGCCAGCCCCTGCCGTTGCCACCACGCTCGACAGTGACGGCAAGGACCTGCAGTATGCGCGTCACTACGCCATCAAGTCCGTGAGCACGGATGCCGAACGCTTCCAATTCAACACCTCGATCTCGCGCATGATGGAGCTTTTAAATGCGATCAACAAATACCAGGGACTCGCGACAGCCGATCTCGCCCTGCTGCGCTCGGTCACCGAGGACCTGCTGTGCCTGATGGCCCCCTTCGCCCCCCATTTCTGCGAAGAATCCTGGCACCAGCTTGGCTACACGGAATCGATCTTTCGCCATGCCTGGCCAGCCTTCGATCCGCAAGCGCTGATCCGGGACACAGTCGAAATCGCTGTCCAGGCCAATGGTGTAGTCAAATTCCGTCTCGATATCCCGAACGATGCCACAGCGGAGCAGGTCGAAGCCATCGTCCGGGCGGACGAACGCACGACAGCCCTGCTTGCCGGTAAGCAGCTAGTGAAATTCATCTACATTAAGGGACGCCTGGCCAATCTGGTCGTGCGCTGACAGGTCCAGGAAAGTTGAGCATGCTCTATTTACTGGCACTGACCCTGGCTATTCTGGCGGGAGTCGTCCGTTCCCGCCAGATCAACGCCCTGATGCTCTGGGAACTGCGTGCCGTCTTCCTTTTGCCCCTGGCCTTGTTTTCTGCTCTCATGCCTTATTGGCTCAGCACCTATCGCCCGGGGATGATCTGGACCGAAGACCGCAAGCTGCTCATCGCGCTGCAACTGATTTCTCGCAGCCTTTATCTGGTTTTCGTCTTGTACAACCTGGTCTTTACGGCCCGGCGCACCACCTGGGCCACTTTTCTTCTCCGGATCCAGGTGTCATATCACCAGCTGGTCCAGCAGCTGGATCGTCATCCGCACCGGATACCCGCCCGGCCAGCCCAGACCGGCAGGCAGTTCCGGGATTTGTCCCCATTGCGTTTGCTGGGCCTCGTCCTGGCAGTCCCCGCCTTGGTCGGCCAGATGCTGGTCTTGGGGACCAACCAGGGCTACTGGCCTCTGCCGGAGAGCTATCTCGAGCGAATCCAGGACCCCTTGCTTGCCGCAGGCATTCGGAACGGTGCTCTGCGCCTGGCACGCCTGGCCGATGAAAATACCCGCTGGGCCTGGCTCGGCCGTACGATTCCCCTGCCATTTCAACCCGATCAAGTCACGGTCCCCTTGACTTACATCAGTCCTACCGACCTGGTCCTGGCCCTGGCCCTGTTCCTGATCTTGTACAGCCTCTTCCCTTCCCGCAAGAAAATTCCTGCCCCCAAGACCTGATTTTATCAAGAAGCGAGGACACCCTGGTATGCGTCATTCTTTTTTCAGCCGACCTGATGGCAAACGTCTGCGTGACATCGATCCTTTCATGCAGTTTTTCCCATTTATCATGAAAAATCGAAACGAATCTGCAATCTATTTCAAACAGGAAATCGACATCACTGCAGTCAAAGCGTTTCTGCACGAGCGCAACCGCGCCAGCGTCTCCAAGGGCGGCAAAGGCATCAAGTTGACCCTATTCCATGTCGTCCTGGCTGCCCTGGTCCGGGTTATCGCTGAACGGCCCCAGATAAACCGGTTCGTCGTCGGTCGCCGTATCTACCAGCGCGACAGCATCAAACTGGCCTTCGTCATGAAGCGCGAATTCAAGGATGATGCCAAGGAAGAAATTGTTGTCATGGACTTCGCGCCAGAAGATACGCTGGACACTTTGTCAGACAAGCTGCAAAAGGAAATCTACCGCATCCGCTCCGAAGCCAAAAAGGATGACGTCAAGCGCTCCGGTATCGTCAACTGGTTCAATGTCCTGATGCTCCTGCCCCGCTTTGTCCTACAGGGCTTTGTCTCATTCGTCACCTGGCTTGATTACCACGGCTGGCTGCCCAGCTTCGTGGTCGACTTGTCGCCGTTGCATACCAGTGTCTTCATCTCCAACCTGGGCAGTCTGGGCATCGACGCCCCCTTCCACCACCTGTACGAATTTGGCACCACTCCCTTTTTTCTGACCATCGGCGTCAGCCAGAAAGTGCCCAAGGTCATGGCCGATGGTTCCATCGCCGTACGAGAGGTCGTCAACCTGGCCGTCACCCTGGACGAACGGATCAGTGATGGTTTCTATTTCGCCCGCTCAATGAAGCGCTTGCAGCAGATTCTAGAAAACCCGCGCGAACTGGAAAACCCTTGGCAGCCCAAGTTGGAAATCAACGGGGATGAGGTCCTAGTTGCGACTTGACAGCCCGGCCTTGCTTCTTTAAACTATCCCTTGCGCAGGTCAGACCAGCGCAAGGTCAAATGCCTGTTTAGCTCAGTTGGTAGAGCAGCTGATTTGTAATCAGCAGGTCGGGGG
>DIFN01000029.1:9122-111925 GCA_002419145.1 Mageeibacillus sp. UBA5747 | reverse complement strand
TGTTCCTGCGCCTGCCCCTGTGGTTTTTTGCTCTCTGCTTGCTGACCATTCCCGGCGCGCTGCTCCTGCCCAACCTTTCTGGGATCATCTTCGAACTCTACTGGCCCAAACTCCACTGGGACAACGAGCAGAAAGCCGTCAAGCAGAACATGAATGTGCTGTACGGTATGGTCGCCGCCCTGATTTTTGCCGGAATGGCCATCGCCCCAGTTCTTGTGTTTGAATTAACACTTCCGGTTGCGGCTGTCATTCTGGTTGGGTTACCTCTTTTGCTGTCCGCCATCCTCATGATCATGCTGCGCCGCCTGATTCCGGCTCGAATGCAAGCACTATCACCATGAACAGTAAAATTACAGTCGCAAATTTATGATTTTTGCCAATAACCAGCTGCTTTATTTTTAATTCCTGTGCTATAATCCTCCCGTATGTGTCCGAAACGCGATTCGCCGTGCTTGGCAGGACAGTGACTGGACCCATACAGCACCAGTTCCTTGGAGGTTTATACGATGCCCGATCAGGATTTTCTCACTCGAATCCAGGCGGCTGAACACGACGCGGAGCAGCTTGCCATCCAGGCCGTTGAGCAGGGCCGCCTCCGCCAAGAGCAAGCTCGCCAGACTGCCCAAGCCAAACTTGCCACCTGTCGCAGCGAAGCTGAACAGATGGTGCAGGAACGCCTGGCCAATGCCCGCATCGAAGCTGACGAACTGCTCGCCAGAAGCCGCAACCAGGCCCATGCTGCCAGTGAGGCAATCCGCAAGGATGCCCGGGATCAAATGGCCGCAGCAGTGGCTGCCGTCAGGGAAAGGATTGTAACCGACAGTGTCCGTCATTGAAATGAGCCGGATCACCCTGGTCGGCCTGACCACGCAAAAAGCTGACATTTTGGAAGCTTTGATGCGCCTCGGTGCGATCGAAATGGATGAGATGCCACCCCAACCGATCCCTGCTGCGCTGGAGCCATATGATGAGCGCAGTTTTATTTCGCTTAACTCGGTTTCCCGGCTGGGACTCGCTGCTGAGTATTGCCGCGAACATGACCCGGCCAGCCAGCATCTTGGTTCTGCCAAGCGACCTGCCCAGGAAGATGAGTTTGCCCTGACTTTCCAGCGTGAGAGCGACATCATGGCTCAGCTCAATGCGTTCGAGCAAATCCAGGCTCATTTAGCCGAGTTGAAGACCGCCATAGCCAGTGATCGAGCCCTGGAAGAATGGCTTGCCCCCTGGCAAGACTTGAAAATGGACTTGTCACTGACATCAACCCGTGAGACGGTCCTTTTCACCGGTGCCTTTCCTGCCCGTGAAAACTTGGAAGCTTTCCAGGTTGAAATCGGGGAGGAAGCCCCTGAAACGCATATTGAGATTTTTTCTGAGCAGACAGACAGCATTCGCAGTGTCATTGTGACCTTGAAATCCCGGGAAAGCCTGGTCCATACCAGCTTGCGCCAGCATGGCTTCCATCTGATTCCATCTCAGGGGTTATCCGGCCAGCCATCCGAAATCCTGTCGACGATTGCGGATCGCTCAGACGACCAGCAACGCCGCCTGGCCCGCCTTGAAAAGGAACTCCAGGATATGACGGTGCATGGCAGGGATTTCGAGCTCCTCCATGACTATTATCTGCTGCAAAGCGACAAAATCGACGCACTCAGTTGTCTGCCCGGCACGACCAATACGTTCTACATGACGGGTTGGATTCCAGCCCACCTGGGCGATGAAACCATCCGGGCCTTGAAAACCCGCTTTATGATTGCCGCTGAAACTCGCCGCCCTGCTCCAGGTGAAGACCCGCCGGTCCAGTTCAACAACCCACCCCTCGTCAAACCTTTTGAGGGGATTGTTGAGATGTTCAGTGCACCGTCCAGTGACGATATTGACCCTTCGCCGCTGCTGGCGCCCTTTTTCTTCCTGTTTTTTGGCATGATGCTCAGTGATGTTGGCTATGGCCTGGTCCTGGCTGTTCTGACGGGCTATATGGCCTTCAAGAAAAAGGCCGAAGGCGAGCTAGGCCGGATGTCACGCATGCTGTTCATCAGTGGCATCGGCTCGATCATCTGGGGCTTTTTGTTCGGAGGCTTCTTCGGTGACATGTTGACCGTCCTTTCCCAGGGCAAGATCGTCGTCCCCTCTCTGTGGTTCAATCCGATGACCGAGCCGATGACCCTGATGGTCTGGAGCATGATTTTCGGAGCCCTGCATTTGTTTGTGGCCATGGGGGCCAAGATCTATATGTTGGTGCGGTCTGGCAAAACCTTTGACGCGCTGGTCGATGTCGTGCCGTGGTATTTTCTATTGACTGGCCTCGGCCTTTTGATTGGCGGCGACTCCATCATTCCCGGTGTTTCCCTGAAAATGGCCGGACAGGTGATGGCCCTCGCCGGTGCCGCCGTGCTGCTCCTGTTTGGCGGCCGTGATTCCAGGAATCCAATCATGCGTTTGCTCAAGGGCTTGCTGTCCCTGTATAATATTACGGGCTATTTCAGCGATATCTTGTCTTACACCCGCATCCTCGCCCTGGTCTTGGCCACGAGCGTCATCGCTATGGTCTTCAACAAGATCGGCTTCCTGCTCGGACCGACTCCGCTTGGGTATGTGGTTTTCGCGATTACTGCCCTGATTGGCCATACCCTGAATCTGGCCCTGTCTGCCTTGTCCGCCTATGTCCACACCAGCCGTCTGCATTACGTGGAATTTTTCAGCAAGTTCTATGAGGGTGGCGGACGCTTGTTCAAACCCCTGCGCATTCGGACCCGATACATCCAATTCCAGCGCAAGCACTAAAGACTCATCTCGTTTAACCAGTAGATCCAGATCCCAAAGACGATTTATCAATATGGAGGTATCCCACATGAACGAACTCATCGACCTTATGGGTCCCGGCCTGACCTTGCTCGCAGGTGCCCTCGCTGCTCTGCTGCCTGGCATCGGATCCGCTAAAAGTGTTGGCCGCGCCGGTGAAATAGCAGCCGGCGTCCTGACTGAAGACCCCGCCAAATTCGGCAAGGTCCTGATCCTGCAGGCCTTACCGGGTACGCAGGGCATCTACGGCCTGTTGTCCTGGTTCATGATCATGAATTCATCCGGGATGCTGGGTGGCAACGCCACCTTGTCCTGGCAGACCGGGATGGCCTATCTGATGGCTGCCATGCCGATCGCCTTAGTCGGTTATTTCTCATCGATCTACCAGGGCCGCGTTGCCGAAGCGGGCATCGCTCTCGTCGCCAAGCGCCCCCAGGAACAGTCGAAGGCCCTCGTTTTGGCCGCCATGGTCGAAACCTACGCCATTCTGGCCTTGCTGGCAACGGTCCTTTCTGTCCTCAACATCAAGCCGGTCTGATGGCCCTTTCCAGACAGTCCAGCTTTTCACCGGTGAAAGGAGTCCCCTGCTGTGGACGGAATTGAAGCCATAATCGAACATATCCTGGCCGATGCCCGGGAAAAAGCAGCCCAGATCGAAGCGGTTGCTGCCGAGCAGGTCGCCCAGATCGTGAGCGAGACAGAAAAGGCGTGCGCCCTGATCCGTGAGGAGGCCAGCCGCAAGGCTGCCCAGGCTGCAGCCACCGTGATCAACCGGGCCAACAGCCAGGCCGCCCTCGAATCGCGCCGCATACTGCTGGAAGCCCGGCAAGAGTTGATCGACGAGGTCATCCTGTCCGCGACCCGCCAGCTGGGTGAGCTCAGTGAGGTGGAAAAAAAGGACTTGTATGTCCAGATGGCCCAGGACACCGGTGGATCCGGAGGCGTACTGACCGTCAATGCGGCCGACCAGGCCATGATGCCTGCCGTGCTGGCCGCCCTTGGCCAAGGATGGGAACTTGCGCCGCAACCGGGATCCTTTTCCGGCGGTATTGTCGTGAGCCGCGGCCGGATCCAGGAGAATTTGACGTTTGACTTGCTTGTCCGCAACCTGCGGCCACAATTGGCGGCCCTGGCAGCTGGGATATTATTCACCGATGCCGGTTGATGCGACCACCCGACAGGTACGGAGTTTGACATGCTAAAGAAACCCCTCGTCGACAGCAATCAATATGGTTTCGCAACCGGTCGGATCCGGGCTCTCGAAGGACAGCTGATGGATATCGCTCGTCTCAATCGCCTGATCGAGGCCCGCAATCCGGAAGATATCGCCCGGGTCCTTGCTGACAGTGGCTATGCTTCATCAGACGCCCCGGATGTTCTGGATCGTGAGACTGCCGAGCTGTACAAGCTGGCGGGCGAAGTCATGGTCAACAAGGAATTTGTTGACGCCTTGCTGGTTTTTAATGACTGCCACAATTTAAAGGCGATCGAGAAATATTTGGCCGCCTGGTGGTCACGCCTGAGTGAAAATCCGGAGGACGAGTACGAAAAAGATCCCCTGGCCCGTCCGGACCGTCTGGCGGATTTGGAATCGCCCACATTGCCGGAAATTGAATTGCCGGCAACCGACGATACAGCCAATTTCTCTGCGATTTCTGACCTCATGGTCCATCCATCCCTGGTGGAGCCGGAACTGCTGTTTAAGGCGATCCGCGACCGGACGCCCGACAGCATTCCAGCCTGGTTGTACCAGGGCGCCATCGAAGCAGCCACAGCGGTTCGCACCCGCTATGACATCGCCGAGATCGACCAGATCATCGACCGACTGGCCTATACCGAGGCCATCCACCGGGCTCAGGAACTGGGCAATCCGTTTTTTCTCAACTACCTGTTCTTGCGTGCCGACTTGGCCAATCTGGGAAGTTTGCTCCGCAGCCGCCTCTTGAAAGCGGACCAGCGCACGTTGAGCCAAACGTTGCTTCCAGCGGGCAAGATCAGCCATACCATGCTGCTGGGCTGGTTTGTTGCAGAGCCAGAACAGATTACCGCAGATCTGGCCCAAGGCCCCTTTGCGGAACTGGCGCCGTTTTATTCCACACCAAACCAGCGCGGCATGCTGGCCGCCTTTGGCAAAGCCTGCGACCATCTGATCCTCGACCACCTGAAAACGACCCAGTACATCTTGCGTGGACCGGAAGTTCCTCTGGCTTACCTCCTCGCCCGGTTGCTGGAAATCAAGAATGTCCGCATCGCGCAGACACTGCTGCGCAACAAACTGCCGTCCGCCCAGATCCGAGAACTGGCGCGCGACAGCTTGGCCGCCAGGAGGTAAGCGATGAACAAAGTCGGCGTCATAGGCGACCGCGACAGCATCATTGGATTTCGCGCCCTGGGCATGTCTGTCCATGACGCCGCCACCCCGGCCGAAGCAGGAACCCTGCTGCGCCAGCTGGCGGATGAGCAATTTGCTGTTATCTTCATCACAGAACAATTGGCCGAAAGCAACAGGCCGCTTCTGCGTGAACTGCGAAGCCGCAAGCTGCCGGCTGTGATCCCGATCCCCTCGATTGCGGGGACAACTGGACTGGGCATGTTCCAGGTCCGTGAATCAGTCAAGAAGGCAGTCGGCATGGATATCTTCGCTCAAGACGAAGCAAACCAGGCCGAAAAGGAGTAGAGTCATGTTAAGCAAGAGTCAAGGGACCATTGTCAAAGTATCCGGCCCCCTGGTTGTCGCCTCAGGCATGCGCGATGCCGAATTGTTCGACGTCGTCCGTGTTTCGGAGAAAAATTTGATCGGTGAGATCATCGAAATGCACGGTGACCGTGCCTCGATCCAGGTCTATGAAGACACGGCAGGTCTGGGCCCGGGCGAACCGGTTGTCTCAGAGGGTGCCCCGCTTTCTGTTGAACTGGCCCCCGGTCTGATCGGCCAGATCTTCGACGGCATCCAACGCCCGCTCGACCGTCTGGTCGCCCTGGTTGGCAACAACATTGACCGCGGTGTTACCGTGCCGGCCATCGACCGCGACCGTGTCTGGTCTTTCCAGCCCATCGCAGCCGTTGGAGCCACCGTCACCAGCGGCGACGTCCTCGGCACCGTCCAGGAGACTGAACTCGTCCTGCATAAGGTTATGGTCCCGCCCGGACTGTCGGGTACCGTCGAAACGATCGAATCTGGCGATAAGAAAGTCACCGAAACCATCGCCACCATCCGCACCGCTGCCGGTAAAACCATTCCTGTGACCATGATGCAGAAATGGCCGGTCCGCCGTGGCCGTCCCTATGTCGAGAAAATCGCACCAGATGCTCCCCTGGTCACCGGCCAGCGCGTCATCGACACTTTCTTCCCGGTCGCCAAAGGTGGCACGGCCACCGTCCCTGGACCATTCGGCAGCGGCAAGACCGTCATCCAGCACCAGCTGGCCAAATGGGCTGAATCTGACATCGTTGTCTACATCGGTTGTGGCGAACGCGGCAATGAGATGACCGACGTTCTGATGGAATTTCCGGAACTGATCGACCCCAAATCCGGCCACTCCCTGATGAAACGCACCATCCTGATTGCTAATACCTCGGACATGCCGGTTGCCGCCCGCGAAGCCTCGATTTACACCGGCATCACGATCGCCGAGTATTTCCGCGACATGGGCTATTCGGTCTCGATCATGGCCGACTCGACCTCCCGCTGGGCCGAAGCCTTGCGTGAAATGTCCGGCCGCCTCGAGGAAATGCCTGGTGAAGAAGGCTACCCGGCCTATCTCGGCTCGCGCCTGGCCAACTTCTACGAACGTGCCGGATTGGTCCGCTGTCTCGGATCGGATGGCCGCACCGGAGTCTTGACCGCGATCGGCGCCGTCTCGCCGCCAGGTGGTGATTTATCCGACCCGGTCGCCCAGTCCACCCTGCGTATCGTCAAGGTGTTCTGGGGTCTCGACTCCTCCCTGGCTTACAAACGCCATTTCCCGGCGATCAATTGGCTCAACAGCTACTCCCTGTACACAGACAAGATCGACATCTGGATGAACCAGACTGTCACCCCGGACTGGAGCCGCCTCAGGACCGATGCGATGCGCCTGCTGCAGGAAGAATCCGAGCTCGAGGAAATCGTCCGTCTCGTCGGTCAGGATTCCCTGTCTGCGGTCGATCGTCTCAAGCTCGAGGCAGCCCGCTCCGTGCGTGAGGATTTCTTGAACCAGAATTCCTTTGACGAAATCGACACCTACACCTCGCTAGGCAAACAGCAGCGCATGCTCAGTCTGATGATGCAGTTCTACTATGAAGGCCAGCGTGCTCTTGAACGCAATGCCTCCTTCCGCGATCTGGTCAATGTACCAGCCCGCGACGGGATCAGCCGTCTGAAATTCGTCCCCGAGGCCGAGGTCATGGAAAGGGCCGACCGTCTGACCCGCGAGCTGACGGAACAAATCGAAGCTGCAATTCCCCAGGGGGTGATGTAAATGCCCAGAGAATACCGTACCATTGAAGAAGTCGCTGGTCCGCTGATGCTGGTGCAGCAGGTCGAGGGTGTCAAATATGACGAACTCGGCGAGATTGAGCTGCCCAACGGTGAGATCCGTCGCTGCAAAGTCCTCGAGGTCAACGGCCAGAATGCCCTGGTCCAGCTGTTTGAAAGCTCCCTGGGCATCAATGCCGAGCACAGCAAGGTTCGCTTCCTCGGCAAAGGCCTCGAACTAGCCCTGTCCCCGGACATCCTCGGCCGCGTTTTTGACGGCATGGGCCAGCCCAAGGACGGCGGGCCTGCGATCATCCCGACTCGGATGCTCGACATCAACGGCAAACCAATGAATCCAGCGGCTCGCGACTATCCGAACGAATTCATCCAGACAGGCATTTCTGCGATCGATGGCCTCAACACCCTCGTCCGCGGCCAGAAGCTGCCGATTTTCTCGGCCTCCGGACTGCCGCACGCCCAGCTGGCGGCCCAGATTGCCCGTCAGGCCAAGGTTCGCAGCGGTTCGGGCAATTTCGCCGTTGTTTTCGCCGCAATGGGTATCACTTTCGAGGAAGCTGACTACTTCATCAATGACTTCCGCCGCACCGGGGCTATTGACCGCGCGGTTCTGTTCATGAACCTGGCCAGCGACCCGGCGATCGAACGTATTTCAACGCCCCGCATGGCCCTGACGGCTGCCGAATACCTGGCATTCGAGCTCGACATGCACGTCCTGGTCATCATGACCGATATCACCTACTATGCGGAAGCCTTGCGTGAAGTCTCAGCCGCTAGAAAGGAAGTCCCCGGCCGCCGCGGTTACCCAGGCTATCTCTACACCGACCTGGCGACGATATACGAACGGGCCGGCCGTCAGCAGGGCAAGGCAGGCTCGATCACCCTAGTGCCGATCCTGACCATGCCAGACGATGACAAAACCCATCCGATCCCTGACTTGACCGGCTACATCACCGAAGGCCAGATCATCCTCAGCCGCGACCTCTATAAAAAGGGCATCCAGCCGCCGATCGATGTGCTGCCATCTCTGTCTCGTCTCAAAGACAAGGGGATCGGTGAAGGCAAAACTCGCGCCGACCATGCCAATACGATGAACCAGCTTTTTGCTGCCTATTCGCGCGGCAAAGATGCCAAGGAACTGGCGGTTATCCTCGGTGAAGATGCCTTGTCTGAAGTTGACCGGATTTACGCCCGCTTCGCTGATGCCTTCGAACGTGAATACGTCTCACAGGGATTCGAAGGCGACCGGGCCATTCTCGATACCCTGACCATCGGCTGGAAATTGCTCTCGATGCTGCCCAAGAGCGAACTTAAGCGCATCAAGGAGTCCTTCATCGAGCAGTATTACGGGAAGGACTGATCGGCCATGCCCAATAGACAGGTCAATCCCAACCGCATGGAACTGCTCCGGCTGAAAAAACAGCTGGTGACAGCCCGCCGTGGCCACAAACTTTTAAAGGACAAACGCGATGAACTGATGCGCCAGTTTCTCGACCTGATCCGGGCCAACCGAGCCCTGCGGATCAAGGTTGAACAGCTGATTGCCGCAGCGAACCAGGACATGCTCCTGGCTCGCGCCGTCATGGACTCAGCGACTCTCGAGACCGCGCTTATGGCCGGCAAGGAATCCCTGACCCTGGACATTGACACAAGAAACATCATGAGTGTCAACGTGCCAGTCTTTGCGTCCCTGTTTGAAGTCACCGGAGAAATCGAAGGCTTGCCCTACGGCATGGCCTCGACAGCTGGTGAACTCGATCAGGCCATTCTGGCCTTGCATGAAGCCTTCCCAGTCATGCTGGAACTGGCCGAGGTTGAGAAGAGTGCCCAGCTGCTGGCGGATGAAATCGAGAAAACCCGCCGCCGCGTCAATTCTCTCGAGTACATCCTGATCCCTGAACTGATCGGCCAGATCCGCTCGATCACCATGAAAATGGATGAGAACGAGCGGGGCAATCTGACTCGCCTGATGAAGGTCAAGGACATGATCGTCAAGCAGGCGATCGAAAAAGCCCGGGCTCTGGACGTTGTCCGGTAAAGCAGATCGCGGAACGGATCAGGGATCTCTGGCTAAAAACAAAAAGCTGTCCTGGCATCATGCGCAGGACAGCTTTTTTCACAGTAAAAACATGTTTTAGCTGATCTGGATGGAATAGGTGTATGTCTTCAGATTGGCGTCCAAGGTGGCTGTGTGACTCTGACGCTGCCACTGCAATTTCAGCTCATGCTCTTCGCTGGGCAGGACCGTCAGTATGGCATCAAAGCCAAAAGCCGGACAGGTGTTGCGCAGACGGATCAACTCCAGCTGTCGGGTAACAACGCTCTGGTGCAGTCCCTCCTCCAGCTGTGCCTGCGACAGGTTGGTCCGGTTGATTTCCTTGTGACCACCTGGCCCGGCCTGTTTGACCGCAGCATGGTCATTTTTCCCTGCCATCAAGTCCAGATACCAAATCTGCGGCTTGCCCGGCATGAACATCTGGATGGCCCGAGCCAGTAGGAGCTTCTGGTCGTCTTCACCCAGGGCACTGTAATACGTTGCGTTGACCTGGTAATAGATGTTTTTGGCTCCATGCAAATCCTTGACATAGCCCCCGCGGCGGACAACGGTCTGGATCAGCTGCTCAATCTGTTCATCCGCCAGCAACCCTTTCAAATCCAGCAGCGGAATACCATCATGGCAGCCGAGCATGTTGACCGTGCGTAGCCCTTTTTCCTGAATATCCAAGATCCACTTCTTCAATTGGCTGCTGGTCTGGCGTTCGAAGGCATCAATAACCAGTCCGGGCAAAAAAAAGTCATAGGTCAGGTAGCCTTTTTCGGCGATCTTTTCGTGGATTTTCTCTTCATACCGGGAGTGGATTTCCGGGAGCAAATGAACCTGCTCCTGATCGGCGAGCTGACGGACTTGTTCCAGCAAGTCCCAAGTGCCCGGCTCGTTCAGGAAATTCTTTTCCCCAGGTTCTTTGGGAGCGTAGGCAAAGGCGTCAAGCCGGACGATCTGGGCACCATAGCCAGCCAGCTTGTGCAAGGTGTCCGCATAAAAGTCCCAGACCAGCGAGGATTTGATATTGAGGTCCATCTGGCCCAGATACTTCCGCCGCGATTCCAGGATCTCCGTGACGGTTTCCCGGTAGGGCTCAAACCGGCCCAAGTCTATGTTGGCCGGTTTCACGCCAGCGTCGAGTGCAGCATTGATCCGGCTTGAAAGCGCCTGTGCCGTGGCATACTGGATCGTGGTCGCTCGCATCAGATCCTGAGCATCGAGACGAGGATACGAAACCTCCTGGTAAAAGGTGTTCCAGTAGGGCACTTCTTTTCCGTCTGGCATGCGGACCATGAGAATGGGCAGGCCCGGCTTGCGGAAAAACATATCCTTGATCAGCTCGGGGTCGGGCTCGATATAGCCCTCCGGATGCATGTGGCCTTTGCCAGCCCAGAACGTGTTCCAGTTGATGAAAAAATCCTTGAATTCGGATGCCTCGCCTTTTTCCAGGATGTCCTGGAATGGGTGCGACAGGACCGAAGCATGATTGAGAATGAAATCAAACTTGAACGCAATCCCCAGCTCGCTCAATGCTTTCAAGTCAGAGGGTGTTGCCAGCAGTTCGTTCAAGTTGTAATCAATGACCGAAAAACCGCGGTCGAGATCGGTATTGAACAAACTTGGCAGTATGTAGAACGCCTGGAAGACGTCTTTTAATTCCGGTCTTTGCAGGAAAAGGACGATGTCGCCCAGTGTACCGCCCATGCTGTCAGGGTAGGCATTGAGCATAGGTCCAGCAGAGAGTGTTTCAAATCCTGGTTGTTCCATCTGGCATCACCTTACCCTTCCTGCATGGCCTGGAGATACGCAGCATAACTGACGATTTCCCCGGCTTTGGATACGATCAGGCTGGCCTTGCCTGCCTGGCTGCGCAGCAGATCCTGCTCGATCTCCAGGACCATGGTGGTAAAGGGACTGTCTACCGCGCCATCACGATTCCGCGAGCGCCGGTGGGCCAGCGTCTCCTGCGGGGTGCTGTTGAGAAGGATCGGGATGTCCACACCCACCAAGTTATCGTTGTTGCCATGCGTCCACTCGATGACCAGGACCCGGATGGCAGCACAATCGATTGGGTCGTACCAGAGGGCATGCTCCTCACGGCCCATCCGTTTCAAAAACAAGGGCGTGACTCCAGCCTTGAACTGGGCAATGATCTGGTTGACTTCTGAGAAATCGATTTCTTGAGGTGTCCCCAGATAGCTGGCTAACGCAGCGCGACCGGCAGCCTGATACACATGGAGTCCCGGCAAGGTGGGCAGGAGCGCCGGATCGGCATCCTGGTCCTGATCTTGCAGATCCTGGATAGCCTTGTTCAGCTCCATGGTAAAAAAGCCAGCCGCTGCCAAACCCTTGATCCCGTATTCGCGGAAAATGCGCCGCCGCTCGGCATCATTGAGCCGGGGAATGCGATGCGGGTAATTGTCGCCCGACATCAGATATGCCCCGATCCCAAGTTCGTTGAAATAATAGGTCAGCAGCGAACCGATTTCGGATTTCCCGACCCCTGAGCCGCCATGGACTGCAACGACCACGCGTGATTGGGACATGTCAGCCCAAAGCGAGCGAAGTCGCTCCAGCAATTCAGGGAAAATCACATTGGCCTTGGCGATGTGATCCGGAGTGATGTTGACTTTGTCACCCGGCATATCACCGATTTTGATGTCAGAGGGATTGTTCAAGACAGGTGGATTCCAGCTGACTGGGACAGGTTGGCAGACGGATTGCACTGTGCTCATATGAGCCTCCATGAATGAATGGTTGAATTTAATCAGTTTAATAGACATTATAGAAGCAAAGCCCAATATGTTCAACGAATGACATATATGTAAATTGCACAAATATTTTGCCTTTGTCTGTTTCAATATCACGTGGAGGCGATAGATCACCCAAGCTCTAGCGTGAGCCGCACGGTGGTTCCCAGGCTGACAATTTTCAGTTTTAGGACGGGGGAGGAAACCGGTATTGGGCGCAGGGTAGATATTTTCATCGTAAAAGTCTTGAGACTGGAAAAGCCAGCGGCTGTAAGATCCGCGGGCTGATGTTCTAGGTATTGCCGAAGCGGGAATTTCCAACATGGTGCACCGGGGATGTTTTTGGCAATTGCCGTCGAAGATGCCACCTCTGGCGCTGAGTCTGATCCCCAGGTTTGAAACACGATGGTATAATTTCAATGTTCTTCACGGGATCAAGCTAAGAGCCCGCAGGCAAACTGGCGTTGACAGCGACAGGCAAGCTGACTATAATGACCAAAGTACTTTATCGCTTTATCAGTTTACCTTGCTAAAGCGTCGGCGACCGGCAGACTGACTGCCCGCTGGCCACCAGGAAAGGGGAATCCCCATGGGACAATGGCAATTTCATACACCAGACGGCGTCCAGGACATCCTGCCGGATGATTGTTATGCCAAGCGCCAGCTGGAACACAAGCTGCGCGACCTGTTCTGGCAGCGTGGCTATCTCGAACTGGAAACCCCGGGCATTGAATTTTACGATGTCTATGCCTCCGGCAGCGGCCTGGCCCCGCAGGAAGGCTTGTTCAAGTTTTTCGACCAGCAGGGCCGCATCCTCTGCCTGCGTTATGACGGTACCGTCCCGGCTGCTCGAGTCGCAGCCACCTTGTACCGCGACAGCCAGCTGCCCCTGCGCTTTTCATATATCAACAGCATGTACCGCTACAATGAGTCGGGCGGCGGTCGCCAGCGTGAGTTCACCCAGGCGGGTGTCGAGCTGATGGGCAGCCAATCGCCAGCTGCCGACGCGGAAATCATTGCCATGGCCATCGAATCCGCCCAGGCTATTGGGATCAAAGATCTCCAGGTCTCGATCGGACAAGTCAATTTCTTCAATGGTCTGGTCGCTGAATGGGGCTTGGAGGTTGAGATTGCTGAGAAACTGCTCCGCCTGATCGATGCCAAGGACATGGTCGCCATCGAAGAACTGGCCGACCGGATCGGCCTTGCTGGTAAGGCGCGCGAAGTTCTGCTGCAGATGCCGTCGCTTTATGGTACCTACGAGGTGATCGACCAGCTCGAGACACTGGTCGAAAACTCCCTGAGCCGCGAAGCCCTGGAGAATCTGCGCGCGGTACTCGCTCATCTCGATGCCGCTGGCTTGCTCGAATTTGTATCCCTCGATCTCGGCCAATTACAAAGTTTGAATTATTATAGTGGTGTGATTTTCAAAGGATTTACCTATGGCCTGGGCTTTCCGCTTTTCAGTGGCGGCCGCTATGATCAGCTGGTCAGCAATTTTGGCCGTGATCTGTCTGCTACCGGCTTTTCAATCGGTTTGAACTTCGCCCTGACGGCCTTGCGGCGCCAGGGTCACAGCCTGCCCGCCCGCCCAGCCGTCGATTTTCTTGGCTACCATCCGTCGCGTCAGGCCGACGCACTGGAACGGGCTCGCCAGATGCGGCAAAATGGCTGGTCTGTCGTTTGCGACTACGATGGCAAAGGTTATGCCGAGCTGACGCAGCTGGCTGAGCACGGTGAATTTGCGTCCATCCTGTACCTGGGACCGGATAGCGACGAAATCGAAACCATCGAACCGCCAATCGCACAGTAAGGTCAATCTGTCACGAGGAGGATCTGCCATTCATGGATAAACTCACCATCGCCCTGTCCAAAGGCCGCCTGGCTGAACAGGCTCTAGAACTTTTTGAACAAGCTGGTTATGACTGCAGCGCAGCTAAGGAAAAAAGCCGCAAATTGATTCTCGAAGATGCCACGACGGGTCTGCGCTTCATTCTGGCCAAACCGGCCGATGTTCCTACGTATGTCGAATATGGTGCGGCTGATATCGGGGTCGTTGGCAAGGACACCCTGCTCGAAGAGAGCCGCCAACTCTATGAGGTGCTTAATCTCGGTTTTGGTGCCTGCCGGATGTGTGTCTGCGGCCCCAAATCGCTGGCCGGCAAGCTGGACCGCCTGCCCAACAAGCGAATCGGGACCAAATATCCGCATATTGCCCGCGAATATTTCGAGACCAAGAAAAGGGAAAGCGTCGAGATCATCAAGCTCAACGGCTCGGTCGAACTGGCTCCCCTGATTGGCCTGTCCGATGTCATTGTTGACATCGTTGAGAGCGGTCGCACGCTCGAGGAAAACGGCTTGGGCGTACTCGAGGTGATCGAGGACATCAGCGCCCGCATGGTGGTCAATCGCGTCAGCATGAAAATGAAAGCTGACCGGATCAACCCCCTGATCCAGGCCGTGCGAGTCCAGCTGGACCAGAATCGCCAGAAAGCAGCCGCCACAGCAGACCTTGCTGCCAGGCAGGGGGTGACCGCATGAGCCCCCTCAT
Source organism: Mageeibacillus sp. UBA5747 (assembly GCA_002419145.1). GTDB lineage: Bacteria > Bacillota > Clostridia > Saccharofermentanales > UBA5734 > UBA5734. The sequence continues at coordinate 97,307 of DIFN01000029.1, read as the reverse complement.
AACCGTCACAACGACGACCCGTGCCGAGCTGTCCACTGTCACGGCCAAGCTGGGGCTGCGGGAGAAAATGGATCTGGCCCCGGTCATTGCCACGGTCCAGTCCGTCCTGGATGACATCCGGGCCCGTGGCGACGCAGCAGTCCTGGAGGACACCGAACGCTTTGACAAGGTTATCCTTGCACCAGAGCAGTTAAAGGTGACCACGGCAGAAGTTGAGCGAGCCCTCGGCAGCATCGACTCCGAGTTGCTCGCCGTCTTGCGTGAGGCTGCCGCCAACATCACCCGCTTTCATAAGGCTCAGCTGCCCCAGGATATCCATCTGGCCACGGCACACGGCGGGTTCACAGGCCTTGTGCACCGGCCGCTCGATTGTGTCGGCGTCTATGTCCCGGGAGGGTCCGCCCCGCTGCCATCCTCGGTCCTGATGAATGTCTTGCCTGCCAAAGCTGCCGGGGTCGGGAAAATCATCATGTGCACCCCGCCACGTCCCGATGGGACCGTCCATCCAGCGATTCTCGCCGCAGCCTCGATTGCCGGTGTCGATGAAATCTACCGCATCGGTGGCGCCCAGGCCATCGCTGCCCTGGCCTATGGCACAGCGACCGTCCCGGCTGTTGACAAGATCTGCGGCCCAGGCAATATCTACGTCAACACCGCCAAACGCCTGGTTTTCGGTCACTGCGACATCGACATGTTTGCCGGGCCGAGCGAGATCCTGATCCTGGCAGACAAGACGGCCCAGCCGGCTTATGTGGCTGCCGACATGTTATCCCAGGCCGAGCATGATCCTCTGGCATCGAGCATGCTCCTGACGACTGATTCTGAGCTGGCCGCAGCCGTTGCCGCCGAAATCGACCGCCGCGTGCCGCTTTTGCCACGCCGGGCCATCCTGGAAAAATCCCTGCAACACTATGGTGCCATTCTGGTTGTGCCTGATCTGGGCACAGCGATTGATTTTGCCAATGAACTGGCTCCTGAGCATCTCGAGCTGTGCATCCAGGAGCCTGATATCGAGCAGACGATTGCGAAGATCCGCCATGCCGGTGCGATTTTCATCGGCCATTACAGCCCGGAACCGTTAGGTGACTATTTCGCCGGTCCCAACCACGTCTTGCCGACCAGTGGCACTGCCCGCTTTTTCTCGCCGCTCAACACGGCTGACTTCATCAAAAAGACCAGCCTGATCCGCTACACACGCCAGGATCTGGCTGACGTCTGGGAAAAGGTCGCTCATTTCGCCGACAGTGAAGAACTGGCAGCCCACGCCGATGCCTTGCGCGTCCGGTTTGCTGCGGATCTGGCCCGGCAGCAGGCCGACGTTCAGCCCTTGGGGCAAGCAGCAGGGAAGGAGTAAACCCTATGACCGATTCTGACCGTGATGCTCGCCGCCTCTGGAGCCGCAAAGTCCACGGTCTGACGCCCTATGTCCCGGGCGAGCAGCCGCGCGACCGTGCCTACATCAAGCTCAATACCAACGAAAACCCCTATCCGCCCGCACCCGGGGTCGTCGAAGCCATCCAGACCTTCCCCGTTGAGCGGCTCAAATTGTACCCCGATCCGACTGGACATGCGACCCGCACAGCCCTGGCCGATTATCACGGCGTAACCCTGGAGCAGGTTTTTGTCGGCAATGGCTCGGATGAAGTCCTGGCCATGGCGTTCCAGGCCTTTTTCAACCATCACGTCGATCCGGCCACCGCCAGCGAGAGTGAACAGATCGTCTTCCCGGACATCACATACAGCTTCTACCCAGTTTACGCCCGGCTGTACGACATCCCCTACCGGACGGTTCCTTTGGCTGACGATTTCACGATGCCACTCGAGCGCCTGAAAGCCTCATGCGCCGGTATCGTCCTGGCCAATCCCAATGCCCCAACGGGCATCGCCATCTCCCTCGACGACATCCGTGCCCTGGCTGATTCAGATCACGATCGCCTGGTCCTGGTCGATGAGGCTTATGTCGATTTCGGCGGAGAATCAGCCGTCGCCCTGTTGACCGAATTCGACAATATTCTCGTCATCCAGACCCTGTCCAAGTCGCGCTCCCTGGCTGGGATGCGCATCGGCTTTGCCATCGGCGATCCCCACTTGATCCATGCCCTGGAACGGATCCGGGATTCATTCAATTCCTACACACTCGACAGCCTCGCCCAGACGTGTGCCATTGCTGCTTTTGCCGATGGCCCATGGTTTGAAACCACCCGAGCTCGGATCATGGCCACCCGGGAACGCACAATAAAAGCACTCCAAACCCTCGGTTTTTTCGTCCTGCCCTCAGCCGCCAATTTCATCTTCATCCGCCATGACCGATTGAAAGCAGCAGACCTCTACGCCCGCCTGCGCGATGCGGGGATCCTGGTCCGCCATTTCAAACAGCCCCGGATCGAGAATTTCCTGCGTGTCTCCATTGGTACAGACTCGGAAATGGATGCGTTCATCACGGCCCTGACCGGGATTGCAACAGATAGCCAGTGATGCTGTCAGGCCCTATAATGAAGCAAGATCTACGCAAACAAGGAGGCCGCCCCATGCGTATTGCTCAGCAAGACCGCAAAACCCAGGAAACAGATATCCACATCTCGCTCGACCTCGATGGCCAAGGCCGTTCCGACATCCAGACCGGGATCGGTTTTTTCGACCATATGCTGGCCCTTCTGGCCAAGCATGCTCAGTTTGACCTGACCATCCGGGCCGAAGGTGACCTGATTGTCGATGGCCACCACACTGTTGAGGATGTCGGTATTGTCCTTGGCCAGACCTTCGCCCGGGCCCTTGGTGACAAGCGTGGCATCAACCGCTATGGCCAGGCCGTCATCCCCATGGATGAAGCCCTGATCGAGGCTGTCGTGGATTTGTCCGGCCGCCCGTTCCTCGTTTACCAGGCCGAACACAAGGCACCGTCTGTGGGTGACTTTGACACTCAGCTGGCCGAAGAGTTCTTCCGCGCCCTGACGTTCAACGCTGGCATGACCTTGCACCTGTCCTGCCGCTATGGTAAAAATGATCATCACATCATCGAAGGCCTGTTCAAAGCCCTGGCCCGGGCCCTGTGTGAGGCTGTCCGCATCGATCCGGCCCGCACCGGCCAGATTCCCAGCACCAAAGGTGTACTTTGATTGTCCAGGAGGAACCCATGTCAGAACTCTTAAATGACACATCCTTTATCGACCTGCCGCTGTTTGTCCGGGGCAAAGTCAGGAACGTCTATGACCTCGGCGATTCGCTTCTGATTGTAGTCACTGACCGCATCTCGGCTTTCGATGTGGTTTTTGCCGAACTGATCCCGGACAAAGGCAAAGTTCTGAACAGCATCGCCGCGTTCTGGTTCGATTACACCAAGGATGTCGTGCCCAACCATGTAATCTCGACCAATCCGGTCGAATACCCGCTCGGCCTCGATCGATATGCTGACCAGCTGGCCGGCCGCTCCATGTGGGTCAAAAAGGTTCAGATGCTTCCAGCCGAATGCATCGTCCGTGGCTACCTCGAAGGCTCCGCCCTCAAGGAGTACCGCCAGTATGGCACCGTCAGCGGCGTCAAGATGCCGGAAGGCCTGCGCCAGTGTGACCGCCTGCCTCAGCCGATGTTCACCCCCTCGACCAAAGCAGAGGAAGGCCACGATATCAACATCACGATTGCCGAGCTGGGCAAGCTGATCGGATCGGCCATGGCTACCAAGCTCGAGGAAAAGAGCCTGGCCCTCTATGCCAAGGCGGCGGCCTATGCCGAAAGCCGCGGCATCATCCTGGCAGACACGAAATTCGAATTTGGCCTGCTCGATGGCCATCTCGTCGTTGCCGACGAGATCTTTACTCCGGACTCCTCACGTTTCTGGGAAATGGCCGACTACGAACCCGGCCGAGCCCAGAAGAGCTTTGACAAGCAGTACCTGCGCGAATGGCTCGAGACCCTCGACTGGGACAAAACACCGCCGGCCCCACAGCTGCCCCAGGAAGTCATCACGAAAACTGCAGCCAAGTATCGCGAAGCCTATGAACGCCTGACCGGACAGCCTCTGGTCTGATCTGCGCACAACGCTGCTTGGTACCGGACGAACGGAAACGGAGAGTTCCATGATTGCAATCATCGACTATGAAATGGGCAACCTCGGCAGTGTCGCCAAGGCTCTGACCTATCTGGGCCAGCGCGCCGAAATCACCAGTGACCCGGATGTGATTTTCCGGGCTGACCGGGTGATCCTGCCTGGTGTCGGTGCCATGAGCTATGCCCTCGAGCAACTCGAGCAAAAAGGACTCGACGAGGCGATCCGCCAGTATCTGCTGACAGGCCGCCCTTTCCTTGGCATCTGCCTGGGTATGCAGCTGATGTTTGAGAGCAGTGAAGAAGGAGATGCTCGCGGCCTTGGCATCCTGCCTGGTACGGTGCGCCGCTTCCAGCCTCGGTCAGACCTGAAGATCCCGCACATGGGCTGGAACCAGCTCGAAGACTCCCGCCTTTCGATCTTGCCCAACGGAACGCACTACTATTTTGTCCATTCCTATTATTGTGATCCGACTGACCCGGCCCTGGTAGCTGCCCGCTGCACCCATGGAGTTTCGTTTGCGGCAGCTGTGCAGAAAGATAACATCTTGTTGACCCAGTTCCACCCCGAGAAAAGTGGTGACAGCGGCCTCAAGCTGCTTTCAGGCTGGGTATTCGGAGGCGACGAAGATTGATGGCTGACCCTGATTTCATCATCTACCCGGCAATCGACCTGCTTGGTGGCCAGTGTGTCCGCCTCCGCCAGGGCGATTACAACCAGGTCACTGTTTACCATGATGACCCGATCGCCATGGCCCAGTCCTTCCGCGATGCCGGGGCCGCCTGGCTCCATGTCGTCGACCTCGATGCGGCCCGAAGCGGCGTCCCCGCCCAGGTCGACCTGATCCGCGCCATCAGCCGCGCAACAGGCCTCCTGGTCCAGACCGGCGGCGGCATCCGCACCCTGGACCATCTCGAAACCCTGCTGGCCAGTGGCATCGCCCGAGCCGTCCTCGGCACGGCCGCTGTCAAGGATCGTCCCATGATTGAGCAAGTCCTCAAACGCTACCCGGACCGCGTGGCCATCGGGATCGATGCCCGCGATGGCGAGGTCAGCATCGATGGCTGGACGCATGGCAGTGGCCTGCCGGCGCTTGAGTTCGCCCAGACCATGGAAGCGCTCGGTGCGCGAACGATTATTTTCACCGATATTGCCCGCGACGGCATGATGGTCGGCCCGGCGACCGACCGCGTCCAGGAGCTGGTCGAAAAAACCGGCCTGGCGCTCATCGCCTCTGGCGGTATCGGCACCTATGCCGACATCGAAGCCGTGCGCCAGACGGGCGCTGCCGGCGTCATTGTCGGCAAAGCCATCTACGAAGGGACGGTGAGTCTTAGACAATGCTGGCCAAACGCATAATCCCCTGCCTGGACGTCCGGGCCGGCCGTGTCGTCAAAGGCGTCAATTTCATCAATATCCGCGACGCTGGTGATCCGGTGGAGATCGCCAAAGCCTACAACGAATCAGGCGCAGACGAGCTGGTCTTCCTCGATATTTCCGCTACACTCGAAGAACGCGGCATTCTGATCGACGTCGTGCGCCAAGTTGCGCGCCAGGTCTTCATCCCGTTCACCGTGGGGGGTGGCATCCGGACCCTCGAGGATATCCGGGTCCTGCTCCAGGCTGGCGCTGACAAAGTCTCCCTGAATTCGGCCGCCGTCCAGAATCCAGCCCTGATCACTCAGGCTGCCGAGCGCTTTGGCAGCCAGTGCATCGTCGTTGCAATCGATGTCCGCAAGAATCCACTCGGCCGCTACGAGGTCATGATTGCCGGCGGCACCCGCTACACCGGTCTGGACGCGATTGAGTGGGCCACCCGGGTCGAAAAGCTCGGTGCCGGCGAAATTCTTCTAACCAGCATGGACAAGGACGGCACCAAGAGCGGCTACGACCTCGGAATCACCCGGGCGATCGCTGAGCGGGTCTCGATCCCGGTCATTGCTTCCGGCGGTGCCGGCCAGTTGTCCGACTTCTACGATGGCCTGGTCAGCGGTGGTGCCGATGCGGTCCTGGCCGCCAGCCTGTTTCATTTTGGCGAAATCGCCATCCCGACCCTCAAGAGCTACCTTAATCTGCGTGGGGTCCCCATCCGGCCGCCCCATGAGGAGCGCCTGCCGAATGGCCAGCTGACTGACAGCAGCGCGGCAACCGGCAAAGGACTGGTCCTGCCCGGCGCTTTCTGGCCTAAGCTTAAACTGGACGATCAGGGCCGGATTCCCGTCATCGTCCGTGAGCAATCCAGCCAGGAAATCCTCATGCTGGCCTACATGAACCAGGAAGCCTTTGAAAAAACCCAGTCCACCGGGCTGATGCATTATTACAGCCGCAGCCGCAAAAAGCTCTGGCTCAAGGGCGAGACATCCGGCCATTTCCAGCAGCTGCGCAGCCTGGCGGTCGATTGTGACGCCGACACCCTGATTGCCGACATCTACCAGATCGGGCCGGCCTGCCACACCGGCAACCATTCCTGCTTCTACCGCCAGATCAACGAACTTTAACTTGAAAAGGAGAGCACACATGAGCCAGATCGGAAACATCATGGACGAGCTGTACGCCGTCATCGAGGACCGCAAGCAAAACCCCAAGGAAGGATCCTACACCAATTACCTGTTTGACAAGGGTGTCGACAAAATTTGCAAGAAAATCGGCGAAGAAGCGGCCGAAGTCATCATTGCTGCCAAGAACAACCATGCCGGCGAAATCATTTACGAAGTTTCTGATTTGCTGTATCATCTTAATGTTCTGCTGGTTCAAAGCGAAATCCCCCTCGATTCCATCTACGCCGAGTTGAAGAAACGCCGTTGATCAACAAGCATCAACCATCAACCACGCACCGCTGAGTTTTGTTTGACAAGGTCCCTTCTTTGTGGTAGACTCCTGTTTGCTCGTCCACAAGAGGGATCTTTTTTTTATGGAAAGAAACCCGATTCAGACTGATAAAGACAAGGCGGAGGATTGAACCATGGCTAAGGCAGGCGCACGCGACAAGATCACCCTGGCTTGCACCGATTGCAAGCAGCGCAATTACAACTCTATGAAGAACAAGAAAAATGACCCGGACCGACTCGAAATGAAAAAATATTGCCGGTTCTGCCGCAAGCACACGGTTCATCGCGAGACTAAATAAACGGCTTCATGCTGGTCAGGATGTATTGATTATGGCAGACAGCAAAACCAACAAACCCGCTAAAAAAAAGGCAAGCAAGGGCGGAAGTAACCGCTTCGCAGCCTATTTCAAGCGCATGGGCAAGGGTCTTAGCGCTTTTTTTGCCGGCATGAAAGCCGAAATCAAGCGCATCATGTGGCCCGACCGCAAGCGCCTGATTCAGAGCACGGCGACAGTCCTGGCGATCATCGTTATTGCCGGTGCCATCCTGTTTGCTGTCGATTCCCTGCTGGGAGGCGTCCTTTCGGCCGTCGGATTCTATACACCCGCAGCACCGGCTGAAACAACCACCACCACTGTTGCGGCAGAGACCTCGGCCACCGAGCCGACGGTTGCGCAAGTGGCCGAAACCACAGCTGCGGCTGCGGCTTCAGAAACAACCGCCGCAAACTGACCGCCGGTTTGGCGTTGCGGTCCTAAGGAGCTAGAAATCGATGGCAGATGCTTTGGATAGTGCGCCCAACGAGGCCAAGTGGTACGTTGTCCATACTTACTCAGGTTACGAAAACAAAGTCAAGGCAACCCTTGAGCAGATCGTGGAGAACCGGGGCATCCATGACTTCATCCAGGAAGTCTCCGTGCCCATGGAAGAACAGGTTGAGATCAAGGACGGCAAGAAAAAGGTCACTCAGCGCAAGATCTACCCCGGCTACGTCCTGGTGAAGATGATCCTGACTGACGAGATCTGGTACATCGTCCGCAACACCCGCGGCGTAACTGGTTTCGTCGGACCTTCGAGCTCGAAGCCGACCCCCCTGACTGAAGAGGAGCTCATGCTGATGGGTCTCGAGTCGACTTGGGAACCGGTGGTCGACTACGGCATCGGCGATTCCGTCAAGGTCATCAATGGCCCGCTGGAGAGCTTCATCGGCACCGTCGAGGAGATCAACCTTGAGAAGAAGAAAGTCCGCGTGCTGGTTTCCATGTTCGGCCGCGAGACGCCAGTCGAACTCGAACTGACCCAGATCCTGCGCATCTGATGCACGCGACGCATCACCAAACGATTCTGTACGAGATTCCTCACGCCGCAAGCGGCGCGAAGATAAGGCAGCCGGGACTTGTCCGGCAAACATTTTGGGAGGTGGACGTATATGGCCAAAAAAATTACCGGGTATGTAAAATTACAGATCCCAGCAGGTAAAGCAACGCCAGCGCCGCCGGTTGGACCAGCTCTGGGTCAGCACGGTGTCAATATCGCCGCGTTTGTCAAAGAGTTCAATGAAAGAACTGCCAAGGATGTCGGATTGATCATTCCGGTTATCATCACGGTCTTTGCCGACCGTTCCTTCTCTTTCATTACCAAGACTCCGCCGGTACCCGTGCTGTTGAAAAAAGCCTGCAACATCGAAAGTGGTTCGGGCAAGCCGAACAAAGAAAAAGTCGCCAAGATCACCCAGTCTGAAGTCATGAAGATCGCCCAGATCAAACTGGTCGACACCAATGCTTCCGACCTCGAGTCCTGCGCCCGCATGGTCGCCGGAACAGCCCGCAGCATGGGCATTGTGGTCACTGAAGGCTAAGGCGAAGGAGAGGATTGTAAATGAAGAAGGGTAAACGTTATACCGCCGCTGCTTCACTGGTCGACCGCTCCGTGAGCTACGAGCCAGATGAAGCCATCAACTTGGTCCAGCAGACCGCAAAAGCCAAATTCGACGAATCCGTCGAGTTGCACATTCGCCTCGGTGTCGACTCCCGCCATGCTGACCAGCAGGTCCGCGGTGCCGTCGTTCTGCCCCATGGTACCGGCCGCACCAAACGCGTTCTGGTATTCGCCAAGGGTCCGAAAGCCGACGAAGCGACTGCCGCTGGCGCTGATTTTGTCGGTGCCGAAGAGCTGGTTGCCAAGATTACCTCGGAAAACTGGTTTGATTATGATGTCGTCGTTGCCACCCCGGACATGATGGGTGTCGTCGGCCGCCTCGGTAAGTTGCTCGGCCCGAAGGGCTTGATGCCGAACCCGAAATCCGGTACCGTCACCATGGACATTACCAAGGCGATCGCCGAAATCAAAGCCGGTAAGATCGAATACCGCCTCGACAAGACGAACATCATTCACTGCCCCATCGGCAAGGTCTCCTTCGGTCAGGAAAAACTGGCTGAGAACTTCAAGACCCTGATGGATGCCGTCATCAAGGCTAAACCGGCCGCAGCGAAGGGCCACTACCTGCGTAGTGTCACCATCACTTCGACCATGGGCCCCGGTATCAAAGTCAACACCACCAAGCTGGTTTAAATGTTGACAATTTGAACAGGCCCCCCTATACTTGTCCAAAGCGCCCAAGACAGCAGGAATCCGTCCCCCCGACGGATTGAAAAGACCATCCTGCCGAGGTAGCAAACCAAACCCGAGCAACCCCTGGCCTTCTGACCTCTGGTCTGAGGCAACCAGCGGCTTGCCAGCTGGATTTGTCTTGCAAACCCCTCCCGTCTTGTTGGCGTGAGGGGTTTTTATTTTGAAAAAAGGAGGTACTCCCATGCCCAGTAAGAAAATTCTTGATCAAAAGGCACAGATCGTCGCTGATCTTGCTGCTGAGTTCAAGCAGGCCCAAGCCATGGTATTCGTTGAATATCGCGGTCTGACCGTCGCTCAGGACACGGCCATGCGCGCAGAATTCCGTAAAGCCGGCGTCAAATACCAAGTCATCAAGAACACCCTGTCTAGCCGTGCACTTGAGGCTGCTGGTGTCACCGGCGTCGAAGAGATGCTCAAAGGTCCGATCGCCATCGCTTACAGCAAGGATGAAGTCACGGCTCCGGCCAAGGCTGTCAAATCCTTCGCCGACAAGTTCGACGCGATGAAGATCAAAGGCGGCGTTCTGGAAGGCAAAGCCATTTCGGTCAGTGATGTCCAGAGTCTGGCTGCCATCCCTGGCAAAGACGTGCTCTACGGCCAAGTCGTGTTCACCCTGCTGGCTCCGATCACCGGTCTGGCCGTCGCACTCAACGAAATCGCCAAGAAAGGCGAAGAAGCTGGCGTCACTGCTGTCGCGCAGCTCGCAGTCGTCGCAGCTGAATAATCCGCACCCTGCCTAAAATCAACACCAAGATCCTGACAGGATCAATTTAAATGGAGGTATTTACCATGGCTAGTGAAAAAATTACCCAATTCATCGAAGAAGTCAAAGCCCTGTCCGTCATGGAACTGGCTGAGCTCGTCAAGGCCCTCGAAACCGAATTCGGCGTCTCCGCCGCTGCAATGGCTGTGGCTGCCCCGGCTGCCGGTAGCACTGCTCCAGCTGCCGTTGTTGAAGAGCAGACCGAATTCACCGTCATCCTCAAGGAAGCCGGCGCTACCAAGATCAACGTCATCAAAGCTGTCCGTGAACTGACTGGCCTCGGCCTCAAAGAAGCCAAAGACCTCGTCGACGGCGCTCCGAAAGCCATCAAGGAAAACGTCAGCAAGGAAGATGCCGATGCTGTCGCTGCTAAGCTCAAGGAAGCCGGCGCTGTCGTCGAAATCAAGTAAGAACTCCCAGCTTGATTTCTCCTGACCTGCACACCAAAGCCCGTCTCAGTATGACCACTCGAGGCGGGCTTTTTTCTGTCTGAAAGCAGGAAAAGATATTTGAAAATGGGTGAAAAAGGGATGCAAACCATTTGACAAAGGTTTACTTCGCTGGTATGATCATCTAGCGTGTAAAACACGCAAGTACCTCAGACGTGGCGGCGTAGCTCAGTTGGCCAGAGCGTTCGGTTCATACCCGAAGTGTCGTTGGTTCGAATCCGACCGCCGCTACCATATATGGCCCGTTGGTCAAGCGGTTAAGACATCGCCCTTTCACGGCGAATACAGGGGTTCGATTCCCCTACGGGTCACCACCTGATGGGTGCTTAGCTCAGCTGGGAGAGCACATGCTTCACACGCATGGGGTCGCAGGTTCAAGTCCTGTAGTACCCACCAAAACGCGGGATTAACTCAGTGGTAGAGTGTCACCTTGCCAAGGTGAAAGTCGCGAGTCCGAATCTCGTATCCCGCTCCAATCCTGATTGGCCGGTGGCGACACCGGCCAATCGCATCTGGCACCATAGCCAAGTGGTAAGGCAAGGGTCTGCAAAACCTTTACTCCCCAGTTCGAGTCTGGGTGGTGCCTCCAAAAACCAGAAGCCTCCGTCTAACCCGGAGGCTTTTCCAATTCAGCGGAGGCTGGCCCCATGCAATTCAATCCCGTTTTAACCAACATCCTGCACCAATACAATACCTGGTATGGCGAGCATTTTCACAAGATTCTGGACCAGATCCAGTATGACACAGATATCCTGCAGGTTCAGATCGACAGCCAGTCTTGGTTCGACCAGGAACTGACTGTCTATGACGACCAGAAGCAGGCTGTGCTGTTCAAAGGCCGGCCGCTCGAATGGCTTGGTGATCATCCCCAGCCAGCCCAGATGGTTGAACTGGCCTGGCATGCGGCAGCCTTGTGCGATGACGACCTGCCCCAGCCGATCCAGAAGCTGCTGGTTGCCGATGATGCCAGCTGCAAGGCCGTGGTCGACTTCATCTTGGGTGAGGATTTCAACCGTCTGCAGGCAGATTTCGAAGATCTACGATCTCTGGCCATCAGCCGTCTGCTTCTGACCGTCGGACCCTATTGCGAAGACTCTCAGCTCAAATGCATCCTTGACCGCTTCATGGCAACGATCCAACCTGACGATCTGATCACGGACGCACTCAAACAGGTGCTGGTACAACATGCGCCCCTATCGGTCCAATGGCTGACCGAGCGTTTGCAGGCGGCGCTGGACAAGGACTTGCCAGTTGCAGGCCCCGTTGAAGCCCTGATGATCTTCCTCTCCGAGGCCGGGCGCGTCAGCCATACTCCAGAAAGCTTCAACGCCATGCGCACGGCTTTTCGCCGCGCTGAGGACAAGCAGGTGGCAGCGCTCTGTCTCGGCGATTTTGGCGATCCGCGCGGCATCACAGTCCTGAGGTCCTGGCTCGACAGCCATCCTGAAACCGCCCGAGTCGTGCGCCTCGAAATTGTCGCAGCCATCGAGCGACTGGGGGGTGAAACCGATTGACAAGCACCCGTGATTTTCCTATAATCACTGATGCAAATGCGGGATTAACTCAGTGGTAGAGTGTCACCTTGCCAAGGTGAAAGTCGCGAGTCCGAATCTCGTATCCCGCTCCAGTATAGAGGTTGTCTCAGATGCAGATGCGTTTCTGCCCTGAGACAACCTTTTTTTCATCGGCCGACTGCATGCGGGTGATAAGAGACAACCTCGCCTTTCCCGCAGCCCCCTTTTTGTTTATAATCAACCTGAACACGTCTGCCGGCGTACGAGCGTATCGCAAGCCAGGACGCAGTCGTATTGGAGCCGGAGGTTATATATGGCACCTGTATCCCTACAGAGTATTGTCAAAGAATTCGAACTTGAAGTGGTAGCCGAGTACGGCAACCTCGAGGAGATCCGCATCTCAGTCGCTGACGTCACACGTCCTGGCCTGCAGCTGGCGGGCTATTTTGACCATTTTGGCCCGGACCGGATCCAGGTCCTTGGCAACATGGAGACGGCCTTCCTGGACCGCATGGAGAGCAAGGAACGCTACGAGCGGATCGATGCCCTTTTTTCGCGCGGGATCCCCTGCCTGGTCCTGACCAGAAATCATGAGGCCCATCCAGAGTTAATCGAATGCTCGCAGAAGTATTCGACTCCCGTCCTGCGCACCCATCTGCCTACATCAGATTTTACCTCGGCCATCGTCAAATACCTCAATGTGGAGCTGGCGCCACGCATGTCGATGCACGGCGTCCTGATCGAGGTTTACGGTGAGGGCATCCTGATTCTCGGCGAAAGCGGCGTCGGTAAAAGCGAAACCGCCCTAGAGGTGGTCAAGCGGGGCCACCGCCTGATCGCCGACGACCTGGTCGAGGTTCGTCGGGTTTCGGACACAACCTTGCTAGGCCGCGCGCCGGAGATTATCCGCCACCTGATCGAGATCCGCGGGATTGGCATCCTCGATGTCAAAGAGCTCTACGGCGTCTCCTCGGTCAAGATGCAGGAGAACATCAACTTTGTTATCAACCTCGAGCTCTGGGATGAGAAAAAAACCTACGAGCGCCTCGGGATCAACGAAGAAACCACCCCTGTACTGGGCATCGATGTGCCATCCATCACCATCCCGGTCCGGCCTGGCCGCAACCTGGCAATCATCGTCGAGGTGGCAGCCATCAATTTCCGTCAGAAGAAGATGGGCTACAATGCCGCCAAAGCTCTGACAGACCGGGTATTCGGTCCTTCGACCTGACAGCGGGATCCGATTAGCGATGACGCTAGCAGACCGCCAGGAACACCTTCAGTTCAACCAAGCCCAGCGCGACGCGTTTGCCGCCGACTTGGCCACCCATCTGGCACTGGACAGTGCCCGGGTCCGTCGCGATGAACCGATGTCAAGCCATACGACTTTCCGAGTGGGCGGCCCGGCCGACTTTTACATTGAACCTGCAACCCCAGACGAGCTGGTAGCGATCCTCAAGCTCGCCCGGCAGCATCATTTGCCGGTAACAGTCCTGGGCAATGGCTCTAACGTGGTCGTGGCCGACCGGGGGATTCGCGGGATCGTGATCAGCCTGGGCCAGCCGATGGCGACCATCCGGCGCACGAACAATTGTCTGGTCGCCGGAGCAGGCGCCCTGCTCTCCCGTGTTGCAGCCTATGCCGCCCGGGAAGGCCTCGGAGGCCTCGCTTTTGCGTCCGGCATCCCCGGTACGATCGGTGGTGCGGTGATGATGAATGCCGGAGCGTATGAGCATTGCATGGCGGATGTTGTCCATTCCACCCGGTATCTGGACACAGACTGGACAGAGCGAATCGCTGAGGGGCCGGAACTTGCTTTTGGATATCGCACCAGCCTTTTCAAGGGAACCGACCGGATCGTGACCGAAACAACACTCTGCCTCAAACCTCAGGATCCGGCGGAGATCCAAAAAGAGATGAACGATCTGGCTGTCCGCCGTCGGACATCACAGCCGCTTGAACTGCCCAGTGCCGGGAGCGCCTTCAAACGCCCGCCCGGCCATTACGCCGGCAAACTGATCTCCGACTGCGGCCTCAAGGGCTTTGCGATCGGCGGCGCAGCTGTGTCGACCAAGCATGCAGGCTTCATTGTCAATCTCGGCCAGGCCACCGCTTCCGATGTGGCTGCAGTTTTCAATTATGTCCAGGCGACCGTTGAGCGTGAAACAGGCATCTTGCTCGAGCGTGAGGTCTTGTTCATTGGTGACTGGGATTAAAAGCCAGTCAAGGAGAGCATATGGAAATTCTGATCTTGACCGGAATGTCTGGAGCTGGCAAAAGCCTGGCTGCCAACTACCTGGAAGACATGGGGTATTTCTGTGTCGACAATTTGCCGCCATCCCTGATCCCGGAGCTGATCCGGACCTACCAGACGACTTATCTGGCCAAGAGTAAAAACCAGGATCCCATCCTGTCGAGGAATAGTCGTCTGGCTATTGTCATCGATGTGCGCAGTTCCAATCTTTTCAATGAGGTGGTACCCGTTCTGGAGCTCCTGCGCGAGCAAGGTCACAACCTGCGCATCGTCTTCCTCGATGCCACGGACCAGGTCTTGATCAACCGCTATAAACTCAGTCGCCGCAACCATCCGCTGGCGCTTGGCCGCAGCCTGGCCCAGGCCATTTCTCTGGAACGCGAGCGTCTGGCCCCCTTGAAAGACCGGGTCTCGGACATTATCGAAACATCCAACCTCGGCCCAGCCGAATTGCGCGACATGATCTATGCCATGCTTTCAGGTCCTGGTCTGGACAAACGGATGTCCATTCTCATCCAATCTTTTGGGTTCAAATATGGTGTGCCAGTGGACAGTGATTGCGTGCTCGATGTCCGCTTCCTGCCCAATCCTTTCTACCAGGAGAACTTGCGCCCGCAGAGCGGACTCGATCCGGACGTGAAGGACTACGTGCTTTCTTTTCCGGAAACAGAAACCTTTCTGGACAAACAGGTGGATCTGTTCAATTTCACCATTCCACTCTACATCCGGGAAGGCAAGGTCCGCCTGATGATTGCCGTGGGTTGCAGTGGTGGGCGTCATCGTTCGGTCGCGCTCGCCGAAGCCTTGGCCAAACGGCTGGAGGATAGCCAAGTCTCAATCGTCGTCGACCATCGTGATTTACAGAAGGATTCGCGTTATTTCAGCAAACGCAGCCTGCCTGGAGCCCTATGATGCAAGGTTTTGATGAGCGCCTGATCCAGTTTGCCAAAAATCCGAAGTCCGGGCCGCGTGTGGTGGTCATAGGGGGTGGCACGGGCCTGTCCATGCTGCTGCGCGGTCTCAAACTTTACTCGCACAATCTGACTGCTATTGTCACTGTTGGAGACAATGGCGGCTCTTCCGGTATGCTCAGGGAAGATCTCGGCATGTTGCCGCCTGGGGATATCCGTAACTGTATTCTGGCTCTGGCCGACACCGAACCGCTGCTGTCTGAGTTGTTCAATTTCCGCTTCAAGGATGGCCGCCTCCAGGGACAGAGCTTCGGCAATCTGTTCATCGCCGCCATGAACGAAGTCTGCGGCAATTTTTCCGATGCCGTCCGCAACGTTTCCAAAGTCCTGGCGGTAGAAGGCAAGGTCTTGCCGGTAAGCCTTTCGACCATCGATCTCGTCGCGCACCTGGCGGATGGTACATCGATCAAGGGTGAAGCCCAGATCGGTGCTCGAACCGTCAGCAAGGAGAACCGGATTGTGCGCTTGTCCATGCTGCCGGAAGATGCCCAGCCCTTGCCGGAGGCGGCCCAGGCTATCCTGGCGGCCGAGGTGATTGTGCTCGGGCCGGGCAGCCTGTACACCAGCATCATTCCCAACTTGCTGTTCCCGCAGATTGTCGCCGCCATCCAAAAAAACCCGGTGGCCAAAATCTATGTCAGCAACATCATGACCCAGCCCGCTGAAACGCTGGGCTACACAGCCAGCGACCATGTCAAAGCCATCCTCGAACATGCCGGTCTCAAGAGTGGCTGCGGATTGATTGACTACTGCATCACCAACAATGCCTGGATCGAGGAACGCCTGATCGAAAAGTACCAGCTGGAAAGTGCCATCCCTGTCTCTGCAGACGCCGAGGTTCTCAAGTCCCTGGGAGTCCAGATGCTTGAAGCCCCCCTGGCCATTGTCAGCAACGGGGTGATCCGGCATGACCACACCTTGCTGGCTCGTCTGATCCTGGGTCTGGGACTGGCCTATCGATGACCAGAAAGCCAGACCAGTTAACTCATCAGGCAGGCTGCCCGGCCCAGAGTTTTTCCCAGCAGATCAAGGATGAGCTCAACATGCAAAGCGGCAGCGAACGGAATTGCCAGCTGGCTGAATTAGCCGTTGCACTTGCCTGTGCCCATCGCCAGAGCAGCAGCGAGATTGTTCTGACGACCGCCAACCCCAGTTATGCCGGCTTGGTGGCTCGCCTTGTCCTGGAACGCTATCACGTGGCCCCGGAGCTGGTCGCTGGCAAAGAAACCCTCAGCATCGTACTCGCGCCAGAGGACCTGGTCGGACGGATCCGGCAGGATCTTGCTGACCAATTGGACATTGATGTGTTGGAAGGTCCTTTTTGGCTGGCTCCAGACAAGGTCAAGCACTGCACCAAGGCGATCTTGCGAGCTGCGTTTCTGGCCAGCGGCTCCATCCGCGATCCGATCAAGGCCTACCACCTCGAATTTGACCTGCGCCGGGAAGATGTCGCCATCTGGCTGGGACAATTCCTGGCTGCACTCGATATCCGGTCCGGTCTGGTCAGGCGCCATGGCCATGTGGTGGTCTACATCAAGGAAGGCCAGCAGATTGCCGATTTCCTCCTGCATGGCGGAGCCCACCAGTCGCTTTTGGCTTTTGAGTCCCTGCGCGTAGAAAAAGAAATGCGCAACTCCGTCAATCGCGTGGTCAATTGCGACAGCGCCAACAGCACCCGGATCGCCCATACAGCAGCCCGGCAGCTGGAGCTGCTCCATTTCCTGGAAAAATCAGGATTATTCGGGGCGCTGCCGGAGGAGCTTGCTGCTGCAGGCCGGGCCCGGCTGGAAAATCCTGACTTGTCGCTCAAAGAACTGGGAGAGACCCTCGAACCTCCGCTGGGCAAGTCTGGCATGAACCATCGCCTTAAGAAATTGGAGCTATTTGCCCAGGACCAGATGGAAAAGGAGCGGAAGCACCACAATGATTGAGATTGTCCTGATTGAACCGGAGATCCCTCAGAATACGGGCAACATCGCCCGGACGTGTGTGGCGACGGGTTCGCGCCTGCACTTGGTTGAGCCTCTGGGCTTTTCGATCAGTGATCGCCAGCTCAAGCGGGCCGGCCTGGATTACTGGTTTGACCTCGACTTGACGGTCTGGCCGGATTTTGACAACTGGCAGCGGGCTTTTGCCGGGAAAAACCTGTTCTTTGCGACCACGAAGGCGCCTCGAACCTACGCCCAACCCACTTATACTGGCGATACCGTTCTGGTTTTCGGCAAAGAAACCAAGGGGCTGCCAGAGTCGCTCCTTCAGGCTCATCCGGAGCGTTGCATCCGCATCCCGATGCAGTCGGAGAGCCGGTCCTTGAATCTGGCTAATGCCGTTGCCATCGTCACATATGAAGTTTTGCGCCAGCAAGGCTTTCCAGGCCTGCAGCAGGCCAGCGATTTTCTCTTAAACTGACAGGAGGCTGCCATGATCGACGAAAAACACCTGGTGGATTTGTTTCTGCGCCTGGCCTCGCTGGATGCCCCTTCGCTGGGCGAACGCCAGGTTGCCGCTGCCGTGACGACTGAACTCACAGCCCTCGGCCTGACAGTTGCAGAGGACGATGCAGCCAGTCGGCTGGGCGGCACGACCGGCAATCTGCTCTGCCGGGTGCCAGCCAACTGGGCGATCGAGCACGTCCCTGATGTTGACAAGCCCGCAGGATGGGACGAAAAAGCCCGGCAGGCGCCGCTGCTGCTTTCAACGCATCTGGACACCGTCCAGCCGTGCCTGGATAAGAAAGTCCATCTTGGCAGCGACCGGATTTTCCGCAGCGACGGGACCACGATTCTCGGAGCGGATGACTTGGCAGGCGTGTCTGCAGTCCTGGCGTTGCTCCATGAACTGCGGACCAGGGGAAAACCGCACCGCCCGCTGGAATTGCTTTTTACTGTTGCCGAGGAGGTCCATCTCCAGGGCATCTCGGCTTTTGACGCCCGTACACTCAGTGCGCGCGAAGGGTATGTCCTTGATACCAGTGGCTCACCAGGCACCGGGATCATCGCTGCACCAGGCCACTTGCATCTGAACTTCGTTGTACAGGGGCGTCCGGCCCACGCCGGCATTGCCCCGGAAACGGGCATCAATGCGATCGAGGTGGCAGCCCGGGGGATTGCCCGGATGCGGCTGGGTCGGGTCGATCCGGAAACCACCGCCAATATAGGTCGGATCGCCGGCGGCAGTGAGACCAATATCGTCGCAGCCAGCTGCACGGTGACCGCGGAGTGCCGTTCGCTCGATCAACAGCGACTTTCTGCCCAAGCCCGGGACATGATCGACTGCATGGAACAAGCTGCGGCTGAGTCAGGTGCGTCCGTAACTGTGCAAACACGCCAGTCGTACCATCCGTACCGTGTGGACCCGGACCTTCCAGTCGTGCGCCGCTTCCAGGCAGCCTGTGCTGCCATCGGGAAAGCAGCCCGCCTGATTGCAACGGGCGGGGGCAGCGACTTGAATGTCTTGTCCCAGGCAGGCCTTTCCGGCATGGTCCTTTCCTGCGGTATGCAGCAGGTCCACTCCGAGGCAGAATATTTGGCGCTCGACGACCTGTCTGATTTGGTCAGACTGCTCCTTGCTCTGGTCGCTGAACCCGTGTAACACAGGTGATACGCCAGACCATCCGAGTGGACAACGATATTCACAAAAACTGAGCGTATCTCTTGGTGAAGCCGAACGATCAATTTGCTTAACTGTCAAGAGATATTGTGGTATACTATATAAAATTTCCTGTGAACAAAGGCTCAGGCCAGTGGCTATTGAGGTACACATGTCAATCCGGGATATTGAGGCGCTGGATTGCGAACTCGCGGTCTATCGCAAAGGCTTTTTATCGGTCCACATTGACTTGGCCCGCGGTTATATGACCTGGCGGGAAAGCAATACTTGGACGAACAATTTTACGCGCTCCCTGCGGCCAGAGCAGATTGAATCTCTGCGCCAGAGCTTGACTTGCTCCCTGAGTCGGTTCGACTTGCCGGACGTGACTCTGCAGCCCGCTGCCAGCAGCCGGCTCATGACCCAAGAACAGCCTGCCGACAAGCATGACACCGATACCAGCGATGACTGCCACGACAAGATCGCCTGGTCGCTCTCTCTGAAAACACCATCTGGCTACCACCAGGACACAGGCAGTGGCTTTCTGCCGGAGGGTTGGCAGGAGTTGAGCCAGACGATCGAGTCCATCAGCCGTTTGCCCTTTTCCCTGCGTTAGCACCCTTCCTGCGAGGCAGTT
Source organism: Mageeibacillus sp. UBA5747 (assembly GCA_002419145.1). Classification (GTDB taxonomy): domain Bacteria; phylum Bacillota; class Clostridia; order Saccharofermentanales; family UBA5734; genus UBA5734. Next base: position 77,630 of record DIFN01000029.1, on the reverse strand, counting down.
GTCTCCACCCGCACCCGTGCACCAGAAAAAACAACTCATGACCAGCGCCGCGCCCATCCAAGAGGTGCCGGGGCTGTTTTTATACGAGCTGAATTATGCTAAAATACAGCCAATGCCAGTGGGTACAAAGACACACGAAGGTGGTGTGGGATGGACTTTCTCGAGGGGTATTTGCTCGGGCCACAGTGGAGCGATACAGAGTACGAAACCCGCCACCATGTAGGATTCCACTTGCTGGTCGGCCTGCTGGCGGCATTTGCTTTCGTTTTTTTGCGGCTCAATCCTGACCAAGCTGCCCGCTGGATCTGGCCCTGGTACATCACAGCCCTGTTGCTCGTTACCTTGCTTTTGGTCAATCCCCTGCTGTGCCGGCATTACTACCGTCATAGCCACCTCATCCGGGCAGTGCTCCTGGCCGTCATTGCCCTCAAATTTGCCCTGGCGCTCATGCTGCTCTTTGCAGTGGCGATGCCACAGGTCCAGTTTGACATCGACCAGCTGACTGCCGGTTTCCTCGCCCAGGCCAACGAATCCATCGCTGCCATGACCGACCGGTTTCATGCCCTGAATAATGCCACCGCCATGATTTTCGGCATTCTCCTGGGCAGCCTTTTAGTTCTGCTGCGCACCGCCCTGATCCTCGCTGTCTGCGTTTTCATCCCCACCCTGGTCCTGCTTGCCGTCCGCTGGATCCAGCGGATTTTGGACTATGTGATCCGCAAACAGTTGAAATTTAACCCGGAAACGGAATAGGAGAACATACTATGCGTAAAACAAAAATCATCTGCACCATGGGCCCTGCGGTTGACCAGGACGATGTCCTGCTCCAGCTGATGCAGCGCGGTATGGATGTCGCCCGCCTCAATTTCTCTCACGGTTCCCATGAGGAGCACCTCAGCCGCGTCCGACGGATCAAGAAGCTGCGTGAGCAGCTTAACCTGCCGATTGCCATGCTTCTGGACACCAAAGGACCGGAAATTCGCACCGGCAATTTTGCCAACAACCGCATCCAGCTGGAAGAAAACGCCCAGATCACCGTCGCCGCATCCCAGGAACTGGGCAGTGAGACCTTCATCCCGGTTTCCTATGCCGATATTCACAAGGACCTCAAAACAGGCGACCGCATCCTGATCGACGACGGCCTGATTGAGCTGGAAGTCCAGACCATCGAAGACGAGCAGCTCCACTGCGTCGTCCTCAATGGCGGTCCGGTCTCCAACCACAAGAGCATCAACTTACCCAACGTTTCGACCAATCTGCCAGCCCTGACTGACAAGGACATCGCTGACATTAAATTTGCCATCGAGCAGGGGTTTGATTTCATCGCCGCTTCTTTCGTCCGCAAGGCCGCCGACGTGCTCGAAATCCGCAAAATCCTGGAAAAGCACAACGGTGAACATCTGCACATCATCGCCAAAATCGAAAATCGCGAGGGCGTGGTCAATTTTGACGAAATCCTCAAAGTGTCTGATGGGATCATGGTCGCCCGTGGTGACCTCGGCGTGGAGATTCCGATCCAGGAAGTACCGACGATCCAGAAATCCCTGATTGAGAAATGCTACAAGGTAGGCAAACCCTCGATTACAGCGACCCAGATGCTGGACTCCATGATGCGCAATCCCCGCCCGACCCGGGCAGAGGTCTCTGACGTCGCCAATGCCATCCTTGATGGTACCAGCGCCATTATGCTGTCCGGCGAGACTGCCGCAGGCAAATACCCCGTGGAAAGCCTGGCCATGATGGACAGCATTGCCCGCCAGACGGAAAAAACCATCGACTACTGGGGCAATTTCAACAAGACCGATTACCAGATGATCCCCAGTGTGGCCAATGCGATCAGCCATGCCACCTGCATGACGGCCATGGACCTCAAAGCCAGGGCCATTGTGGCTGTCACTCACAGTGGCCGCACCGCTCGCCTGATTTCCCGTTTCCGCCCGGAATGCCCGATCATTGCTACCACTGTCTCGCAGGAGTCTTTGCGCCAGCTGTCCTTGTCCTGGGGGGTCTATCCTTTCCTCGTCAATGAGGTCTACGCCACAGATGCGATGTTCGAGCTGGGCATGAACAAAGCCCTCGAATCCGGCTTTGTCAGCAATGGCGATGTTGTCGTCATCACCGGCGGTACGCCGATCGGCATGAGTGGTACGACCAACACGCTCAAGGTCCAGACCATCGGCCGTTTGCTTGTCGAGGGCAAAGGCATCGGTACAGGCAACGTCAGCGGTGAAGTCCTCGTCATCGACAGTCCGGATGATGTCCGCATGGCCGACTTGCGGTCAGATTATGTCCTGGTTGCCCATGGTACTGATAACAGTATGATCAATCTCATGAAAAAGGCTGTGGCTATGATCGTCGAAGACGATGATCCATGCAGCCATACAGCCACCGTTGGCCTGGCTCTGGACATTCCGGTGATCTATGCCTGTGAAAACGCCACCAAGATCCTGAAAACCGGCTCGATCGTCAGTGTCGATGTCGAGCGTGGAACTATCAGCTGAAAAGAGGACTATATGCCGAACAATCCTTGGACCCGGGACTTCCAGCCTGGTCAAAACCCGAATTATTTTTACCCTCATGGCTCCTATGGCACTGATCCTGGCGGCGGATCCAGACCGCCCCGCAAAGGCAAAGGCCGGACGATTGTTCTGGTTGCTGTGTTTCTGGTGGCGGCCATCCTGTTTTCTGTCCTGACGGGCACGATTGTCTTCACCGCACTCAAGGGACCGTTCCTGGAAGGCCGGTTTGCCTTGCCGACGCTCCAGCCCCTGCCGTCTGGCACCGAACCAGGTCAGCTGCCTGCTGAAGCGCCGGCACCGGGAGAAACGAATCCGGCTTTCTCGATCGACGATGTCACCGCTGGCCAGGCTGAGCGTGAACAAACCCTCTCGATCGTCGAGATTGCCCGGCTGGGCAAGCCAGCCGTGGTCGCGATCAATACCGAAACCCTGGTTTCATCGCCCTTTGGCGACAGCGGCCTGGTCCCAGCCGCAGGTTCCGGCTTCATCCTGACCCGTGATGGGTACATCATCACCAACCACCATGTGGTTGCCGGAGCCAGGACCATATCCGTGGTCCTTGACAACGGCGATGCCTATGATGCTGACTGGGTCGGATCTGATACTGCCAACGACCTTGCTGTGCTCAAAATTGCCGGCCAGGATCTGCCCACGGTCCGCCTCGGCCAGTCCAGCGAACTGGAAGTTGGCGAACTGGCTGTAGCTATTGGCAATCCCCTGGGCGAGCTGAGCGGTACCGTCACTGCTGGCATCATCAGCGCCCTGGACCGGGCGGTGACAATCGACGGCCAGACGTTGTACCTGCTCCAGACCGATGCCGCCATCAATGCCGGCAATTCAGGCGGTGCCTTGTTCAACTCCTTTGGCGAAGTGATTGGCATCAACACGGCCAAAAATGCTGGTACCGGCATCGAAGGTCTGGGTTTTGCCATTCCGATTGATCCTGCCAAGCCGATCATCGAGACCATCATCCGCAGCGGGTCTGTGCCAGGCAAACCCCGGATTGGCCTTTACACCCAGGACATCGATGAGCGCATGGCCAGGGACTATGACCTGCCGGTTGGTGTCTATATCACTCAAGTGGAGCCCGGCAGTCCAGCTGAAGAGGCAGGCCTGCGGCAAGGAGATGTGATCGTGGCCATCAATGGTCAGGAAGCCCTGACAACTGCTGCGATCAATGAGGTCAAGAACCAGTTTGCCCCTGGCGATGCCATCGACCTGACCATCATCCGGGACGGTCGCGAGCAGACCCTGTCCCTCACCCTCGGCGAGGCCGTCCCCTGATGCCGGGATGGCACCACTGGTTCAAGCGTGATGTGATCATCCCGGCTGGAATGCTCTTCCTGTCGAGCCTGGCCTTGGTCTGGCTGAGCTTGCAACTGATGCCACTTATAAGCCAGCCCTCCTTCCGCTGGTTGCTTTATGTTTTCCTGGCCAGTCTTCTGGTTTTCGCCCTTTTTACCTATGTAACTTTGCGCCATATCCTGTCCACCTATACCCTCGAGCGCTTTGACCCGGGCAATCCAGAAAGCGTCAAACGTCTGGCCCGGATGACTCGTTTCAATATCCCGGCACCAAGCCTCGAACCCGAGCAGACTGGAGCTGCTCTCCTGGAGTATCTGCGCTCGGCAGGATTTTCTGTCGAAGCTCATCATCCAGTTCTGGGCACCGTCCTGATCCGGTCCCATCCGCCGCGCATCCCTCTGCTGAGCCACCCGCGCCATGAACGGATTTTCCTGCTGGAAAAGTCCCCGCTTAATGTCTTCATCGTCGATTTTACCATCCGGGATACCCAGCGTTATCTTGCAGCCCAGGTAGTCCAGCCAGGTGATCGTAGCCTCCTGCTGTTTCTGACACACGAGCCACAAGTGCTCGAGGCCGCATCTGCTGCAGCCGGAGTTGTCAACTTCCTCGGCCGGACGGAAGAGGGGACGCTGGGTGCCCTGCTGTTCGACTGTACGAACCACCGCCTGTATTATCCGATTGACCAGACCTTGCTGCCCTGGCATCTGCGCCACTATTTCCGGCGCTTGCGCCGGCAACTGGCTGCGACTTTATCCAAGGAGCATTGATCATGCCACCTGACACGAAGGCCAGCCTGGTCTTGAAAAACGGTATGCACAAGGCCGTTGCCCAGGGGCACCCCTGGGTTTATCGCACCCAGATCGAAATAATCACCGGCGACCCCTCACCGGGTGACGCAGTGACCGTGCTTGATTTTCGCGGCCGCTATCTCGGTGCTGGCCTCTACAACCCTCATTCCATGATCACAGTCCGGATCCTGACCCAGAGCCATGAAACCATCTCGGCCAGCCTGATCGAAAGCCGGATCAGGGCGGCCATCGCCTTTCGCCGCCAGTTCTGGCGCCTGGATACTGACAGCTATCGTCTGGTGTTTGGTGAAGCGGACCGCCTGCCGGGCTTGATCGTCGATCTGTTTGCCCACACGCTGGTCGTCCAGATCTTATCTCTCGGTATGGAGCAGTTTCTCGATGCCATCTGCGAGACGTTGCTCGCAGAGATCAAACCTGAGCGCTTGATTTTACAGCATGAGGAAGCCATCCGAAGCAAAGAAGGCCTGCCGCTGTACCGCAAGATCTTTGCCGGAACGGATCAGGATCAGGAAACCATTCTGGAGAATGGTCTGAAGCTGACCATGGATCTGGCCAGCGGCCAGAAAACTGGCTATTTTCTTGACCAGAAAGCCAATCACGCCTACCTGCGACCGTTCGTCCAGGGCAAGAAAGTCCTGGACTGCTTTACTTATATCGGAGGCTTCGCCTTGAATGCCCTCGCCGGAGGTGCCTCAGATGTGACCGCCGTCGACGTGTCCGACGCGGCCATGGATCTGACCCGCGCCAATGCCCGGCAAAACGGTTTTTCAGACCGCCTGACACCCGTCGTGTCTAACGCCTTCGACTTCCTGCGCGAGCAAGCCCGGGCTAAAGCTCGCTACGATGTGATTGTCCTGGATCCACCTGCTTTCGCCAAAAGCCACAGTGCCCAGGCCGGAGCTGTCCGCGGCTACAAGGAGATCAACCTGAGCGCTCTGAAGATGCTGGAATCAGGCGGGGTTCTGGCGACTCACTCTTGTTCGTTCCACATGCCGGAGGCCTTGTTCCTGGAGACAGTCCTCAGTGCGGCCCGTGATGTCCACCGCACGGTCCGCATTCTCGATATCCGGCGCCAGGATTTCGATCACCCAGTCCTGGGCGGTTATCCGGAATCCCATTACCTCAAAAGCATCTGGCTCCAAGTGATTTAGAAAGGGGACCCCTATGAAAGTGACCTTTTTGGGCGCGGCCCAGACTGTGACCGGTACCTGTTATCTGGTTGAGACCGAAAACACGTCTTTTTTAATCGACTGTGGCCTGCATCAAGGCCAGCCTCATGAAGAGCGTCTCAACTACCAGCCCTTTCCGTTCCGGATTGACAAGATCGATTTCCTGCTCCTGTCCCACGCCCATATCGATCACAGTGGCCGCTTGCCCAAGCTCTATGCCGAGGGTTTCCGCAAACCCATCTACGCCACGAAGGCAACCGTCGACCTCTGTGCGATCATGCTGCCGGATTCAGGCCATATCCAGGAAACAGAATACAATTGGCGGCAACGCAAGAACGCCCGTTCCGGCCGCCCGGTCGAAGAGCCCCTGTACTCCATGCAGGATGCCATTGACACCCAGCAGCTGTTCCAGCCGATCCGCTACGACCAGGAATTCCGCCCAGCTGAGGACGTGCGGGTCCGCTTCCGCGATGCCGGTCATATTCTGGGATCCGCTATCCTGGAGATCTGGGTCAGGGAAGATGGCAGCGAAACCAAACTGGTCTTTTCCGGTGATCTGGGCAACAAGAATATCCCGATCCTGCGCGACCCGACTGTTATTGACAGCGCGGATTACCTGATCCTCGAATCGACCTATGGCGACCGGCTGCATGACAAACCCAGCCAAAAAGTTGACCGCTTTGTCCATGCCATTGAGGAGACCTTACAGCGCGGCGGCAATGTGATCATCCCATCCTTTGCCGTTGGCCGGACCCAGGAACTGATCTACGCCCTGAACAAAGAATACGAGAAATTTGAGCGCCAACGCCGCCTGCTCCATGATACCCCTGTCTATATTGACAGTCCGCTGGCGATTTCCGCTACGGAAGTCTTCCGCCGGAACATCGATTGTTTTGATGCCGAAGCCCGGGCCTACATCGAAAATGGTGATAATCCGCTCGACTTTGACAATTTGCATTTCACCAAGACGGCTGATGAATCGCGCCTGCTCAATGAAGACCCAAACAGCAAAATTATCATCTCAGCCAGCGGCATGTGCGAAGCAGGCCGGATCCGCCACCATCTCAAACACAACCTCTGGCGCCAAGACTCCACCGTCATTTTCGTCGGTTACCAGGCTCGAGGCACCCTCGGACGTGCCCTGGTTGATGGAGCGAAAACCGTCCGCATTTTCGGTGAGGAAATCGCTGTCAAAGCTCGGGTTGAGATGATCGAAGGCTTCTCCGGCCATGCCGACCGGGATGGCCTGCTGGAATGGGTCGCTGCCATGCAGCAGAAACCGAAGAAAATCATGCTGGTCCACGGCGAACCGGCAGTCATTGCCAGTTTTCAGAAAACCATCTTCCATCAGCTCGGCCTTAAGGCCGTCGCAGCCCAATACAATGAAACGATTGAACTGGGTGTGCCGGTCCAGCGCGCAACGGTTGTGGCACCATTTCTGCCGGCTGTTGAGATTACCGAGGCAGTCGAAATGCTCGACGCCATCCGGCTGGATTTTGAGGCCATGATCGAAAAAACCAAGGCCGAAATCTGTCAGGTCTCGCCCAGCGTCCGCTACCAGATGCTGGCCGCCCTCAAGGACCAGCTCACCCAGGCTACCTCCACCATCGTTCAGAACCACCAGTAGACAGCCAGGCCATAAGACCGCTGACGGGCTGCTTTGCTTTAATCCTGACAACCTCGTATTCATAAAAAGTTTTCAGATGCATGCGGGATGATAACGTTTATTAACAAAACGTCGATTTATCCTTGATCCGGTTTTGCTAAGCTAGCTTCAGGAGGACTTCCAGATGGATCAAACACCGCGCAACCAACATCTGCATGAAACGATCGCAGACTACCTGCATGTCTTGCCCCAGATCCGCACCGGCCTGTCTGACCAGACTGCCATCGAGCAGCGCCAGCAAACCATCCGGGAAAAGCTCGGCGCTACGGCTGAGCAATGGTCTGATTATCGCTGGCAACTTTCCCATCGTGTCACTTCAGTTGCAGCCCTGGCAGAGCTCCTGCCCCTCGATCCCAGGACCTTGGATCAGCTGGCTCAGGTCAGCCAGCGTTACCGCTTCGCCATCTCACCCTACTACTTGTCCCTGATCGACCCGGCCGACCCGGATTGCCCGATTCGCCGCCAGTCTGTGCCGTCGATCGATGAACTCAACCCGGAGGGCGTGCTCGACCCCATGGATGAGGAACATTCCAGCCCCGTCCCATCGGTCACCCGGCGTTATCCGGACCGCCTGATCATCAAGGTCACCAACCAGTGTGGCATGTATTGCCGTTTCTGCCAGCGCCGCCGCCTGATTGGCGAGACCGACCTGGCCGTCGACGAAGCCACCCTGCGTACTGCGGTCCAGTATGTGCGCGAGCAGCCGGAGGTGCGCGACGTCCTGATCACCGGCGGCGACGCCTTGATGTTGTCTGACCAGGCTCTCGAGCGCCTGCTGCAGGACTTACGCTCAATCCCCCATGTTGAGATTATCCGGCTGGGCACGCGCACCCCGGTCACCTTGCCGCAGCGGATCACGCCACAGCTGGTCGAGATGCTCAAGCGCTACCATCCGCTCTATATCAACACCCATTTCAATTCTCCAGCCGAAATCACCGCCGAAGCCAGGACTGCCTGCAGTCGACTGGCCGATGCCGGCATCCCGCTCGGCAACCAGATGGTGCTGCTAAATGGCGTCAATAACAATAAATTCATTGTCCGACGTCTTAATCAGCTGCTGTTGACCTTGCGCGTCAAACCGTATTACATTTTCCATCCCAAGACGGTCCAGGGAACCTCCCATTTCTGGGTCCGGATCGAAGAAGGGCTCGAGATCATGGAGAACCTGCGCGGCTACACCTCCGGTATGGCCATTCCGACCTACATCGTCAACGGACCAGGAGGCCTCGGCAAGACGCCGATTCTGCCCAATTACCTGCTCTACATCGGCAAGGAAAAGGCTGTCTTCCGCAACTGGGAGAATAAAAATTTCGAGATCGAAAATCATCCGGATCGCGAGCTGCATGATCCGGGTCATTTCGAGTAAATCGACCGGATGATTCACTCGAAATCAAAGGCCCGGAACTGGTTATCCCAGTCCCGGGCCTGATTTTTTGCTAACCCGATCAAGTGCGATCAGAAATCGATGTCGAAATCGACCTCCGTGTTGCCGGCCATCTCAGTGGTCACGGCATCAAAAATCGCCAGGCCTTCATCGAGCTGGGCATTGGTATGCGTCGCCGTATAACTTGTCCGCAGGAGGCAGGATTCCTTGGGTATCGCCGGTGGTAAGACCGGGTTGACGTAGACACCAGCCTTCAGCAAATTGCGTGCGGTATACAGCGTGCGTCCGATGCTACCAGTCAGGACCGGAATGATCGGTACGAGGTCATTGCCACTGTCAAAGACCCGGACATGGGGCAGTGCTGATAAGCCGCGCCGCATGTAGGCGGCGATTTCATTCAGGCGGCGAACCCGTTCGGGTTCTTGCTCGAGGATGCGCAGAGCTTCGCGAGCAGCCCCGATCTGGGCTGGCGGGATCGAGGCGCTGAAAATGAACGGTCGGGCATTGTGCTTGATGTAATGGATGACCGATTCCTTGCCAGCAACACAGCCGCCCAATGAAGCCAGCGTCTTGGAAAACGTGTTCATGATCAGGTCGACCTCATCGGCCAGGCCAAAATATTCCGCCGTGCCGCGGCCACGCTCGCCGAGAACACCGATCGAATGGGCATCATCGATCAAGATGCGTGCGCCATACTGGCGGGCCAGGCGGACGATTTCCGGCAGGTTGCAAATGTCGCCCTCCATACTGAACACCCCATCGGTGACGATCAGCATGCCGGCCTTTTCCTCAGCGGAGCATTTTTCCAAAAGCCGCTGCAGGTCTTCCATGTTGTTATGTTTGAACTTGAGCGTCTTGCCGGTCGCAAGGCGCGTGCCATCGATGATGCTGGCGTGATTCAGAGCGTCCGACAGAATGTAGTCATTGCGCCCGACCAGTGAAGAAATGATGGCCAGGTTGGACTGGTAGCCCGTCGAAAAAACCAGTGCAGATTCCTGCTGCAAAAACGTAGCCAGAGCTTCCTCAAGCTCAAGATGAATATCCAGGGTGCCATTCAAAAAGCGCGAACCCGAACAACCGGTGCCGTATTTTTCGATCGCCCGGATGGCGGCTTCCTTAACTCGGGGATCCGATGTTAATCCGAGGTAATTGTTGGATCCGAACATCAAGGTCCGTTTGCCCTCAATCATGACTTCAGAATCCTGGCCAGAAGTCAGGCAATGAAAATAAGGGTAAATGTCCAGAGACATAGCCAATTTGGCGCGGTTGTAGTCATAACACTTCTGAAACAAATCCATAGAATTAAGCCCTCCGGTGAAGGTTGAGTAAGAACATCAAAAACAAAATCCATCATAGCACATTTGTCAGGTCAACCGGAGAAAGATATACCATTCTGGCGAGATTTGTCAAAAGATATGGCCTAAATTGCTTCAGCCGTAGAGCAGGCGAACCACCCAGCGCACGACCGGTAAGGGCAACAGACGGCTAGCCACCGTCATGGCCAGATTTTTAAAACCAGGTGTAACCATGAGTCTGGGATGTTTGCGTGACACTTCTCGTACGATGGCTTGGGCGATGCTGCGAGCATGCATGCCGTTTTGTTCATCCCGGGCCATACGGCTGACTGAGCGGCTGAGCCGATCGGCATATGGTGAATGTTCCAGTGATCCTGCGACCCGTCGCGCTGCGGTGAATCCCGTTTGCGTGTCACCTGGGGCGACCAGCGTGACCTTGAGTCCAAACGGACGCATCTCATCAGCCAGTCCGAGCGCCAGGGCATGGATGGCCGCCTTGGCTGAGCTATAGTAGGTCTGGAAAGGAACCGGGATCGTGGCCGCAACCGAGCTTACCAGTATGATTCTCCCATGACCTTGGCGTCTCATCCGGGGCAAGACAGCCCGCAACATGCGGATCGTGCCGAACAGCAGATTGTCATATTGCCAGATGGCATCGGCCAGCGGTATTTCCTCAATGCTGCCAGCCAGCCCACTACCGGCACAATGAACCAGCGCATCCAGTTGGCCATGGTGGCCCAGGACCGTGGATACAGCTGCCTCACAGCTCTTTTCGTCGAGAATATCCAGTTCGATCGGATGGATTTTGTGCCGGAGTGCCGGCTCCAACTGGACTTGGGCCAGCTTTTGGTGGATGGTGCGCGATGCTGCAAACACAGTCCAGTTTTGCCGGGCCAGCAAGTGCGTGGTCTCCCATCCGATTCCTGAGCTGGCGCCGGTGACCAGGACGATGCCGGGTTGCCGAGCATCGCGTGCCAGACCCGAAGAAACAGGTGAGGGGGCGGTCGGTTTTGGATCCAATCCTGACATGGCTATCTCCTGTTAAACGATCTTTGCTTGATTGACATTGCATGGTCGTGTATCGTGAACAGTGTAACTTTCAGCCACTGAGTCAACAAGTGGGCTGGACCTATTTGCTACCAATATGGAGGAACCCTATGGCCCAGCTCTTACTGATCATCATCTTTTTGTCTTTTATCAGCCTCGGCTTGCCGGATGCGGCCTTGGGTACTGCCTGGCCGGCGATGTACCCGGAACTGGGCGTTTCGATCGGCTCGGCTGGCATGATCTCGATCGTCGTGACCGCGGGCACCATTGTATCGAGCCTTTTGAGTGGCACGGTTCTGGGCCGTTTTGGCACCGGCAGAGTCAATTTTGCCAGCACCCTGCTGACGGGGCTTTCCCTCTTAGGCTTTGCCTTGGCGCCCTCTTTGCTGTGGCTGCTTATCTTTGCAATTCCCCTCGGCCTGGGTGCCGGGTCCGTCGATGCCGGCCTCAACAGCTATGTTGCCATGCATTACAAGGCCCATCACATGAACTGGCTACATAGCTTCTGGGGCATGGGCGCCACCTTGAGCCCAGTGATCCTGGCCCGGATCATCAGCCGGACTGGCAACTGGCGCACCGGCTATCAAACCATCGCCACCCTGCAGCTGGTCCTCGCAGGTGTGCTGCTCCTGAGCCTTCCGCTGTGGGATAAAGTGAAAAAAAAGCTGCCTTCACACCCGATCCAGCCTGAAACCATGGAAACCGCGACGTCCGGAGAAGGGTTGGCTCTGGCAGAACGAGAGCTGATCGGTCCTGAAACAGCCACTGCTGGCAGCAAACTCCATGTGTTCAAGACCCCCGGCCTGCTGCTGGCTTTACTCGCCTTTTTCTTTTATTGCGGCGCTGAGGTTTCCATGGGCTTGTGGGGGGGCAGCCTCATGGTCCAAGTGCATGGAATGGCTGTGGAACAAGCAGGCAACTATGTGGCCAGCTATTTCGGCGGTATCATGGGCGGCCGTTTCCTGACAGGATTTTTAACGTTCCGCTATAAGACACACACCCTGATCCGTGTCGGCATTTTTATAAGCTTGCTGGGCGCTTGCCTGATTTTTCTGGCCGGGGCATCGGTTGCAGGCCAGCTTGGATTCATTCTGGTCGGCCTGGGATTTGCCCCGGTTTTCCCAGGTATGATCCATGAGACACCCGCTCGCTTTGGCAATTATCATTCTCAGCGCATCATCGGGTTCCAGATGGCCTCAGCTTATGTGGGGATCTTATTGTTTCCGCCGGTCACCGGCTGGATTGCGACTCGCATCTCCCTGACCTTGCTGATGCCGATTGTTATCCTTCTGATCTTGGCGCTGTTGATCAGCACCGAAGCGATCAACCGGCTTTTTGCCAGAAAGGCGTGATCCATGAACATTCTGCTCGTTGACGATGACCCCCGCATTCGCAATCTGGTGATGGAATATTCGCGCACGGAGAACTGGCAGTTCACGGAAGCAGGCGATGGGGAGGAAGCCATCGCAGCCTTCATGGCTGGGTCCTTTGACCTGATCCTGCTGGATGTCATGATGCCCAAGCTCGATGGCTGGGGCACCCTGCGGCGCATTCGTGAAGATAGCAACGTCCCAGTGATCATGCTGACTGCCCGCAGTGAGGAATATGATCGCCTGCTGGGTTTTGAACTGGGGGTCGATGACTATGTCAGCAAACCATTCAGCCCGCGCGAGCTGGTGGCCCGGATGAAAGCCTTGCTCAAACGCTCCGGTGCCACAGCCACCGCCAGCCAGGTCCACGAGGTGGAGGGCCTCAAGGTCGACCTGGCCTCGCACCAGGCCTTTGTCGACGGCCAGCCGGTGGCCTTGACGCCCAAAGAGTTCGACCTCCTGGCCTTCCTGATGTCGCGGCCGCGCCAGGTCTTCACCCGCGACCAGCTTCTCAACCACATCTGGGGCTACGATTATTTCGGCGATGCTCGCACTGTGGATACGCATGTCCGGAGCCTGCGCGACAAAATCGCCCCTTATCGCCATCTGGTGGCCACCGTCTGGGGAACTGGTTACCGCTTCGAAGCAGGAGACGTCTGATGTTGCCGCGCCGCCATCTGTTGTTCAAGTTCTTTGCCAGCTTTCTAGCCATGGCGGCCCTCACGGTGGGCCTGCTGTGGCTGATCCAGGCAGGCCTGATGCGCGACTCCTACCTCAACCAGTTGATTGCAGACGCCCAGCTGGCGGTCTCAGAAGCAGCCCAGACCCATACGCTGGACGTCACATCCCTGAGTGAGAAAACCGGCGCCACGATCCTGGTACTCGATGCGTCGGGCGATCTGGTCAACACCTCAACCCGGATGCCAATGATGGGAATGGCACTGCGCCATGTGCAAACCATGTTCCAGCTGGGTGATTTTCCTGCGAGTAAAATCATCAGTGGCAGCGACAGCACCCTGCGCTATGCCCTGGTCGGCCAGTCGCTGCCGCAAGGGGGCGCCGTCTTTGCCTTGCTACCCCTGAATGCGGTCGACACGGCTGCCCGGGTCCTCAGAAGCCAGCTGTCGTTGATCACAGTGGTCCTGGCTCTGGCTGCAACCATCCTGGCCCTGGTTTTGTCCCGGACCTTGAGCCGGCCCATCCTCGCCGCGACTGCTGCCGCCCGCAAACTGGCCACCGGAGAATACGAGACCCATTTGACGGTCAAAGGCCAAGATGAAATCGCCGAATTGTCCACGGCTCTCAATGAGCTGGGCCAGCAACTGCAGGTGACGGAAACGTTGCGCCGCGAGCTGATCGCCAATGTCTCACACGAACTGCGCTCCCCGCTGACCGTGATCCAGGGCTACGCCGAAACCGTCCGCGATGTGACCTGGCCGGATGAGAAGAAACGCAGCGAGCAGCTGACCCTGATCGCCGACGAAGCTTCCCGCCTGACCCGGGTGGTCGGTGATATCCTGGAATACTCCAAACTCCAGGCAGGGGTCCGGCCGCCAAGCAGCCAGGTATTTGCCGCTGGCCCAGTTTTGATGTCGGTTCAAATGCGCTTTGAACTGGAAGCAGCAGCCCGCGGACTCACCCTTGACTTGGCAGGCACAGCGGGCGACATCCGCTTTGATCCCGCTCAGTTCGAGCAGATCCTGACCAATCTGGTCGCTAATGCAATCAATTATGCCGATCCGGACAGTGTCATCCAGATCAATGTCCGGCCAGCTGGTGCGAAGAGCCGGATCGAAGTGATCAATCAGGGCGAGACAATCCCGGCGGACGAGTTGAAAAAAATCTGGGACCGTTACCATCGCTCCGGCCAGGTTCGCGACGATCGTCGCCTTGGCACCGGCCTTGGCCTGGCCATCGTGCGCAGCATTCTCGAGCAGCACGGCGTCGCTTATGGCGTCGAAAGCCAGAACCACCAGATCCGCTTCTGGTTCGAAACCCAGACTCTGGCATAAACCCGACTCGACCTGATTCAGCTCCTGCTTTTGCGGATCTGACGATCAGCTCTTTCGTTACGATGCGCGATCTGACCGGATGGCTGCTTTGTCAGACTTTGTCCTTGACCCGGATCGCGACGAACAGATTGGCCAGGGAGAGAGCAGCAGCGATGAAAAAGACGTATGCAGGGCCGATGGTGGTCCAGATGACCCCGCCCAAGGTCGCCATGGTGATCGAAACGACATGATCCATGCTCTGTCCGGTGACGAGCGTTGGCGAAATGTCCTCAGGTGTCACGGCAATTGAACGCAGATAGAGGCTTCTGACCATGCCCATCTGCATTGACATGCGGTCCAGGATGAAAAGGGTATACAGGGCGAGCACAGCCCAGCCTGTTTTGGGCAGGACACCGGAGGTGAATCCGGAAGCCAGGAAACCGTAAGCGATGTAGACACCGATGAAAGAATAAGCATCCAGAAAAAGCATTTTGCGGATGCCGTACCGGTCGATCCAGCGGCCCAATGCAGGGGTGAAGAAGATGCCGGCGAATGAACCGAGCATCAGGAGCAACGAAAGGGTGTCAGCCTTTTTGCCCAGCAAGTCGATCAGGACCCAGGGCGCATAGACCATCATGATCTGCTTTTGCACTCCGAAAATGATCGCCAGGACATAGTAATTCCGGTACTGCCAGCGAAAGACGAATTTTGGCCGAGGCAACCCTTTAACAGCCGCCTGGCCATCCGATGTCCTCCCAGAGGTCTGGTTGCGGTGGCGGTCGAGCTTGTAAAGCAGCCCGACGACAGTCAGCGAAGCAACACCGCCGATCAGGAATGTGGTCTTGATCGTGGATGTAAAGCTGAACAACCCCGTTCGGAAGGCAAAGAAAACCAGCAGCGAGGCCAGCATGCCAAAGGCGGTGCTGACCCCATTGAAGCGACCAATCAGGCGTCCGGCATTCGCTTCGTCATGAATCAAGCTCATGCCGACGCTGTTCTGGAGCGGAAACCAGAGATGCTGGCCAATCGAATGAAAGAAAATGATCATCAGCATCACGAGGTAGGGCGGTGTCAGGACTCCGAGCAACGTCAGGCCTAGCGCGATCAGAGTATGAGCCAGCATGGCCAGGCGGAGATCTCCCATGAAAGCCAGGATCGAGACCAGGAAGATCGACAGGACGCCGGGCAATTCGCGCGGGAACTCAATCAGGCCGCGTTGGAGAGCTGTGACCTGGTAGGCATCCTTGAAATAGTTGGAAAACAGGCTGTCGGAAAAACCCGTGCCGATGGCAGCTGCCGCCAGAACGGCATAGAAAATCCAGATCGAGCGCTGATGCTCCGGAGACGCACGCTTCTGGCCCAGTTGCGGGGAAGCCATAGGTTTAATCACCTCATATGCAAACTAATGGAATTCTACCACAGTTGATCGATCTCACTCCAGTTCAAAGCTGAACTGTGCCAATAAAAAAACGACCACCTCACGGGAGATGGTCGCGGAGAAATGAGTTGGCGTGAAGCGATTCTTACAGGGCCTTTTTCAAAGCCTCGATCTGGGCTGCATAGTCGTCATCACTCAGGTAGACCTTGCCCGGGTTCATTTCAAACATGCCACCCCAGGATGCCTGATCGACATATTTGGGAACAAGGTGCAGGTGCAGGTGGGGCAATTTGTCGCCAAAAGCACCGTAATTGATTTTGGCTGGCTGGTACACCGTCTGGATCGCCAGGGCAGCCCGGGCCACATCGGCGCTGAAAGCAGCCTGATCCGCAGGCGAAAGATCAAAAATTTCCTTGGCGTGACCCTTGAAAGCGACAATACAGCGACCGGGATGGGTCTGTTCCTTGAAGAAAAAGAGCTCAGATACAGACAAATCGGCAACCTTTAGCATCAACGCCGTCTGGCGTTCATCCTTCATGCAGTAAAAGCAATCTTGGTTTTTTCCCATGGTATCCCCCTCGAAATGGTTGGCGATAAAGCCGAATATAACTAAGTATACCCTAAACAAACCAGTTGTGCAGGGGAAATTCGATAAAATACTCAAGGAAACAATCAAAAATATACAATGATATGCTCAATCTTGACTTACAGCCGTTGAACCCCTCTCGCTGCTGTTGACCGTTAAAAAAGCGGTGCAAACAAGCGCAAGAAAGCCTGCAGCAACCGTTCCGGCAGGCGGACGTGCTTGAGCTGGCTCAGTGTGACGGGTTCGCTGATGGCAAAAATAGCCAGCAGATCCCGCTTGATGTCATCCAGAACTGGAGCGCCGCAGATCAGGACCCCATCTTCGAACTGGAGATGAAAACTGCGGTAGTCCAAATTGATCGTGCCGGTGACGCAGAGGTCATCATCACTCAGGATGGTCTTGGCATGCAGGAACCCGGGCAGATACTCGAAGACTTTGACCCCGGCGGCCACCAGCCGGTGATAATTGGACCGGGTGACCTTGTGGACGTACCATTTGTCCCAGATCCGGGGCGTGGCAATCCGGACATCGACGCCGCCCAGGGCGGCCTGGCAGAGGGCATCCATCATGAATTCATCGATGACCAGATAAGGTGTGGTGATGTAGACATAGTCCCGGGCGCTGGAAATGATCTGGCGATAGACCTGCTCGGCTGGATTGATCGGATTGTTGACCGGACCATCGGCAAAAGGCTGGAAAAAGCCAGCTCCCAGGACCGGTGCCACGGGACGGTACCGGTGGTAGTCTTCACTCTTATGAGTTTGCGATTGCCACATCTCCAGAAAAATGACCGTCAGACTCCAGACCGCATCGCCTTCGAGACGAATCGCCGTATCTTTCCAATGACCAAACCGTGGATACAGATTGGCATATTCATCGGCTAGATTGGTACCGCCCGTATAACCAATCTGGCCATCGATCACGGCAATCTTCTGGTGGTTGCGATGATTGAGGTAGAGATGGACAAGACCTTTCTGGACCTGACTATAAGCGATGGCCTGGATGTTTTCGACTGCCAAGGTTTCGCAGAAACGGTCAGGCACGGTGACCATGCTGCCGGCATCATCATACAGGATCCGGACTTCGACTCCTGCAGCGGCTTTTTGGCGCAGGATTGCATGGATTTCATCCCAGACCAGGCCAGCGGAAATAATGAAATACTCCAAAAAAATAAACCGTTCCGCTGATTCAAGATCGCGGCGCAGATCAGAAAATTGAAGTTCACCGAGCGGGTAATAGGTGCAGGCTGTACCTTCGTACACAGGGAATCCCTGGTTTTCGAGATATATCACGAGTCGGCGCCACGGCGGAAAAGACTGGCTGAGGCGAGACAAGATGTCCGGATTGCTTTTAAGCCAATGCGGGCGGTGCGAAAAAATTTTCATGACCCGACGCCCGGAGCGGCTTGATTGGCCGGACCGACCCCAGAGCAGATACAAGACCTCGCCAAAAACCGGCAGGATCATGATGATCACGGTCCAGGCAAAAGTGTAGGCAGATGATTCATTCTTGCTGACCAAGTAGAGCACCTGGATCAGCGCCAAGATTTCCAGGATGACGTACAGGCTTGTGAAATGATCGCGGAGATTGATGACGAAAAGCCAGATCAGGACCAGCTGGGCCAGAACAGCAGCTGCAACAACCAGCAAGCGCAGGTAGCTGCGGGAATGGTTGTTGCCACCGGAGGTCGCAATACCATCCGCAGCGATCTGGACCGTTTGCCGATGCTCGGACTTAGCTGTGGGCATAACCGCGATCGACTTGGATCACACAACGCCACTGGGGATTGACGCTGGAAATGGCTGATTTGATCTCGAGAATCAGATCATCGTCGGATTCTGCCAGTGAATAGGGAACTGTCACATCAAAAATCAGGTTGGAATGGCTGATCCCATGGACCACCCGGAAATCATGCAGGGAAAGTCCCGGCGCGATCTGACTGAGCACGCCTTCTGCTACGGTGCGCAATTTCTGGGTTTCGGGATCATTGAGACGGACCGGATCCATGTGGATGACCAGGTTGATTCCCAAGTCAGCCAGGAAATCGCGCTCGATGTTGTCGATCAGGTCATGGCTGCGCATCGAATCCATGTCAGCTGAGATTTCACAATGAACCGTGGCATAGCACTTCGTCGGGCCATAATTGTGGATGGCCAAATCATGCAAACCAAGAACACCTGGGTAGCTGTGGATCCGTTCGTTAATCCGGTCAACCAGCTCCCGGTCTGGGCCGGCCCCAAGCAGAGGGCTGACCGTTTCCATGATCAATTTGATGCCGCTGACCATGATGAAAAGAGCGACCGCAGCGCCCATGAAACCATCGAGCTCAATTCCAGTCAACCGTGAAATCAAAAGCGACAAGAGCACAGCAGACGTGGCCAGCACATCATTACGGCTGTCAGCAGCGGTTGCCTGAAGAGTGACCGAATCAATGGTGCGTCCGATGGTGCGGTAAAATCGCATCTGCCAGAATTTGGCAGCGATGGAAGCAACCAAAACCACTACAGACAACCAGTTGAATTCAGATGGCTCGGGGTGCAGAATTTTGCCGATGGCTGTCTGTAAAAGTTGAAAACCCAAGGACAAAATCAGGAAGGATACAATCAGACCGGCGATGTATTCGATTCGCTCATGACCATAAGGATGTTTTTCATCGGCAGGTTTGCCGGACATCTTGAAACCGGCCAGCGTGATCAGCGATGAGCTCGAATCAGACAGGTTATTGATGGCATCGGCTGTGATGGCCAGACTGTTAAAAACCAGCCCGACAGCCAGTTTGGCTCCGAACAGAAGCAAGTTCGTGGCAATGCCAACCACGCTGGCAAAACGCCCATAGCTTTCGCGGACCACTGGATTGGTTGTATGGTCAGCATTCTTTATAAAAAAACGGATCAGCGCACTCGTTTTAGTCATCTTTCTTATCTTCCTTGTCGTGATTCCGGTCGATGTTGCGCCCGGCGATGTCTTTGAGACGCAGCTTGCGGCGGTCGAGCCAGTCGTGGATGCCGGCGATTTCGATCGGCCGTTTAATCTTCAGGGTCGTCGTCTTGACCATATCCTGGAAACTGAACACGTACTGGCGAATCCCTTTGAAAGTTGGGAGCAGGCTGTTGATTTCGCGAATTAGCTGGTCGAGATGAGCCTGGATCTGGTGCTCAGAAACATCCTGCCCCAGCTTCTCCTGGAGCACGTCCCGGTCAAGGACCACTTTGGCTGCAACCACCACATCTCCTTCGTCATCTTCGCCCCAGACCAGGGACTCCTTGATCAGTTTGTCCTGGCCGAGCAGGTATTCGATCTCCTCAGGGAAGACTTTTTTGCCGCTTTTGAGGACGATCATGGATTTCTGGCGTCCGGTGATCGAGAGGCAACCCGTGGCCGGATCGATCCGGCCAATATCTCCGGTGTGGAACCAGCCTTCCGGGTCGATGACTTCTGCTGTCGCCGCCGGGTCCTGGTAATAGCCCAGCATGACGATCGGGCCGCGGACGAGGATTTCACCCGGCTCGCCCGGTGTCTCGCTGTCGACAGCGATCTCAGTCCCACCCATCGGCTGGCCGACAGTGCCAGGCACGAAAACCTTTGAATTGCATCCAGCTGCAACCGGCGAGGTCTCGGTCAGGCCATAGCCCTGCAGGATGTGAATGCCGATCGCATCGAAAAAACGGATGATTTCCGGATCAATCGGTGCAGCGCCGCAGATGCCAAGTTGCAAGCTGCCGCCAAAGGCTGCGAGAATCTGCTTGTAGAGGACACGCCGCAAATCGATGCCGATCTTTCTCAGCCCCTGGGTGATCGGCAACAGACGCCGGACCAGCTTGTCTTTGCCTATTTTCTGTAAGGTCGCCTGGACCTTGTTGTAGAAATTCTCGAACAGAACCGGTACACCGACGATCATATCAATATGATAGTCTTGGAGGTTTTTCTGGATGTAGCGCAAACCATCGCTCTCGTGGATCTCAGCTCCGTAAAAGAGTCCAATGTAGAGGCCGCAGGTGTTTTCAAAGGTGTGATGCAGCGGAAGGACCGAGAGCATGCGAATGCCCGGCCAGAGTTTGACAACACTGGCAACCGCCTGGATATCCGCGCAGACATTGCGCTGGCTGAGCATGACCGCCTTGGCCGCACTGGTCGTGCCAGAGGTAAAGAGCAGAGCCATCAGGGCGTCGGGATCAATCGAGGTCTGGGACAGAGTTGCCTTGCCTTCATGTTCAAGCTCTGCGCCCCAAGACAGGAGCTCATCCAGTTGCAGCCATGGGCAAGTCCTTTCCACCGGGCCCTGCACCGGCGACTGTCTCAGCAGCCCTGCCTGGGGCTGTGAAAAAGCTGGCTGCCTGGCACTGGGGCGACCTGGTCGCAAAGTGATCAGGCCTGTCAGGCTGGGAACCTGGTCTCTCGCAGCCTCCATGCAAGCCTGGAAAGACGGGTCGTAGAATACGGCGTCCACTTGCCCCCGGGCCAGGGAGGCAATGATTTCACCTTCCGGCAGCAAGCGGTCCAGCGGTACCACCACCCCGACCCCGCAGACGACGGCTGCGTGCAGAAGGCACCAGGCATAGCTGTTTTCGCCGATCACGGCGATTTTCCGTCCGGCAAGGCCAAGTGCCAGCAAGGCTGTTCCCAGCTGATTGATCTCGCGCCAGAATTCGGCATACGTCCGCACCGAAATGGGCTCATCGACCTGGTTTCTGAACCGGAATGCTGGTCGATTGGCGTAGAGCGCTGCACTTTGCTCGATCATCTCGCGCAAGGTCCTAAAAGCGCGGGTTGGGAAATACGTTTGGCCCTGGAGAATCTGCATCACGGACCTCATTTCTGCAGGCATAAGATTCAAGGTTTGTTCCTTGCGGCCGGTATGCCTTCCATTATAATTCAGTTTTAAAGTCTTTGCCGCCTGTCTGGTGTATAATTGTACTGGAACTCGCCGGGTTTTCCTGAGCTGGTCCCGAACGATCCCACAGAACCAGAGAGCGAGAATCATGGACCAAACACGTCCCATTCGCTTTGATACATTTGCTGAAAAACTGTTCAACAGCATCCCCTGCGGGAGCGGTTCGTTGCTTAGCGTCGCCGCACGGGTGATCCTGGCTGTGGATGCCGCACGGCGGCGCGACGTCCTTGCAACAGTCAGTTTTGCCATCTGTGGCTCGTTCCTGGCCATCCTGGGCATTGCCATCCAACCGATGCTTGCCATAGTCCCCGCCGGGCTGCTGCATTTCCTGTTTGCCGGAGGGTTGTTCTACACCTTCGGGATCTTTTTCTATGCCGTGGCATCGCTTCTCTACAGGAGGTCTGTATGGCAAAATTAGGTCTGGCTCTGGGTGGAGGTGGCACGCGCGGTGCCTTTGAAATCGGTGCCTGGAGGGCCTTCCTGGAACTCGGCATCGAGTTTGCGGCCATCACGGGTACATCCATCGGCGCGATCAATGGTGCGCTGATGCTCAGCTGCAGCTATGAGCGGGCGGTCGAGCTGTGGCAGAATCTAACCTATGAGCAGTGTCTGGCCTTTTCTTCACCGCTTGAACTGAAATCGAGTGATCTGTTTGCTTTAAAAAACTCGGACATCCTGGCCAAAGAGATCCTGGCTCAGGGTGGGATCAACACTGGCCCGCTGCGCGAGCTGCTTCTGGACTACATTGACGAAACTGCCATCCGGTCCCATCCGGTCCGCTTTGGCCTGATGACCATCCAACTCAATGACCTGAAAGCTGAGCCGCGCTGGATCGAAGACATCCCAGCCGGCCAGCTGATTGATTTCATCCTGGCCAGTGCCCATCTGCCGGGCTTGCAGCCGGTACAGATTGATGGCAAACGCTACCTGGATGGTGGCTTTGCTGAGAATCTCCCGGTCTCGATGTTGCGCCGCCAGGGACTCCGCCACCTTGTGGCAATTGACCTTGAGCCACGTGTGCCTGTGCGCAGGCCGGTGGATGACAACACCCAGCTGACTCTGATCCATGATTCCCAAAGCCTCGGCAGCCTTCTGGATCTGGATCCAGCCCTGATCCGCCGCAACCAGGCGCTGGGTTATCTGGATGCCATGAAGGCGTTTGACCGGCTCAATGGAGATTATTACACCTTTGCATCAGATGACCATGCCCGGCTGCTACGTGAATACGGTCCGGACTTGCTCAGTGGCTTTGAACAGGCAGCGCTGGCGTTTGAGCTGGATCGCAGCTGCGTTTATACTGCCGATGATTTCCTGGCTCAGGTCCGTTCTCTTCATCGGGCAGCACGCCAGCAATACGAGCAGAAACGCCAGGAGCTACAAGTGGAGTCCAAAATCAGAGCGGTGGCCGGGGGTACGCTCCATGTACTGAGGATGCAGCCGGCCATGCGTCTGGAATTTCTAGCCGAACTGACTGCCAGTCTGGAACTGAGCAAAAACCCGCTCAAAATCCCGCTCAAGCTCTTCCCAAATCTGAACTGGACAGCCAAAGCATTGCAGCGGTTGGAGCCGCTCTAGTCAGGTTCGGAATGACAGCCGCTGGAAACAGAATCCAAGTCATCATCCCAATTGACATAGCAAAATAACAGCACAACGCCGAACTTGTCTTGCGGGATATCGGAATATCCTGGCGAGACAATCGAGGTGCTGGCCTTGGTAACAGACTTCCTTAAACCAGTGCCCCATTCAGAGCCTGTTTCTGAAATTTCTGCGGATCATCCTGAAGTACCGACTGAGGAATCCTGAGCGTTAAAAAATCTGGTCGATCGATTCAACAGAATCATGGAATTCAAATGGGATGTTATGGCTGCGGCAGTACTGCCGCAGCTTTTTTTCGCCATCCGGGCCCCCGAATAATTTCCGGACCAATGTGAGCAAGTCATCATCTGACAGGTAATCCTGACGTAACCGGTAATGCAGGAATCGAGTCCGCTCAGGAGTGAACGTATATGAAAACTCATGCTCAGGAGACCCATAGAGCTTAATGATGTCTGCTCCCTGGTCATGACCGATGATCTGTAAGGAACCATCTTCGATCCGGGCATCTAGTGTGTAGTCGGCTTTGCCGACGTGTCCGTTGAAAAGAGTGATCGCTTGCATTTCCTGCACTCCTCTCCTTTATTCCTGATTCCAGTATACTCTTTTCCTTGATCGGCAAGCCAACTGTTTATATTCGAAAAGTGGTTAGAACTGACAAATGTTGCACAGGTCAGGTGACCCAGATGGAAAGCAACACACAGCGCTCGAGCCGCGGATTTTACCACCTGATTGTGCACACAGACGTTGGGGTCGGCCTGATTCCGGACTGATCTGAAAATTGGACAGGATCACTAAAAGACTTGCACGTTTCTTTCCAAAAGATATGCTAAAATATTAGGGAGGGTTATGACCCCCCGCACATCAGAATAACAGCATTTTTCGGAGGATTACAACATGAGAAAGTTCTGGGCTCTGGTTCTTGTCCTGTCCCTGATCCTGTCCACCACTGCGTTGCTGTCTGCCTGTAAACCCAAAGACTCCTATGAGATTGCCCTCGTCACGGACGTTGGCAACATCGATGACAAGTCCTTCAACGAAGGTGCCTGGAACGGCGTCAAGGAGTACGCCGAGGCCAACAAAATCACCTATGCCTATTACCGACCCAGCGAGGACTCCACCGCTGCACGCGTCGAGACGATCAAGACCGCCATCGACAAGGGCGCCAAGGTCGTCGTCTGTCCGGGGTATCTTTTTGAAGAAGCCATCTATGAGGTCCAGGACCAGTTCCCCAAGGTCAACTTCCTGCTTCTTGACGGCGAGCCCCACACCCCTGACTACTCCACCTATAAAACATCACCCAACGTGCACAACATCCTCTATCGTGAGGAGCAGGCAGGTTATCTGGCCGGATATGCCGCCGTCATGGATGGCTACACCAAACTCGGCTTCCTCGGTGGCATGGCTGTTCCAGCCGTTGTGCGCTATGGTTACGGCTATGTCCAGGGTGCGGATGCTGCTGCCCAGAAACTTGGCCTGGCACCTGGCTCAGTTGAAATCAAATACTGGTATTCCGGCGTGTTCGCGCCTAATGATGACATCAAGACAAAAATGTCCGGCTGGTATACCGAAGGCACAGAGGTCGTCTTTGCCTGTGGCGGCGGCATCTATCTGAGTGCTACCGCTGCAGCTGACGCTGCTGGTGGCAAGGTCATCGGCGTCGACGTTGACCAGTCTGCCGAATCCCCGACCATCATCACTTCGGCCATGAAGGACCTGACCGAGTCAGTCAAGCTCGCCCTGGGCTCCCTCTATGCCAACAAAGGCACATGGGATGCCGAGCATGCTGGCAAAACAGCTGTTCTCGGTGCGGCGGAAAACTGCATTGGCTTGCCCACCGCAGCCGATAGCTGGCGTCTTGTCAAATTCACGGTCGATGAATACAACACACTCTTTGCGGACATGCAATCCGGCGCCCTGACGGTGTCGAATATCATCGATACGCCTCCCGCAGTCAGCGTCGTTACAGTCGACTATCAGGGCTGACCGTATCGTCTATTGGCTCCAGAAACGAAAAGGCTAGACAGTGTCTAGCCTTTTCGCACAAGGAACATCTGAGGTGACCATGAGCGACTACATCATTGAAATGGAAAACATCACCAAAGAATTCCCCGGTGTCCTGGCCAACGATCATGTGACTTTGCAGTTGCGGCGCGGTGAAGTCCATGCCCTGCTCGGTGAAAACGGAGCAGGGAAAAGCACCTTGATGAGCATCCTGTTTGGCCTTTACCAGCCAGACAGCGGTGTCATCAGGAAGAATGGCCAGGTCGTCCAGATCCACAATCCTAACGATGCCAACGATCTGCAGATCGGCATGGTTCATCAACATTTTAAATTGGTCGAAGTCTTCACCGTGCTCGAAAATATTTTCCTGGGCGTCGAACCTGCTCGTCTCGGCGTGCTTAAATATCAGGAAGCTCGCCAGCGCGTCCTCGAACTGAGCCAGAAATATGGCCTCAGTGTCGAACCGGATGCCCGGATCGAGGACATAACAGTCGGGATGCAGCAACGCGTGGAAATTCTCAAGATGCTCTATCGTGATAATGAGATTCTGATCTTCGATGAGCCGACAGCCGTCCTGACACCTCAAGAGATCAAAGAGCTGATGGCGATCATCCGCGGCCTCAAGGCTGAAGGGAAATCGATCCTTTTCATCAGTCACAAGCTTAATGAGATCATGGAGGTTTCGGACCGCTGCACGGTTTTGCGCAAGGGCAAGTGCATGGGTACCGTCGACATCAAGGATACGACCGTTGAAGAACTCTCCCGCATGATGGTGGGCCGACCGATCCAGTTCAAGGTCGAAAAAGGGAATCTCAAACCGGGTGCGGTGGTACTTGAAGTTGAAAACCTCGTTGTCCCGTCCAAATTGCACAAAAATAATGCCATCAAAGGGGTGTCCTTCCAAGTCCGAGCTGGTGAAATTGTCTGTCTGGCGGGGATCGAAGGCAATGGTCAGAGTGAACTGGTCTATGCCCTGACTGGCATCGAGAAGATTACCTCAGGGTCAGTCCGGCTCCGAGGTTATGAGATTACCCGGGCCAGCATTCGCCAGCGTTCGCGGCTCGGCATCAGCCATATCCCGGAAGATCGCCACAAATATGGCCTGATTCTCGATTACAATCTGGCGGACAATCTGGTCCTGCAGCGATACTGGGAGCCTGCTTTCCAGCACAATGGCGTCATCAGGCAAGATCAGGTCCTGGCCTACGCAGATGCGCTGATCAAACAGTATGACATCCGGGCTGGACAAGGACCTCAAACGATCGTCCGCAGCATGTCAGGCGGCAATCAGCAAAAAGCGATCATAGCCAGAGAAATTGACAAAAATCCTGAGCTGCTGGTAGCAATCCAGCCGACACGTGGCCTGGATGTTGGGGCGATCGAATACATCCATGCCCAGCTGGTAGCCCAGCGCGATGCCGGCAAGGCCGTTCTTCTAGTTTCGCTGGAACTTGATGAGGTCATGAATGTGTCCGACCGGATTCTGGTCCTGTATGAGGGCGAAATTGTCGGTGAGTTTGCCCCGCGGGAAACAACAGTCGAACAATTGGGCCTATATATGGCTGGTGCCCGGCGCAGCCAGCGAGCGGACGCGTCAGAAAACCAGGGAAAAGCAGCAACCTCCCGGAAAGGACAGCTTTCATGATGGCCAGAATCAGGAAACTCATCCAGAAGCCCGGTTTTGATAGCTTGGTGGCCTCGATTGCGGCCATTGGAATTGGTCTGATCTTTGGCCTGATCCTGCTGATTGTGTTCAATCCTGAGAAATCTATCTATGGTTTCGGACAGATCTTGTTTGCAGGGGTCAGTTCAGCTGGCAAATTTTCCAAGGTCCTCTACCAGGCTGCACCCTTGATCATGACCGGTCTTGCTGTTGGCTTTGCCTTCAAGACCGGCCTGTTCAATATCGGCGCCTCAGGCCAATACATGCTAGGCACCTTCTTTGCCCTCTATACGGGCATCATCTGGCAATTTCCGTGGTGGGCTGCCTTGCTCGCTGCCATGGTGGGTGGGGCCATCTGGGGGGCCATGCCGGGCTTGTTCAAAGCCTTCTTCAATGTCAACGAGGTCATCACATCGATCATGTTCAACTGGATCGGCTTGTTTGCAGTCAATGTCCTCCTGGCCAATATCCCCAGAGCCCTGGCCGATTTCTATGGCGCATCCAATCCGGACCGTACGGCTAATATGGCAGCAGCCAACCCCACGGCCCTCATCCCCAAATGGGGGTTGGACCAGATTTTCGGTTCGTCGTACATCAATATCTCCTTTTTCATCGCCGTTATCGTCGCTGTGATCGCCTATTTTGTACTCAACCGGACGACTTTCGGTTATGAACTCAAAGCCTGTGGCTACAACCGCAATGCCAGCATCTACGCTGGTATCAATGCCCGACGCAACATCGTCCTGTCGATGATCATTGCCGGATCGTTTGCCGGATTGGGCGGCGGGATCTATTACCTGAGCGGGACGGCGCAGTACACCATCGAGAAAATCCTCCCCGCCATGGGCTTCAACGGTATCCCAGTCGCCTTGCTGGCGACTTCCAATCCCCTGGGCATCATTTTCAGCGCCCTGTTCATTTCGTATATCCAGGTCGGTGGTGAGGCGATGCAGCCGGAGTACGCCAAGGAAATCATCGACATCATCATTTCCGTGATCATCTACCTGAGCGCCTTTTCCCTGTTGCTTAAAGGGATCATCCGCAAGCAGCTGAACAAGCTGGCGCGGGTGGAAGCGAAGGCAGCCAGTGAAGAGGAGGTAGCCGCATGATTATCCTGGCTGACATCATCGGTGCAACCATCATTTTTGCGATCCCCCTGTTGCTGGTCGCCCTGGGCGGCATGTTCAGTGAGCGCAGTGGCACGATCAACATTGCCCTCGAGGGCATCATGATCATCGGGGCCCTGTTCAGCAGTTTGTTCCTGCGATCGGCCGACAAGGGCGGCTGGGGTCCGGGACATCCTCAGCTGGCGATGCTGGGGGCCATGGCCATCGGGGCTGTGGCAGGCATGGTTTTCTCACTCTTGCTGGCTGTCGCCTCGGTCAGCCTGAAAGCCGACCAGACCATCGGTGGTACTGCACTCAACCTTTTTGCACCCGCATTTGCGATAGTCCTGACCTGGGCCATCCAGGGCCAGGGCCAGACCACGATCAACATCCCGACCTGGATCAAGATCACTCGCGAGACCCTTGGCCTTGCCCCGAGCTCCGACCCCGGTTTTTGGGACGCGCTGCTTTTCAAGAGTTCGTACCTGACCACGCCCATTGCCCTGTTGATTCTGGCTTTGACGGTCTTCGTCATCTACAAGACACGTTTTGGTTTGCGTCTGAGAGCTTGCGGTGAACATCCTCATGCGGCTGATTCGGTCGGGATCAATGTCTACCGGCTGCGCTACATCGGGGTCGCCATCTCTGGCTTCCTGGCCGGCATCGGCGGCCTGGCTTTCACGATTGCAGCGGGGTCCGGCTTCCAATCGACGGTCGCTGGGTATGGCTTTTTTGCCCTGGCTGTGATGATATTTGGCAACTGGAATCCGGTGCGAATTTTTGGTGCAGCCCTGTTTTTCGCCTTGTTCCGGGTGATCGGCTCTTACAGTGGCAGCATTCCGTTTTTGCCTACTTTTTCTGGCATCAAATACTCACAGTACATCTACCAGATGCTGCCCTACATTGTCACGATGATCGTCCTGGTTTTCACGTCCGGCAAGTCACGGGCGCCGAAAGCCGAGGGCATTCCGTACGACAAAGGCTCACGCTGAGCAAAGGATTTTGGCGATGGCAGCCATAAGCCAGCCAGCCTCATGATGGTGGCGGACCAGATTTTTCTGGGTTTTGTCTGGGTTGCCTGTCTGGTTTTTGCCTTGACCAATGGCCTGCACGACGCTGGGGCTGTTGTATCGCCGGTGATCGCCAGCCGGGCAGCTTCGCCCCGTCTGGCGGTTGGTCTGTCAGCGATAGCCAGCTTGGCTGGAGCAAATCTGGGCGGACAGGCTGTGTCACGGACCTTCTCCAGCCTGATTCGGGTCTCTCCAGCAGATGGCCAGCTCTTGCCGATTCTCTCAGCGGCAGTGCTGGGGGCTGTCCTCTGGAATTTTCTGACCTGGCGTCTGGGCCTGCCCTCCAGCTCCACACATGCCCTGGTTGGTGGGTGTGTCGGTTCGGGCCTGGTGTGGGCAGGCTGGGATAGCATCCAATGGCAGCAACCAGCAACCAGCAGCCAGCTACAGACCCATGGGATCAGAGGGATATTCATTGCTCTCCTGATTTCGCCACTGATCGGATTTCTGGCGGCTTTCATTCTCGAGAAATCCAGCAAATATGTCCTGGCCAGGGCTCGCTATTCGCTCAATCGCTGGCTCAACCGGGCTCAGTTGCCTCTGATGGTGCTCCTCTCCTTCAGCCATGGCAGCAATGATGCCCAGAAAATTGCCGGGATTCTGGTTTTGGCAGGTCTGGCCTCCGGACATTCAGGACAGGCGTCCGTGGGCTGGTATCTAAGCTGGGTCGGGCTTGCCATCTTCTTAGGCACCTTGTTTGGCAGCTGGCCGATTATCCGGACGCTGAGCCGGGGCATCTTCCAGGTTCGTCCGCTCAATGGCTTCAATGCCCAGCTGGCAGCGGCTGCGTCTCTTCTGGTAGCGACATCCTTGGGAGCCCCCGTTTCGACATCTCAGATTGTCGTCGGTAGTGTAATGGGAACAGGCTCTGCAGACCGATACAAGGCAGTCAATTGGCAGGTCGCCAAAGGAATTTTGGCCGCTTGGCTGATTACATTCCCCGCTTCCGCGCTCATTTCAGCCGCTTTTGCCGGACTTCTCCGCTTCGTGCTGGAAATGTCCGGACGATCAGGTTAGGAGTTCAGACGATAGGATGGACCGTTTGCTGGACCGGCTTTTCCCGCCCAAATATGACTTTTTTGCCATGCTCAGTGAGCAGGCCCAATTGAATGCACAGGGTGTCGATGCCCTGTTTAACTGGCTCAAGGATGCATCTGCGATCGAAAGCAGTGCTCTGCGCCAAGAATTGAAGGCTGCCGATGAGATCCGGATGGAACTTGAACGCAAACTGATCGATGCTTTTACAACCCCTTTTGACCGGGGCGACATCTATTCGATCTCGATCGGCATGAACAAAGTGATCGAGTATGCTGAATCAACGTTGCTGTCGATGCAGGCCTATGAAATTACAGCCAATCCAGTGATGATCGGTATGGTGGCGATCCTCAAGGAGGGAACCGACCAATTTGCCGAATCAGTTGCCCACCTGAAGACAAATCCATATGAGACGGAGAGCCATATAGCCGGGATTCGCCAGACCCATGACCGGATCGAGCAATCCTACCGTGAGGCCATGTCAGCAGTTTTTAAAAGCAACAATCCTATGGAGGCATTGCGCCAGCGCGAAGTGTACCACCACATCAAAGATGCATCGGCCTATCTTGATTCAGCCGTCGACATCCTGCACAAGATCGTCGTGCGGCTGACTTGAGCACCGCGTTGAAAAGGGAGGACTTTGTAATGAAAATCAAGAGTTTCCGAGTCAGTGGCCAAGAGGGGTTCCATTGGGCTGATTTTGCCACTGACAAAACCAGCGGCCGCAGCAAAGGTGTCAAGACGGAGCAAGAACTGTCCCGCAATATCGAAGAGCTCATCAAGCTCCAGGATGTCTTGTATGCCCACAACAAATTGGGTGTTCTGGTGATCCTGCAGGCGATGGATGCGGCCGGCAAGGATGGCGTCATTAAACACATCATGAGTGGACTCAATCCGCAGGGTGTCGAAGTGACCCCTTTCAAAGTCCCATCGGCTGAGGAACTCGACCACGATTACCTCTGGCGCAGCCATGAACATCTGCCCGAACGCGGGAATATCGCCATCTTCAACCGTTCCTATTATGAAGACGTGCTCGTTGTCAAAGTCCATAACCTGGTTAAAAGCCAGAACTTACCGGATCGTGTGGTCGAGAGGGACATCTGGAAAGAACGCTACCGCCAGTTGCGCGATTTTGAACAATACATGCATGAAAACGGCATCGTTGTGGTCAAGATTTTCCTGCACCTGTCAAAAAAAGAACAGGCCCAGCGCTTGCTCGAGCGGATTGACAACCCGGACAAGAACTGGAAATTCTCTGCCGGAGATCTCCACGAACGCCAATATTGGCAGCAATATCAGGAAGCCTACGAGGAAATGATCCGGGAGACCGCAACCGAGCATGCTCCCTGGTACATCGTCCCAGCGGACCATAAATGGTTCTCGCGTTTGTTGATTTCCGACATTCTGGTCCAGACCTTGAAAAAGCTGCCCCTGGCCTATCCGGAGTTCAGTGAAGAGGAGAAGGGGAAACTGACTGAGTACCGCCGCCAGCTGGCCGAGGAGTTACAGGGTGAATGAGCTGCCTGCAGCCCTGACTTGTAATTTATAATTTGCTTTTTAGTTATTTGACAGTGCTACACGCAATGTTAGCATCTATTTAGGGTTCTCTCGGCCTATCAGGGCCTTCAGGCGATGGCGGATGATCTCGGCACGGCAAACAGGGATGCCCTGTACGGATATGGCTTGGTCGATGAGCTGATTGGGACAGGGACAAATGAACCAAGCCCCCGAAACACTTGCGACAACGACACGCGGGGCAGCCGGTGATGGCACCTTCATCATTGGCGAAAAGTGCCGATTCAAGTTACAGTAACCCAAGAAGATGGTAGCACCCCCGTCTCAGATGCAACGGTTGTTGTCAAAGTGACTGCTCCGAACAACAAATCCAAGACAGTCGAGGGCACAACCAATTCATCTGGTCAACTGATTGTCTATTACAGCACCAACAAGACCAATCCAGTCGGCGAATACGACGCCCAGGCCACGACAGCAGATGGTACATTTTACGCAGGTAGCACCGGGACATGCACCTTTGTCTTAGGCAGCAGCACTGCCCTGGTGTCAGGGTTCCAGACAATGGTTGATTGATGTCTTCAATCGTTCAACTTACTAGACGATTGTGGTTGCACCATTATTACAACCCGCTCCACGATTTTAATAAAATTGACTCGCTTTCTTAACCTTCAAACAAATCTGGGCTGATACACTGGATAGTGACAAACTATCCAGGAGGTGTCTCGCATGAAATCGTTGAAAACGCTTGCTCTGACCGTCTACACGCGCTGGCTGGCTGGACATCGTCGTCCGGAAACCACCTATTACATTGGGCGCGGACCGCGGATCCTCGCCTGACAGTCATCTTCCCTTGCGTGATGCAACTTGCCCGATCCCTGTTCGTGCATTTTTGGCAAGAATCAGCTATACTATCCTTTCATGCCAAAAACCACAGGGGGATCCATGATCACAGTCACCAACCTCAGCCTTCGTTTCTCCGACAAAAAGCTTTTTGACGACGTCAATGTCAAATTCACGCCCGGTAATTGCTATGGCGTGATCGGTGCCAATGGCGCCGGCAAGACGACATTCATCCGTATCTTGTCCGGCGAAATTGAGCCCACCACCGGTTCAGTTGTCATCACGCCCGGGGAACGCCTCGCCACATTGAAACAGAACCAATTTGCCTATGATGACTTTCCAGCCTTGGAAACCGTCATCATGGGCTTTTCGCGTTTATATGAGATTATGAAGCAAAAGGAAGTGCTCTACGCCAAGGACCCGTTCACGGAAGAGGACGGTCATCTTGCGGCGGATCTCGAGCATGAGTTTGCAGAGCTGGGTGGCTGGGATGCCGAAACCGATGCCGAAAAGCTCTTGATGGGCCTGGGTGTGGACAAGTCGCTCCATCACAGCCTGATGCGGGATCTTGCCAGCGGTGACAAGGTCAAGGTCCTTTTGGCCCAGTCTCTGTTTGGCAATCCACACATCCTGCTTCTCGACGAACCGACCAACCATCTTGACTACAAGGCGATTCGCTGGCTGGAAGATTTCCTGATCGACTATCCCAACACCGTCATTGTCGTGTCCCATGACCGCCACTTTCTCAACAAGGTCTGCACACACATGCTCGACATCGACTACGGTAAAGCACGCCTGGTCGTTGGCAATTATGATTTCTGGTACGAATCGAGCCAGCTGATGCTGCGCCTGATGAATGACCGCAACAAGAAGAAGGAAGATCGTATCGCCGAGCTACAGGCCTTTATTGCCCGGTTTGGTTCCAATGCCTCCAAAGCCCGTCAGGCGACATCCAGAAAGAAAATGCTCGACAAAATCGTCCTCGATGAAATTCGTCCTTCTTCGCGCCGCTACCCGTTCATCGGCTTTACCCCCGAGCGCGAAGCCGGTAAGGACATCCTCTACGTGGAAAATCTCTGTAAGACGATCAACGGAGAGAAAGTGCTCGACAACATCACGTTCCGCATGAATAAGGGCGACAAGATCGCCATTCTCGCACGCAATGATTTGGCTCGTACGACTTTGTTCCAGATTCTGGCTGGTGAAATGGAAGCCGACAGCGGGACGTTCCGCTGGGGCACGACCACGTCTCAGGCCTATCTGCCCAAAGACAACACAGCCTTTTTTGAAAATGTCCATCTGAACCTGGTTGACTGGATCCGACAGTACTCATCTGACCAGAACGAAAGCTACTGCCGTGGGTTCCTTGGTAAAATGCTTTTTTCCGGTGATGAAGCGCTCAAGGAAGCGTGCGTGCTGTCTGGTGGCGAGCGGATGCGCTGCATGTTCTCGCGCCTGATGCTCTCCTCGGCCAATGTTCTGATTCTCGACGAGCCGACCAACCACCTCGACCTTGAATCGATTACTGCGGTCAATAATGGTCTGGTCGCCTTTAAAGGCTCTCTGCTGTTTGCCTCGCACGACTACACCTTCATCGAGACGATCGCTAACCGGATCATCGAACTGACCCCTGGCGGCGTGGTCGACAGCTACCTTCCGATCGATGAATACCTCGAAGATGACACTGTCCAGGCCCGCGTGGAAGCGATGTACACCCAGGCTGCCGAACGTGTGAGCGCGTAAGCGCGGCTAGCGCGTACTTAATATCAGACTGACGGTGTCGTGTCCAAGGAGTGCGGAGGCAAAGTGATGGAAAAGCGTCTGAAACGATATACGGCTGACTTGGCACAGAAGATGGCCATCCCAGATCTCACCGAAGCTCAGCGACAGGCTGTTTTGGCCGATTTGCTTGTTCAGATCGGATTTTTCCAGCACGAACGCCTGATTCACCTGCTCGTGACGCTCGCTTTTGCAGTACTGGCCCTCATCGCCCTGCTTGCTGTAGCGATATCCGGAAATGTATGGTATGCGGGAGCACTTATTCTGATTGCGTGTCTGCTCATCCCTTATGTCCGGCATTATTTTGTGCTGGAAAATGGTGTCCAGAAACTATATGAATATTATGACTGGTTTTCTTCGCCCCAAGCCTGAAGCAAGACTCTGAGCAATTCATCCAGGGATGGTACAGCCGAAAGGTGATGTTGCCCGTTGATCCGGAAATGCGGGACTACCGGAAAATTGATCTTGTGAGCTTCGGCCTGGTCTGTGGCGACATCATCATGGAAAGCCGATTGGTCATGCAACACTGCTTTTGCAGCTGCGCGGTCGAGACCGGCCTGAACAGCAAGCTCCAGCAAGGTATCGGGATCGCTGATAACCTTTCCGTCCAGGAAATAGGCCTCATAAATCCGGCGGATCAATGCCTCCTCGTGTCCGGCTTCACGAGCAAAGTGACATAAGCGATGTGCGTCGTGTGTGTTTGTTGGCTTAACCGCATCGAGGGCAAAAGTCAGCCCAACTTCGCGGCCCAGTTGGGCTGTCTTGTGCAAAATTCGCCGGACTTTCTCCGGTGTCATATTTTCGACTTCGCTCAAAACGTCGGCTAAGCTTTGGCCCGAGTAGCCTGATCGACCTGGATACAATTCGAAACTGCGGTAGACGACTTCCACCTCGGTGCGGTGCTCAAACAGCGAGAGCGCCTCTTCCAGACGCCTTTTGCCAACCATGCAATACGGACAGACAAAATCTGCCCACACTTCGATTTTCATATCTTACCTCCAGACGGGAGACCTTTTACTGCACCTTAGCAGAGAAACAGATCTATTTTCGAGTCCCAGGTTACAGGGGTTACACAGGTTCCATCTTCTGAAGATAATCCTGCTAAACTAATAGCAACTCAGTGACCATCATCACAGGGCCAACGGAGATATCATTTTTCTGGAAACAGCAACTTGCCTCAGACCGATTACCTTGTCCCCAAGATAACTGGACAAGTCCGAAAGGAGGATTTTTGTGACCAGACTCGAAGGTTTCATCAACCATTTTGAAAAGGAGGGCGCTGTCATTGACATGGCTGACCGTTCCTCGGCCTGCATTACGCAGAAAGCACTACCAACCAACGTTCACGAAGGTGACTTCATCGTCGAAGACAGCGAGCAACACCGCCTGACCGTCGACAGCACCATCACCGAACTGCACCGTCGCGAAATCCGCCGCATGAGCGAGTATTTTTTCGACTAGCATCGAAGCCAAACGGACAAAAACCGGCAAAACCGACATCATCCGGCAAAGATGAGCCGATCAAAAAACCATCAAGCGCTGCTGGAAACGGCAGCGCTTTTGCTTGTGCTGCCATTGTTGTGCCGAATTTGGGACGCCGTCCCAAATTCGGCACTTTGTTGCTGTGGCAACGCCAGGGGTTGTACAAAAGAAGACGCCGTCCCATTTTTGTCTCTTTTTGTGCAAATAGCCGGAATTGCCAATAATTTGACATTGTCTGTTGCTTTGTCAGGTGATAGCTTGTAAAATGTTGCCCGAAGCTGAATCTTCCTGGTTCCAGGAGGAGCGGGGGAATTTTCTCTACATCTTGGGGTGAAGCCGCGTCTGCGGCCGGGACTGCTCTTTTTCCCGAATCCGTCAACTAACCTCGCAAGCTATCAAAAGAGGAGCCCATGCCCTGCTCATGCATATTCAAAAAACCGCTGCCCTTGTTTCGGCCGTCTTTTTTCTGACGTCATTCACTGTAATACCCGCTTTGACCATTGTTGCACATCCTGCTCAATCGCGAGTGGAGGAAACTGTTGTAACGGAACTGGCCCAGCAAGCCTTGCCAACCGTTTCAGCTCAGGATGTTTCAATTTCGTTTAGGCTCGTTTCCCTCGATGACGCCGAATTGGCAGCCAGAATTGTCGAGCCAGACCATGTGACATCTGAGGTTACATTCAGCCCCGAACCATCAGCAACTGCGGACACGCCTACTCAGGCAACGACTGGCCATACGCCCGCTCCAACACTCACTCTGCTGGCCGCTCCTGACCTGACCCAGAGCGAAGAAACCCTCAGCCGTGGCAAATCCGCTTCGCCAAACCCGGCTGCCGCACCGCTCATCCGGATGCCTTGGTTTGGCGAAGCGGAAACCGTTTACGCCAAAGGGGATGTTGCCACGGTGATGGACCTTGAGACCGGGATCCGGCTTTCGGTCCAGCGCACCGGCGGCCACAATCATGCGGATGTCGAGACGATCGACCCAGTCGAAACGGCCAAATTGCTGCAGGTCGCAGGTGGTGAATGGAACTGGACGCGCCGCCCGATCATCGTTGAGATTGACGGTCAGCGCATCGCCGCATCGATGACCTGCCGTCCCCATGCCGGCTTGGATAACCAACCTGCTCTGGAGACCGTCCGCAATCGCAGCGGTGACTTTGGCACCGGCATCAATTACGACTCTGTCAAAGGTAACGACATGGATGGCCATTTCGACATCCATTTCTACAAGAGCCGTACCCATGGGACCAACTCGGTCGACAGCCAACACCAGGCAGCAGTCCAGACTGCATACGAGTCTGGACTGTAACCCACTGCCTGGCACGAATTGAACCAACCTCTCACTCTCACAAAATCTCCACAAATATTTGCGACAATTCTCCCCACAGGGGGGTTGCCCGGGGCGATTTCGCAACAAGACCGCCTGGGAAGGGCTTACCCCCGGGAGTCTTTTTTGGCACACTCAGGTGATTGGCAATGAGTAAACAAACAATTTTGGTCGTGGATGACGAAAAAGGGATTGTCGAGGTTGTATGCGATTACCTCGTGAATGCAGGTTTCCAGGTACTGGAGGCCTGCACCGGTCGTCAAGCCCTTGCTCTTTTTGACCAGCAGGCACCGGACCTGGTGGTGCTGGATCTGATGCTGCCGGACATCAGCGGAGAGGAGGTCTGCCGCACAATCCGGCGCAAATCTCGAGTGCCGATCCTCATGCTGACAGCCAAGGTAGCTGAGATCGATTTGCTGGCGGGATTCCAGCTCGGCGCGGATGACTATGTGACCAAGCCCTTCAGCCCGCGCCAGTTAGTGGCCCGAGTCCAAGCCATTTTGCGCCGCATGTCTGACGAGGCCTTCACTCTGTCCGACCAGCTTTCTTTCAACAACGGCGACCTGGTCATCGATAGCCTGCGCCATGAAGTGCGCAAGACCGGTGAACCAGTAGCCCTGACCCCGATTGAGTTCAAAATCCTGGCTTCCCTGGGTAAATATCCGACCAAAGTCTTCACCCGCGAAGAACTGATATTACTGGCGCTGGAGGATGACTACCAAGGCAACGACCGCGTCATTGACAGCCACATCAAAAATATCCGCCAAAAAATCGAAGACGATACGCGCGCCCCGCAGTACATCCAGACCGTTCATGGCATCGGTTACAAATTTGGAGGCGGCTCGTGAAATCCATGCGGCTCAAAGCCCGCCTGTCCTTAGCTTTTTTCCTGGTCGTTTCGGTCATGTTTGCTATCATCAGCTATGCAGCCAATGGCTTATTGGCTAACCAGTTCAAAAACTACGCCATCGACAAGCAGAATCAGCGCATCGTCGCTTTTGCCGACTTGTTTGCCAGCCGCTATGTTGACTGGGGCAACCGCTGGGACCCCGCCGGGATCGAAAGCATCGGTGTCAGTGCCCTCAGTGAAGGCTGGTTGATCCGTCTCAAAGACCAGGATGGTCAGATCCTCTGGGATGCCCAGGTGCATAACCATGGTATGTGCAGCTTAATGCTGGCGAACAATGCCGAGCGCATGCAGAGCCAGATTGAAAATTTCCAGGGTGGCTATACCGAGCAGACCCAGACGTTAACTGTTGGCGCTGCCACTGTCGGTTGGCTTGATATTGGATTTTACGGGCCCTACTCCTATTCAGAAGTCGACCTGGCCTTTCTGAAACGGCTGAACCAATTGCTGCTGATTGCGGCAGCCCTCTCGATGGCTATTGCGGCCATCCTCGGCCTGGTGATTGCCCGCCAGTTGACCGACCCAATTACTCGAGCAATCCAGACGACACGCCGGATCGCCAATGGTCATTACACCGACCGCATTACTGAAGAAAAAGGGCCGCGGGAGCTAGCGGAACTGACCAGCTCGATTAACAGCCTCGCTGAATCCCTCGGGCGCCAGGAAACCATGCGCAAGCAACTGACCAGCGATGTCGCCCACGAGCT
The DNA here is from genome assembly GCA_002419145.1 of Mageeibacillus sp. UBA5747. Lineage (GTDB taxonomy): Bacteria > Bacillota > Clostridia > Saccharofermentanales > UBA5734 > UBA5734. The sequence continues at coordinate 39,189 of DIFN01000029.1, read as the reverse complement.
GCGCACGCCTTTGGCTGTTCTGCAGAGCCATCTGGAAGCCATGATTGATGGCACCTGGCGAGCTGACCAGAAACGGCTTGAAAGTTGTCATGGCGAAGTCGTCCGGATATCCAGCCTGGTCAAGGATCTCGAAAAATTGACCCAGATCGAACAGGGAAACCTGAACTTGCACAAAGAAACCGTTGACTTGAAAGCTTTGCTGCAACGCATCGGCTTGAATTTCCAGCGCGATTTTGCCAGTAAAAATGTGCAATTGAGCATCCAAGTGGATCCGATTGTTGTCCAGGGTGACACCGATAAATTGAGCCAGGTATTCATCAATCTGATTGCCAATGCCCTGAAATACACCAATCCCGGCGGATCGGTCCATGTGGTCTCACAGATGGCAGACAGCCAGGTCATCATCAGTATCAAAGACACGGGGATCGGCATCGCTCCAGAAGACCAGACCCAGATTTTCGAGCGCTTTTACCGCGCTGACAAATCCCGAGCCCGCGAGACTGGAGGCTCTGGCATCGGTCTGGCAATCGTCAAATCGATCGTCGAAGCCCATGGCGGACGGGTAACCGTAGACAGCCAGCCAGGCCAAGGCAGCACCTTCCAAGTGACCTTGCCTTTGAAATAGGTAGGAGAACCGCTGCCCGCTTTTTTATTCAGCCCGTCAAATTTCACACTATCTCCAAATGCAGCCCCTATACTCAAAAAAGCACCTGAGCATAAGAAATCAGAGAGGATAAAAAACCATGGCTGCACCTTCTCAAACCAGTATCTTGCGCGTCCAGGGCATGACGTGCACGGCCTGTGAACACCACATCGAAAGCCATCTCAGCCACCTGCCTGGGGTCCATGCGGTCAAGGCTTCTTACACAACAGCACAGGTTACGGTCCGCTACGACCCAGCGGTATCCTCACCCCGCCAGATCGAAACCGAACTGGCGCGGATCGATTACCCAGTCGTAAAGGGTGCTCTGTCTGCAACCGGGGCTAAAGCCCAGATGTTCCAAAAGCAACCATCTCTCAGGCCGCAAGCCGCTTCTGACCACAGCCAGAGAAGTCATCTGCTGGGAATGGCGATCGTCCTGACCGGCTTGTTCCTTGTTCTGCGCCGTCTTGGCATGGCCAGCTGGTTCAACGCATTTCCCCAGGCAGAGGCTAGCATGGGCTATGGTCTCCTGTTTATCAGTGGTCTATTGACTTCGTTTCACTGCGTAGCCATGTGTGGCGGAATCAATCTATCCCAGTGTCTGCCCCACGCTGTTCCGGACACTAGTCCTGGCGCACCCGGATCCGGCGACACGCGCTGGCAGACTGTGATGCCGAGCTTCCTCTACAATGCCGGCCGCGTTGTGTCATACACCGTGATTGGTGGCCTGGTGGGCGCATTGGGTTCCGTGCTGATCCTGCCAGGCCGAGCCAAAGGCTTGATCGCCCTTGTTGCCGGCGTTTTTATGGTCATTATGGGTCTTTCTATGCTGCAGATTTTTCCGGCACTCAGAAAATTCAATCCTCGTATGCCCCGGGCAGTGGCTGGCCTGATTTATCGGGAAAGGCAGCGCGGCAACAAAGGCCCCTTTACCGTTGGATTTCTAAACGGCCTGATGCCGTGTGGACCGCTCCAGGCTATGCAGATCTATGCCTTGTCTACAGGCAACCCACTGAAAGGCGCTTTGTCGATGCTGTTGTTTTCACTCGGCACAGTCCCGCTGATGTTTGGGCTTGGCGCCCTCGGGTCCCTTCTGAGTCGCCGTTTTACGCAAAAAATGATGCAAGCCAGTGCCATGCTGATCATCATCCTGGGCGTACTCATGTTCCAAAACGGACTGGGGCTGTCCGGCGTTTCTACGTCGGCACTGGCCGGATCCGTGGGGCTTCCAGTCGCGGACAACGCCCGTGCCACATTGGCAGGCCAAGCCCAGCTGGTGGACAAAGTCCAGCATGTCACGTCGGAATTAAAGAGTTATAGCTATCCGCCGATCACAGTCCAGGCTGGTATCCCAGTGCGCTGGACCATCCATGTCGCTGATGGCACACTGAATGGCTGCAACAATACAATCGACATCCCGGCCTACGGGATAGAGAAGCCGCTGGAACTTGGTGCCAACGTCATTGAATTCACCCCGGTTGAGAGTGGCATCGTGCCCTTTTCTTGCTGGATGGGTATGATCAGAAGCCAGATCATGGTGGTCGATGGGTGAGAGACATTACAAACGGCTATTTATATCCGTAGGGAAATGTACATAAAGGCGTGATAATGAATAAATGCGATTAAGATTATGCATGAGATTTCAGCTTTAAATATGCATATCGACACTATAAGAACAGATATATCCATTAATGACGGAAAATATGCAGAATATTGCTATGTATTTCGAATTTAGCTTACCCGTCATTGCCTGCTATGCAAGATTAAAAATGCTAAAATGCAAAAATGATTCAAATGGTTCTTGCGCTCAAATGACCTTCATGCGATCCTTTCTTTCAAAGAATGAAGAAGATGAAGGCAAAGACCGAAGCGAAGATCAGTGAAGCAGTCAGCCGGTTTGAGATCGAGTTCATAGGCCGTGGCCTCCAGCTGACCCGCACCTGACAGCTCTTGAGAGCATCCTAAGACCGAAAGGTGCTCCGAACCGTTATGGCTGTGACATGTGAGGCAAGCCCATATCAGATCCTGGACCAGGATGACGAAGAGGCTTTTTGTAGTGCAAGAATTGAGGACCTTAGCCATGCCGTACATCCAACAAGAAAGCCTGGAGCGATTCTCTTTGCCAGTCGAACGGCGCCTAATCCTGGCGCAGGGCAGAATCCTCCTCATGCTCGGTGCCTGCCATGGCAGGTGACCCCGGTATGGGGTCCCCCGTTCTCCACGAAGGCGCCAGTGGTAAGCGCGGAATAAACGAGGATAACCATCGTGAGCATAACGGCAGGATCCCGTTGTCGAAAAATCTGGTCAGCCAGGAAAAGCACGACATCAGCCAGCCCGAATCCCAGCGTCATCATGATACGCAGCTCGGGGATCTGCACCCCTCTGCGCAAACGCAAAGCCTCAGAAACATCAGACTCGACCACGACCTGGAAACATACTCAGCCAGGGCCTGGCACCTGAACCGACCCGGCAAGAACTACACCGTCCAGCCGGAGGATCTTGTGCCGGCCTTGGCTGGCGTTATCGGCAAAATTGCCCTGGTGGCAGCCTTTGCTGTTGCCTGGAAAAATAGTCTGGGAATCGATTCGCCTGACTTTATCACAGAAAATGTCCGTTTGGAGCTTTTTATCGCCAGCATGCTAGCGCTCCTTTTCTCAGCCGTTCTCCATCCCCGCCTCGGACCACCCGGCACACTTGCCCCCTTGATACCGCTCGTGCCTGCCATGGCAGCTGCGGGCGTCCATCCCCTCGCCTTTGGCCTGCTCCTGGGTGCCGCAGGAATAGCTCTGGCTGTATCGGGATCCTTTTCCCGGATCATGACCTTGACCGGACCTGGTACGAAAAGTGGGATTTTGCTTCTGTTCGGTCTGATGGGGGTAGTCAGCTCTCTGCGTTCACTTTGGACCTGGAGCCAAGCCCAATCAGCCTCTCTGGCTACAATCTCCGTTTTAAGTCTGGGGATTGTTCTGGTTGTTGTGCTGCACCAGTTCAAAATTCGCTGGCTAGTGATTCCAGGCCTGGCAGCACTGGCTTTACTCCTGGCCTGGCAGTTCGGGATTTCTCCTCTTCTGAAAACGGCACCGGGCTTGCCCATCCTGAATCCTGAACTATGGTGGCTGGAAAAAATGGGGACTGGGTTGGCCTGACACGATCACCGCTTTCATCAAGCCCATCCCCTTTGTGCTCCTGGCGATTGTGATGTGGCCGACCGATGCACTGGCCATCCAGACTATCCTGGAAAACAACTATGGTCCTGCCGGTCGACGTGCAACCTTTTTACTCAATCCTACCTACCTGCTGGTTTCCATCCGCAACATCATTGGCGTGCTGCTCTGTGGTGCCCAGACGGCTGCTATCTGGCGCAGCTTCATGATCCCGCCCATGGTGGAAAACGGTCTCCAGGCACTCGGAACAAACAGGCGAGCAATCCCAGTGGCGCTCGCTTGCCTGATCGCCAGCTGGGTATTCCAGCCTGTCAGCGGCTGGATCCTGGGCATGGGTCTGGAAAAACTGCAAATCGTTCTTGATCAAAGGTAGAGCAAACAAACGAGCTGATCATTACAGAAGGCAGTTGAAATCGAAAAGATGATAGGGATCAGCGTGCTCGGACTTCCTGCTCCCCGTCATAGGTCAAGATCGCCCGGTACAGATCGGGGCGGCGGTCGCGGTAGATGCCCCAGCCGGCACGCAGGGCGGCGAGCTCATCGCGGTCGAATTCGGCCGTGAGGATGCCTTCGCTGCAGCGATCGGCTGCGGCGATCATCTGGCCTTGTGGCCCGGCGATGAACGATGAGCCATAGAAGACAATGGTCGAGTCCTCGTCGGTTTCGGATCCAATGCGGTTAGAAGCGATCACCGGCACCAAATTGGCCGCGGCGTGACCACGCATGCACATCTGCCAGTGATCCTTGGAATCGACTGTCGGATCATTCGGCTCGGAACCGATTGCAGTCGGGTAGAAGAGGAGCTCGGCGCCCAGCAAAGCCAGACAACGGGCAGTTTCCGGATACCACTGGTCCCAACAGATCCCGATGCCAATTGTCGCATATCGGGTCTGCCAGACTTTGAAACCCGTGTCACCGGGGTTAAAATAAAATTTTTCTTCGTAACCTGGCCCGTCCGGAATATGGCTCTTGCGGTAAATGCCCAGAACCGAACCGTCTGCATCGATCACCGCGATCGAATTATAGCGGGCATTGTTGCGTCGCTCGTAAAAGCTGATCGGCAGGACAACTGCCAGCTCTTTGGCCACGCTCCGGAAATGCTGGACCGCCCGATTTTCCGCTGCTGGCAAGGCCAGGTCATAATACTCAGGCTTCTCCTTCTGGCAGAAATAGGGCGTCTCAAAAAGTTCCTGCAAGAGGATGATCTGGGCGCCTTCGGCCGCCGCCAGGCGGACCAGCTTTTCAGCTTTGGCGATGTTTTCCTCAACTGACCAGCTGCAGCTCATCTGGGTGGATGCTACTTTGACCTTTTTCATAGGGTGCCCTCCGGCATTTGCTGTGTGGTGCAGTGGACATTGCCGCCCTCGGGGATGATCGGCATCCCATCGATCCGGCGAATCTGCCGCTCTGGGAAGAGGCCCTGCAGAATGGCAGCTGCCTGCTCATCGGTCTTGGCGGCAGCACCACCAAAGACCGGCAGGATGATCCCGCCATTGACGAAATAGAAATTGAGATAGCTCAGAGTCAGGCGCTTGCCCCGATACGTAGCGCGTGGCGGCTGCGGCATTTTCACAATCTTGAGGTTGTGTCCATGGGCATCGGTCGCAGCCTCGAGAATTGCCAGATTTTCCTGAGTGATGGCGTAATTTTCGTCAGCTGGGTCGTCACAGACCTGGATCAGGATCTGGCCTGGGGCGGCAAAACAGGCAATGTTGTCGACATGACCGTCGGTTTCATCGCCGGCAAGGCCGTGCTTAAGCCAGATAATAGTCTCGATGCCGAGATAGGACCGCAAAGACGCTTCGATTTCTTCGCGGCTGTAGCTGGGGTTGCGATTGGGGTTTAGAAGACACTCCTCGGTCGTCAACAGGGTGCCTTCGCCATCAACGTGCAGGGAGCCGCCCTCCATAACCAGTGGGGCATCGAATTGGGTCACGTTATAGTGAGCCAGGATAGCTGGTGCGACAGCATCGTCAAGATCCCAGGGCGTATATTTGCCGCCCCAGGCATTGAACCGCCAGTTGACTGCCGCCAAATGTCCGGCCGAGTCCTTGAGGAATGTCGGACCATTGTCGCGGATCCAGGCATCGTTGTGCGGGATCAAGAGCAGGTCAATTTCCGTCCTGACTGGATGGCCGATTTGTGCCTGGCGCTCTTCGATCACGGCATGCACCCGCTCCAGCTGCTCGGGATTGACCAGCACCGCGACTGGTTCGAATTCTGCAATCGCCAGGACGAGTTCGAGATACCAGTTCTCGACTGTAGCAAAATTTTCCGGATAGACCATCGAGTCCTGGATCGGCCAGGAGACAAAGGTCCGTTGGTGTGGGGCCCACTCAGGTGGCATGGCATAGGTCGGTGGGTCGCGATGTGTCATGGATTACCTCGTTTGTTCTAACTCTCCATCACCAGAAAATCGCTTAAGCTGGATCTGGATTACATCCGCTGCTTCAGGAATACCGGTCGTAACAGACAATCTCTGCGAGTTTTTTGCGCGGCTTGGCAACTGGTTGCTCGGCCGGATAACCTAAGGGTGTCACGGCCACGACACGGACTGGATCCGGAATGCCGAGGATCGATTTGACCTGGGCCTCATCAAAACGGCCCAGCCAGCACGTGCCCAGTCCAAGCTCATGTGCCTGCAGGATCATGTAAGCCGTGGCAATCGAAAGATCAACTGTGCAGCGATGCTGGCCGCAGAGCATGATGGCATTCGGATCGGTGCCGCAGCAGACCAGAATCACCGGTGCCTCGCCAACAAAGGTTTGGCCGGGGCAAGCCGCGACCAGACGCTTACGCGTCTCGGGATCGCGCACGACGATGAATTTCCAATTTTGCTGGTTGCTGGCTGACGGCGATAATCGAGCTGCCTCCAGTACCTGAACCAATTTTGCTTCTTCAACTGGTTGGTCGGCGTAATGCCGGACACTGCGTCGGGTCGCCACTGCTTGCAAAACATCCATTAAGGTTTTCTCCTTTTACGCTGGAACATCACATATGAATAAACGGTAGCCCCCAGAATCGGAGCCAGGATGCAGATCATGAAAACCATAAACCGCAGATCACCAGATAACAGGAATGTACCAGCCAGGGCCAGAACACCGCCGGCCATCATCCACTTGGCTGCGACCCGATGCGTCTGGTTCCAGACCTCCTCATCAGCCAGCGTCCAAGGTACGCGGATACCGACGAAATAATTGAATTTCACCCGGCTCATGGTAGCACCGAGGACGATGAACATGACAGCGACTGTTGCAGGGATCCACCGGCCGACGTCCACTTCATAGCTGAGGGCAGCCGCAATCGTCACGCCAAAAGTCCCTGCCATAAACGCATGGATCAGCCAGCGGATCAGGCGATACGTGCCGGCAAAACCGGCATAATTCTCCTTTTTGGGGTCGAGTTTTGGCGAAACCAGCAACAAGACATAAAGCCCGACATTCATGACCGGGAGGGAAAAGGTGCCAAACGCCCTGCCGCTCATGCCGTCAACCTGGCCCTGGGCATTCCAATGCGTTGGTACAACGTCCGGCATGGCTGGGTATATAAAAATAGCAGCGGCCAGGGGGGTCAGAACGATCAACAACAAAGGCCACTCCTGGCGCAGGAAAGTTTTAACGGGCTGGCTCATAAGAATCCTTTCTGCCAACTGACAAAACACTGTCTCAACATTATATCAAATGCGCCTCTCAGTTGATTGTTGTATAATAAGTCATCCTTCGTATCATTTTATGCCAGCAATTTAATTAAAAAGGTGAACGCCATGATCATTACAGTCAAGGACCTCGTCAAGCGCTATGGCACACTGACCGCCCTCGACCATCTCGATCTCGAGGTGCACGAGGGCGAGATTTTCGGCCTTCTCGGGCCGAATGGCTCTGGCAAAACCACTGCAATCAACTGCATTCTTGCGCTTTTGAAATTTGACCAGGGAACGATTGAAGTTTTTGGCCAGCCGATGGCGCCTGACGCCTATGATCTTAAGCGCAACATAGGTGTTGTCATGCAGAATGTGGCAGTTTTTGATGAACTGACTGTACAGGATAATATCGACTATTTTTGCGGCCTCTATGTCTCCGACCGCATCAAACGGCGCGCGCTGGTTGACGAGGCAATCGACTTTGTCGGCCTGCAGGATTTTCGCCGCTTTTATCCGAAAAAACTCAGTGGCGGGCTGCTGCGACGTCTGAACATTGCCTGTGGCATCGCCCACAAACCGCGCCTGATCATCATGGACGAGCCGACAGTGGCAGTCGACCCCCAAAGCCGCAACAATATTCTCGAAGGTATTCGTCAGCTGAATCGAAACGGCGCAACAGTCCTATACACCTCGCATTACATGGAAGAGGTCGAGCTGATCTGTAGTCGGATCAACATCCTCGACAAGGGCAAAGTGATTGCCAGCGGGACCAAAGAACAGCTCAAGGCCCAGATCGACATCGGTGAAAGGGTCACCGTTGAAAGTCCTGGCTTGGGCGAAGTGTTGCTGGGCCAGCTGAAAGTGAGGCCCCATGTTGCTTCGGTCACATACGACGGGACTTGGCTGGCCGTCCGTTTTGCCCGCGGCCAGAATGGCTTGGTCGATTTGCTCGACTTCCTCAAGACCGAGGGTGCGACACTCGGCCGAGTCCATACAGAACTGCCGACCTTGAATGACGTCTTCCTGGAGCTCACTGGCAAAGAGCTGCGTGACTAGATCCTGCAGGGAGGCTGTCATGATTTTCCATCTGCTGCAATACCGCCTGAAATGTTTTCTCACGGATCGTCAGATGATTTTCTGGACCCTGATTTTCCCGCTGCTGCTGGCCACGTTGTTTAACCTGGCCTTTGCCAATCTGTCAGAAATTGACACATTTATCAAAATACCTGTGGCGATCGTTGCAGATGAAGCCTATCTGCAAAACGAGGCTTTGCCAATGGCATGGGCGGCTGTGTCCGTTCAAAACGGAGAAGGCGGATTGTTCCACGTGACTCCAACGGATGAGGAAACAGCCAGGAAACTGCTTTCCGAAAACAAAGTGGACGGAATCATTTTCGCCGAACCAGACCTGCATTTGGTAGTGAAGCAGTCTGGCCTGAACCAGACCATCCTCAGGACCTTCCTTGATGATTTTAGCCAGACAAGCCAAGCTTTGTCCGATATCAGCGCAGTGAATTCATCCATTTCTTTTGAGACGCTGCTGCCTGTGGTCCAAGATCGCCGTGATCACATCTCAGCTGTACCAATCAGCAAGGATCAGCTCAACTCCACTGTCATCTATTTCTACTCCCTGATCGCCATGACCGCACTCTACGGGGGCTTTTGGGGCATGCGGATCGTTAATGAGAATCAGGCCAACCTTTCAACCCTGGGCGCCAGGGTCAGCGTCGCTCCTGTCCACAAACTCTTGCGCCTGATGGTGGATATCAGTGCTGCCCTGGTCATCCAGTATGCAATCATCCTGGTCGTGATCACCTACATCCAACTCGTCCTCGGCTATAGATTCGGCAGCCAGCTGGGCTGGATTTTGCTCACAGCCCTGATCGCCTGCTTCATAGGCATCGCCTACGGCGCTTGCATCGGGGCAATCTTCCGCACGGATGAAGGCATCAAAACAGGGATTTTGATTCTTTCAACCATGATTCTGTCGTTCTTGTCCGGCATGATGTACCATGGCATCAAATACATCGTCTCAACAACCGTACCAGTCCTGGCTTTCCTCAATCCAGCCAACCTGATCACGGATGCTTTCCTGGCCCTGTACTACGACGGAGCCAGTCCACGCTATTTCACGAACCTGGCCATTCTCCTGGTCTTTGGCCTGACTTTCAGTTTGCTGGCTTTCGCCGTCCTGAGGAGGCAACGCTATGCCAGTCTTTAAAGCATACATCCAGATCATTCGCAAAAATGCCCCGCTCCTTTTGATGTATTTGGGCATCGTTGTCGGCCTGGCCGTTATGATGACGATATTCAATGCCCAGAGTCCGCAGACCGGATTTTCGGGGAGTCAAGTCAGGACAGCTATCTTCAATGACGACGAAAAAGCTGGCAGTGCCTTGGTCGCGGGTCTGGCGGACTACCTGGCCCAGACCGCAGAAATCATTGATCTGGCTGATGATCCGCAAAAAATTCGCGATGCGTTGTTCTTTGGCGAAGTTTCCTATATCCTGCGCGTGCCGGACGGTTTCTCTGAGTTGCTACACTTGAAAGGTCCCGCTGCAGTGGCCAAATTGGAACGCATGGCTGCACCCGACTCGACTACGGCGCTGTACATGGACATGCTGGTCAACAAATACCTCAGCACAGTCCGGCTCTATCAGGCTGGCCTGCCGGAGGCTACGGACAACGAAATTGCCCGCCTGGCACTCGCAAACCTGGCTATCAGTACACCGGTCGAGCTGTCGGGGCAGACTTCCTTCCCCGGCTCCTATGAGAACATCGTCTACTATTTCAATTACCTGGCCTATGCGCTACTCTCGATCCTGATCCTGGGAGTCAGCACCTGCATGATAACATTCAACGGCCTTGACCTGAAGCGGCGAAACCTTTGCTCGCCTGTTTCAATAAGGAGCCTGAACCTGCAAATTCTCGCCGGCAACCTGACCTTTTCATTCGGCAGCTGGCTGGTGATGATTCTTGTCAGCTTAATCTTGTACCGTGGCGCCATGCTGACGGGGACCGGCTTCTGGCTCGCCCTCAATTCCTTTGCTTTCATGCTGGTCGGTCTATGCCTGAGCCTTCTGATCGGTTACACACTGAAAAGCCGCAATGCCCAGGCCGCCGTGGCCAATGTCCTGACCCTGGGCACGAGCTTTATCGCAGGCGTTTTCGTGCCGCAGGAATTACTGGGCCACTCGGTTCTTCAGATCGCCCGCTTCACCCCAACCTACTGGTTCGTCCGCGCTAACGTCGCGATCGGTGGGCTCGACACATTCGACTGGAGCAGCCTGGGCGACATTCGGCTGGCGATCCTTATCCAGCTTGGCTTTGCTGGCATTTTCCTTGCAGCCGCAACTGTCCTTGTGTATCGGAAACGGCAAGTGGCTGCGTAGGGAGGACTGTCAACTCCTATGCCCTGTGCGGACTAAAGCGTAACAAGCTCGATCGAAAAATCCACGCCTTTAGCCTAAACTAGCCTTAAGCTTAATGACCACAGCGCCTTGGCATCATCCGTGCCAGGCCCCCAAAGACAAAGAGGTGAGCATCATGGCCAGCAAACCATTTCCGCTCGATTTCTGGGATCTGTTCGATCAGGCCCGAGCCCAAGCGCGTGAATCCTCAATCTGGAATACCAGCGAGATGCACAAATTATACGCCGCCGAACAATCCGGAATTTCTGACGAACTCTATGCCAAGATTGAAGAATCAAACACCCATGAGCAGCTGCTTTTGATGTTTGAACTCTATAAACTAATGGTCGTCAACTGCACGACCGAGGTGTGATCCATGTCCGGCCATCGTGCTGGACCCGGGGATGATGACAGAATCAGCCGAGGTCCCCTCGCCCCCCCCATCAGAGTCCTGATCATGGGGGCAGCCGGCCGCGACTTTCACAACTTCAATACGTTTTTCCGGGACAATCCCGCTTATGAGGTTGTCGCATTTACCGCGACGCAAATCCCCGGTATAGCCAACCGGAAATATCCGCCGGAGCTATCTGGTCCACGCTATCCTCAGGGCATCCCGATCCATCCGGAACTAGAGCTGGAAAACCTGATTCACCAGCATGCGGTTGACCAAGTCATTTTTGCCTACAGTGACGTTTCGCATGAAACCGTCATGCATGTGGCCTCGCGCGTCTTGGCCGGCGGTGCCGATTTTCGCCTGCTCGGGCCGCGTGCCACCATGTTGCGGGCAAAAAAGCCAGTCATTTCGATCACAGCTGTCCGCACCGGTTGCGGTAAAAGCCAGACGACACGTTACATTGGACGGCTGTTGCGGCAGGCTGGATTCCGGGTCGCCGTCGTGCGCCACCCGATGCCTTATGGCGACCTCAAAATCCAGGCGGTCCAGCGCTTTGCCACCTACGACGACCTCGAGCGCGAATCCTGCACGATTGAAGAGCGCGAGGAGTACGAGCCCTTGATTGCCAATGGCCTGGCCGTCTATGCTGGGATCGATTACACCGCGATCCTCCACCGAGCTGAGCAGGAGTCTGATGTTATCCTCTGGGACGGCGGAAACAACGATTTTTCCTTCTACCAGCCAGACTTAAACATTGTAGTTGTCGATCCGCACCGGGCAGGAGACGAGACCCACTACCATCCCGGTGAAACCAACCTGCGCATGGCCGATGTCGTGATCATCAACAAGATCGACTCGGCTGACCCAGCCAAAGTTGAAGCCGTCCGCACGGCCATTGCCGTTGTCAATCCTGCCGCCCGAGTGATCTTGGCTAATTCCACGATTACCAGCGAGCCCCCGGATCAGATCCACGGCCAGCGAGTTCTGGTGATCGAAGACGGACCGACCATTACGCATGGCCAGATGGCGTATGGCGCTGGTGTCATCGCAGCCGAACGCCAGGGTGCCAGCGAGCTGGTCGACCCGCGTCCCTTTGCGACCGGCAGCATCGCCGCGACCTTCCACAAATGGCCCCAGATCGGGCCCCTGTTGCCCGCAATGGGCTACAGTCAGGAGCAGATTGAGGAGCTGGAAGACACGATTAACCGCACGCCAGCTGATCGAGTCGTTTTTGGCACACCGATCGACTTGCGCCGGTTCATGACACTCAACAAGCCAGCTGTGCGCATTTTCTATGAACTTGAGGAAATCCATCCCCAACTCGAAACGATCCTGAAGGAGCGATTGCCATGGCCAGGAAAATCGTTGTAGCCTTGGGCGGCAATGCCCTTGGTCTGACCCCCGAAGCTCAGAAAGAGTCCGTCCAGCACGCTGTCCGGCCGCTGATTGAACTGATCCGTGACGGCTACCGCCTGGCGATTGTCCATGGCAATGGTCCTCAGGTCGGCCTGATCCATCAGGCCTTTGAACAGGCACGCCAGTCAGACCCGCAGATCCCGGCGATGCCTTTTGCTGAAAGCACAGCGATGAGCCAGGGGTATATTGGCTTTCACCTGCAAAATGCCCTGAAAAATGCCTTGCACGCAGAAGGCCTGCCCAACAATGTCTCCACAGTTATCACGCAGGTCGTCGTAGATCCGGCCGATCCAGCCTTCGCTCACCCGACCAAACCCGTTGGCTTGTTTTTTTCGCAGGAAGAGGCCAGGCAGTTGGCTGAGACGCCCGGTCTGGTTTTTACCGAAGACGCCGGACGTGGTTACCGTCGCGTCGTTCCTTCGCCAGAACCAATCGACATCGTCGAAAAAGGCGCGATCCAGCGCCTGATGAAACTGGGTGACGTGGTTATTGCCTGCGGCGGAGGCGGGATTCCAGTCAGCCGGGAAGGTGAGTGCCTGATTAGTCAGGAAGCTGTCATCGACAAAGACAAAGCCGCCGCCCTCCTGGCTGAGCTCACCTCGGCTGACTTACTCCTCATCCTGACTGGCGTGCCCTATGTGGCCTTGCACTACGGTCAACCCAACCAGATCTGGGTTGACCGCCTGACCACGCGCGAAGCTCGCCTGTATGTGGAACAAGGCCAGTTTGCGGCCGGATCGATGCTGCCCAAAATCGAAGCAGCACTCGCGTTCGTCGAATCACGCCCCGGCCGCGAAGCCATCATCGCATCGCTGGAAAATGCTTATGACGCAGTGACGACAGGAAAAGGCACGCTGTTCCTTATAACCTGAGCATACCGCGGAAACCCCTGGCTGCATAATAAGATTCAGCGCCATTGTGATACACGAAGACCCTGTCATAGCGGCTGTCGCCAAAAAGCGCTCCGCCCAGTTTGCGGATTGAATCGGGCGTTATCAGCCAACTCGACGTTTTCTGATCGAAAACCCCCAACTTTTGCAGGTCTTGGTACTGTACCTCGTCTAAGACATCGATTCCCATTTCCTCTGCCAAACCGCAGGCACTACCCTGCGGCTTGTTTTCTTTGCGCGCTGCCAGTGCGGCTTGGTCATAACAAAGGCTGCGCCGACCTTTAGGCGTTTCCGCTGCGCAATCCGCAAACAGAAACTCTCCTGTTGCCGGATCATAAGCAATCACATCCAGCTCGCCGCCCGTCCGTTCCATCTCGAAAAGGGACCACAATTTTGCTGGCTCTGCTTCCAGCTTGGTCACAATATCTGACCAGTCGAGATCCGGATGGCGCTGCGGATTTTTCGCAAAACGATCTCTCAAGATCGCAAGTACATCAGCGTGTTGTTCTGCTAGCTGGCACGGATAAATCGGCGACAGCAATTTCAGGTTCGGCATTGACCAAAAAACCAGCTTCGACCAGAATCTGGAAATCTGGATCGTCGATCGTCCGGGCACCGGATCGTCGATCGCCTAGGCAATTGTGATCACAACCAGCCGCTTCACTTCAAGTGCTCGCGTGCCTCTGTGGTCCTTCGATTCTAGCGCACACGCCTTATTTCGCCAAGTACTGGTCGGACAGTGTCGCGATGGGGCAGATGGCGCACCAGGTGCGATTGCGATACAGGATGGCCAGGATAATCCCGACAGTGGTTGAGGTCATCATCATCGACAGAAAACGGAAGGAGAGGTGGGTTAACCAAACTGGCAGATCGAGGCTGACCAGCTGAGGCAAGGTGACATTGAAGGGGAAGAGGATCAGAAAACGCGGGATCAACATCGGTGCCATCCGGCCCAATGCGACCATGATCGTTGACATCATGATAAAAGAGAGGTTTAGGATGAAGTAGCGCACCACCCACTGGCGGGCCTTCTTGCCGATCAGCCAGGCTGGAATTGGCCGCAGAGGTTGATTTTTGGAGCGCGGGATCTTCATCAGGAGGCTGGCGCGAGGGCAATACAATTGGCACCAGGATTTCTTTTGATCGCGTAGCAGGAAATAGACCGGCAGGGAAAAGCAGATCAGTGCCAGCAAAGCCAGATGGATGTTAACAAAGATGAGAATGAAATAGGCGGCCGTAAACAGCCAAAGTTTGGACCAGATACCAGATTTCATGGGACCTCCTTGTGGTTGCCCCAGATTACGACGTCCAGCCGTCTGCCGACTGTGACAAAAGACCATTCACGATCCAGCCAGCTCCGCGGCGGATCTGAGCCAATGATGTAAAAGCTTTCAGACAAATTCGCGCCAGACAACATATGATATATATAACATAGGATGCCATTAACATAGGTTACATTGCGCAGATATATGCGAAACATGATCATCTGATACGAAGACCCTGCGCAGTTCTGCCTGCCCCTTGACAATCCCTATCTAAAAGCTATAATTTAAATAAACCGTGCTCGAGCACGACAGTTCCAATACACGCACGACTTCACACAATCCCGAGTGCGACGACCTCACATTGCGAGGAAATGATGCCCAACGTATCGATCAAGCAAATAGCGGATTTGGCAGGTGTGTCACGGGGAACCGTCGACCGAGCCTTGAACGACCGCTACGGGATTGACCCGGACCTGAAAGCCCGCATCCTCAAAATTGCCACCGATCTCGGCTACCGTTCCAATCGTGCCGGCAAAATGCTCAGCATCCGCAAATCCCCCCTGCGCATCGGCGTCCAGATGCCCTCAATCGGCAATGACTTTTTCCTCGATATCGAACAAGGACTACAAGCCGCCGCCAAGACCTACGAAGATTTTGGTCTGACCCTCGAGATCCGAACCATGAAAGGTTTTGACGCCAAAACCCAGGTCGCCCAGATCCAAGAGCTGGTTGCCAACGGGATTAATGGCCTGGCCCTCGTACCGATCAACCATCCCGATGTGGTCCAGCTGCTCGCTAAACTGGCCGAGAAAAACATCCCAGTCATCACCTTTAACACTGACCTGACCGACGGCAAGAGATTGGGCTTTGTCGGCAACGATTATTGGCGCAGCGGCGCTACTGCCGCCGGTGTCCTTCGCCTTCTCAGCCACCAAAAACCAGCCAGTGTGGCCATCCTGACCGGCTCCGTGCAGATGCTCGGCCACAATCAGCGGATCCATGGCTTCACTCAGGTGATTCGGCAAAGTTGTCCCAATATCGAGATCTTGGATGTCCTCGAGACCAATGACGATGACCTGACTGCCTTTGATCTGACCCGCAACCTGCTCGCCCAAGAGCAAAGACTCTCGGCGCTGTACCTCACCGCAGGCGGCGTGACGGGTGCAGCCCGAGCCATCGAAGCCGCTGGCCTCTCCGGTCAGATTCAGATCATTTGCCATGATTTAACCGATGCCGAGAAAAAGTACCTGGAAAGCGGCACCATCACCGTCACCATCGGCCAACAACCTTACGAACAAGGCTACAAACCGATCCAATATCTGTTTGAATATTTGCTGGATGGCACCTTGCCGCCTGCAGAAACAATCACCCGCAGCGAAATCTACATCCGTGAACATTTCATGAGTCCGCCAGACCCAGCTGAGCAAAGGAGATGATCAGATAGCTTTGAATCAGGCAACCCGTTACCCCTGTCAGAGAACCTGAATATTTATTTACCCAAACCGTGCTCGAGCACGATAAAAAGTACCAGAGAGGTGTTCCATGAACGAATTCTATCCCAACATCCCCCAGATTCCCTTCGAAGGCAAAGACAGCAAAAATCCCCTCGCATTCCGCTTCTACAATCCCGACCAGGTCATCGCCGGCCAAACCATGCGCGATCACCTCAAGTTTGCCATGTCCTACTGGCACACCATGGTCTCCGGCGGAGCCGATATGTTCGGCGTCGGTACGATCGACAAATCCTACGGATCAGATGACCCGATGGAGAGTGCGAAAAACAAAGCCTACGCCGCTTTTGAATTCATGGACAAGCTCGGTATCGACTTCTACTGCTTCCACGATCGGGACATTGCCCCGGAAGCTGTCACCCTGGCCGAATCCAACGCCCGCCTCGACGAAATCAGCGACCTGCTTCTTGAGCTGCAGAAAAAACACAACAAAAAACTGCTCTGGGGTACAGCCAACCTGTTCTCAAACCCTCGTTATGCCAGTGGCGCCGGCACCTCACCCAATGTCGAAGTCTTTGCCTTTGCCGCCGCCCAGATCAAGAAAGCCCTTGAGCTGACTGTCAAACTCGGCGGCACCGGTTATGTTTTCTGGGGTGGCCGCGAAGGCTATGAGACCATCCTCAACACCAATATGGGCCTCGAACTCGACAACCTGGCCCGCCTGATGCGTCTGGCCGTCGATTATGGCCGCAGCATCGGTTTCACCGGCGATTTCTACGTCGAGCCCAAACCGAAAGAGCCGACCAAGCACCAGTACGACTTTGATGCTGCCACGGTCATCGGCTTCTTGCGAAGCTATGGTCTCGACAAAGACTTCAAACTCAACATCGAAGCCAACCATGCGACCCTCGCCGGCCACACCTTCCAGCACGAACTGCGCCTGGCCCGCGAGACCGGTTTCTTCGGTTCAATCGACGCCAACCAGGGCGACATGCTGCTCGGCTGGGACACCGACCAATTCCCGACCAACCTTTACGACGCGATTGGCTGCATGAGCGAAGTCCTCGCTGCTGGCGGTTTTACCAATGGCGGCCTCAACTTCGACGCCAAGATCCGTCGTGCCTCCAACACCTTGGAAGATATCTTCATCGGTTACATTGCCGGCATGGATACCTTTGCCCTTGGCCTGATCCTGGCTGACCGCATCGAGCGCGACGGCCGCCTGGCCGAGTTTGTAGCCGAGCGCTATGCCAGCTGGCAATCTGAACTGGGCCAGAAAATTATCAAGGGCCAGGTCACGATCCAGGAACTCGAAGAAAAAGCCCTCGCCATGGGTGATGTCAAAGTCGGTTCCGGCCGCCAAGAATACCTGGAAGCGATCATCAATTCCCTAATCATCGGCTAAAAGCTGATCATCGGCTAAAAAGAGGTACACACCATGGAAAAAACCTGTTTGATCGGGATTGATGTTGGTACATCTGGCGTGAAAGTTCTGGCCCTCTCACCGGAGGGCCAGATCCTGACCACCGCAATGGAGAGCTATCCGCTGCACTCGCCCCGTCCCGGCTGGACGCAGCAAGATCCGGCTGACTGGTGGGCCGGCACCATCCGGGCCTTAAAAACAGTACTGACCAGCCTTCCAACGACGACCGTAGCTGCGATCGGCCTGTCCGGCCAGATGCATGGCATGGTAGCCCTGGATGACCAGAACCAAGTAGTCCGCGAAGCCATTCTTTGGAATGACCAGCGCACGGAGCGCCAATGCCAGGAGATCACAGCCGCTGCGGGCGGATTGGATGGGCTTCTGGGCATGACCAACAACCAGATGCTCACAGGCTACACGGGCGGGAAAATCCTCTGGCTCAAACAGAATGAGCCGGATCATTATGCCCGGACCCGAGTGGTCATCAACCCCAAGGACTACATCCGCTACTGCCTGACCGGAGAAATTGCCACAGAAGTCTCCGACGCCTCCGGTTTTGGCTTTTTTGACGTACAAAACAGCTGCTGGCACAAAGGCCTGATCGAAAAAGTCGGGCTTGACCTCGCGGTCTTCCCGCCTGTGGTTGAGTCGAGCGCCCTGACGGGAGCAGTCACAGCCAAAGCAGCCGCGGCGAGCGGCCTTGCAGCCGGTATCCCGGTCTGCGGCGGCGGTGGCGACGCCGTGATTTCGACCACTGGCCTGGGTCTGTATAAACCGGGACGTGTGGCGGTCACGCTGGGCACATCCGGTGTTGTCGCGATGGCCTTGCCTTCCTTCATGGCCAATCCACAGGGCAGCTTGCAGCTGTTTCGCGGCAACTCACCGGACACCTTCACCGCTATGGGCGTCACCCTGGCTGCAGCTGGATCCTACCACTGGTTTTGTGAGGCGCTTGGTGACTACGAAGTCGCACAGGGCAAACAGCTCGGCCGCAGTGCGTTTGCCCTTCTCGATGAAGCAGCTGCTACGACCCCGGCCGGTGCTGAAGGGCTGATCTTCCTGCCCTACCTAACCGGCGAGCGCTGCCCGATCAACGACCCGACAGCTCGCGGTGGCTTCATCGGGCTGACCTCGCATCACAAAAAAGGACATTTTGCCCGTGCCGTGCTCGAAGGCGTTGCATTTTCCCTGCGTCAGGTCTATGACTTGACCATCCACGCAGATCCCCAGCTCAAAAGTGAGTCCGGCGACGTCGTTCTTGCCGGCGGAGGTGCTGTCAGTCCGCTCTGGCGCCAGATCATCGCCGACGTCTTTGGCCTGCCTGTGCACACCGTCTATGGCAGTACCGAAGGCGGATCGTTCGGCGCCGCTCTCGTCGCCGGCGTGGCCATCGGTCTCTGGCCTGATCTTGCCGCCACCGTACCCCTGATTCAGCAGGAAAGCGAAACCCTGCCCAATCCAGAAAACAGAGCCACATATGACAAGCTTTATCACATCTACGTTCGGATGTACGATGCCTTGAAATGGAGCTTCGCCTAAGCTTGACGCTCACTTGCGCGACCAGGATCCACAGACTGACCTTTCTTTTTAATTGCATCAATTGTGACATTATGTTGTAAAATTATTCTGAACATATGTTGATAATGAGACTGATGATTGATACATTGAATGCAAGGAGGTCACTTCCATGCGTAAATTTGTCTGTTCCATCTGTGGCTTCGTCTATGATGAGGCCGCAGGGATCCCGGAAGCAGGCTTTGCTGCTGGAACCTTATGGGAGCAAGTGCCGGACGACTGGCGCTGCCCCTGGTGCCGGGCAACCAAGTCTCAGTTCCGCCTTCAGGATGCAAGCCCAGCTCCCGCCGCAGCATCTGCTCAACCTGCAGCTGCGACTATCCGTACCCAGTCAACCCCTTCAGGTGAGCTGTCAGCCGCCGCTCTGGGCGCTCTTTTCACCAACCTGGCTAAGGGCTTCGAAAAGCAATACCGTCCGGAGGAATCCCAGCTGTTCTCTGAACTGGCTGCCTATTACCATGCCCGCGCCGGTCAGCCTGAAACCGCCAGCCTTTCTGCCCTGGCCGATGTGAACAACAGCCAGCTCGACGACGCTTTTGCCAGAGCCTATGCTCAGGCAGCTGAACTGGCCGACCGCGGCACCCTCCGGGCCCTGACGTGGGCTGAGAAGGTCGCCCGGATGCAAAATGGCCATCTGGCTCAGTTCCAGCAGCAACCGGAGACGATCGCAGCTGCCAAGATTTACGTCTGCGAAATCTGTGGTTTCATTTACATCGGCGACGACGCACCGGAAATCTGCCCGGTCTGCAAAGTGCCGCGTTTGAAAATCGCAGCAGTCGCACGGAGGTAAAGAGACATGCATGCCGTAAGAAATATCCGACTCTGTACCAAAGATTGCCTCTGCCTGTATGTTTGCCCGACTGGCGCCACCGATACGGAAACTGGCCAGATTGACGCCGGCAAATGTCGCGATGGCTGCCGTCTCTGCGTCGATGCCTGTCCGTCGCATGCCATTTCTCTGGTCCCGGATGATTATCCGCCCCAGCAGAAAAAGAAGCCCAGCATACGCCAGACCCTGTACGACCTGGCCGAGGACCGCGTGACTCAGGCCCAGGCTGCAGCAACCGTTGTAGCCCAGTCGCAAGACCCCGTCGAGCGCCAGCTGGCCGAAGCGATCCGCCAGTCCAGCCAACTGATGGCCGAAGACCTCCTGCGTGAGGCTGGCTACCTGTTGCCGCAAAGTCCGGATGTCCGGACCTTGCTTCTGGACCTGAAAAGCAAGCCCCAGACCGACGGCTTCCCCCTGGCAGCCGTTGACCGTTTGCTTCAGCTTATACCCGCCAGTACAAACCAGAGCAATTCCAAGGAGGAAAAAACCATGCTCAAGTATCGTTGCACCGTCTGTGGATTTATTTATGAAGGCGAACTGCCGGCCGGATTCGTCTGCCCCGTCTGCAAAGCCCCGGCATCAGCCTTCGTACTCGTCAGCGAGAAGAAAGAAGCCACCGCCAACCGCTACGCCGGTACGAAAACCGAGAAGAATCTCGCCGAAGCTTTTGCCGGAGAGAGCCAGGCCCGCAACAAATACACCTATTTTGCTGCTGTGGCCTCGCGCGCAGGCTACGACCAGCTGGCTGAGATTTTCCTCAAGACCGCCCGCAACGAGCAAGAGCACGCCCGCCTCTGGTACGATGCGCTCGGCCACATTGGCGGCACCGCCGAAAACCTCCTCCATGCAGCCGAAGGCGAAAACTACGAGTGGACCGACATGTACGATCGCTTCGCCAAAGACGCCGCTGCCGAAGGCTTCCCGGAACTGGCTGCCCGTTTCCGTGCCGTCGCTGCCATTGAAAAAGCGCACGAAGAGCGCTACCGCGCTCTATTGAAAAACGTCGAGATGCAGCAAGTCTTTGAGAAGGGCGAAATGACCATGTGGGAATGCCGCATCTGTGGCCACCTCGTCATGGGCAAAAAGGCACCTGAACAGTGCCCTGTCTGCGGCTTTGCCCAGAGTTTCTTCGAAGTTCGTAAAGAGAACTACTGATCATACCCTGTCCCAAGACAGCAAAAGACCGGAGTTTTCAACCAACTCCGGTCTTTTTTGGGTGCGCCACGCATGGCGCATGATCAGGTGCCTGGCACCTTAGTCGCGCTTGATCGGGATCAGGAGGACAGAAGCTTCGGAGAGGCGGGCGATGTTGTGGCTGACACTGCCGAGGTAGAGCTCCTCGATAAACCCATGGCCCTGGCTGCCCATGACCACCTGAGACACTTCATGTTCGCGGATGACTTTGAGAATTTCCGCAGTTGGTGAGCCAAACTTCAGGGCTGTTTCCACCTCGACAGGCCCGACCGCCTTGAGCTCGTCGGCCAATTGGTTCAGCCGGCCGAGATCGGCTTCGTTGAAAGCTTCCAGTTTTTCCACCAGATGCGGATTGATCTTGTTCTTGTCCTGGACATGCAGGATCGTGACCCTGGCCACACCTGCTGCAACGAGCTGCTTGACATAATCGAATGCCTGGCGGGCATTTTCAGAAAAATCAGTTGGGAACAGGACGTGGCTCGTCAGCAAGTCCCAGGACAAGTACTTCTCATTGGGGGCAGGTTCAGTCGGGATCCGGATGATCAAAAGGGGGAGTGTGGCATGGTGCATGATCATGCTGGTCATGCCGCCGAAAAGCAGATTGCCGAGTTTGGAATGCTTGGGAGAACCTGTCACCACCAGGGTGCACCCCTTTTCCCGGGCTAATTCGAACAATTCATCGGTGCGCAGGAGGACTCCCAGTTCGATGGTTTCGACTGCAAAACCTTCGTCGGTCAAGAACTGCTTTTGCCGGTTCAGACTGGCCCGATAAGTATCCAGGATGAAGGTCGCGATGGTCTCATTGGCTTCCATGGGGTTGATGTACTGGTAAAGAAAGCAAGTTGTGGCACCCAGCCGCTTCAAACTGCCCAGTGACTGCAAAACCAGATCGTGATTGGCCGACATTTCAGAAACAACAAGAATTTTCTCAAACATGGTGGGCTCCTTTCTGCTGCGTAAAAGGTGAAAGCAGCCGGAAGAGGACATGAAACTGGTGTCAATTTAATTATAGCACCATCAGGATTGAATCTTGCTCAAGCCTTAAAAGGCATCTGACAGGACTTGCTCGATATCCCGCCCGGAAAGCCTCGGTCGTCCTGTTTGAACGCTGATGTCCAGCCAGGCCTGTTTGGCTATGGCTGGAACCGCTTGGCGATATGCAGACTCATCAATCAGGAATTCCGATATGGAACGGGGCAGACCTATCTGCGCCCTTAGCTTGCGTACAGCCAGGACCAGCTTAGCGATGGCGTCCTCATCATCCGTTACTGGTAAACCAATGGCCCGGGCCAGTTGGGCATAACACTGGACACAGGCGACATGGGAAGCGTCCATGTGATTTGCTGCGCCACAGGTTTTGACCAGGTGATTGAGCATCGCAGGTAATATGATCGCATTGACTTTGCCGTGGGGCAGTGAAAATTCCGCGCTGACAGCTGTGGATAGACTGTGGCAGATGTCCTGGGCGGGCTGGCGGATGTAAGAACCAATCAGAATCTGGGCTCGCTTGATGCTGCCTGCAGCCACCGTATCACCTTCAACTGAGCAGGCAGCAGGCAGATCCCGGAAAATAAGCTGTACGACAGACAGGGCCAGGCCATCGCCATAACCTTTGGCGTGGCTTTCCTGACACAGCTCAAAAGCGTGTGCCAGAAGGTCCATGCCCAACTCGGCCAGCTCGGTTCGATCGTGTGTCATCATCACAGCAGTAGCCCCCCTGCTCTTTCTGCAAACGACCCTGCTTGGCATAGGGTAGCCTGTGGTGCAGTGTAAATTGAAAACGTTTACGAATTCGATCTTAACAGGGGTTTTGAGCATCTGTCAAGATAGGGATGTTTGATAAAGATGCTGCCGTAAACGGATTTTGTTTGTGTATGGTGCACAAATATATGAGGCCATCCGCCAAATTTAGGCTGGTCAGGCGGCCGCGCTGGCTTTGAGGGAACTGATGATCTGCCCTGGTTTAATCCAGACGGGCAATTTCCTCACGCGCAATTTCGACCCAGCGGGTCAGGTTGCGGGGATTTCGACCTAGTGTGTGGTTGTCTTTCATGATGATCTCGACCCGGTTGTTCCGCGTCACACCCAAGTAGTCACTCAGCTCCTGGCGCACCACGTCCTCAGCCATCTGAGTCAGGGCGAGCGGGGAAGGGCTGGCCTTCCAGGAATAAATATAATTGGCCCCGAGCTTTTCGGCCATCAGGGGCTTGTTAGCCCAGGGTGAGACAGATACACGGCGTAGGTTGGTGGACGCTTTGATGATGTCGAAACGGTCATCCATCGGCTCGCAGCAGCCATAACAGAGCAGCCCAAAGCGGTCTGTGATCCGTTTTTGATAAGGGTAGATGAATTCGGCAAACATGTCCGGTGACACGCCGATCGTGATCTGACTTTCGGCCAGGACCCACATGTCTTTGGCGCGGACATGACCGGTAAAATCAACCGCCGGCAGCTCACGGGTATAACCCATGCCGCCAGAACCAACATAGGTTCCGTCGTTGTTCAAAGCCAGGAGGCTGTTGTGTTCGAGAAAATCGAGCCGCTCGAGCGTGCCCACGGCCAGGATATCCATGACTGCATGGACGGACTCAGGCTCATCATAGAAGTCAAACAACATATTCTCCATGCCGCGCAAAAAGGCAAATTCATCCGTCAGACCGCCCAGAGACCAAGACCAGGGTGTATTGATACGCACCGTCAGGATATCCCCGAAAAGTTCCTCGGCCAGCTCCAGTAAGGTATTTGTTTTGTCGTAATGGATGGTCATCTGCGGTTTGACGATCTTGTCGATCAGGGCATAGTCTTCGAGGATGGTGTCGATATGGTACGCACCACCGTCATTCTGCGTGACATGCAATGTTCCCTGATGTTTGCTGCCAGCGACCGTCCAGGGCGTTTCCTCATACACATAGGGGATTTCGAAAATTGGCTCGACAACGTAATCATCCCCCATCTGGTTGCCCCAGAAGATCTGCTTCCTGAAATGGAATTCCCAGTGGCGGGCAATGTCATTGCTGCACCGGATCTGGTCATCCGTGATGATCTCATTCCAGCCATTTTCCGGATCACACAGGATCAGCGGCCGGGTTGCCTCCAGCTGGTTATGCTGGTACCAAAGCTCGCGATGTACCGCCATGATCGGGCGGCTGGCAATCTCGGCAACCTGCAGGGCCAGTTCGCGCAAAATGGTCCGGTCGCTATCTGGAAAAATGAGATTGCTGTGGTCAGCGGCATTGAAATTGACTCGGAAATTACCCTGGGAAAACATGGCAGGCTCCTTTGCAAAGGCAGGTCCGGACCAAACCGGAAGTTGGGAAAACAGACTGAGTCCGTGTAATCTGATCACAGTCTAGCGTGGCGTCCAAAGCAAAACAGTACTTTTTCTTGCCGATAAATATACATTTTTTGATCATTGTTTGCTACGATGAAAAGAACAAGGAAGGATCAAAGGTCTGTAAATTCCTACAAATAAGCTGGGAATAAGCCAGGAGATTTGCTTCCCTACAGCCCGGTTCAGCGGTGCTTCAAGCAGGTCAAGTATGAAAATTGATGAGCCAGGTGTCTTGCCTAAATCAGAAATCCACATTTTTGATCCTTCGGGAGTGGCAGCATCATCCCTGATCCACATCCTGTTCTGGGGTGACTACCAGTGCTTACCACCCTATCAGATCGTACGGGAGAATTATGACTCCCTGCTGATTTTTGTTATCCACAGCGGCCAACTCGAATTGGCTTACGCAGGTGAGACGACTCTCCTGGCACCAGGCTGCGTCCGGCTGATTGATTGCCATCAGCCACAGCACTACCGCGCCATGGGGGAAGTCCACTTTGACTGGATCCATTTCAAAGGCGGCTCCAGTCAGGCCTTGTACGATAATCTGGCCGAACAGCAAGCGACGGGATTTGTGATCGCAGAGCACCCGGAGCTGGCCACTGAGATGGATCAGCTCAAGCAGCAACTCCTCCAGAATCCTGATGACGAATGGGCCGTCAATCTGGCTTTGACGCGCCTTCTGACCGGCATGATCGCAGCAGCAGCTGGAAATGCGACACTAGACCAGTCGCTGGTCACTCAGGCACATGCCTTCATGACGGAACATTTCCGGGAGGCTTGGCAGCTGTCGGACATTGCGCGTCAATTCAATGTCAGCGCCTGCCATTTTGCCCGCCAGTTCCGTCGCCAGTACAAGATATCACCGCATGAATACCTGATCAGTCTTCGAATTAGCGAAGCCAGGCGGCAGCTGCTCCTGACCGGAGAATCGGTCGAACAGATCGCCAGCCTGTGTGGCTTTAATTCGACCTCTCATTTTATCCGGTCATTTGGCCATCGGACCGGGGTGACGCCCGCCCAGTTCCGCAAACTGAAATTCTGAGACGTGCTATTTGGCCAGGTCGCCTTCGTGCCACTGTTTGCGGTAGCGCCCTGGTGCCATGCCGACCATTTTCTGGAATGAATTGTGGAAATTGTTCAGGTGATTGAACCCGACCGCGGTTGCGATGTCCTTGACCGGACGATCGGTATGGATCAAGAGCGACTGGGCTTCTCCAATCCGGCGCCGGATCAGGTACTGCATCGGGGAAAAACCGAGCTGTTCTTTGAATAAATGGGACAGATAGTACGGATTGATATGGAAGACCTCGGCAATCGAGGTCAAGGTCAGGTCCTCCGGATAATTCTGGTCGATGTAATCCTTGATCTGCTGCCCCAGATCTGGCTCTGTCAGAGGCGGGTCAGACGCCTGCTGCAGGGACAGGCTGCGGATCAACAGAAGCAAAACCGATAAGGCCTGCTGGGCAATCTCCATCGACTGGGGTGTGTGCAAGGCAGCCTGATCGACCATCAAGCCGAACAAGCTTTCCACCTGGGGAAAAGTTGCGCCGCAATGAATGACAGCTGGACTGCCTTTGGACAGGAGCTGGTTGGCCGGCAGTCCCTGGACCTGGATCTGGTCGACAGAGCAATAATAGACCTGGAGCGAATCATAAAGACCCGTGCTTTCGTCGTGGAGGACCCCGGCATTATAGACCAGAATGTCACCTTTACCGGTCAAGTAGGAACGGCCTCCGATCACATGCTGGCCCTGACCTTGGCGGATCAGGACGATCTCAAGGTTGTCATCGTGTTTGTGCATGACGCGCGGCATGATCATAGCCTCATCTGCGGACCGGAAAACGCTGATCAGGTTCGGCCGGGTCGCTGGTGAAAAGGTTATTGCCTGACCTTGATCCAGAAAATAAAACGGCATCAGTCGCTCCTTGGTCCGGCTGCTCCCGCACCCTGCGGGAACCCGCCGCTTATCTGTTTTCATCATAACACGATAGGCCATAGGACCGTGATCGCAAGATTCATGAATGAAGTCTGCACGGGAATAGATACCAATACGGGAAAGAGCCTGTTTGCAGGCTTTTTCACTCTTTGTGGCCGGCCGAACTCAACAAGAAATTTGATTTGTCCGCCAGGAAAAAGCGCTACAATAGGATTCTATTGAACCCCCGGCAAAAACGCCGGATCCTACCAGCAGGAGGGCCTGAACCATGAGCATCCGCATCGCCTGTGCACCCAGTTGCTGGGGCGTCGACGACCCCAAGAATCCTTACTTGCCCAGTTGGCAGCGTGTGCTCGAAGAAGCCGGCAAATCCGGTTTCACGGGCATCGAACTCGGCCCCTATGGCTTCATGCCCCTGGATGTCGAGGCCGTCTCGACTGAGTTAAAAAAGAACGGTCTGACAATCATCGTCGGCACCATTTTTGACGACCTGGTCAGTGCCTCCAACCGCGAGAGTTTGTTGCAGCAAACAGAGGACATCTGCAAGTTCATCACCCAGCTACCGCGTGATGAACAAGAGCCGGGCCAGCGTTTTGCGACCCCTTACCTGACTTACATGGACTATTTCCATCCGGAACGCGCCACCACCGCCGGACACCCTGACATCGCCCCACGCCTGTCACCGGAGCGTTATCAGGACATGCTCGCCAATATCTACGCCATCGCTGACCTGGCTTGGAAGAAATACGGCGTGCGCCCTGTCCTGCATCCACACGCTGGCGGTTACATCGAATTCGCCGACGAGATCGAGCAAGTCATCGCCGACGTACCCAAAGAGCGCTCCGGATTCGTCTTCGACACCGGCCACCTCTATTATGCTGGCATGGACCCGGAAACCTGGATCCGCCGCTACATCGACCGCATCGACTACATCCATTTCAAAGACGTCGACCAGGCGATTTACGAAGACATGCTCAAGATCGAAATCGATTTCTTCGAGGCCTGCGCCAAAGGCGTCATGTGCCCGATTGGCACGGGCGCGATCGACTATCCTGGTATCAACAAAGCCCTGCGCGAACTCGGCTACATCGGGTGGGTCACCGTTGAGCAAGAACGCGACCCGCGAAACTCTGACACCAGTCTGCGCGACGTCACCAGGAGCTTCCAGTATTTGAAGAGCGTCGGTTATTGACCTGCTTGCGCCTTTTGTGTTCCGAAATTCACATCCCTTCAATGATCGCCCTAGGCGAAAGGAGTTACTCACATGATTAACGGTGAAAGAAAATACGAGCGCCCCATCCGCTGGGCCATGGTCGGTGGCGGCCGTGGCAGCAATATTGGCTACATCCACCGCTCAGCAGCTTTACGCGACCGCACCTTCGACTTGGTCGCAGGTGCTTTCGATATTGATTCTGAGCAAGGGAAGGATTTTGGTATCCAGCTTGGCCTTGATCCGGACCGCTGTTATCCGGACTACCAGACCCTCTTTGCCGAAGAAGCCAAGCGTGTCGACGGCATCGAAGCGGTGTCTATTGCCACGCCGAACAGCACCCACTACTCAATCGCAAAAGCTGCGCTTCAGGCAGGGCTGCATGTCATCGTCGAAAAACCGATGTGCTTTGAAAGCAAACAGGCTGCTGAGCTGGTCGAGCTCTCTCAGACATTGAACCGCGTCGTCGGCGTTACCTACGGTTATGCTGGCCACCAGGCGATCGAACAAGCCCGCCAGATGGTAAAAAATGGCGATCTCGGTGAAATCCGCATCATCCAGATGCAGTTCGCCCATGGTGGCAATTCCGCCGCTGTCGAGACCGACAGTGCGGCCCAGAAATGGCGCGTCGACCCCAAAGTCGCTGGCCCGACTTTCGTCATCGGCGACTTGGCTACCCATCCACTGTTCCTGGCCGAAATCATTGCCCCCGAGCTCAAGCTCAAACGCCTCCTGTGCTCGCGCCAGAGCTTCATCAAGAGCCGCGCCCCGCTCGAAGACAACGCCACCATCCTGATGGAATATGACAATGGCGCCGTCGGTACCCTGTGGGCCAGCAGCGTCAATGCCGGATCCGTCTTTGGCCACAAGATCCGCGTCACCGGCGCCAAAGCCAGTGTCGAATGGGATGCCGTCAAACCCAACCAGCTCATTTATGAAGTCCAGGGTGAGCCAACCCGTATCCTCGAACGCGGCTCAGGCTACCTCTATCCTGAAGCCCTCTCCGAAGACCGCATTGGCGGCGGCCACCCCGAAGGCCTCTTCGAAGCCTGGTCCAACCTCTACCTGCGCTTTGGCATGGCCATGAACCGCGCCACCAACGGCGGCACAGTCGGCACGGAAGACTTCTGGTACCCCGACGTCCGCGCTGGCTACGAAGGTGTCAAATACGTCAACAAATGTGTCGAGTCTGCTGATAAAGGCGCCGTCTGGGTCGAGTATTGAGGTGGTACCAGGTGCCGGAAGGGGAACAGCCTTTCAGCGAGCTCAACGACGAGATCTGCGCCAACAAGGTCAAGCCCGCTTGACGTGCGCCTGCCGATCCGCCATCACACCGCGCTGGGCGAAAGGTTAGGCAAAGTCCTGTCTTTATCTGTGCCAGCAATTGTTTTCAGACACTGCATATTAAGCCAGATTTGAAACAGGCGGCCGCTTTCGCAAAGAAAGCGCCGCCTGTTTGTCTCTGGCCTGCCAATCATTTATGCGAATAATTTCTTGATGATTTCAGCGATGGTCTCGACGAAGTCCGTATCGATCCCCCAAAATTCCGACGCTGAATCGACCCTTGGATCGACGCTGCCCGGCAATGGTTGTGACTGCAGGTCCCGCAATCTTTCCTGCTCCTCGCGTAGGAGCATCCGTTCCTTTTCACGAGCTTTTTGCATACCGCCCGACCGGACAAATGAAACTACTTTCTGTAATTCTGTGCGATCAAACCAGTAGCCGTGCGGCTTGCACCAGTCGATGATTACTCCGGAACAGCCCGCAAAATTTTTCCTGAGCATCAACTCGCCACAAGTCGGGCAGGGGACATACATCCGTCCCGCTGGCAGTGGCTGATCCGGCAGCGATAGCCTGGGCAACCTGGGCCTGGCGTGTGAGCGTTTTTCCGGATCCGTCCAGACCGCGCCCTGCTCGACCCGATCCAGCGGCAAAGCCGCCGCATCCCACTTTTCACAGATCTCCTGGAAAGCATCCCGTCCCAACCAGATCCCACCACATTGATCACATTCGTCGACCCGCACATCCGCAATCAAGGCCGACTGTAATGATGTCTCGCAGCGCGGGCACTGCAAGGTGTGGTCTGGCTCCAAATCCTGCCGGGAAATCCTGCTGCCACAGTCCGGACAATACTTCATCCCGCGAAATACCGGACCAAAGCAGACCGGGCAAGCTGCGCGTGCCAGCACCGACAGACAAAAGCCGCACCGCACACAGTCCGGCGACACCGTCGCCCCGCAATTCGGGCACTGCAAAGAAACCGCCATACACACCCCCTAAATCCAAAATCTAA
>DIFN01000029.1:0-9080 GCA_002419145.1 Mageeibacillus sp. UBA5747 | reverse complement strand
CCCAATTTCGGCAAACTATTGACAGTTTTATCGTTTTGATTCAAAGTTGTTTCACAGCCATTTAGCAATCGCTATCGAGTTAAAATTATCGCTATTTTACAATACAGACAGGTGTTTTTTACATGTATCGCTTATTAAAGAAAATGAAAGACACAACAAGGAGTCAGGCGCTGCGGATTTCTGCGATCTATTTACTGGTCGGAGTTGTGTGGATCTTACTGTCTGATAAAGTCATCGAATGGTTTATCCCGGACCCGCACGACTTGATTCTGGCCAGCTTGTTCAAGGGTTGGTTTTACGTCCTGTCCAGTGCTTGGCTGATTTATTTGCTGGTCCATGCAGCGACGCGCCAGACCGCCCATTCCAATCTGCAGCTTTCCAAAGCCAATCAACAGTTAGCTGAATCAACTGAAGAGTACCGCCGACTTTACCAAGAATATGAGGAGAAAGAGACCCTACTTAGAGCGTTGATTAATTCCATCCCGGACTTAGTCTTCTATAAGGATCCGGACAGCAACTATTTGGGTTGCAACAAAGCATTCGAGAAATTTGTTGCCAAATCAGAGGCAGACATCATTGGTAAAAGCGATTTTGATCTGTTTGACCAGCCTGTGGCCGAATCCTTTCGCCTCATGGACCAGGAAATGCTCAGCCTGCATCAGTCTCATTCCAACGAAGAGTATGTCACCTACCCCGATGGGACTGTCATCTGCCTCGACACCCTGAAAACTCCATATTACGACGACAATGGCCAAGTTATTGGCCTGATCGGCATCTGCCGCGACATCACCAGCCGCAAGCAGCATGAAGACGAAGTCAAGTACCTCAACTACCACGATTCCCTGACAGGTCTATACAACCGGCCATTTTTCCATGAAGAACTGGCCCGTCTCGATACACCACGCCAATTGCCGCTCTCTATCATTATTGGCGACATCAACGGTCTCAAACTGATCAACGATGCCCTGGGCCATGACGAAGGCGACAAACTTCTCGTCAACGTCGCCAGAATTCTCAAAGCAAGCTGCCGTACCGATGACATCATCGCCCGCACGGGCGGCGATGAGTTCTGGATTCTGTTGCCCAAAACAGATGGTGAGGGCGCCAGGCAGATCGTCGAACGCATCAAGTCAGCCTGTATTGATTATTCACGTGAGCAGGAGAACGATGCCTTCTATGTTGACATTTCTCTCGGCTACGCGACTAAAACCAGCTCCGCAGAGTCTTTTACCAAAATCCGCAACGACGCCGAAACGTACATGTACAAGCGCAAGTTGCTCGAGACGCGCAGCCTGCATAGTTCGATCATTGCCTCGATCAAGACGACCTTGTTTGAGAAAAGCAACGAAACCGAGGCTCATGCAACCCGCTTGGCTACGATGTCCAAACAACTCGGTCTGGCCCTGAATTTGTCCGAGGACGATTTGGTTGCCCTGGAACTCTTCTCAACCTTGCATGACATCGGTAAAATCAGCATCGACCAAGATATCCTGACTAAATCGGGCTGCCTGACCGACGCGGAGTGGAACGAGATCAGGAAACACCCCGAAGTCGGCTATCGAATCGCCCAAGCGTCACCGGAACTGCGCCCCATCTCGGAACTGATCCTGTCCCATCATGAACGGTGGGATGGCACAGGCTATCCCCAAGGACTGTCGGGCACGAAAATCCCCTTAATGGCCAGGCTTCTGGCCGTTGTCGACTCCTTTGACGCCATGACTGAAAACCGATCTTATCGCCAGGCCTTGTCGCGTGACGAGGCCATCGAGGAAATCCGTCGCAATGCCGGCACGCAATTCGATCCCCAAATTGCGGAGTTGTTCCTGCGCTTGATTGCCGAAGCATAATCACAAATCACAAACCCAGCCGCCCCTGGACCAGACAGATGAAGCCACGACACTGGCAACACAGTCTGCCAGCCACACCAGCAGGCTGAAATCCTGACTGTTGGCCGCACGGGAACCCTCACTTTTCGCCGTGTTTCCGGCAGCCACCGGGGAAAAACTGGTCGTCCTGATTGAAAAAGGTTTTGGAGCCAAAATGCAGCAGCAAGATCACGGTCAGCGCCACCGAGCCGAGGATGCCCAGCATGATCGCGATCTGGTACATCACGGCCGTTGTCGGTACGGTACCAGACAAGATCTGGCCGGTCATCATGCCTGGCAGGGAAATGACGCCCATGCCCAGCATCGTATTGATTGTCGGCATGATCGCCGCATCAAAGGTTGAATTGACAATCTCCCGGCTGGCCAGGCGTGGTGTCGCGCCCAGGTTCAGGGCCTCCTCGACCAGATGCCGCTGCAGCGACATACCCTCAACCAGCGATTTCACCCCGAGTGAGATGCCGGTCATCGAATTGCCGACCAACATGCCAGCAATCGGGATGAAATATTGCGGATCGTACCACGGGTCGATCTGCACCACCACCAGTAAAAAGTAGAAAATGCAAGACAACGTTCCCGCCAGCATCGCACCGGCAATCGTCTTTTTCAGCCGCGCCGACAGCTGGCCCTTGAACTTCCTGAACACTGTG
Source organism: Mageeibacillus sp. UBA5747 (assembly GCA_002419145.1). Taxonomy (GTDB): domain Bacteria; phylum Bacillota; class Clostridia; order Saccharofermentanales; family UBA5734; genus UBA5734. Next base: position 6,547 of record DIFN01000029.1, on the reverse strand, counting down.
AAAATGGCAAAGCCTTCCATGGTGGCAATGATCAAAAGGGTTACCCAGGGGCTGGGATTTTCAAAGATGAAGGTCAATGCATACCCCGTCAGGACCAGCTGCACTGACATCCGGAATGAGGCCAGCAGGATCTCCCGCTCGCGCCGGATCCCGCGCTTCCTGACGATCACCAGGACCAGAAGGACGAACAGGTAGGAAAAAACCACCTGCCAGACGGACAATTGAACCGCGCCACTCATGATCCTGCCCCCAGGTCTCTATTTCGCATCGTGCTGACCATCCGTCCATCCTTCAGAACAGTCGTTTCATCGGCAAATTTACTGGCGACCGCTTTGGAATGAGTGACCATGACGATCGATCGTCCCGTCGCCCGCGCTTGCTCAACGACCAGCCCGATTACAGCTTCCGCCGTATCATCGTCCAGCGCGGATGATGGCTCGTCGAGCAGATACACCGCCGGATCGAGCAGGAACACTCGAGCCAGCGCCAGCCGTTGCTTTTCACCACCTGAAAGGTTGAGTACCGGCTCGATGAGTTCCTTTTTCAGCTGCACCTTTACAAGCATCTGCTTCATCGTATCCTCATCAGGTGCAGCTCGTTCCTGGAACTGGAAACCAATGGCCAAATTGTCTTCAATCGTGCCGGGAAACATCGCCGCCTGCTGCGACAACATCAGCACCTGGCGCCGGTGTTGGACCGAAGGGGCCCTTTTCAAGTCCGAACCGTTGTACCAGATCGACCCGTCCGAAGGCGAAATCGATTTGTTGAGCAGCTTCAAGAGGGTCGTCTTGCCGCTGCCACTGGCCCCAAGCAACACCGTGACCCCCGGATTGATCTGCAAAGCAGGAATATCCAGGATCGACTGGTAACGAACACCTTCCAGCTTGAACAACGCGTCATTGCCGGTCATGTGCGCGTCCCGCCCGTCACCTGGTCCCGCCCGCCATTGATCTCATTCGTCAACTCAGCCAGATAACGCCTCGCTTCAGCCAATTCCGCCCGCCCCAGATCCGTCGTCTCATAATATTTGCGGACCTTACCCAACACCGTCTCCTCATACTGCTCCAGAAGACCCACTGCCTCCAAATGATGCAAAATCGGATACACCGTCCCCGGACTCAACTTATAGCCATGCTCCGCCAGCTCCTCTATCAGCCAGCTCCCATAAACCGGCCCCTCACCCGCATGATGCAAAATATGCAAACTCACAAACCCCTGGAACAACTTCTTTATCACAAATCCAGCCATACCAAACCTCACTGCCGAAAAAGGGACGCCGTCCAAATATTGCAAACCGATATCGGATTTCGATATCAGTTTAAAGCACAAGGCTGTGCGCTGTCAAATCGACTCCCTACACCAGTTGCAAGATCTCGCCCAAATCCCGGATTTCATGATCCACCCGCACCCCCAGCGAGTTTACAAATCCATCCGGATTGAACCAGCAGGTTGCGATGCCAAAATCAGCGCCGCCCTTGATGTCGGAAGTGAGTGAATCGCCGATAATTACAGTGTTTTCTTTGCAGATGGCCAGATCAGTGGGCCTTACTGAAACAGCATCAAACCGCCTGCCTGCGATACCTGCATCGTTGAAACCCTCGCCCGCGCCGCTCCCCCGGTCATCCCCGCTGATTTTACGAAAGACATGCTCAAAAAACTCTACCTGCGGTTTGCGGTATCCGACTCGCTCCGAGATAAAAATCCACTCAAAAAAGGCATCCAACCCGGCCAGAGCAATCCGGCGCTCCTGGACCCTGGCAAAACCGTTGGTCACAATTGCCAGATGAATCCCATCACGATTCTGTAACCGGCTCAACAGCTCGCACGCACCGTCATACAGATAACTGCTCTCGCTCAGTGCCCCTTCATAATGTTGCTGGAACGCCTCGACATCCCCGGAAAAGCCAAACCGTTCAAAAAGTGATCGGTGCCGCGCCAAAGCCAACGCCTCCTGCGAGATCTCGCCCCGCTCCAACATCTTCCAATACGACTCATTGATCTGCCGATACGCCAGCAGAACCTCTTCATCCGCCCGAAAGTCAAATGACTGTAAAGTCGCTTCCATGCATAAATATTCAGCTTTGTGAAAATCCAGCAAAGTCCCATCAAGATCGAAAAGCAGCCAATTATAAGCCATAGACCCACCTCTGCCGAAAAGTGGACGCCGTCCCAAATGAGGCACAGCAACATATTGAGTGCATAAACGGATCCAGTTCCTTTTTAATTCAGGCTTCGAAATTGCCGGACATCCACTGTCCGTAGTCGCCTTTGTCTTCGTCGGTGAGGCCGTAGAATTCGTCTACCTTGTCGAGCAGCGCCCAGGCCTTTTCACGCGTGGCATCGTCCATTTTACCTGCGTTTGCTTCGATCAATGCCAGAAATTCAGTCGTCAGCTGGCCCATGAAGGTCTCAGTTAATGTGGCAGCGTCAGCCAGGGTGGCTTTGGCTTCGTCAGTCATCAAACCCGTGCTGTAATCGAAGTTTGGCGTATTGTCGATCCCGAAAAACAACAGGTTCAGATGATCGCGGAAGCGGCTGGCCAGGAACTTCTCATACCGCGAGCCCTTGTAATCTTCCAGAGTCTGTCCGATGCCATAGGTTCGCGCTGCTAATGTTGGCAAATCAATGATGAACGCGGCATCTGAGCTCATCGGATCGAGGCTGTCGATCGCCTGGGTCACGATCAAGTCAGCCATCGGCCGTGAATTGGCTATCCGATACTCGGCAAAGCGCGTGAAATCAACCAGGTAATAGATCATGCCTTCACTGCTGGCGACATAATACCCCTGCTCCTGCGCCCCCTTGACCAGCGCCTTGACCTTCGTATCTGTAATCGCATCAACCTGGCGATTCAGCTCAATCCAATTGAATCCATATTTCTCAGCTTCGGCAAAGAATCGGTCCAAGAAAGCTGGGTCGCTGGTGTAACTGTACTCAATTTCCGTGTAATCCTCGAAACTATTGCGCCGCATGCCGGAAATGGCATAGGCGGTGAAAAGGTCCGCGCTGGCGGGGGACAACTGTGTTATTCCGGACAAATACAGCGCAAAAATATCGCGTGAATCAGCTGCCCCCGCATAAAGTCGAGCCATTTGCTTGACCAAGTCAGCCTGCTCCGCATCAATGGCCGGCTTGATTTCATCCGAAGCAACAGGCAGTTGCTCCAGATAGGCTGCCAGTTTGTCTCGATAAGCTTGCTCGACCGGACTCAGAGGCTTACTTGTTTCTGACGGAAAAGGTTCGGTAGCAACCGTTGTTTCACTGCTGACCGGCTGACTTGATGCCGTCGTCTGACCCGGCTCTTCAGATCCAGTTACGGAAGTTACTGCAGACGTACAGCCAGTTAATGCAACGGCAACATTCAGACAGATCACAAATAATACCAGCCCAAAGCTATTTTTTGTCATGATCAAACCTCACTTGGATGAAAACATACTATCATTATAGACACAGAAGAAGCTGCATTTGTTCCCTTTTAAACATTCAAAAGATCCAGATCCAGCAAAAAGTGACAATTTTCACCTGCGATCATTAGGCACAACCACGTCAAGGCCCTACTGGTGAGTGTGCTTGACACCCAGGTTTGATCAGGAGGGCTGTGGTCGTGGCACAGCCCTTGCCAACGCCAAGAATGTAGCAGAATGTAGCCCGCATGAAAGATTGCGCACGAACCTGCTATCGCTGTCACCACCGAATTGCACCAACGCCCTTCTGAAGAGCCATGGCCGAAGCGCGCAAACCGCACCCTCATGCACTGCATTTTTCGAGTACCCGTTCCGGTTTGGCTATGCCATCAACAGTCCCTTGCTTTCCGGATTTTGCGGTGGCATGATGGAACAATCCTTCCTGGAAATCAGCATGACCCTGCCCCATCACTTCAGCTTCCACAACAGCCTCGGAACCCTGCCGCACCTTTCTCATGCCGCATACCCTGTCCGGCCTTGTCCGGCTGCAAAATCCCTTCGCATCGCTCTGTCCGACATCTTGCAATCGATGCAGAAGTAAGGAGAATTCATGGACAACCAACAGTTTTTCACCAATCGCAAGGTCCGGACCGTCTTGGCTTCTTTGTGTGCACTGCTCTGGGGCAGCGCCTACCCTGCGATCAAGTCCGGCTACAAGCTGTTTGCCATTGCCACGGACGATCTCACAAGTAAGTTCATTTTTGCCGGCCTGCGTTTCTTTCTGGCTGGCCTGATGGTCCTTGCTGTCAGTGTCATGATGAAAAAAGATCTTCGGGCCTTTAGCAAGCGCAACATCGGTGAGATTGTCATTTATGCGCTCTCCTACACCACAATCCAGTACGCAATTTTCTATATCGGCTTGTCCTACACGACAGGCACCAACGGTTCGATCATGAACTCAACCCTGACTTTTTTCAGCTTCCTGATCGCCCATTTCCTTTATCACAACGAACGCCTGACCAGAAACCGGATTGCCGGCGTCATTGCAGGCTTTGCCGGCGTCATCTCTGCTCTCGTCCATTTTGGAACCTACACCTTTACCTTTTCACTCAAAGGCGACGGTGCGTTGATCCTCTCTGCCTTCATGCTCGCGGCCGCCTCGATCTATGGCAAACACATCACCGCCCGGCTCGATGCGATGGTCACGACCGGTTACCAGCTCGCCCTCGGCGGTGGGCTGCTCGCCCTGGCCGGCTTTCTGGCCGGAGGCCACCTCACTGCGATCAGCTGGCAAGGCATCGTCCTGCTCACCTACATGGCCGCCCTGTCTGCCGTCGCCTTCACACTCTGGACAACATTGCTGAAGTACAATCCCGTCGGTAAAGTGACTGTTTTCAACTTCCTTGTACCGATCTTTGGAACCCTGCTTTCCGGAATATTCCTCAATGAAAGCATCTGGCAGCTCAATTACCTCATTGCCCTTATCCTCGTCAGCCTCGGCATCTGGCTCGTCAACCGTAATGAGAAGGCAGGCCGAAAAGGGACGTAACCCGGCCCGCGTTTCTGTTTGTGACTCATCGGGTGTAGACTCATCGACGACAGAACCACGACAATCAGATCAAAGGTGGTAGCGGCAATGAAAAGTTTGCAGCGGATCTTGGCGGATAATTTGAAGCGAGTGCGAGTCGAGCGTGGATATTCGCAGGAAAAGCTGGCAGAGATCGTCGATTTACACCGCACCTACATCAGCGGTATCGAGCGTGGCACGCGCAATGTCTCCCTGCGCAATATCAATATTGAGAAAATCGCCCAGGCTCTGGATCCGTCTATCATAGACTTGCTGACTGAACCGGAAAATTACTCAAAAATTGGATAGCAGCACCTTCAAGACACGGTACCGAATCGATGAGGACCGGATGTACGAAGCTAATAAGCACCAGTGCTCAAATCAGCCGAGATAGACGCGTCAGCGATCAGGATGCCTTTTTCACGCATGAAATCGAGCAGCTGGTCCAGCCCTGACTTCAGGTGAAAAATCGCTGTAGCCCCTGCTTTCAAAGGCTGCAGTGATTTTTAATGCTCCGCCGATTAAATATCGGACTATGCTATCGCATACTTTGTGAACTTTGAACCAAAAAAGCTGATGATCTTCTTGGGATTCATTTGAGACTGTGGGGCCAGAAACTCTACTCGACAGTCAAAGCACATATGCCGCCGGATAAGCAATTCTTTCAGGACTGGGATACCGACCGTTTCCTGAGATGGGCTAAAGAGTATGGTCCTGATACCGTTACAGTTGTTGCCGCCATCCTCAATTCATCACCGGTTGTCCAGCAAACATATAATTCCTGCATGGGCATCATGTCCCTGGCCAAAAAATATACGGCCAAAAGACTGGAAAGGGCCTGCCGCTTGGCCTGCCTGAGAACTACGGAACCACTGATTAATTCACAAGGAAGATGAAGTTTTGTAAAATAGATGTATCAACAGACAGGTGGTCAAGACAATGCAGCAGACATTCAGCGATCTGGAATACAAAGGACGCGCGCGCCAAACCCGCAAGGAAGCTTTTTTGGAACAGATGGAAGCAATCATCCCGTGGACAGAATGGGTGAAGGTGATTGAGCCGTACTACTACCCAGACCGTACACGGGGAAGGAAACCATTGGGACTTGAAAAGATGCTACGCATGTACCTTTTACAATGCTGGTTCAACCTGTCAGATGAGGGTGTTGAGGATGCGATCTACGACAGCTACGCGATGCGAAAGTTCATGGGTCTCAACTTCTTGACCGAGAAGGTTCCGGATGCGACGACACTGTTACACTTCCGGCATATGCTGGAGGAATGCCGGGCTGGTGAGGCGATGTTTGAGGCGATCAACGATGTTCTGGAGGCAAATGGCCTGATCATGCACGGTGGAACAATCGTCGACGCGACGATTATCAATGCACCGAGTTCGACGAAAAACCAAGATAAGGCACGAGACCCGGAGATGCACCAAACGAAGAAGGGCAACGAGTAGCGATTTGGCATGAAAGCACATGTGGGTGTCGATGCTGGCACAGGCTATGTGACCAAGGTAACGGCCACGCCAGCCAATGTCCACGACATTGCTTCGGATGCTCATCTATCCAGGATCG
>DIFN01000015.1 GCA_002419145.1 Mageeibacillus sp. UBA5747 | reverse complement strand
ACTCGGCGTGAAGTAAGGCCAGCCAGCGATCGATCTGGTTTCGGAGCCGCGTCCCAAATCCGAATAAGAGCAAACAGAAGCACCAGAATCCAGAAAACTAACTGGATTCTGGTGTTTTACTGTGTTTAAGGTGCTATATGGCGAACAAATGCCCTTAATAATCAAAAAGTTTAAATCGGCACTTTAAATATTACATAATGGCTACAAGATGGTAAAATGGTGTTGCCCCATAGCTCGGCTATAAGCATCTTTATACAGGAGTGGACATTATGAACCATGACATGTTCCTGGCCATGGCTAACAATGCCACCCTTCTACTTGCTTTGAGCATGATCTATGAATTGCGCGGCCTGCTTTCGAAGCGTCTGGAAAAATATCAAAACATCCTGGCAGGGTTCCTGATCGGCCTGATCGGTATTGCCATCATGTCGATCCCTTTTGTTTTAAGGCCCGGTCTCGTTTATGACACACGCACCATTCTGATCAGCATTTCGGCGTTGATCTACGGCCCGGTTCCGACAGTGATTGCAGTCGTCATGACAAGCACCTTCCGAATTTTCACCGGTGGCATCGGTGCCGCACCTGGTCTGGCCACAATCGCTTCCAGCGCGATCATTGGTCTTGTGTGGCGGAAGTATGCCTATCACCAGGACGGTCGCCGCCGCTGGCTCAACATCTATATTTTTTCTGTTATTGTCCATCTGGTGATGTTGGCCTGCATGCTGCTTTTGCCCTGGCCAATCGCGGTCGAGACCATTCGGAGCATCGCCCTGCCTGTCCTGCTCATCTATCCTGTAGCCTCCGTCCTCTACAGTCTGCTCATTTTGCGCCAGCAGGACAAAGCCGATGTTATCCGCCAACAGCTCGAAGCAGAGGAGCAGTACCGTAGCCTTTTTGAAAACAATCATGCAACCATGCTCCTGATTGATCCTCAGACAGGTGCGATTGTCGATGCCAACCCAGCGGCAGCACACTATTACGGGTGGCCAGTCGAACAGCTCAAACAGATGAATATCTCCGAAATCAATACCCTGCCCTCATCTGACATTGCCCAGGAAATGGGAAAATCAGTCCAGCTCACCCAGCGTCATTTTCTATTCCACCATCGCTGGGCTAACGGCTCTATCCACGATGTCGAAGTGTACAGCGGACCTATTGTCATCCGTGGCAGAGAACTTCTATACTCGATTGTCCATGACATCACCGAACGCACACGGGCTGAACTGGAATTGAAGAGCAGTGAAATCCGGTTTAGAGCCGTCGTTGAGACCGCGCCAGAATCCATCTTCATTCTGGCCCAGGACCGCTTTGTCTATCTCAATCCAGCGGCCGTGCAAATGTTTGGCGCTATTTCCCTGCACGATTTGCTCAGCCAGTCCATCTTCGAGCGCGTCCATCCGGACTATCATCCCTTTATCCAGGATCGTCTGGCATCCATTCAAACACTGCAAAATTCGTCCCCCATTCAGGAATGTGTGCTGGTCCGCCTCGACCTGCAGCTCATTCCAGTCGAAACGACGAGTGTTTCAATTCGATATAATAACGAAGATTGTCTGCTCGTTTTTGCCCATGACATCACGCGGCGCAAACAAATGGAGCAGGAGAAAATCGCTATGGAAGCCCAACTGCGTCAGCAACAGAAATTAGAAGCCATCGGTGCGCTGGCCGGTGGCGTGGCGCATGAAATCAACAACCCGATCAATGGCATCATGAATTATGCCCAGATCGTCCAGGACGATCTGGGTCAAGACTCCCCGGAAACAGAATTTTTACAGGGCATCATCCATGAATCGCAGCGAGTCGCAGAGATCGTCCGTAACCTGTTGCAATTTTCGCGACAGGAAAAACAGTCGTTCAGCCCAGCTCGGATCGAGGACATTGTCAATCGGACCGTTTCCCTGATTCGGACCATCATCAAAAGCGAGCAGATCGAGCTACTGACCGAATTGGAACCGGACCTTCCTTTGATTTTGTGCCGCAGCCAGCAGATTCAGCAAGTCTTGATGAATCTTTTAACCAACGCCAGGGACGCTCTAAATGAAAAATTTTCAGAGCATCATGGTGACAAAAGGATCAACCTTACCGTCAGCAGACAGTGGTTGGATGAGATGGAGTGGGTGCGCGTCCGGGTCAAAGACAACGGAACCGGTCTGACCGAGGAAACCCGCCAAAAAATGTTCGAGCCATTTTATTCGACTAAGCCCAAAGATAAAGGAACAGGGCTTGGCTTGTCGATCAGCTTTGGCATCGTCAAAGACCATGGCGGCCGCTTCGAGGTCCATTCGGAAAAGGACCAGTACACCCAGATGGATTTATATTTGCCGGTGGATAAGGGCGGAGGCACAGAGGAGAAGCAGTGACATGCGCATTTTAATCGTGGATGATGAAAAAAGCATCCGGACCACCTTGAAAATCTTCCTCGAACGAGAAGGATTTGTCGTCGACACGGCTGAGACAGCCATGCATGCCATGGACCTGATCCGGACCGTGTCTTATGACATTTTGATCTCGGACATCATCATGCCGCAGGTTTCTGGTGTGGAATTTCTCGAAGAGATTCGCCTCTCGTTGCCAGATGTGCCGATCCTGATGATGACCGGTGAACCGACCGTAGAAACAGCAGTCGTTGCCTTACAGCTGGGTGCTTTTGACTACCTGTATAAGCCGATCCAGAAAGACTCCCTGGTCAAGACAGTCAAACAAGCTGCCAAGGCCCGCGAGCTGGCCTTGCAAAAACAGGCTTTGGAGCAGGACAAGCTGGAATATCAGCTCAATCTCGAAGCCATGATATCCCGTCGTACAGTCGACCTTGACAAGTCGATGCAGAGCACAATCAAGATCATGACCTCACTCATCGACTCGCGCGATCCTTACACCTCCGGCCACCAGATCCGAGTCGGCAACCTGTCAGCCGCACTTGCCAGCCAGCTCGGCCTACCTCGCTTTGCTGCAACCGGCATCCGGGTGACGGGTTATCTGCATGACATTGGCAAGCTGGCCGTGCCCTCCGAGATCCTGGTCAAACCGACCCGATTATCCCGCTACGAGTTTGAAATCATCAAAACACATTCTGAAAGTGGTTACAACATCTTGCGTGACCTTAGCTTGCCCTGGCCGGTGGCCGAGATCATCTACCAGCACCACGAGCGGCTTGATGGCAGCGGCTACCCCCAAGGACTCCATGGCGAGGAGATTTTGCCGGAAACGCGCATCCTGACCGTCGCTGACGTCGTCGAAGCCATGGCTTCCCACCGCCCCTACCGCGCCAGCCTCGGCCTCGATGCCGCACTGGCGGAAATCAAGCAGCACGCAGGCACGTACTACGATCCGGACGTCGTAGCCGCCTGCCTGAAGCTGCTCAATGAGAAGGGGTATGAATTTGAAAATACCTACTACGAATCGTCATTTCTCGGGATTTGAACAGGACCTCATTTCCCTCGGCTCGTCAGATACTCGACCGTCTGCGGATCATAGTGGGAGAAAAAGGCGCTTTCATCTTCGTCCAGATCCGCAAGGACCTTCATGTCTTCGGGTGACAAGGTGAAATTGAAAACATCCAAGTTCTCGATCATGCGCTCCTTGCGGGTCGATTTCGGGATGACTACGATCTCATTCTGAATCAGGAAGCGCAAAATGACTTGAGCGACGGACTTGCCGTATTTCTCGCCAATAGCCGTGATGACTGGATTGGTAAACATTTCTTTGCGACCTTCGGCGAAGGGGCCCCAAGATTCGATCTGGACGCCATATTTTTTCATGATTTCACGGGCGGTTTTTTGTTGCTGGAATGGGTGGGTCTCCACTTGGTTGACTGCCGGGATGATCTCCTGGAACTGGCACAAATCAATCAGGCGGTCCGGATAGAAGTTGCTGACGCCGATGGCCCGGATCTTGCCCGCCTTGTATGCCTCAGTCAGCGCGCGGTAAGTGCCGTAGTAATCATTGAACGGCTGATGGATCAGCATCAGGTCGATGTAATCTGTTTTCAGTTTTTTCAGTGACTCCTCGATGGATGCCTGGGCTTTTTCATAACCAGCATTGGAAATCCAGATTTTGGTTGTGATGAACAGCTCATTACGTGGCACACCACATTTCTCAATGGCATTGCCGACGCCTTCCTCATTCCCATAGGACTGCGCGGTGTCAATCAAGCGATAGCCGACCGCAATTGCATCCAACACGCACCGCTCACATTCCTCGGGGTTCACCTGAAAGACGCCATAGCCGAGAATCGGCATCTCAACACCGTTGTTTAGTTTAACTGTTTTCATGATCGTTTCCTCCTGTGTTTCAATCAGCTTGGATGTCGCGTACGCTGTGACCCATTCCACTGCCTTCGTGGGTGCCAAGGGGCAGGAAGGCTTTTGGAAAAATCATGGCTTTCCAAGAATGTCCAGACTGGCATTGGCATCATGCCCCGCCAGTCAATTCTTGAATCAGGGCGACTGCTTTTTAAACACTTACAATCGCAGTCTATCCCTTAGAGTAGACTCTAAGTCAAGCATTGTTTTTGACAATTTGATTGCATAAAGGGGCCTTACTTTCTGATGGCATCTGTCTGCGTTTGGTACTTATCGCCATCAGATAAGGGGCTGTTCGCAAAGCAGCGGTTTCTTTTCTAACTACCGCCCGCTCTTTCATGATCTCTTTCAGGTGCGGATACCTCACGGTATCTCCGCCAAGAACTTGTTCCGGCTGCGTCATTTGGATCGTGCGAATTTTTCCAGCTCAAGGATAAAGATATCCCAAAATGATCCGATTAGCATCGAACAAGGCCTGGCTATCCAATCTTTTGAATTCTGTGTCATAAAGAGCTGCTCATGTATAGCCTGTGACGTCTGCTGCCGCAAGGATATCCTGCCAAGTCATGAGAGCATGCATATCAACACGCTGGACAATTATTGAAAAGTGCTTCGACGATTCTATGTGATTTCAGATATCACGGCTTGGAGTCCAGACTCAGGTCGAAGACAACCGTTCGAACATCCAGCACCTGCTATTTGATTGGCCCTGCGATCGCAGCGCATTTTTTAAAGGATCGATGAAGCAGCCCGAAACCTGATAAAACTAAAAGAAAAGACAGATGCAAACAGTATGAAGGCGCCTCCATTCTTGATGGTCATCACAAGAATGTCATTCGATGCGCGAGGGGTGGTCCCGCTGCCCCCGCCCGCTGCG
>DIFN01000026.1 GCA_002419145.1 Mageeibacillus sp. UBA5747 | reverse complement strand
TGTTGATGCTGGAAATGACAAAGTCCGAATATTTGTAGAAGGACAGCAGGCCGAGATTGACCACAAAAGATGAAATCAGGAAAACCTTGGCCAGCCCGCGGTGCTTCATGCGCAGCAGGGCATCAATCACCCATGCATGCAAATAGTCACTGGCTGTAGACACCAGCATCAGGATGACATAGACCGGTTCACCCCAGGCATAGAAGACCAGCGAGGACACAAGCAAGACCAGGTTTTTCCAATTGATGGTCCGGGCGAGGTGGTACAAGATCACCACGATCGGCAAAAATACAAAGAGGAAGGACAAGCTGCTGAAAACCAAAGTATTATTCTCCAAAGACGTCATTATTGGAGGATCTTTTGCAAGACACCCTGCCCATTATACCACCTGCGCCTGGAATTGACAGACAAAGCCCCTGCCCAGACCTTGTTCTGCTCAGTCCATAGTTATTACCTATGGATTAATATAGGTATTCCGTGTTACCTTATAGCTGGAAAAACCGCTAAGATTAGGAAAAGTTAAATGATCAAGACAGCCCTGGCACCGGAGACACTGTCCCGCTGCCAGCCGTCTGACAGGAGCATGATCACGATGAAAACAGCCGATTTATTCAAGGAAAAGACCGTCTTTTCTTTCGAAATCTTCCCGCCGCGCAAAGACACCCCGATCGAGTCGATCTATGCGACGCTCGAAGCCCTGCGTGACATGACGCCGGATTTCATCAGCGTCACGTACAGTGCCAGTGGCCGGTCGAACACGGACGCCACCCTGGCCATTGCTTCCCGGATCAAAAATGAATACCACACCGAGTCAGTGGCTCACCTGACCTGCATCAACCACACCAGGGACGAAGTGCGTGACCTGCTTTTGGAGCTCAAGGAGAACAACATCGAAAATATCCTGGCTCTGCTGGGTGATCCTATCCCTGGCATCACGCCGCGGGAGGATTTTAAACATGCCAGCGACCTGGTTTCTTTTATCAAGGCCAACAGCGACCTCAATGTCCTGGCCGCCTGCTACCCGGAAGGTCATCCGGCTGCTCCCGATCTTGATATCGACATCCGCCATCTCAAGACCAAAGTAGACGCTGGCGTGGATCATCTGATCACCCAACTCTTCTTTGACAATGCTTATTTCTACCAGTTCCGCGACAAAATCACAGCTACCGGCATTCATGTCCCGGTTGAAGTCGGGATTATGCCGGTCATCAACAAGGCTCAGGCCGAACGGGTTATCTCAATGTGTGGTGTTCATCTGCCGAAAAAATTCCGCAGCATGATGGACCGATTTGCCGACAATCCGGAAGCCCTGCGCGACGCCGGTCTGGCCTATGCAGTCGAGCAGATCATTGATTTGCTGGCAAATGGCGTCGATGGCATCCACCTGTATACGATGAACAACAGCCTGGTCGCCCACCGCATCGACGAAGCTGTACGCACGCTGATCAAATCCGGCAGCTGGAAGTCCTGATCAAATCGTGCTGATCAACCGCTTCAATTCCTCGACATAGCGCTGACCAAAGCTACTGAGTGCAGTTTTGCTGTTCATGATCCAGCCGATGGTGAGAGTCTCTTCACTTTCGAGCGGGATGGCTTTGATGGTGCTGCCATTGAGGTCACTGCTCAGGACGCCTGTGCTGATCGTGTAGCCATTGAGACCGATCAACAGATTGAAAAGAGTGGCCCGGTCACTGACCCGGATGCTTTTCTTGTGGTAGACCGTACTGAGGATCTCTTCGGCAAAATAAAACGAATTAAACGCCCCTTGTTCGAATGAGAGATAGGGAAACTCTTCCAGATCCTGCAGTGAAACCGTGTTACGGTCAGCCAAGGGGTGACTGGCACTGATGAAGACATGTGGCCGGGCAATAAAAAGGGGATGAAACTCGAGATGGTTTTCCTTCAGGAGTTTGCCCATCACCTTTTCGTTGAATGCGTTGAGGTAGATGACACCTATTTCACTGCGCAGGCTTTTGACATCTTCGATGATCTCGTAGGTCCTGGTTTCACGCAGGGTGAATTCATATTCATCCACATCGGAACGTTGAACCAGATTGACAAAGGCATTGACGGAGAATGCGTAGTGCTGGGTCGAAATCGATCCCAGGCGGCGCGATGGCACACGGTCCAGGTAGCGCTGCTCCAAAAGTTCAGCTTGTTCAACCACCTGACGGGCATAAGAAAGAAACTCTGCGCCATCAGTTGACAGCGTGATCCCGCGGGCGGAGCGGCTGAAAATTTCAATCCCCAGTTCGGTCTCCAATTCGCGGATCGCCGTCGACAAGCTGGGCTGTGAGATGTAAAGCTGCTTGGCCGCTTCGCTGATCGAGCCACACTCGACCGTCTTGATGATGTATTTTAACTGCTGCAAGGTCATGGTGCCTTCTCCTACATGATCTGCTTCCTCGTCTATGCCATCATAGGCATTCTTGTTTGGCAAATCGATCGGAAACAGCTGACCAATCGCCTGTTTTTCGTCGTTTGTGTGCTCTTGTCTATCTGGGCAGCACTATTTGTGCCGATGAGTCTGGCCCCATCCGCGGAAAAGGCAGCGTTTTTTCGCCGGCTGTCAACTTTGACCTGGGGCAGCATCTATAGCCTGCTGTTGCACTTCTTCATTATTCTGACGGGCAACGGCCGCTGGCTGCGCAAGATCTGGCGCATCACCCTGCTCCATCTGCCAGCTGCAGTCACGATTTATCTTTATTTCTGGGCCGATCCAGTCACGGTCAGTGCCATGGCCTTCACCCATTTTGGCTGGGCATTTCTCAATCCGCCTGATCAAAGTTTGCTCTTGAAGTTGTTTTTTAATATCTATTATATCTCGTATGTCTTGGCTGGCCTGATCCTGCTCACAGTCTGGATGCGCAAAACTGCTTACACCCGTGAAAAGCATCAGGCCAGAATCATGATCTCCGGTCAGGTCCTGGCCTTGATCCTCGGATCGCTGACCGATGTCATCCTGCCTCACATGAATAGACCGCCGATGGGCATCGTCTCGATCCTGATCCCGATTGGCGGCATCTGGTTTGCCCTCCAGAAATATCAACTGATAAATCTCTATCCCGAACATGCGGTTCCTGACATCCTGAGGATCATGAATGAAGGGCTGATCATGGTGGACGATGCCAGCAAAATTCGCCAGATCAACCAAGGCGCCTTGAAAATGCTGGGTTTCCCAAGCAATCACTTGATTATTGATTGCCCATAAAATCCTTGGACTCTTCACAAAGCCATTTGAACTCGGACCAGAATTCTGGCCAATAACAGCCCGCATAGGCTGCGCTCGGTACCCCCAGGATAGCATCATTTGTGCTGATCTCGTCAAATATGCTGACAGCGCGATGTACAGAGCCAAAAATCAGGGCAAGAACCAGTTCATGTCATACTCAGGCCAGGACTAAATCCGGAACCGTTTCCAGACCAGGTTTAAAATAGCGATGGTCCCGCTGCAAAATCGCCTGGGCAATCAGGGACTGACCGCGTTCATTAGGGTGAATGCCGTCAACACACAAAAAGGCGGCAACGTTCCGCTGGGTCAGGAAGGCATCCCGCAAATCAAATATTTCGCAGTTGAGCTTTTGGGCGACATCCCGCACGGCGATCGCGTAACGTTCCTGCCAGCGATAGATATGCTGGATATCCCCAAGATAGTGCTTTACAGCCTCGGCATTCAGTCCACGTGTCACCCAGGCAAAATAGCGTGGAGCATCCAGAGGCGGTGGCGTTACTAGAAGCGGCCTGGCGCCTAGGGCCCGAACCTGGGTGACGAATTGCCCCAGCAAACTGCGGAAAAGATCCACGGGGACTTTGGCCGGATGGTCCTGGTCAGGCGTGTCAGCTACCTCGGACCAGGGTAAATCACAATCATTGCCACCAAATTCTACGACAGCAATGGCACCTGAAAGATCCTTCTGACGTTCAAGCGATAAAAGCCCATCCCGGATGACAGCCCCCATTCGAGCATGATTCTGCAAAGAAATTCCCAGACTTTGTTCAATTTGCGTGGTCCAACGCCGACTGGCCATGACATAGCGGCCACGGGATTCATCATAAACGACGCCTTTGCCAATCGAATCGCCCCAAATGTGGATCGAAGATATCATGATTCTTATTCCCCTTGAGCTCTCATCTAGTTTATATTACTAGATTATATAATATTCCTTACCTTGTCAACTCGCCCTCGAATAACTCTTTCTAGAACCTGATATTCTATGATAAAATGACTCATCCTAGATGATGAAGAGGTTTTCCATGGCTAAGACGACTCGGGATATCCAATCGAACACACTGCCTGAACCAGCCGACTGGTCTGTTTTCCAGCCTGCGACTTGGGAGCAGTTGCCAGATATGGGGCTATACATGGACCAAGTCATTACGTATGTCGAACGACTCTGCAAGCCCTTGTACGCCCAGGGGAAATTCCTGACCCCAGCCATGGTCAATAATTACGTCAAAAGCGGCCTGATCGCCCGGCCTCATGGTAAAAAATACAGCCGGGCCTTGCTGGCGCAGCTGATCATGATTTGCACCCTGAAGCAAGCCCTGTCACAGGACGAATTAAAAAAATTGCTGGCACCAAATGCCAGCACCGATGCTAGGACGGACTTAAGCTCGGACCACGCGCGGCAGGTCGAAGCTCAGTACCGCGAATTCTGCGTTACGCAGGCTATAGTCTGGCGCCTGGTTTTGACACGACGCACTCAGAATTCACCCCTGCAAGCCGCCCTGGAAGCTACAGCCAGCAAGATCCTGTGCGGGGAAAAACTCGAGCTGCTGACACGTGGATAATCGCTTGAGCGCAAGGTCTCCGATTCGAAAAAATTGTCTGATCAGGAAGCTGACTGGCACGGGCGGCTTGGCGCAAGGTCTATTGACTGGTTGAATTTGTCTCGCCAGTCAAATCAGTCCCCCTGCAAGCAGCCACTTTTCCTCTCCTTTGCCTGTCTTTAGCACCTGTTCCCATCACCCTGATTTGCCAACAGGCTTTTATGATGGTATTATAACCTAGCAACTTGTAGCTAATTGCAAGTTGTCACACAATAAATGCTAAACGGCTAAACGAATTCACAACATGGAGGTCACTCATTTGATGAAGTCCAAACAGAAACTTTTCACAGTCTTGATCATGATCACGGCACTGTTGCTGATGACCGTTGGTGCAGCAGGTTGTGCCAGGAAAGAAGAACCGGTTGTTCTGAAATTGGCTGATGCTGGCTGGGACAGCATCCAGTTGCACAATTCGATCGTCTCCTACATTCTCAAGAACGGCTATGGCGTACAGACTGAACAGGTAACAGGCACCACACCGATCACTTGGAAAGCCCTGCTGGAAAATGATATCCAGATCTATACAGAGGTCTGGAGCGAAAACATTGCATCCTATAAGGAAGATTTGGCTTCCGGAGTGGTCAAGGAAGTATCCGTCAATTTTGACGACAATGCCCAGGGTCTTTATGTACCGCGCTATGTCATCGAAGGTGATCCCGAACGCGGGATTGATCCCATGGCCCCGGATCTGAAAACGGTCAAGGATCTGTTGAGCTATAGCGATGTCTTTGCGGATCCGGAAGAACCCAATAAGGGCCGCATCTATGGTGCGATTTCTGGTTGGGGTGTTGACAAGATTCTGTCCAACAAATTCAACGCTTATGGGTTTGCCGATACCTTTAACTATTTCCAGCCTGGTTCAGATGCTGCTCTGGCGGCATCCCTGGTTTCAGCCTATGAAAAGGGCGAGCCGTGGGTTGGCTACTATTGGGCCCCGACCTGGATCAGTGGCCAGTATGATCTGGTCTTGCTCGATGACGAGCCCTATACCGGCGATGAAGAGGCTATGAATGCCGGTCTGACTGCTTTCCCGGCCAACCGTGTCACCGTTGTCGTGAACGCTGAACTGGAAAAAACCCATCCGGAAATCGTTGAATTCCTGTCCCATTACGAAACCAGCAGCGCGCTGACTGCAGCCGGTCTGGCTATCATGAATTCCGAAGGTCTGAACACCGATCAGGCGGCCATCCGGATGCTCAAGGATCACCCGGAGCTGCTCACAGCCTGGCTGACCGATGCCAATGTAAAGAATAAAGTCACGGAAGCTTTGGCGAAAGAGGCCTGATCCATGGACGGTCTGATCAAATTCCCCGAAAGTTGGTCGTTGGATATTGCAACACCCATTGATGCTGGAATCAAGGCCATCAGCAGACAGTTTGCAGGATTTTTCGACGGGGTCAATACTTTCATCTCTTTTTTCCTCAATCTAGCCCAGGACATCCTGTTTTTAATCCCCTGGTGGGTTTTGATCCTGCTCATCATGGCGGGTGGCTATCTGGCCATCCGCCGCGTCGGATCAGCCATTAGCTACGGAGTCATGATCCTGGTGATTGGCCTTTTCGGCTACTGGGACTTGATGGTCTATACCCTGGCAATTGTCTTTGTCTCGGTCGTGTTTGCCCTCCTCATCGGACTGCCCTATGGCATTTTGATGGCCGAGAACAAGAAAGTGGAACGTTTTTCAGTGGTTATACTCGACGCCATGCAGACGATGCCGAGCTGGGTCTACCTGATCCCAGCTGTCTCCTTTTTCGGTCTCGGCCGCGTCCCTGCTGTCTTTGCAACACTGATCTATGCTTTGCCTCCGGTCATACGCCTTACCAGTCATGCCGTGCTCCACGTTGACCAGGAAACGCTCGAAGCAGCTAAGGCCTTTGGCACCACCAAGATACAAGCCTTGGTCCAGGTCAAACTGCCTCAGGCTGCACCCACCATCCTGACTGGAATCAACCAGACGACCATGATGGCCGTCGCCATGGTTGTCACTTCATCCATGATCGGGGCCAGGGGACTGGGCACGGAAGTCCTGATCGCCATCAACCGGCTGGAAGTGGGCCGAGGCTTTGAGGCTGGACTGTCAATTGTCTTCATTGCCATCGTTATTGACCGACTGACCCAGGGACTGGCCAAGAGCTTGTCATACAACCAGACAAGGAAGGCCTGATATGCCAGCAAAAATTGAAGTTAAACACGTTAGTAAAATTTTCGGGTCCAAGGGCAGCAAAGTCCTTGAGACCCTGGGAAACCAGTTTGATAAGCAGGAAGTCATGCAGCAGACTGGTCATGTTGTCGGTGTCCATGACGCCAGTTTTTCCGTCAATAAAGGAGAGGTCTTTGTCATCATCGGGTTGTCAGGCAGCGGCAAGTCCACCTTGATCCGCTGTCTCAACTTGCTACATCGGCCTACGGCCGGCAGCATCGAGATCGACGGCGAGGACATCTGTGAATACAACCGGGACCAGCTGCGCGAATTACGCCGCAAAAAAATTGCCATGGTGTTCCAGAATTTCGCCCTGCTACCACACAAAAACGTCATCGACAATGTTGCCTTTGGCCTGCGGGTCCGTGGGGAAAGTCGCCCGGACAGCCGGAAAAAGGCCCTGGAGATGATTGAGATGGTCGGCCTGGCTGGTTATGAAAATGAACCCATTCAGTCGCTCAGTGGTGGTATGAAACAGCGCGTCGGCCTGGCGCGGGCGTTGGCCAATGATCCAGAGATCCTCCTGATGGATGAAGCTTTCTCAGCACTCGATCCGATCGTGCGCCGGGACATGCAGTATGAGCTTTTGAATTTGCAGCAGAAGCTGCAAAAAACGATCGTTTTCATCACGCATGACATTCAGGAAGCCTTCAAGATCGGGGACCGGGTAGCCATCATGAAGGACTCGAAAATAGTTCAGATTGGTACACCGGAAGAAATTCTGACGATGCCAGCCAACGAGTATGTCGAACACTTCATCACCGGTGTTGACAAGACCCAGGTTCTCTCTGTTCGGAGCATCATGCATTTGCCGGGTTGTCTGGTCCAGCTGCGTGACGGCCCCAAGCTGGCTCTGCAGGAAATGCGTCTGAACGGCGTTTCCAGTGCCTTTGTCATGGATCAGTCCCTGCAATTCAAAGGGATCGTAAATTTGCAGGATACCTTGCAGGCGATCAAGGACAAGCAGACGCTGGAATCGATCCTGCTTCCTGACATCATCCAGGTTGATCCATCAACGACGGTCAGTGAATTGGTGCCGCTGGCCCAGAAGTCACCTTACCCGATCGCCGTCACTCAGGACGGACGCCTTTTGGGTATCGTCACCAAATCGGCCATTCTGGGCAGTATCGCCTGAGTCAGCTATCTTGGTGGATTGGCTGATGTAGTCCAGCACACGCTGCTCCACACTCGCATCGCCGGTGATCAGCAGCAAGTCGCCGGGCAGGAAAACGGCATAAGGACCTGGTGAGTAGATCGTCCGTCCTTCGCGGCGGATGGCGACGATGGTCCCGCCGGTGTTTTGCCAGAACTTTGTCTCAGACAGGGTGCGGCCAACCAAAGGTGATTGACTCTCAACCAGGATTTCGCAGGGGTAGATCGGATTGACACTGGTCAGGCGATCGGCCTGGCGAGCCAGGTAATCCATCAACTGGTAGATCCTGTTTTCAATTCGCTGCTTATCCAGAAGCAGCGATTCGATTTCGTTGCGGACAGACTGGAGATCCACCTGCGTCCTGAAACGCTCGACATACCGTTGGGCCTGTTCTTGAGACAAGACGACATAACCGATCTTTGACTCTGCCCGGACAATGGCCATGTCTTCCAGCAGGTGCATGGAGCGCCGAATGGTTTCAGGAGACACTCGATAGGTGCTGCTCAAAAGCGAACGTCCGGACAGGCGACTGCCTGCTGCCAGTTCACCCGCGGCAATTTTGCGGGCAAGATCAAGGGCAATCCGGGCGTAAACGGGTGTTTCAAATTTTTCTGGCATAGGATCATAGCCTCCGGGTGTAAAATAGAAGGTGAAACCATCCGTGAGCTGCCTAGTCCGGATTTTTTCACCTGATCACCCTATTTTGGATCAGGTTGTTGCCAAGTTCAACAGAAATGCGCAAAGCAACGCACTCAAACCGTTTATTCACGACGACCCAGGAGGTAAAATGGACAAGTCACACGTGGTCAAAGTGGGAATTGGATTTGCCACCGGACGGAAGAGCTTCCGTAAGGTTTTGAAAACGTATATCTACAACTGGATGGAATCTGGTCTGGTCAAGGATCAGTTGGTGCAGCTTAACCTGTTCGTCGCCTATGACCTCAATTACCAGAAATCCAAGGCAACAGATTTTACCCGAATCAAAGCTGAACTGCTCAAGCTGGTAGACGAAGTCCATTTCATTGGCGAACCAGAAATCAAAGCCACCATCGCTGATTTGACGGATCGGAATGTCCTCACGAACAAGCAATGCGGTCAAGTTTTCGGCCGTGGCTATGCTGCCATGCGCAACATCATCCTCTATCAGGCGATGAAACATGGCATGGACTATTTGATTTTTCTCGATGATGATGAATATCCGCTGGCAGTCACCAAATCCCGTCAAACAGCAATCTGGAGCGGACAGCATATCTTGTCATGCCACCTCAGGGCTATTGTAAAGGCTGATATCACGTATGGTCACCATTGCGGCTACATCTCGCCGATTCCCTCAATCACATTCAACGATCTGCTCGACGAGGAGACCTTTCGCATATTCATCGAGGCAATCAGCAATGACATTGTCACTTGGGAGACCACCAGAAAGGTCATGGCCAACGGTGGGGTCACCTATGCCAGCACCGCTGTCCTGACGTCTGAGGATGCTGTGGAAGTCGAGGAAGTTAACCATGCCAAATTTATCTCAGGCTCGAACCTGTGCATCAATCTGACCCAGCCTGAGCGGGTCTTCCCTTTTTACAATCCACCCAATGCCCGGGGCGAAGATACGTTCCTTAGCACCTGCCTGGGCGAACGGAAAGTGCTGCGAATCCCCTGTTATGCTTTCCATGACGGATTTTCTACCTACAACCATCTGCTCGATGGTGTGCTGCCCATTCACCTGCACCGGATTGAAGCCAATTCCGAAGCCATCATCAATCGTTTCCTCAAAGCCTGCATCGGCTGGGTCCGCTACAAACCGCTCCTTTTGAAAATCACCCAGCCTGATTTGTACGAGGAGAAAATCGAACAGATGCGCCAGGGTCTGGACCAGACTTTGCCTGCCGTCTGTGTGTTTTTCGGCAATCCAGAATTCATGAAAATCCGGCACGAACTGGAAACCTATCATCGCAAGGTCCAGGTGCACGCCCGATCATTTGCCGACACCAAGCGCTACTGGGCCAGGATCACACAAGATTTTGATGCGGCAAAGCTGGATCCCTGATGGGTTCTGAGTCGGCAAAGGCCTCTGGCTCTTTGTTCAGCACGTCCTGCATGATCCCGACAAAAATCCTGCTTAGCTCGGGGTCGAACTGGCTGCCCGCAAATTGCATGATTTCATGCAGGGCAGCCTGAGCGCTCTGGGCTTTTTTGTAGGAACGTGAATGGGTGATGACATCGAATGTATCGATGATGGAAAGGATCCGGGCCAGTTTGGGGATCTCTTCGCCTTTAAGGCCGGATGGATAGCCGGTGCCATCCCAGCGTTCGTGGTGGTGCAAGATGGCTTCAGCAATGTTTTTCAGCTCGGGCGTAGATTTGACCAGATTGTAGCCTTTTTCGGGGTGTTTGCGCATCACGTCCCATTCTTCCCGGTTCAGAGGTCCGTCCTTGGCCAGGATTTTGTCTGGAATTCCGATCTTGCCGACATCGTGCAGGACACTGAGCAGGCGCAGTTCCTCCAGCTCGTAGTCCGTCAGGCCGATGGCCTGGCCGATCCGCTGGGAAAGATCGCTGAGACGGCTGGCATGTTCTTCGGTTTCGTAGTTCTTTTCAAAGACCATTTTTTCGATCGAGAAAATAAGGTTGTTGCGATAGCTCTTGGATTCCATCAGCTTGTGCCGGTACATCCGGTCTTCGGCCAGTTTCAAAAGGTCAGTTAAATCGGTGTCGACATTGCTGGCGGTGGCGCAGCCCAGCGACAGGCTGGGCGGGATGGGGCGGTGGGTCGAGGTAGCACACAGGGTCAAGATACGATCGCAGATGGCCTTAGCTCCGGGTTCATCCGTCTGGGGTAAGATGACAACAAATTCGTCACCACCCCAGCGAGCAGCGATATCCTCATGTCGGATCGACTGGCGGATGATGCTGGCAATGGCCTTGAGCAGGCGATCACCCTCGAGATGGCCGAAAATATCATTGCTGATCTTGAGGCCATTGCAGTCTCCGAGGATGATGGTGATGGGATATTGCCGCGTGGTGTTGAGGCGGAGCATTTCCTCCTCGAAAAAGGCTCGGTTGTACAGACCGGTCAATCGGTCATGATAGCTGATGTAGCGGATGGCGTCGTTTTCTTTTTTGCTCTGGGTGACGTCGCGGAAAACGGTGACCTCGCCATAAAATTGGCCTCCTTCGTCCTCAATCCGTGATGTCGTTATGGAAATAAAAAATCGTTCTCCGAATTTGGACACCAGCAGCAAACTGTTGTCCGTTTCGTTTAAAGGCCTCAGACGGTTGATGGAAAATCGGTTGTTTTCGTCATCTGTCAGTTGGGCCTTGGCCGGATTGAAAACCTGGGTCAGAGCCAGATTCCGGGCTGAGGGCCAGGTCCAGCCAGTCATTTGCTCTGCACGGCGGTTCATCAGGATGATGCGTCCGTCGAGATCTGTGGCAATCACACCCTCACCGATGGAGTGCAAGGTTGTCGCCAGGCGGCGCTCGTTGAGTTTGATCGCCAAAATGTTGTCGCTGCGGATCTGGGCATTGACAATAATTTCACCGACCAGGCGAATCAGCTTGAGATCACTGTCAAACCAGAGGTCGCGGTATTTGTCTTGTTTGATCCGGACATAGGCCACTGGTTCTGAGTCAATCTCGATCGGGACACCAATGGTCTCGAACCGGTCACTGATTTGACTGTTGATGGCTGCCTGCAGATCCATAAGCCTCTTCCCATTCTGGTAACTCAATATGTTTCGGCGCCGGAAATAGCTGGATGGCACCATTTCTATCGAACATTCCAGGGCATTTTCAAATTCGCATACCAGGCGCAGAACAGAAGTGATTTCACACTCGAGGCCCTCCGTTTTGACAGCGATGAACCGAGTGGAGATCTGGGCAATCATCTGTTCGATGTCCAGGCGATGGGAGAGCGTGGATTCGGCGTACTTGCTGGCAGTTATGTCGAACAAGCGCAGGGTCATAGCGACGAGATTGCCACTTTGGTCAAGACTGGGAAAAACCTGGGTCTGGTAATGGAGGCAGCTTTTGTGGCCATAAGGATACAAGACAAGATCTAACCGTGAAGCCAAGCCATTGCGGCTATCTCGCACAGCCTGGTTGTACAAATCCATGGTTTCTTTGCTGATGAAACCGGCAATTTTGTGGCCCAGAAGTGCGTTGGCAGGCTCACCCAGCTTGGCTGCCATATCAGACGTGATGTAGGTGATGGTTCCATCGGGTGCCAGGCAGCACCCTTCGGGAGCAAAAAATTCAAGCAAGCTGGCGGGCATTTCGCCTGCAGGCCAGCCTTGTTGCAAGGTGGCGTGCAGATCGCTCCGGCTGAGCCTGACCAAAAAGCCTTGCTGCCGACTGTCACTGGACAGGATTACTTGTGGCATCAGCAGACTCTTGCCAAATCGATCTCCGGTCAAGGCAAGGGTGAGCGCCTTGTCTTCAGAGCTCTGTAAGACATAGCTCTGACCGGCTACAATCGATTGCAGCAGGGTGGCGGATTCCGGGGTCAGAAGATGGTCAAAAGGTTGGCCCGGCCGTGTCAGAGCTGCCGTAAACCCAAATGTGGCCAGCAAATGGAGATGCCTGTGCAAGATCGTTCCCTTGGAATCGAGGACGGCAACTGTTGCCGGGCAACACTGGGTCATGACTTCAAACATGGATTCCGGCAGGGAGCCAGGTGTTTGTCTCGTAGCTAGGCCGGTCAGAGACCGAGTCCGCAAGGCCAAAGCTTCATAGAGAAAATCGGTCATGAAACTCTGGTGCGCAGAAGCTGGCAAATCGGAGGATGATTCTTCGGGCCAGTCACCTGACGGGTGTTCTTGGCTAAGTCGCTTTTCACAGGTGCTGATTTGATTTTTCAGCTGCTCATTGGCCTGAGCCAATTCCCA
Organism: Mageeibacillus sp. UBA5747; assembly: GCA_002419145.1. GTDB lineage: Bacteria > Bacillota > Clostridia > Saccharofermentanales > UBA5734 > UBA5734. Next base: position 22,752 of record DIFN01000026.1, on the reverse strand, counting down.
GGTTTTGCGTGCCTGGCGCCGGCTGGACCGGCTGAACCAGATCGCATAGAAGCCCATGAGCATACCAGCCAGAGGCCAGATCAGCAGACGGATCCAGTTATTGGCAAAATTCGCCAGTAGAGCGCTTCCGTTCTGCAGGGAGACTGCCCCGCTGTGAAAAAAAGTGACCAGGCTTTCGGCCACTGCCAAGCCTAGGCCAGAAACGATTCCGGCAACCGGTCCGAACGGAACCGCAGTCACGATCACCAGAGGCAGGGCCAGCCAGGCAAAATCCAGGTTGAAACCGGATCTGAACCACCAGAGATAGGCAAGGCAGGTAAGATGGGCCAGCCAGACAAGGATCTCCAACAGATGGACGGGCCAAACCCGGTTCCTGAGCCCTTGGTTCTGTTTCTTGGTCGTCTGCATTTTTGAGCCTCCGGCGGTCCGACAACGATCGTCATTAAATCATATCATGTACATGACAACGCCTTCGAAGTAATTATAAACAGTTTAAGGTCATTATCCAAGAGAAGCACCCCGACTGCAACAGGCAACGTCAAAAAACTATTTAATGGCCATCTATTTCATCTTCTGAGACTTTTCTGATTGTCCACCAGCCTCCAGATCATTATAATAGGTTCTGAGGAACCAGGCAGCCAACAGAAATTGGAGGTCTGGTTTTTATGTCTGGAAATTCTCTGCAACGGTTCGCCTGGCGAGCCCGCATCCTCCCCGGAACCGAATTCGAATACCGCAAGCGCCATGATGAAATCTGGCCGGAAATGACAGCCGTTCTCAACGAAGCTGGCATTCACAACTACTCGATCTGGCTTTCCGGACTCGATTTGTTCGGCTACTACGAGTGTGCAGATCTTGAGCATGCGACCAAGGTCCAGGGAAACAGCCCGGTTGTTGCCCGCTGGAACGAATACATGAAAGATATCCTGGTCATGGATTTTGATCCAGAGACGGGAACAACCCCACCGCTCAAACTGATGTTTGTCCACGCTTGAGCCAACCGTTGCGGTAATGGCCGGGTGCGGTACTGCCCGGGTGTGAAGGATTCGCCGGCGCCGAGCTTTCGCCGCGCCGGACTTTCGCCGCGCCGGACTGTTGAAATCGGACTCAAGCGCAAGATTGCTGCAGTTACGCACTGCATAACCCGTTCATTTATTTATTTTTATTTTCTGGCAGGAGGATCGCTCTATGGAACTGACAACACTCAAATCAACCCCCAAGCCCCGCATCGGGCTCTATGCGACTGGACTGCGCGCCTATTGGGCCCAGTTTCCCGGACTGCGCGAGCGATTGATCTCGTATGGCGAATTCATTGCCAGCCAGTTGGCGGAATCCTCTGAGGTCCATTTCTTTGGTCTGGTCGATGATGCTGTCAGAGCGCGTGAAGCCGGTGAATATTTCAACCGAGCCAATGTTGACTTGATTTTCTGTCACAGCGCCACTTACATCACCAGTGACAGTGTGCTGCCAGTCCATCAGGTCTGTCCGGCTCCGGCCGTGGTTCTGAATCTGCAACCTGCCGCCCGGATCAACTATGCCCAGTCAACCACGGGCGAATGGCTCGCCCATTGCGGCGCCTGCCCCGTCCCTGAGATCGCCAATGCGTTCAACCGGGCCGGCATTCCGTTCCGCGTCATCAGTGGCCTTTTGGGCCAGACCGAAACGCCGGTGATTTCCCTGGCTGACGAGGACACTGCCGCCCGTCCTGAAGCGATCCGGGCCTGGAAAGAGATTTTCGAATACGTCCAGGCGGCCAAAGTCCGGCGGACTTTGCGTCGGAGTCGCTTCGGATTTCTGGGCAACAACTACAGCGGCATGCTCGACCTTTACAGTGACTGGACCATGATCCAGGCCCAGACTGGTCTGCATGTCCAGATTCTGGAAATGTGCGACCTCGATGAACAGCTGCAGTTGGTCTCTCCTGCTGAAGTTGAACAGAAGCGCCGCGAAATTCAGGCTTTTTTCCAGATCAGCGGCGACTCAGCTGCCGACCCGATCGCCCGCAAGCCGACCGAAGAGCAGCTTGAATGGTCGTGCCGCGTCGCGGCAGCCCAGGAGCGCCTGGTCAAGGTTCACGATCTCGATGCGCTGGCCTATTATTATCACGGCGCACCTGGCAATGCCTATGAACACCTGCAGAGCGGCTTCATCGTCGGTCATTCGCTGCTGACTGCTCGCGGCATCCCCTGCGCCGGAGAAGGCGACATCAAAACCAGCCTGGCGATGAAGATCTGCGACACCGTCGGCGCCGGCGGCAGTTTCTCCGAGATCGTGGTCGCTGATTACATCGATGGCACGATTTTGCTGGGCCATGACGGGCCTTTCCATGTCGCGATCGCCGATGGCAAGCCGATCTTGCGCGGCATGGGCCTTTATCACGGCAAACAAGGTTCTGGCGTGTCAGTCGAAGCCAAAGTCCGATGTGGGCCTGTCACCCTGCTCGGCGTCACCCAGACTGGCAACGGACGGCTCAAGCTGATTATCAGCGAGGGTGAATCAACCGCTGGCCCGATCATGCAGATTGGCAATACGCAGACGCCCATCCGTTTCCCCGTTGATCCGGACACCTATTTCGAACGCTGGTTTGCCGAAGCCCCAACCCACCACTGCGCCATGGCCGTCGGCCACCAGGCTGGACTGTTCAAAAAGGTCGCTGATTTGTTGGACATCCCGGCAGTGGAGCTGTTCCAGCCGAGGTAAGAAGCGTAGGTAGCGCCTCAGGTAGCGCCGACTGGACAAGCAGTGCCGATTTTGGGACGGCGTCCCAAAATCGGCACAAAGAGACCACAAAGAGACCGCCTCGCTTCACAGATCTGATCTGCTGCGGGGGCGGTCTCTTGCTGGTTGAGGAACCAGGCACCTTTTTGTTGTTGTTTATCTCATGATTGCCTTAAACACGTCGGATGAGTGAGAGTTGCTGCCTGTGGGCAGAGTAGCTTTGCTTGCGGCTGGCTGGGTATCCCCAGAGTCGTTTGCTTGAAGGATCGTTCGTTTACCAAACGATCAATACACTTTGCTCCATTCGCCGATGTTGGCGGTGTCGAATTTGAAGGGGTCGCCGAGGACGACTTCGGTGCCGCCGTCGCCGGAGGTGGCGGTGACGACTTCGCGGGAGCCAAGGGAACCGGCTTCAATCTTGTCACCAATGGCACCGGTGGCGCCTTCAACCATGGCTTTGGCGGTATAGCCGGCCAGGTAGCCGATATCGATCGGGTTCCACAGGAACATGTAGGGGCAGGCGCCGTCAGCGGTCATGTAGGCAGCCATTTCAGAGGGCAGGCCGAGACCGGTGACTTTGACTTTGCCCACCAGGCCTTTGTCGGTGACAACTTTGGCAGCAGCGGCGATACCGACAGTGGTCGGAGCGACGATGACTTTCAGGTCAGGGTAGGTCTGGAGCAGGGCTTCGGTTTCAGAGACACTCTTGTCGCGCAGATCATCACCATAGGCGGTCTTGACCAGCTTGAGGTCTTTGTACTTGGCATCTTCCTTGAGAAATTTCTCCATGTTGGCGATCCAGGTGTTCTGGTTGGTCGCGGTGGAGGTGGCGGACAGGATGGCGAATTCGCCGGAACCACCAGCCATGTCAAAGGCGGCTTCCACGAGGACGCGGCCGATGGCAACGGGGTCAGCCTGCTGGACGTGGGTCAGGCGGCTGGCGGGGTTGAGGGCGGAGTCGAGGGAGATGACTTTGATGCCGGCAGCGGATGCTTTTTCGCAGGCAGGCTGGAGGGCGTCGACGTCATTGGCGGCGATGGCGATGGCGGAAACTTTCTGGCTGACAAGCTCGTTGATCATGGCGATCTGGTCTTCAGCGGTCGGATTGGCCGGGCGCTTGACGATCGCTGTGCCACCGAATTCTTCGACAGCCTTGACGAAGCCTTCCGCTTCCTTTTCGTTGTAGGGGTTGCCAGTGTTCTTGACGATCAGGGCATAGGTGCCGGCGTCACCAGCAGCGGGGGCTGCAGTGGTTTCGCCAGCGGCGGGGGCGGCGGTTGTGGCAGCCGGGGCAGCAGCAGTGGTTGCACCAGAGGAGCAGCCAGCTAGCAGGGATACCATCAGGGCGACCATCAAGGCGATAGACAGGATCTTTTTCATGGGTTTCCTCCTTCGAAATGTGGGTTTTCATGTGTTCAAGGCAGGGGCAATCTATTACAAGGCGATTTTTGCCTTATAACCGGGTTGGGTGATGTCTGGCAAAACCAGACTTGATGCAGACCGGCGGGAAAAGCGTCAGCTGCCCGGGAGTGATGGACGGCGGCTCTTTTTCGCCAGGTTCCAGCGATTGAAGCGGGCCACCAGATTGGGCGTGAGGACCGAGATGATGAGCAAAAGTCCGATGATGATCATCAGCACCTGGCTGGAGATGTTATTGAGGCCGAGGCCGTATTTAAGGTAGCCGATGACGAAGATCGCAATCAGGGCGCCGGCCAGGCGGCCTTTGCCGCCGCTGGTGCTGATGCCTCCAAGCACGACCATGGAAATGATGTCCAGTTCATACATGTAGCCGATGTTGGGGCGGGTCGAGGACATGCGCGAGGTCAGGAAGATGGCGGTCAGACCAGACATGAACCCAGCCAGGGTATAGGCCAGAATGCGGATCTGGTCGACTTTGATGCCGGAAAAAATGCTGGCGGTGCGGTTGCTGCCGATGGCGTAGATCCGGCGGCCCAGCTTGGTTTTGTTGAGGACAATGGTAAAAATCACGGCCAGAACCACAAAGACAATCAGGACATAGGGGACTGGTCCGACGGTGCCCCAGCCGAATTCCTGGAACCAGGAGGGAAATTTGCCGGCAGCCTGGTCTTTCAAGATGATGTAGGCAATGCCACGGTAAATGGTCATGGTGGACAATGTGACAATCATCGGGGAGAGTTCTTTGAAACGGGTCAGGAGCAGGCCGTTGATCAGGCCGCAGACGGTCCCGACCAGAAGGGCGAGCAGGATGGCGCCGACCATCGGGATGCCATTGCCGGCATTGTAAGCGACGCCCATGATCACGGAGGACAGGGCGATGGTCGCACCAACGGAGATGTCGATTTCACCCATCAGGATGATCATCGTCATCGGAAAGACAATGAACGATTTGTCCATGAAGTCACGAGTCGCATCCAGCAGGCCGGTGACACTGAGGTAGTACGGCGAGCTCATTGTGTTGAAGATATTGATCAAAAGGAGGATCAGAAGCAGGACAGCTTCCCAGCGGAGCAGGAATTTTTTCAAGGCAGCCATCAGATATGCCTCCTTTGCAGGTTGTTTTTGTCGACCATGCGCTTGAAAATCGTGTTCATCAGGATCGCGAACAGGATGATCAGGCCATAGAGGGCGTCTTGCCAGAAGGGCGAGATTTTGAGCAGGGGCAGAGCATTTTTCAAAATACCAAGCAGGATTGTCCCGAGAATAACGCCGAAGACTTTGCCGGAGCCGCCACTGATCGAGACCCCGCCCAGCACACAGGCGGCGATCACGTTCATTTCATAGCCGATGGCGGTGTCGCCCTGGGCGGAGGCATATTTGCTGACCCACAGCACCCCGGACAGGCCGGTGATCGTACCCATGATCGCATAGACCAGTGTGCGGATGGCCGGGACGTTGACCCCGGTAACGCGGGCAGCTTCCGGATTGCTGCCGACCGCATAGATCATGCGGCCGACTCGGGTCCAGCCGAGGAAAAAAGCGCCAATGCCAAAGGTCAGGATTGCGACCCAGACCAGGCTGTTGATGCCAAGGAAGCGGGTGAAGGCCAGGGCTTTGAAGCCATCGTTCATTTGATGGGCACTGACCCAGGCACCGTTGGCGATGATGTAGGTCAGGCCGCGGTAGACATTCATCATGCCCAGGGTGGCGATCAGCGGCAGGACTTCACCATACCCAACGAGCAGGCCATTGATCAAGCCGGCCAGAAGGCCGATGCCGATACCGATCAGGACAGCCAGGACTGGGGAGGCTGATTCATTGCCGCGCACATACAGGGCGGCAGACATGCCGGACAAGGCCAAGGTGGCGCCGATCGAGAGGTCGATGCCTCCGGTGATGATGACCATCATCATGCCTACAGCCAGGGTGCCCATGATCGCGGCGTTGACCAAAAGGTCATTGAGATTTTCCGCGGTCAGAAATTGAGCGTTTCTGAGCTGGATTAAAAAGGACAGAAGGAGGATGAACAAGATCATCCCGATTTCACGGGCACCAATCGACCCGTGCTTTTGTTTGTGGGTGCCGGTCAGTTTCATGATTTCCCCCCCAGGGCCGGTTCTTCGTGCTGGATGCGAGTGACAGCCGCCTCCAGAATCTTTTCCTGTGTGGTTGTGGCATCGTGGGTCTGTGCAATCATCGTGACCCGGCCTTCATGCATGACGACAACGCGGTCCGACATGCCGATGACTTCCGGCATTTCCGAGGAAACCATCAGGATGGCATAACCGTCACGGGCTAGTTCGCGCATGATCTGGTAGATTTGGTGCTTGGCCCCGACATCGACGCCTTTGGTCGGCTCATCCATGATGATCAGCTTGAGGTCAGCCGTCAGGAGCTTGGCGACGATGATCTTCTGCTGGTTGCCACCTGACATGGAACTGGCCAGATCTTCGACGCTCTGGCATTTGATCGAGACCAGCTTGGACAGACGTTCGGCTGTCTCCTTCTCTTTGGCTTCCTGGACCAGAAGGCCTGGAGCAAAGCGATCGAGATTGGCCAAGGTGATGTTTTTCTCGATGCTCCAGGACAGGATCAAGCCCTGTTTCTGGCGGTCTTCCGGCAGATAGCCAATCCCCAGTTTCATGGCCGACAATGGACTGTCGATTGCCACAGGTTGGCCGGCCAGTTTGATGTGGCCACTGTCAGGACGATCGATCCCGAAAATGGCCTGGCAGACTTCACTGCGGCCGGCGCCAACCAGGCCGGTCAGCGCAACAATCTCACCCTTTTTGATGTCAAAGCTGACATCCTTGAAATAACCCGTGCGGGACAGGCCCTCGACCGAGAACACGGTTTCTGCGCTCGGCTTGGACAGCGGCGGTGGGTACATCTCAGTCAGGGATCGGCCGACCATGGCCCGGATCAGGTCGTTGTTGGTGATGTCAGCGACCGGCCAGGTACCGATGTACTGGGCATCGCGAAACACCGTGACCTCGCTGGCCAGACGGAACATATCTTCGAACCGATGCGAAATGAAGATGATGGCCTTGCCTTCATCACGCAGCTGCTCGGTGATGCGGTACAGTTCTTCGCACTCACGGTTGGTCAGGGCAGCCGTCGGTTCGTCCATGATGATGATGTCGGCATCGGTCGAGAGCGCTTTGGCGATTTCGACGATCTGTTGCTGGGCGACGCTCAGAGCGCCCATCTGCTGGCGTGGGTCAAGATCTGAGCCAAGTCGACGCAGCAGCTTCTCGGCTTTGCTGTGCATGGTGTTCCAGTCGATCACCGGCAGACGACCACGCATGGCTTCGTGACCGGCAAAAATATTTTCCGAGACACTGAGATCAGGAAAGCAGGTGACATGCTGGTAAATAGCAGCAATGCCGTGAGCGATCGCTTCCCTGGGGTTTTTGAATTCGACTTTTTTGCCCCGCAAAGTCATGGTGCCTTCTTCCGGCTGGTGGACGCCGGTGATGACCTTGATGAAGGTCGACTTGCCAGCACCATTTTCTCCCATCAAGGCATGGATCTGGCCTGCTTTGAGCTGGAAATGCACCTGATTCAGCGCCTTGACGCCGGGAAAGACCTTGGTGATCCCCGATAATTCCAAAATGAATTCAGACACGCATGTTCCCCCTTGTTCTCCCTTTTCTTCTATTCTTGAATGTTCTGGCTGGTGACCAGTTCCACAGGTACGTAGATTTCACGTTTATCTGGATCATCAAAAGTGATGCCTTGGCCTTTGATCAGGCGATCGGCCAGCTGGACCGTGATCCGGCCCATTTCTTCGGGATTCTGGGCAACCGTCGCTTGCATCAGACCAGCTGCGATGGCATCCCGTGCGATCTTGTCGCCATTGAATCCGACAACGAGGATGTTTTTGCGCCCGGCTTCAGCAATGGCATTGGCTGCGCCGACAGCCATGGGATCATTTTCAGCAAAGACCGCCACCAGATCAGGCTGTTCTGCGAGAATCAGTTTCATCGCTGTATAGCCGTCTTCTTGTTTTGAGTAGGCTGAAATCTCAGTTGCAATGGAAAATCCTTTGGCTTCAATGGTCTCCCGATAGGCTTCTCCACGCCGGGCGGCATAGGCAGCGGAGGGTTCAACAGTGATGATCGCCACTTTCCGGCTGCCCTCATGGCCTTGCAGATAATCAGCGGTGAACTCTGCAGCTAAAACGCCTCCTTGCCAGTTATCTGAGATGACGATTGCGTCATAATCGGAGCCGCCGCCACCGATGTCATTGATGATGACCGGAATACCCTTTTCATGGGCATTGTCGACCAAAGGCGGCAAGACCTCCGGGCTGATGGGTGAGACGATGATGGCGTCAGCATTTTCTTCGACCAGACGTTTGAAGCTGGTGACCAGCCGAGTCTCATCGCCAGATTGGTCGTAACGCAGGCTCTGGTATCCCAACTCTTGTGCTTCCAGCATCACGCCCACTTCCATGCTGTGGAAAAAATCCAGGGAGAGATCGTAAGCAGTAAACCCGATGACTTTTGGTTTCAGCCAGGTCGTGGCCAGAACTGCACTGATAATCAGACCAACCAGGACAAGAGAAAAGATGATCAAGGGGAATGTGCGGTTGGGTCGGTGGTCTGGCTGGCCTGTGCCTGTCGCTGTCGTCTGATTGAGTGGTACCTGAGACATGGCCAGCAGACTCCCTCCCTTTGTGGTTGGTCTGTTCGAATAAAACCTTGATCTCATCGTTGTTCGTTTTTACCGTCTACATGATCGTTTCGAACAGATTCACCTGACAATTACAGTATATCCTTTGCAAGCATTCGAACAAGTCCATGGAGCCGGTAAGCTTTCATAATACAGCTATTATTATCATCTGATTTGAAAGCTCTTTTCCTTTTAAAGCTATTTACGGTTTCATTTAAACGCTATATATTTGTAAATGAGTCAAAATACCCCCTCAGACAGGATCATCGATGCAGATTTTTCAACGTTTGACCCATGCAAATACACACCAGAAGCTCGTCCGGCTGATTTTGATCTGGCTGATTCTTTTGTCTGCCTCCTGTCTCATCCTCTATTCAGTCGTGACTTTCCGGAATACGGAAAACCGTTTGCTGACCGAAAACAAAAGCCTGACCAGCCAGACACAGCATGCCGTCGATGACGTGTACAAACGAGTCCAGGCAATCAGCAGCCAGCTCCTGCAAGACCCTCTGGCCACAGCTTATCTCTACGAACGGACATCGCAGGCCCTGGCCACGGCGAATGTGACCGACCTGCTGGTTGACTATGAGAAAAGTCATCAGCAGCTGATGCGCTACATCGGGCTTTACAATGGCTACCTCGGCACCTACGAGACCTCCCTGGGCACCTTGCCGGCCAGCCAGATGGGGCTGCCAGTCGGCAACAGCCCCTTCAGCCTGCGGCCACGGGAAATCAGAATCGAGGGCACTGCACTGGAAGCGTTGCAAAACGAGTTTTCCCGCCTGATTGTTTTTTACGCCCGCGTCGAAGACAATCCCCAGCGGATCAATCACGGTCTGGTGATCATTCATGTCGATGAGGAGAAATTTGTATCCTTACTTCAAGATTACCCGCCAGGAGCACTTATTTACCTGACCGATGCCAATGGGATTGTTTTTGCCAGCAATGAGCCCCAGGCATTCATTACCGATTTGAGTTTTGGCCAATCATTCAGCGGCATTTTCCAGAATGAAAGTGGGACCCGCCAGTTGTCCGATGAGGGTATCATCCGCACTGGCCGCCTCTGGCAGCGCCAGCTGACTTATTATCAACGCTCACCGGTGAGTGGTCTTTTTACAATTCTTGTCCTTGATGCCGGCCTGATCTGGATGGCTTACCTGAAAACCATCCTGCCAGTGTTTCTGATCAGTTTACTTTTTGTCCTGACCAGCAGCTGGATCTTGTTGAAGTTATTGGCCAGATATTACCAGCCCTTGCAAAATCTGGTGCACGAGGTGGCCGGACACGAAGTAGGCGCGGTGGATGAATATGCGGTCCTGCACCAGGCGCTCATTCTCGGTGACCAGGCTGCCCGGATCGCCCGCGAAAAATTCCTTTTTGACCTTTTGGCAGGAAAGCCTAATCACGAAGATGCCGCCCGCATTCACCAGATCCTGAGCCAGCTGGAGTCACCTTTTTATTTGCTGATTGTAGCCCGTTTTGATGGATTTGGCTCTCTGGAGGAAACCAATCCGGACGATCTCGACAATTTCCGCTTCATCATGATCAACATCACACAAGAACTCCTGGCTACCCTGGCACCTGCCACTGGCCTTGTCACAGGGAATCATGAGGTGACGCTGATTCTGCAGTTGAAAGAAGCGGAACCGCCGGAATTGCTCGAAGACAGCCTGATCCAGGCCCAGACCCAGATCCGGCGATATTTCCCCTTCACGGTCAGCTTTGCCATGGTTAAACCTGTGGCATCCTTTGACCAGTTCAACGATGCTTACCGCAAGACCTGCAGCTTATTTAGCTATCGTCTCTATTTCGGTCCGAATTCTTTGCTCACATTAGACAAGACGATCGCGGTCAATAAGAAGATCCGCTATCCAGTGATGGCTGAGAAGCGGATTCTCGAGGCGCTCAATCTGCGCCGCCAGGATCTCCTGGTATCAGGCATCGACGAATTCATGCAAGCGATCCGGGAAGGCTATTCGCCGCGGACCGTCAATTATTTCAATCAGCTGCTGTTTTCGGTCTTCAAGCAGGTCGACAGCACCGTCGAGCTGGTGGACGAGGACTACGACAATTACCTCGAGACCAGCGAGCGCCTTGCTCGCTGTGACCAGCTCGAGGATGCCCGCCAAATCATCGCCCGGTTCTGCCTGGAGCTGATGTCGATTTCGCAGGAAAAAGCCCGTCGCGCTACCGACGTCAAGCACGAGCGGCTGCACGACGAGCTGGTCCATTACCTGCATGAGAATCTGCAAGACCCCAATCTGTCCCTCGAATCGACGGCCGAACGTTTCAATCTCTCACCCGGTTACCTCGGCAAATTGGTCAAAGCCTCGTCTGGCGACACATTCTCGAGCTTGCTCTCCACGATGCGGCTGGAAAAAGCGGCCCGGCTCCTGATCGAAACGAGCCAGCCCGCTTATAAAGTCGCCGAACAAGTCGGCATTCCCAATGTCGCGTATTTTTCCACCCTGTTCAAGCGGCAATACGGCCTCTCCCCTGCCCCTTTCCGCGAAAAACGTGGCCATCTGGGGTAGAAATGAGTGATTTTAGTCTTCCAGTCTGAAGGCTACGTTGATGTCCTGGATTTCCCGGTCGCTGATGTGGACGATGGCACCGATGGCGGTCGAAGCCAGGATAGATTTGGCTGTGAACTCTGCGACTTCCAATCGATCGAAGGCATTGAGCAGGCTCGATCCGGTGACGATCACGCAGTCATTTTCGCAAATCACCACTGGGGTCTTTTTCGAAATAGCCCTGGCAACCAGATCAGGATCCATGAAGCTGACACCAAACGGGACCTTGGCGATCTGGCGCAACAAGATATAGCTCTCTGGTATGGTCCGGGAATCAAAGGCTGCGTCCGTCACAGCAAAGGCCATCATGTTCGGTGGATGGGCGACCAGGACTGATTTTACATCAGGATGCTGGCGGTAGATCTCCGCATGCAGTGGCACTGAACGGCTCGGGATCTTGCCCGCCTCGCGCTGACCTTCACGGATCAGGACGATGTCTTCCACCTCGAGGTAAGCCCGGTCTTTGCCATACGGCGTGATCAGGAAAGACCCATCCGATAAGCGGACCGAATACGTGCCCTGGGTGCTGGTGAACAGGCCCTGGTCATAGGAACGCCGGGTCAGCTTGACCAGATCGCGTCGGGCAGCATTTTCCTCACTGCCGTGCGATTTTCCGGCAAACTCCGGCAGTTCGACCCGGTTTTTCACTTCCGTAGCCGCAATGCGTTCCGCAGAGAGCGGACGGGGCTGGCCGAGTTTCTTGGCATTGATTTCCAAAAGGGCACTCGATTCGATCGTCTCGAAGGCCATGAAAGCCTGGAAAATGTCTTTCGCACCGATCACAACCCCATGGTTTTCCAAAAGGACAACTGAGTGGCCCTGGTCGAATTTCTGGGCGATGTTCTCACCCAGTTCCGTGCTGCCGGGTACGGCATAGGTGGCAAGTGCCAGTTCGCCGCAAATTTTGCGGACGGTTGGGATCAGGTTGACATCCGGCAGGGTGCGGGCAATCGAGAAGGCAACCAGGCCGGGCGAATGGGCATGCAGGACCGCTCCGACGTCCGGGCGGCGGCTGAAGACAGACAGGTGGAACGGGTATTCCGACGAGGGCTTGTGGCGGCCTGTGATGGTTCCATCCGCCTTGACCAGCATGATGTCATCTCTGGTCAGCATGCCTTTGTCGATTCCAGAAGGCGTGATCCACATGTCACCATTTTCGTCACGGATTGACAGATTGCCGCCGGACGTCGTCGTCATGCCGCGGTAGTAGATGCGGTTCATCATCATCACCAGCTGGTCCGCTGGATGCAGCAGCTCAAAACGCATAAGAGGCCCTCCTTGGGTTCGATGGTGGCTCGGGAAACTAACCAAACAGCTGGCGATAGCGAATCAGGGCCAGGTTCCAGTCATCTGTCTCCACAGGCTCATAGTACTTCAGAGAGGTGGAAGCGGCAATGACTTGGCGCGCTTCGTGAAGGTTCTTGATTGCACCCTGACCAATCAGCTGGACAGCGATGTTGCCCAGTGCGGTTGCTTCGATCGGACCAGCAACGACGCGACTGCCTGTGGCATTGGCTGTGAACTGGCTCAGAAGGCCATCTTTGGTCCCGCCACCGACCACATGAAGGTCAGGATAAGTCCGACCGGTCATGGCTTCGATGCTGTCTTTGGTCACCCGATACTTAAGGGCCAGGCTCTCGTAGATGCAGCGCACGACCTCCCCACGGCTGGCGGGTACGTGCTGACCTGTCTCACGACAAATCTCGCGGATCCGTCCAGGCATGTCGCCCGGGACGCCAAGGCGTGGGTCGTCAGGATTGACCAAGGATTGGAACGGCTGGCATGCCAGCGCTTCACGCTCCATGTCGGCGAAGGTGACATCTGCGCCTTCACGGATCCACTGGCGACGCGATTCCTGGATCAGCCACAGGCCCATGATGTTTTTTAAAAACCGGATCGTGCGGCCATAGCCGCCTTCATTGGTAAACTGGAATTCATAGGCCTGGTCATTGATGACCGGAGTCTTGCTTTCGATGCCCATCAGAGACCACGTGCCGCTGGAGATGTAAACAAAATCCGGTTGGGTCGCCGGTACGGCCGCGACAGCCGACGCGGTGTCATGCTCGCCGACTGCCATAACCGGGATCGCCTGGATGCCCAGTTCCTGGCAGATGGCATCTGAGATTTGACCAACCTTGGTACCGGGTTGGACCAGTGGCTGGAGAATCTGGCGTGGCAGGCCGAGGCGAGCTATGAGTTCATCATCCCAGGAGCCAGTGTAGGGATTGAGCAAAGCTCCCGTCGAGGCCATGGTGTATTCGGACTGGCGCACACCGGTCAGCAGATAGACAAATAAGTCCGGCATCAAAAGCAGCGCAGCGGTCCGTTCCAGAAGATCCGGCCGCTGGCGTTTCAGCGCCAGAAGCTGGAAAATCGTATTGAAATTCATGAATTGAATGCCGGTACGGTCATAGAATTCCCTTCGCGGCACATGGGCGAACGCCTCATCCTGAATGCCAGCTGTGCGCGTGTCACGGTAATGGACGGGGTTTTCCAGGAGGCGGCCCTCTTTGTCAATCAATCCGAAATCGACGCCCCAGGTGTCCACACCCAGGCTGTCAATTTTGCCCTTGGCCTTGGCTTTAATCAGGCCTTGCTTGATTTCGAAAAACAAACGCAACACGTCCCAGTACAAGGTCGGTCCGATCTGGACCGGGTCGTTGCTGAAACGATGGATCTCTTCGAGCTCGATCGTCCGGCCATCGAAGCGGCCCAGCATGGCGCGGCCGCTTGAAGCTCCAAAGTCAAAGGCCAGGATTTGGTGGATCTCGGACATGGCACTCTCCTCCTGATTGGTTTTTGCAGATTACTTGGCAGCGATGGATTTGCGGTAGGCTTCACTTTCCCAATTGGCGATGAAGGATTTGCCAGCTTCACTCATGGGCGACACCGTCAGCCCTCTGGCTTGGATGGTCTGGTGGATAAACAGGACTGCGGCCAGCGTTTCCTCAATGGTCTGGGCTTCGTTGGCACTGCAGGTGTAAAGGATCTCACCCGACTTACGGAAAATCGTTGCCTTTGCCATCGCAGCCGAACCGGAGACGGCAAAGTTCTCCAGGCTGCCGCTTGCGGCGACAGCGACCTGGCCGGCCAAAAAGACCAGCTGGTCTGGATAGAGGGCCTTGACAGTGAAATCCTCCAGCGTCCAGGCCTGTTCTTTCAACTGTGCAGCCAGCCAGGGTGAGTTGGAGCGGTAGGCGGCATGGGTGTCGTCACCAACACAAATCGAGGCCGGGACGACTTCAAGGGCTGGCCAATCTGTCACGCTGGTCTGGAAATAGGACGCAATGGCCGCATTGACCTGGTCATGCAAGTCGAGGCAGAACTGGGCTGTCGGGCCGGTGACGATGACACCGTGGTTTTGCAGGAAAATGACCTTGGGCGGGACCCCGTCTTTGGTGGCGGCCTGACGGGCGGACTGAATCGCGAACGTCAGCTGGGCGCCCGGATTGATGTAGGGCACGAAAGCAAAATTTTCACCGGTTGGAGCCATGACCTCGGCGGCGAGCTGTGGTCCCTCGGCGGCACAGGTCAAGAGGTTGCCATAGACCGGGTGAGTGTGCAGGACAAAGGTGTCGAGCAAGGCATGGAAGCCGGCTTCGACCGAGGGGCGTAAAACCGGCAGGCCGTCAATGGTGCGTGTCGCTTCCCTGGCGGCGGCAGATCCTGCTTTTTCGACATCTTCGAACGGGGCTTCACCGCTCGCATAGAAGGCGCGCAAGGCCGGAAAATCAATCACAGCATAGGCATTGTCGGGCTCGATCTGGCTAAGCTGGAAGCCGGACGCCTTAATCGCCATTAGAGAGTCATCGAGCTTGCAGGAGGTGTTGCCACCACCGCCCTGGACATAGTCAGAGCGGCTGCCAGCGGTCTGAGACATGCGGGTGAATTCCTGGAGCGGACCGGAGTAGCGGGTGATGAAATCAGATGGTGACATGGTCCCCTCCTTTTAGCGTTTGCTCAGGACGTCCTGAGTGTAGGCGTAGATTTCCGGCAGATAGTCGCTGCCAGCCGGGACGCCCTGGTCGAGGCAGAACTGATTGTAGACGGCCATCGCCGGCAGATTTCGGAATTCTTCCATGAGGGCCAGGCGGGTGGCATAATCACCCTCGGCTTCTGCTTTTTTGATCAGGTCGGTCGGTTCGAGCAGCGCAGCGAGAATGGCTTTCTGGGTAGCGCGCAAACCGACCGTCCAGGCTGTGATGCGGTTGATGCTGCCATCAAAGAAGTCGGTGGCCAGACAGACCCGGTCAAAAGCGTCGGCGCGCTTGATTTCACGCATCAGCTCCTGGACACTCTCATCGGAGATGACAACATGGTCGGAGTCCCATTTGACCGGGCGGCTGACATGGACCAGCACGGCTGAGTTGAACAGCAGCAGGGACGAGACTTTGTCGGCGATGGTTTCTGTGGGGTGGAAATGGCCCATGTCGAGGGTCAGCATCAGGCCTTCGTTGCCGAGCTTGTGCTGGTGGGCGGTATAGCCCATGTAGAATTCGTGTGAACCAACGGTGTAGCTTTCGACGCCGATGCCAAACAGCTTGCACTCGACCGCGTCGACCAGGTACTCAGCCGGATATTGCACCGCAAGGATCTCGTCCAGCGATTCCTTGAGAAGAGCACGGTAGCGGGTGCGGTCGGCGGGCATATCTTTCATGCCGTCCGGGACCCAGATATTATTGACGACGGTGCAGCCGAGCTCCCGGCCCATGTCGGCAGCGATCTTGCGCACGGCTTTGACATGGTCGATCCAGAAGCGGCGGATTTTTTCGTCCGGGTGGGATAAGGTCAGGTTGTCGGCCGCCATCGGGTGGCCAAAGCAAGTGGCATTGAAGTCGAGGGCAATCCCGCGGCTCTTGGCCCAGTCGATCCAGTTCTGGAAATGGCGCGTCTCATAGCGGTCACGGTCGACGGCTTCGCCATTGAGCTCAGCATAGCAGGCATGCAGATTGAGACGCTGTTTGCCAGGCAATAGACTCAAGGCCTTGTCGATGTCGGCGCGCAGCTCGTCACCGGTTCTCGGTTTGCCGCCAAAGGAGCCAGTCGAAAGGATGCCGCCGGAGGTCCCGCCGCCAGCTGCTTCCAGACCGGTGACATCATCACCTTGCCAGCAGTGGACCGAGACCTCGATCTGTTTCATTTTTTCAAGGGCGGCGGCAACATCAACCCCGTAGCTGGCGTAGGTGGCAGCAGCAGCATCATAGGCTTGTTTGACAATGATTGGATCCATGGGGTACCTCCTCAGATTTGCCCGTACAATTGACGGGCATGGTCACGATAGGACAGGATGCGGGCTGACAGGTCAGGTATTTTCTCAATGGTTTCTGGAGCGAACAAACCTTGGTCAAGAGCGTCTGTGGCCAGGCGCTCATGGCCGATCAGGGCCCAGGCGGCATCGTAGAGGTTGTCAAACATCGGGTCACGCATGGACAGGCAGACAAAAGCTTGGCGTGGCTGGTTGATGTCTTCGCCACTGATCTGGAAAAACTGGTGTTTGTCGCACAGGGCGCGCAAACGCAAAATCTGGTCCCTGGTATTGCGGGATGGCATGTAGGTGACGGCCGCAAAACCAAGGTTATCGAGCAGATCGAATAATTCATCGAGGTAATCATCCTCGAATTTCTGGGTTTTCTTGTCGCCGGTGACCGAATCACCGACATCACCCAGATAGGCATAGGCCAGGATGATGCCATGGGCTTGGGCAAAAGCCACCACCTCGGAAACCGGCAGGCATTCGTCGGTGGCATTGATGTAGAACTGCTCGACCAGTTCGCCCTTCAGAAGGCCAAGCAAGTCGTAGGCGCGATGGGGGTTCTGTTCGTCCAGAAGCATCGACTCAATCTTGGGCGAGACCCTCAGCTGGAGCGGACCGCGCAGGAAGGCCACCAAATCAGAGGGAACCGGATAGCGCCGGAGCAGTTCCAAGGCCAGAGCAAAGAGCAAGTGACGCTCGGTGACACCGCCGCCATCAGAGGCCAGACTCAGGGGCAGGACGTCACGGTCATAATCCAGCTCGATCCCGGCCGGGGCAAGCAGCACGTTGAGTTGCGCAATCATCTTGCGATTCCGGATGCCGCGGGCTTTTCTGACGGGTTGCAGGAAATGGTCCAGCGCGTCAATTTCGGTATGTGGCACACCATGCAGAGCCAGGTAAGCAACCGAGTCCTGGTCCGGATTGTTGATCCGTCTGCCCTCCAGGGCTGTTCCGGCGAAAGAGGCTCGAACTTCACAGCCAATCGTCGTTGGCAGGCCGAGGATCTGGCCCGCGGCTGTAAACTCCCTGGCCCCGCCGATGCTGTCATGGTCCATGATCCCGGCGGTTGTCAGTCCGGCCCTGTAGGCCATCCAGACGGCCTTGGCCGGCGAATAGGGCGAAAACGAGTACCAAGTGTGGATGTGATTGTTGACGTCCCTGGCTGTGACCGGTTGTTCGATCTGGCCATCGTCCAGCAGGACTTTGAGCTGGCGCAGGGCATCGAGGCGATCGATCATATGCGGGCTGTTCAAGGCTTCGATCAAGGGGCGGACGGTGTCATTCATAGTGACCTCACGGGAGACGATGGTGTTTTGATGCCAGAACCGAGGGCCTCAAAGCCCCCGGTTCTGGCATGTACTGCGGCTTTACACGCCGAATTTGTTTCTGCGGATCATCTCGACAGTGGTGAAGGATTTCTCAGCGACGTAGCCCGGCAGCGGCAGGACGCGCTCATGGCAGATATCGAGGAACCAGCTGGCCTGGGGGAAGAAGTCGCTCTCGAGCTCGAAGGCCGGGGTGATCCAGTTACGGGAACCGAGCACGGCGACGGGAGCGTCAAGGTCATCAAAGCAGAAGTCGCCTATGTTCCGGGCTAGTTCGGACAGGTACGAGCCGCGGTCGCAAGCATCACCAGCAACGATGATCCGGCCAGTTTTCCTGACCGACTCGATGACCTTTTCGTAGTTGAAGGGGACCATCGAGCGGGCGTCGATGACTTCGACCGCAAGGCCGAATTCCTGTTCGAACCGTTCTGCAGCCTCGAGGGCACGGTAGAGCGTGGCACCAATGGTCAGGATCGTCAGGTCCTTGCCCTGGCGCTTGATGTCCGGTTCACCGATCGCGATTTCGTAGCTCTCGGCTGGGACACCACCCTGGTGGAACTGTTCACCGACATCATAGAGGCGCTGGCTTTCAAAGAAGACCACCGGATCGGTGCCGTTCAGGGCGGCGGCCATCAAGCCCTTGGCGTCATAAGGGGTGGCCGGAAAGACAACCTTCAGGCCTGGAATGTGGGCGCAGAGTGCGGTCCAGTCCTGGGAATGCTGGGCGCCATATTTCGAACCGACTGAGACGCGCAGGACCACGGGCATTTTAAGGATGCCGGCGGACATCGCCTGCCATTTCGGCAGCTGGTTGAAGACTTCATCCCCGGCGCGGCCGAGAAAGTCGGCGTACATCAGCTCGACCAGGGCACGGCCGCCGCTCATCGCGTAGCCGACGGCAGATCCGACGATCGCGCCTTCAGCAATCGGCGAGTTGAATAGGCGATGGTAAGGAACCATCTCAGTCAGACCACGGTAGACGGCAAAAGCGCCGCCCCAGTCGCGGTTCTCTTCACCGTAGGCCACCAGGGTCGGGTCGGTGCAGAAACCGTCGAGCACGGCTTCAAAGATGGCGTCGCGGTACTGGTAGACCTTGTTCTTGCTGACCGGTTTGCCGCTCTTGTCAAAGGCGAAGCGCTCCTTCCTGGCGATCTGCTGCACGCGCAGATTGTCTGCGCGTTTTTGCAGCAGATCCGGCTCGCGGTCTTCCATCTTCGGCATCCGGGTGTTGGAGAACATGATCTTCTCGATCGCGTCCGGGGTCTTTTGCAGGCTCATGCGCGGCGAGACAACCGGATCGATTGCCAGTCGGACGGCCTCGGTGATGGTTGCGATGACGAATTCGTCGATCGCGGCAAAATCGGCTTCGCTGGCCAGGCCGGAGAGGACGAGATCGGCCTTGAAGCCCTGGATCGAGTCATGGGCCATCCAGGCTTCCTTCTCCTCCTGGGTACGGTAGGAATCGGCGTCTGATGGCGAGTGGCCAGAGTAGCGGTAGGTCACGGTCTCGAGAAGGACCGGGCCCTTTTTGTTCTTCAGAATGTCGAGCTTTCTCGTCATGGCCTCGATCACGGCCAGCGGGTTGTAGCCGTCGATGCGCTCGGCATGCATCTGATCCGGGTTGACGCCGGCGCCGATGCGGGCGACAAAGTCGTAGCCCATGGTCTCGCCGCGGGTCTGGCCGCCCATCGCGTATTGGTTGTTCATGACATTGATCATCAGGGGCAGGCCGCCCTTCATCTCGTCATCCCACAGCAGGCGGTACTGGTCCATGGCGGCCAGCATCAGGCCTTCCCAGACCGGGCCGCAGGCCATCGAGCCGTCACCGATGTTGGCAATGACCACACCCGGCTTGCGGTTGATTTTCTTGAAGAGGGCCGAACCGACCGAGATGTCAGCCGAGCCGCCGACAATGGCGTTGTTGGGGTAGATGCCAAACGGCAGGAAGAAGGCATGCATCGAGCCGCCCAGGCCCTTGTGGAAGCCCGTCTCCTTGGCAAAGATTTCTGCCAGCGCGCCGTAGACCAAAAAGTCGACAGCCAGTTCGCGCACGCTCTTGCCCTTGCCCTCGTTGGCCTTTTCGACGACCTTCCAGGCCGCACCATCGAGGAAAGTCTCCATGATCGCCAGCAAATCCGCCTCGCTCATCTTATGGATCGAGGACAGGCCCTTGGCCAGGATTTCGCCGTGGCTTCGGTGCGAGCCGAAGATGAAGTCCTCGTGGGTCAGGTGGTAAGCCTGGCCGACCGAAGAGGCTTCCTGACCCATCGAAAGGTGGGCCGGGCCGGGGTTGTTGTATTCGAGGCCGTTGTAAGTGTTGGTGGTCTTGATCGCGTACAGCATGGATTCGAATTCGCGGATGATCCGCATGTCGCGGTAGATCCGTAAAAAATCGTCTTTGGAGAAGTTGTCTTTCTCTTCGGAAGGCTTTTTCTGGTACTGGTTGACCGGGATATCCTGAAACGTGATCTTGCCGGGGGCACGGATTTCTTCGGGTTTGATGAATAATTGTTTGGCCATGGGTGGGTCTCCTTTGTCTCAATCGGCCGGCCATTTCGGTCTGGCCAACCCTTCTTTGCTCTCAGTGGAAAATCGCTTCGCGGATGATTTCGCCGACCGTCGGGTGCGGGAAGATGAGTTCCTGGATCGTTTCGAGCCTCATCTCGCTTTCGACCAGGATGCCGGCGGCAAGGATGATCTCGGATGCATAACTGCCGAGTAAATGGCAGCCGATGATCCGCTGGCGGTCCGGGTCGATCAGCAGTTTGATGATCCCGTCGCCGCCTTCGTTCTCGGCCATGTAGCGGCCCGAGTAGTTCATCGGCAGGACCTTTTTCTCAAACTTCAAACCCTTGGCGGTGGCGGTTTCTTCGGTCTCGCCGACGAAAGCCATTTCCGGGCTGGTGTACAGGACCGATGGCATCGCCTGGTAGCGCATGGTGTCTTTCTTGCCCAGGATTGTGTTCACGGCTACTTCGGCTTCACGGTAGGCCGCATGCGCCAGCATCCAGACGCCATTGGCATCGCCGATCGCATAGACACCCGGCACGTTGGTCCGGCCTTGGGCGTCGGTGATGATCCGTCCCCGCTCGGTGTAGACGCCGAGCGTTTCGAGGCCAAAGCCAGCGGTGACCGGGCGGCGGCCGACGGACAGAAGGGTCTTCTGCGCCGGGGCTTTCAGGGTGGCGCCGTTTTTGCTGAAGGTGACCAGGCCGTCGCCGACGGCAGTGACCTGGGCGTTCAGGTGGAAGACTATGCCCTTCTTCTCAAAATTCTTCTGCAAGATCGCGGTCAGCTCACGGTCGGCATTGCCGGCAATGTGGTCGAGCATCTCAATCACGGTCACCGCGCTGCCGACGGTCTGGTAGTAGCTGGCCATTTCCAGACCAATGACGCCGCCACCAACGACGACGAGTGATTCCGGGGTCTCGGTGAGATTGAGGATCTCGCGGTTGGTCAGGACCGTGCCAGCGGCCAGGCCTTCCCTGACGCCGGGGATTGGCGGCACGACCGCTTCGGAGCCGGTGGCGATGATCAGCTGCTTGCCTTCAAAGGTCTGCTCGCCGACCGCGACGCGGATCACGCCGTTTGTGCGGCCGAGGATCTGGCCAAAGCCGTCCTGGATCGTAACCTGGTTGTGTTTGAGGGCCGCTTTGACCCCGGCCACCAGGTTTCTGACGACCTTGTCCTTGCGGGCAATGACAGCCGCCTGGTCGATCTGGGCTTTTTCGGTGGTAACGCCGTATTTCTGGCCGTGGGTGGCGTAGTCGTAGATCTTGGCGCTATTCAGAAGCGTTTTTGATGGCACGCAGCCTTCGTTGAGGCAGACGCCGCCGATCTTGTTTTTTTCGATCAGGAGAACTGAGAGGCCGGCACTACCGGCACGTTCAGCAGCGAGGTAGCCGCCGGGGCCACCACCGAGGACGATTAAATCAAACATGTGGTATCTCTCCTCTCAACCGTGCATCAGGGCAAGCGAAATGTTCTCGAGCACCCGGCACAGATCCTGCAGGAACCTTGCGGCCGGCGCGCCGTCGAGGGCACGGTGGTCGAAGGTCAGCGACAGCTGGATCGCAGGGTAGGCTTTGACCTCGCCGTTTACTTCACGGACCTTGGTCACGATGGTGTTGACGCCGAGGATGCAGGTCTGTGGCGGGTTGATCACGGGGGTGAAGGTCTCGATGCCCAAAGAGCCGAGGTTGGTCACGGTGAACGTGCCGCCCTTCAGCGCATCCGGGCTGATCGTGCCGGTCTGGCAGGCCTTGGCCGCGGCTTTGACTTCGGCGGCCAGGGTCGGCAGGTCCATCTGGTCGGCGGCAAACACTGTCGGCACCATCAGGCCGCGCGGTGTGTCGACGGCGACCCCGAGGTGGACACGCGAGAAATATGTCAGCTTCTCGTCGTCGTAGTGGGCGTTACAGGCCGGATGACGTGCCAGGACGCGTGAGACGGCGAACAGGATCAGGTCGTTGATCGTCGGGGCCTTTTCCGCCAGGGCAAAGCCCATTTCGGCGGTCAGGCCTTTTTCGCCGGCTTGTTTGAGCTTGGCACGCAGGTCGAGGAGATCTGTGGCGTCAAAGCTGGCGTTCAAGGTCAGCTGGGCCATCTGCTGCAGCGATGCCTGCATCGAGCGGGCGATCACCTTGCGGATGTTGCTGTGTTTTTCGACGCGGATTTCAGCAGCTGCGGGAGCCAGGACGGGAGTGGGTGTGGGAGTAGATGTGGGCGCTGCGGCAGGCGCTGCGGCAGGCGCGCTGAGATCGGCCACGCTGACCGCGCCGCCCAG
>DIFN01000093.1 GCA_002419145.1 Mageeibacillus sp. UBA5747 | reverse complement strand
CGGCCATCGTGCCTGAAAAGGGACGGCGTCCCAGTTTTGCAAACCGATATCGGTTTTCGTAATCAGGACGGCGTCCCTTTTCAGGCACACAAACCGAAAACCCCTGTGGCTCTAGTCGCCAGCAGGGGTTTTGCGGTTCATTTGACAATTCTTAACTTTGCGTAGTAGGTCTCGTTGAGCAGGTGCTCACTGTCGGACCGGTCGACGTAGACGTCGATATGGTTGCCTTTGACCGCGCCGCCACAGTCTTCTGCGACGCGATAGCCGATGCCTTCGATGTAGACCCGTGTCCCATAGGGAATGACTTTCGGGTCCACGGCAATGGTGCGGCCGGCTTTGGCTTTGGTACCAGTGGCAGTGATGCCTTTGCCATTCATACCAGGTTCATCTTTGGTGTAGTGTGTGATCTTGAATTCAATCCACTCATATTCGGGCTTGTTTTCCAGGATCGATGGTTCTGTGGGTGCGCTGGTTGCCTTGGCAACACGACTGTCTTGGGAATAGGGTTCCCCGGGCATTTCCGAGTCGAGATCGTCACCTTCGCGGCTGACCACGGCTTCGAAGCTCAGGGATGAATGGTCAAGATTGTCTAGCATGTCATCATAAACAGATGTACTTGGGGCGGCTGGTTTGGGTACTTGAGTTTTCTCTGTCTGGGGCACTGGACCCGGAATCAATCCAAAGCCATAAGCTGCCAGATTGAACGTCAGTGCCAGGGCAGATACGATTCTTGTAACTAAGACGAACACCTCATTACTTCAGTTTTACGCACCATTTATACAGAACCAAGTCAATAAAAGATGAACGAGGTGAATTTTAGCCGCTACCCATTCTTTGCGTCAACATTTTTGTGTCAGATTCGCCGGATTCAACAAATAACTGGCTGAAAAGTGACGTGACCTTTCAAACAATAGAGACAATTTCCCGGTAAATAGGCCGGAGAAAAGAGAATGTATGTTCGTTTTTTTTATTTTTTGAAACTGTGTCTTTTGTCACTTGCAGATCCCCCCTTCTGGCGCTACGCTGAAAAAAACAGCCAGGAGCAAACTCACATGGAACTACTCAACCAGCAACATAAAATCAGCGAACCTTCGATCATGGTGATCTTTGGTGGAACGGGTGACCTGACCCACCGCAAGCTGATCCCGGCCTTGTACAACCTGGCTTTTGACCAGCTGATGCCAGACCATTTTGCCATTGTTGCCATCGGCCGCCGCAACAAAACGACTGAAGTATATCGCGACGAATTGAAAGTTGCACTGGAAAAATATTCACGCAACAAAATTTCCGAGAGCCAATGGGAGCGGCTGAGAGACATCATCTACTATTATCAGCTCGACTTTACCGCAACCGAAGATTATAACGCCTTGGCTACCTTTCTCGGGGGACTCGATGAGCAGCACCAGACACTGGGCAACCGGATTTTCTACCTGGCGGTTGCACCGGAATATTTCGAGACCATCGTCAATGGCCTCGGAAAGAGCGGCCAGGCATCTTGCCATTATATGACCGGTGAGCAATGCTCGAACTGGCAGCGTCTCGTGATCGAAAAGCCATTCGGCAAAGACCTCAAGACGGCCAAGCACTTGAACGACTCTCTGCATGTGTATTTTACTGAGAACGACATCTACCGCATCGACCATTACCTGGGCAAGGACATGATCCAGAACATCATGGTCCTGCGCTTCGCCAATCTTGTTTTCGAGTCACTCTGGAGCAATCAGTACATCGACAACATCCAGATCTCGCTCGGCGAAAAGCTTGGCGTCGGTTCACGCGGCGGCTACTATGAACATTCCGGGGCCATCCGCGACATGGTCCAGAACCACATCTTGCAGATTCTGTCGCTGGTAGCCATGGAACCTCCGGTTTCCCTGACGACTGAGGCCATCCGCCAGGAAAAACTCAAAGTCATCCAGGCCATCACCCCCTTCACGTCCGATTCCCTGCGCGACAATGTCGTATTCGGCCAATACGGCACCGGCACCATCGATGGTGAAAAGGTACCCGGCTATCGCGAGGAACCGAATGTACCGGAGAACTCCACCACCGAGACCTTCATCGCCATGAAGCTCAGCGTCAACAATTTTCGCTGGGCAGGCACGCCTTTTTACATTCGCACCGGCAAACGCCTCGCCGGCAGCAGCACTGAAATCGTTGTCCAGTTCAAGTCGCTGCCGAACATTCTCTATTTTTCCGACGACAAGAATCATCAGGAGCCCAACCTCCTGGTCATCAACATCCAGCCCAATGTCGGCGTCTATTTCCAGGTCAACACCAAGGATTTTTCCACCCAGAAAGACATCATGCCGGTCAAAGTCGAGACCAGCCATCTCAGTCCCAACCAGGGCAACACCCCGGAAGCCTACGAGCGCCTGATCTACGACATCATGCGCGGTGACGCCACTCTGTTTGCCTGGTGGAACGAGGTCGAAGCCTCCTGGAAGCTGGCCGACCAGATCATCAGCTTCCGCGAAAGCCAGCGCCATCGTTTCCCCAACTACAGTGCCGGCACCAACGGCCCCATCAAATCGATCGAGCTTCTGGCCCGCGACGGCCGTGAGTGGTGGTCGGTGTAAAGCTTCAATCAGCTGTGCCGGTACACGTCCCAGCCGAGGTAGTTGCCGAGGGCTTCTTCCAAGACGTCAGCGACGCGGCCGCGGTTCATGGCGACGTGGTGCTCATAACCGTTTTTACAGATGTGGTTCATCAGACCCTGCAGGTCTTTGACCTGGCAGACAGCGACACCACCTTCGGTATCAATGCGGTCCTTTAAAAATTCACCTTCGCCAACGTAGAGCTTGATTTTGCCGTTTTTGTCGTCGGTCGTAATTTTGGCGTAGGTCATCGGGCCTTCTTTGATCTGGGCTTTACAGGCGCCAAAGCAGTTGGCCTGGCCGAGGGTGGTGCCGAGCACGCCGAGGTTGCCGATTTCAAAGTCCTTGTGACCAAAGAATGAGGCTGGGAAATTGGAGCAATGCAGATTGACGCACGTGTTGCGTTCATCGGCAAAGTTGTTGTTCCAGTCAAAGTAGGCTGAAGGCTCGCCGGAAGCGAGGAACAAAGCGTACATGGCCAGGGCGCCGGTGACGTCCATTTCGCAGGCGCTGGGCAGCCCCTTCTCACCCATCATGCTCATTGAAAGGCAGGTCGCGACGCCGTAGTTGTTCTGGATCGAATCCCAGCACTGGATGGCACTGGCCTGGCAGTCATGATCGGAAACCCACTTCTCAACCGTCAAGGTCAGTTTGGCCTGCTTGAGGATCTTTTCCTCCTCGATCCCTAGGACAATCTTACCGTAAGCTTTAATTTCCTCTGCCTTAGCCAAGACCTCAGCAGTATTCTCCATCGCCTGGGCAGCAAAAATGATTTCCGACAAATCAACGACAGCGGTCGTGATGCCGTATTTTTGCAGCAGTTTTTCTGAGAAGCGGACGGTATGGAAAGCATCGGGTCGGGTGCCGATGGCAGCGATCCGGGCGTGTTTGACACCACTGACGACGCGGCAAACTGCGGCGAATTGGTCGAGTTCGCGGTCGAATTCTGTGCTGTTGATGTCACAGGTGTGCTGGCGAGTCACACTGTACTTGATGTCGCGCTGGTAGAGATTGTTGCACAACGAGATTTTGCCACAGAAGGCATCGCGGCGGTTTTCCAGCTGCATGCGATCGAGCGAGTCGTCACAGGCCTGAACCAGGATCGGGACGTTAAGTTTGGCCAGATCGATGGCCGTAGCCACACCGACTTCGTCGCCGAAGTTGGGCAAGATCACGAGGATGCCGTCAATTTTATCCTGGTTGGCTTTGAACAACTGGGCACAGGTTTTGGCGTCTTCGTAGGTCATGACCGCGCCGAGTGGCGTCTCATTTTCGCCCAGGATGATGGATTCGATGCCCTTGGTTGCAAGCTTGGCCAAGATTTTCTGGCGTTCCTCACCGACCAGATGATCTGGGAAAAAGCTGCGATTGGTGATGATGACTCCGAGTGTAGTAGGTTTCATGGATGGCCTCCTCCTGTGAATTTCTGCCGTCTGGCAGGATGTTCCATTAGTTTCTGGCCCCGGAAAGGACCATAGCGACAGCCTTTTTCCAGCCATCGCGGCGTTGGGTGCGGGTATCCTCGGGCATGACCGGCACATAGGCCTGGCGGCCAATCCGGTTGAAAACGTCCAGCGTGAACACGTCGGTTGCCAATCCAGCGGCATAGGCTGCGCCGACACCGGAAAGCTCCTCAGTAGCTGGGACCAGAACAGGCAGGTCGAGGATGTCGCTCTGGAATTGCATCAGGTAGCTGTCCCGGGTCGGACCGCCATCGACGCGCAGCTCCTGGAGGGCAATGCCAGATTCGCGCTGCATCAGCTCGATGATGTCGGCGATCTGATAGGCGATGCAGTCCTCAGCAGCACGGACGATCTCGGCCTTGCCGGTGTGGCGGGTCATGTTGCAGATCACCGCGCGGGCTTTGCTCTCCCAGTAGGGGGCGCCGAGTCCGGAAAAGGCTGGCACGAGGTAGGTCTCATCGTTGGGATTGGCACGGGCCGCGACGGGTCCGGCTTCGCGGGACGAGGCGATCAGTCCGAGGTCATCGCCAACCCACTTCATGACGGCGCCGGTGTAATTGATGTTGCCTTCGAGGACATAGTCGACGACCCCATCCATGCCCCAGGCGATCGAGGTGACCACGCCCGACTGGGTGAATATCGGCGCAGGGCCGATGTTCATCATCACAGAAGAACCCGTGCCGTAGGTGGTCTTGATCATGCCACGTTCCAGGCAGCCTTGGCCAAACAAGGCTCCATGAGAGTCACCGAGAACGCTATGGACCGGGATCGGCCGGGGCAGAAAACCACCCAGATCGGTCTGACCAAACCAGCTGTTTGAATCGCAAACTTGCGGCAGCTGGTCCGGCGTCAGGCCGAATAGCGTGCAGACATCCGGGTCCCATTGCAGCGTGGACAGATTGAACAACTGAGTACGCGAGGCATTGGAGTAGTCAGTCTTGAACGACTGCCCGCCGGTCAGGTTGAAGATGAGCCAGCTGTCGATGTTGCCGCAGCGCAGGGTGCCTCTGGCAGACGCGGCCTGGGCAGCCGGGACATTTTCGAGAATCCAGGCCAGTTTGGCGGCGGAGAAATACGGTGACAAGTGCAGGCCGGTCGCCATGCGGATCAAGTCGCCCTGACCTTCGGCGGCAATCCGGTCACAGATCGCTTGACCGCGGGCGCATTGCCAGACGATGGCATTGTACACGGGCTGACCTGTGGCCGCATCCCAGGCCAGAGCGGTTTCGCGCTGGTTGCTGATGCCCAGGGCAGCGATGGCAGCCGGATCGCTGCCAGTTTTGGCCACGACGTCACGGACGACAGCGAGCGTGTTTTGGAGAATCTCGACCGGGTCGTGTTCGACCCAGCCGCGTTCATCGATGATCTGGCGATGCGGGCGGTCGGCGCGGCCGATCAGGTCGCCGGCAGCAGAAAAGAGCAGGGCCTTGGTGCCAGATGTGCTCTGGTCGATGGCCAGGATGGTGCGGTCAGACATGGCAAGCGTCCTCTTCCTGTATCTGGCTCAGGCCAAAAGATTTTGTGCGGTCTGGACCAGGTTGTCGCTGGTCAGGCCGTAATAGGCGAACACCTCATCAGATTTGCCGGCAATGACTGGCTCGTCGGGCAGGCACAAGCTGACCACGCGGGTCGGCTGTGGCTGGGCTGACAGCAACTGGCTGACCATCGCGCCGAGGCCACCGATCGCGACGTGTTCTTCGATGACGATGACGGCTTGGGTTTCACGGGCGGCCTTGAGCACGGCTGCAGTATCAAGCGGTTTGACACAGAACATGTCGAGCACGCGGCAGGAGATGCCTTCCTTTGCCAGGGTCAGGGCGGCCTTATAGGCCGGATAGACCATCTCACCGGAGGCAATGATCGTGAGGTCGCTGCCTTCGTGGACGACGGTGGCCTGATCCATGACAAAGGGACAGTCCTTTTCGCTGTAGACATCTTCGACAGGATTGCGGCCGACGCGGATGTAGGCAGGCTTCTGGTCGGCAAGCAGGGCAAGCATCAACTGCCTGGTCTGGTGGCGGTCACTCGGGAAGTACACCCGCATATTCGGCACCGAGCCCAGCGTGGCAATGTCATTGGTGGAATGGTGGGTCATGCCCAGGGCACCATAGCTGACGCCACCTGAGATGCCGATCAGCTTGACATTGGTGTTGGAGTAAGCCACGTCAACTTTAGCTTGTTCCATGCTGCGGGTCGACAGGAAGCAGGCGGGCGCAGCGACATAGGCTTTTTTGCCACAGGCGGCCAGGCCAGCGGCGATCGAGACAATATTTTGCTCGGCGATGCCGGTTTCTACAAATTGCCGGGGATGGACTTTGGCGTATTCGGTCAGAGAGGCGGAACCCCGGGAATCGCTGCACAGGACGACGATGTCTGTGTCGGTTTTGGCCTGTTCGACTAGGACATCATTGATGACTTGACGGTTGTGGATCGTATTCATTGGGCAGCACTCCTTTTCTGGGCCAGTTCGGCGGTGGCCAGCTGGTATTCCTCGGCATTGGGGATTTTGTGGTGCCAGGCAGCGGCATTTTCCATGAAAGAAACGCCAAAGCCTTTGATGGTGTCGGCAATGACCAAGGTCGGTTTGTCTTTGGTTGCCTTGGCGATCTCGAAAGCGGCATCAAGCGCATCGATGTCATTGCCCGCGGCGTGGATGACGTTCCAGCCGAACGACGACCAGCGTTCATCGAGGTTCTCGTGGCCCATGATATCTTCGGTCCAGCCTGAGATCTGCAGTTGGTTGCGATCAACCACGGCGCAGAGGTTGTCGAGTTTGTAGTGGGAGGCGGCCATTGCGCCTTCCCAGACGGAGCCTTCGGCCAGCTCACCGTCACCAATGACAACATAGACACGGTAGGTCGCGCCGTCCATCTG
>DIFN01000042.1 GCA_002419145.1 Mageeibacillus sp. UBA5747 | reverse complement strand
AGATCTGGATTTTACAGATTTTACCTGACTCATACATACACGAAAAATTGTCCGGCGAAGGTCAGGACATAACCAGGAGTTAAACATGGACGTACACTCGATTATTGCCCTGTTTGGTGGACTGGCCCTGTTCATTTTCGGCATGCAGCAGATGGGAGAGGGTCTGCAGAAAACAGCGGGTGAGAAGATGCGCTCGATCCTGGCCATGTTGACTGGCACGCCGCTGCGCGGTGTCATCGTCGGCGCCCTGGTCACCATGATCATCCAGAGCTCGTCAGCTACAACCGTCATGGTGGTCGGATTTGTCAGTGCCGGCCTGATGACCTTGGACCAGGCAATCGGAGTCATCATGGGGGCCAACATCGGCACGACGATGACTGCCTGGATCGTAGCCGCCAAGATCGATGAAT
Source organism: Mageeibacillus sp. UBA5747 (assembly GCA_002419145.1). Classification (GTDB taxonomy): domain Bacteria; phylum Bacillota; class Clostridia; order Saccharofermentanales; family UBA5734; genus UBA5734. Next base: position 15,226 of record DIFN01000042.1, on the reverse strand, counting down.
ATGCCTGGTTCTTTGTCGCCGCCGGTTTCATCATGATGTTTGCTTTCAAAAACCAGAAAGTGCGGTCCCTCGGTCAGATCATTTTTGCCTTCGGCGTGCTGTTTGTCGGCTTGAACGGCATGAGTGCTGCTATGAAGCCGCTGGCAAAAAGCCCGGCATTTGCGAAACTTCTGTTGCAAATCAAGGACATTCCGGTGCTTGGGCTGGTCGTTGGTGCCGTCACAACCATGGTGGTACAGAGTTCATCCGCTGCCATCGGTGTTTTGCAGACGCTGGCCGCTACCTCGACCGACGCTGTCGGAACTCCCTTGATTTCGATCAGCCAAGCCATCCCGATCCTGCTGGGCAGCAATATCGGCACCACGATCACTGCCATCCTGGCTGCTATCGGCGGGAGTCATGAGGCTAAACGGGCTGCGGCAGCCCACTCCATTTTCAATATCGTGGGTTCCGTGGTCTTCCTGCTCCTGATCAAACCATACACTTGGCTCGTGACCCAGATCATGGGGCTTTTGGGTGTCACACTGGTTCCGGTCAATGGCGGCTCTGTCCTGACCCCAGTTGCTGATTCAATGCGCGAGACCATCGCCATTTCGCATACGGTCTTCAATTTCGCCAACACCTTGCTCTGGCTGCCTTTTGTCTGGTTGATGGTCAAGATTGTGCGCCAGATTGTCCGCGGTGAAGATCCCATCATCCAGCGCCGCCTGGCCTACATCGACTACAACGTCATCCACACACCTGCTGTAGCCATTGATCTGGCCAACAAGGAACTGGTTCGCATGACCGAGATCGCCACCCAAATGACCGAGGATTCCCATTCCCTGATGCTGGCTCATACAGATGAATTGGTCCAGCGCATCCAAACGAACGAAGAAACCCTCGACTACCTGGAAAATGAAATCGTGCGCTACTTGTCCCACCTGTTCCGGGTCAGTTCGATGACGGACGAAGATTCCGTGCGCATCGCCGGCCTGATGCATGCCACCAATGACATTGAACGGATCGGTGATTATTGCAGCAACATCTGTGAAACCTCAATCCTGATGCGTGCCAAGGGCATCTCCTTTAGTGAAGATGCTCTCAAGGAACTCGATGAAGCTTTCGTTCTGGTTCGCAGCATTGTCAATGAAAGCATCCGGGCTTTGCGCAACCTTGACTTGGTTGCCGCCGGCCGGATCATGAGTCATGAGGATGAAATCGATACACTCGAAAAACGACTGCGTGAAAGCCATCTGTCCCGGCTGGGCCAAGGCAATTGCGATCCCCAGTCTACTGTCTTGTTCCTGGAACTGATCCATATCATGGAACGCATCAGTGATCACTGCAGAAACCTGGCTGACATCGTCGCCAACAGCCAGCGGAAGGACTACATCATTCACGAAAAAGCCGGAGTTTGAACACAGGCTGGCTGGAATCTTACCGATTGATCCTCCAAAGCCCGTTGTACGGTGGATGTGCAACGGGCTTTGGGGCAGCTTACAGGGGGGCCAGGGGGGTGGCTGTTCAGAGTTTCTCCAGCGAGGCCTGACGGGCCAGCATCCGCTTCTGGCCAACTTTGCCGAATTCAATCAGCAAGATGGCGTCGCCCGCTACCGGGTCGACCCGAATGACCTTGCCCTCGCCAAAATTGGCGTGACGGACCCGGTCGCCAGAATGAACCGATGCAGGATCAATCCCCTTATTCGCAGGGCCCGAGGTAGCGGTGACGAAGGGGTTTTCGATTTTGGGCGTTTTGCCCGGTGCTGCAGGGAAAGCAGGATAGGCCCCGGCAACAGGTTCGCCGGACTGGCTGCTGGCTGGCCCTTCTCCCCTGCCCCAGCCAGCTGACTCACCAAACTCAGCTGAGCGATCACCCAGGCGGGATCCACCTCGTTCATCTATGTATTCATCAGGGATCTCCCGGATAAAGCGCGAAACCATGAATCTCTGGGTCTGGCCAAAGACCAGGCGGCTCCTGGCTGTCGTCACATAGAGCTTTTCCCGCGCTCGGGTGATGGCAACATAGGCCAGGCGCCGTTCTTCCTCGATATCCGACTCACTGGCCATCGAGCGATAGCCTGGAAACAGGCCTTCTTCGGCACCGACCAGGAACACAGCCTTGAATTCGAGACCTTTGGCACTATGGATGGTCATCAGACGCACAAAGTCCTGCTCGCCGGCATCGTTGTCCATTTCGGAATACAAGGCTGCTCGTTCGAGGAAGGTATTGAGGATGTCCGGCAGGGTAGTCGCCAGGATCAGGTGATCCTCCTCCACTTCGGACTGTTGGGCCAGGTCAGATCCAGTCATCTGGTCAATCTGGTCACGCCGATTCTGGTCGAATTCGACAGCATCTGACAACAATTCCTTGAGATTCTCAATCCGGTCCACGGAGTCAGCTTTGCTTTTTTCCTGTTGATCGAGGATATCCTGGACCAGACCAGATTCATTTTCGACCCATTCGATGTATTCCGGGAAACTCATCTGGTCAGACAGCAAGCCTTGGCGCAGCCTATCAATCAAAGTAGCGAACAGCAGCAGGCGGCCCGCGGTCCGGGCCAGTTCCGGGAACTCCTGTGCCCGGGCACAGATTTCCAGTTGCGAGACCTGGTGTGCAGTGGCCAGCTGGGCGAGGGTTTCGAGGGTGGCATCGCCAATGCCGCGCCGCGGCACATTGATGATCCGGCCCAGGGAAAGATCATCTTTCGGAAAGGCGACCAGACGCAGATAGGCCAGGACGTCTTTGATCTCCTTGCGGTCATAGAAGCGCATGCCGCCGAAAATCCGATAGGGAACACCCTCGTCGCGCAGGGCGCCTTCCAGATTGCGCGAGAGCGCGTTGAGACGGTAGAGAATGGCGATGTCGCCATAGTGGTACTTCTGACCGGTCACTAGGCGGCTGATCTCACTGGCAATGTACCGGCTCTCGTCGCTGTGGTTTTCCGCGCGCAGGAAGGTGATTTTCTCCCCGGCATGAGCCTCGGTCCAAAGTTTCTTGTTCTTGCGCCCGGCATTGTTGCGGATGACCTCATTGGCCGCTCCCAGGACGTTGCCCGTCGAACGGTAGTTCTGCTCCAGCTTGATAACGGTGCAGCCTTTGAAATCTTTCTCGAAATCAAGAATGTTCTGGATATTGGCGCCACGGAAGCTGTAGATCGACTGGTCGTCGTCACCGACCACGCACAGGTTGCGGTGGCCAGCTGACAGCATCTGGACCAGTTTGTACTGGGCATGGTTGGTGTCCTGGTACTCGTCGACGAGGATGTAGCGGAAGCGGTTCTGGTATTCGGCCAGGATGTCTGGTTGAGTCTCCAGCAAGCGGACAGCCTCGAGCAGGATGTCATCAAAGTCCATGCTGTTAGCCCGCTTGAGTTTATCCTGGTACAGGCGGTAAACCTCGGCAACCTTGCTGGCCCGGTAGTCACTGCCTGACTTGCGGGCAAAATCATCCGGTGTCTGCAGGGCATTTTTCGCCGAGCTGATCTGGGCGTGAACCGAGCGCACGGCAAAAGTTTTCTCATCCAGCTTGAGTTCCGCCAGGCATTGTTTGACGACCTTCTGCTGGTCATCGCTGTCCAGGATGGCAAAATTGCGGTCATAACCCAGGCGGTCCGCATAGCGGCGCAGGATACGAGCCAGCATGCTGTGGAAGGTTCCGATCCACATCGCGGTGCTGACAGGCCCGACCAGTTCCTTGACCCTGCTTTTCATCTCGGCAGCAGCCTTGTTGGTGAAGGTGATGGCCAGAATGGCTGCGGGACTGATTTTTTGCACCTCCACCAGCCAGGCGATCCGGTGCGTGATAACACGGGTCTTGCCTGAACCAGCCCCAGCCAGGATCAGCAGGGGCCCATTGACATGCTGGACGGCTCTGGCCTGTTCAGGATTGAGTCCAGAGAGCAGGCGCGCCGGGTCACTGGCGTTCGGTGAGATTGGTTGCGCCAGGGAGCCGGTTGTGGCAGCAGGGGCTGTGGATTGCTCGGCAGGAGCGTCCTGGTGATCCAGGAGCTGGTCGAAAAGGTCCATGTTGATTGCCTCCAAAAAAGAGTGTTCTACGATTTTACCATAAAAAAGGGCCGACCCCCCGGGGTCAGCCCTCACGCAAGGACTGGGATTTTTAAATGGTGACAGACGGAAGGCGGCGATATCAGTAATTAGGTTCGAGCAGACCGTAGTGACCATCCTTGCGCTTGTAAACTGCACAGACCTTCTCAGTCTCCACATCCAAAAACAGGAGGAAGGAGTGTCCCAGCATTTCCATCTGGAGGGCAGCTTCCTCGGCGTCCATCGGAGTGAGGTCAAACGTTTTCCGGCGGATGATCTGCATTTCATCTTCGGGTTCGGCTGGCTGAGGCACTTCCGCGAGCAAGTACTCCTTCATGTAGGCGTAGTCGTGGATTTTCTTCTCCATCCGGGTCTTGTGTTTGCGGAACTGGCCTTCGAGGACTTCGACTGCCTCATCGAGGGCAGTGAAAATATCGTCCGCCGCGCACTCGGCACGGTAATAATGCTTCTGAATTTTCAAGGTCACCTCAATGACTTTGAGATCACCATCGGGCCGGACCTTGACATTGGCAACAGCATCATCCCCGAAAAACCGGTTGAATTTGCTAAGTTTCTCTTCGATCCGTTGCTGCAGCTGGTCACCGACTTTGATACCTTTGCCATGGATGTTTACCTTCATGTTGACCGCTCCCTTCTGAATCTTGTTCTTCCACCAGCAGGTGTTGCCGTGGAAAACAACTTTTGTTCTGTCTCTATTATATCCCTATCAGACACCTCCTTTGTACCAATTGTCACCGTGAATTGTTGTTGTATTTGGTAAAAAATCGATCTATTGGTGCCAGGAGGATCCTGGCTTGTTTTCAGGGCTTGTCTGGGGGGAGAGAAAAACGGTTCGGCAGCAGTTCCTCCAGCTCAAGGAGGCGGATCCGATCAGCCTGCCCGGGCGCAGGCTCCGGTCCAGGCACACACAGGCAGTAGAAGTCTGGGCTGGCGAACTCAGCTATAACCTGGCGGCAGATGCCACAGGGCATGCACGGCTCAGCTTGCGTACAAGCCACAGCCAGGCGCCGGATTTCTCTGGCGCCTTCGCTGACCGCCTTGAAAATGGCGGTACGCTCAGCACAATTGGTCGCGCCATAGGACGCGTTTTCGATGTTGCAGCCAGTGAAAATCTGGCCATCGGTTGTTTCTACGGCAGCACCAACAGAGAAATTCGAATAGGGAACATAGGCTTTGTCACGAGCGCGGCGGGCCAGGGCTATCAATTCCTGATCAGAGACCATGTGAAGATACTTCCTTTGCTGCGATCCATATTCTCTGACAGGCCAACGGATCGCGATATTCTGTTCCTGATTCCATCTTAGCCTTTTCCTGGGACCAAAAAAAGGGGATGCACCCCATCGATGCATCCCCGTAGCAGGTATGAAACTGAGAGTCTTACAGGTTGCCGTCTTTGCTGCCCATGTAGCGGACGAGGTCGACGACGCGGTTGGAATAGCCCCATTCGTTGTCGTACCAGGAGACGACCTTGAAGAAGCGCTTTTCGCCCTTGAGGTTGTTCTGCAGGGTAGCCAGAGAGTCATAGATCGAAGAACGGTTGTCATGGATGAAGTCGGTGGAGACGAGTTCTTCTTCGGTGTAGCCGAGGATGCCCTTCAAGTAGGTCTTAGAGGCCTCTTTGAGCTTGGCGTCGATCTCTTCGATCGAGGTATCACGGGCAGCGGTGAAGGTCAGGTCGACAACCGAAACGGTCGGGGTCGGGACACGGAAAGACATACCGGTCATTTTGCCTTTGACCTGGGGCAGGACCTCGCCGACAGCCTTGGCCGCACCGGTGGTGGAAGGGATAATGTTAATCGCCGCAGCACGGCCGCCGCGCCAGTCTTTCTTGGACGGGCCGTCAACGACCTTCTGAGTGGCGGTATAAGAATGGATGGTGGTCATCAGGCCCTGTTCGACGCCGATGCCTTCTTTGAGGATGACATGGACCAGCGGAGCGAGGCAGTTGGTGGTGCAGGAAGCATTGGAGACGATGTTGTGCTTGGAAGAGTCATATTCGACTTCGTTGACGCCCATAACGATGGTCTTGACGTCGCCCTTGGCCGGTGCGGAGATGATGACTTTCTTGGCGCCTGCAGCGAGGTGGCCAGCAGCTTTGTCAGCTTCGGTGAAGAGGCCGGTGGATTCGATGACGTACTCGACGCCCATCTTGCCCCAGGGCAGATCAGCTGGATTGCGCTGTGCCATGACGCACTGAATCTTGTGACCATTGACGACGATGACGTCGTTATCGGTGGCATCGGGGCTGGACTTGGTGGTGGAGACTTCGTGTTTGAACTTGCCCTGGATCGAGTCGTACTTGATCTGGTAGGCGAAATAGTCTGCGTCAGTTGAGACGTCAGCGACAGCAACGACATCGATTTCCTTGCCCAGCAGACCCTGGTCGCAGAGCGCCTGGAAAACCATACGGCCGATGCGGCCAAAACCATTGATACCAACTTTGATAGCCATGTTGTTTCCTCCCGATAGCCCTCGAATGAGGGTAATTAAAATTTGCATCGCTTCTTATTTTAGCCTAATAGAGCCCTGATTTCAATTGTAAGAATAGCTAGATGTTGATCAGTCTTTCGCAAACAGGCTGAGCGGTTTGCCAAGGGGCAGGATCACACGGCCGAATTGATTGTTTAAAACGGCAGCTGCGGAGCCAGAGAAAGATTGATTCACAGCCGGGCGCCCGGGTGGCTGTCATGGATTCTGAACCGTTGAGAGGCATGATACAATAATGGAAATTTCGATTTTATGAACTTGGAGGATTAGCCGTGGTTAACTGCGATCCCGTTGAACAAACCTTGGTCCTCATCAAACCTGATGCCTGTGAGCGCCACCTGATCGGGGCAATTCTGGCCCATTACGAAAATGCCGGTCTGGTGATCACACAATTGAAAATGCTCCGGCCGGCCAGAGAGCTGGTAGCACAGCATTATGAGGAACATCTGGGGCAGCCTTATTATGAAGGCCTGCTGGAACGTCTTACGGACCAGCCAGTTGTCGCCCTGGTTCTTTCCGGTGCAAATGCCATCGTTCGCGTCAGGGAATTGAATGGTGCGACCGATCCAGCTCAGGCGGAACCCGGCACAATCCGTGCCCAGTATGCCATCGACACGCGCCGCAACAGTGTCCACGCTTCAGACTCGCCTGAATCTGCATCCAGGGAGATCGGGCTCTGGTTTGGAAACGACCAAACCAGTTAAATCCGGGTCAGAGCCGTGGCGATGACCAATGGCAGCATCAGGAGCAGGAAATTCTGCATGCTCACGACAAAGGTTGCTTGTTTGGTCTGGATCAGGCGAAATTTGCGGATGTTCATTTCGACTGGAATGGCCACCAGCAGTGCAGCCAGCAGCCAGGGAGTCACAAGGCCCAGGGCAGCGAGGGCAACCCAGCTTAAAAATGAGGCGTAATAGAGTCCGGCAAAGACATTCAGGGCAGCCGGCACACCGATATAGTGTGGCAAGGTCAGGCGGCTGACTGCGCGGTCATGTTCGAGGTCGCAGGTATTGTTGGCCAGCATGATGTTGGCAATCGTGGCAACCGGGGTGACTGTCACCAAAAGCAATTTCACCAGTTCCGGCCAGTGCAGGGCCAGGGTGAACATTTGCCAGTCCAGACGGATGAAAACCAGACTGCCGGAGGGTGCGTTGATCTGGGCAACCAGGAAGGGAATGAAAAAGCCCATGAACAGGCCGGAGAACATCTCTCCCAGTGGCATGCGTGAGATAGGTGCGGGGCCAAAGGTGTAGAAAATGCCCACGGCAAAACAAGCGGCACCGGCCAGCAGAATGGTCAGGTCAGTCGAGAAAGCCAGAACCAGTCCCAGCGCGGTGGCCAAGCCAAATAAAGCTACGAGAATCACAAGCGCTGTCTGGCGGGCGAATGGCAACGGTTGGCCATTGTCGCGTGTATCGATGAAATTGTTCAAAGCAGTCGTAGCCATGTCAAACGCGAGCATGCTGGCAAAAAAAACGCCTGTCAGACTCCAGTTGATGACCTGGTAGCGACTGTAAACAAAAGCCAGCCCGAGCAGGAATGGCAAGAGGCTGGCGAGCTTGGTCCTGATCTCGACCAAGTTAAAAAATCGGTTGAACATCGGTTTCCCTTTTACTGCATCAGTAACTGCGCACGGCGATGGTATCGAGGATTTCACCCAGGCGCTGCCGGCGAGCCTGGCCTTCCACTTGCGCGAGAATTGAGCGGGCTTTGTCCAAATAGCGCTGGGCTACTTGGCGGGCCCGGCCGACATAGCCGGTCGCTACAAGATCTTTGCTGATCATGGCGATGTCCGCGGGGGTGAGTTTTGACTGACGTATCAAGTCACGCAGGGCTGGTTTTTCGGCCAAAGCAAAGATCAGTGGCAGCGTCACCACGCCCTCCGCCAAATCCTTGGCTGTTTGTTTTTTCATGGTCTGGGTCGATACCTCATAGTCGAGGCAATCATCAGCCAGCTGGAAATGCATGCCAATCGCATACCCAAACCGGCTCATACGGTGGCCTTGGGCCTCGGAATGGCCACCCAGAATCGATCCGGCAGACATGGCCAGGGCAAACAAGACCGCGGTCTTGCCAGAAATGATCCGCAAGTAGCTGAATACAGACAGATCGACATCACGGTTATGGCGGTGCTGGCTGAGTTCACCCATGCAGATCTGGGCAATGGCGCGGGAAAATTCACTGTAGCGCAGGGCCTGCGTTTCAGCAATCCCGGCAATCAGAGTCAACGCTAGGCTGAAAAGATAGTCGCCGCTGAGCACGGCTGTTTTTTTGCCATACAAGCTGTGCACGCTGGCTTTGCCCCGGCGCAAGGGGGCATCATCGAGAATGTCATCATGGACCAGCGTGGCCAAGTGCAACAGCTCGAGAGCAGCTGCCGCTTCAACTGCGCTGGCCGGAACCTGGCCGTCCTCATCCGCGGCAGCTGCCAGCAGCAGGTAGGCCCGGAAGGCCTTGCCATCACTGTCGGCCAGATGTTCCATGACATCACGGACGGCACGATCGGAGCGATGCAAGATCGACTGGATGCGGTCTTTGACCGCAAGGCGAGCCTGCCCAAGATCCATCCGATCCTGGGCAGACCCGTTCTGGCATGATGTTTCGAAATCAGTCATTGTACAAATAGCTCTTCTTCACCCAAGGGATTCTTTTCCAGGCCTTCTTGAGCCTGGGCATGGCGTAATAGTCCAGGCCAAAGATCGACCCGCCGCCGAAGAGGACCGCCAGGCCAGCTGCCACCATCCACCACTGGCCGAGGTAAAGACCCGTGGTCATCATGAATGTCACCAGAAGGACCAGAGAGTAGGCAGATGCCAGGAAGGTGAACAGGCCACCGATCAAGGCCAGACCGATCAGGAATTCCGAAATGACGATCATGTTCTGGAAGAACAGCATGCTGCCATCTGAAACCAGAATAACATTGGCTTTCATCCATTCGGTGACCACATTAGGCAAACGCAGCGCATAGCCGATCATGCTGCTCGACGCATTGGCAATCTTGATCAGTTCGACTTGGAGCAGGCCCAAAATATCCCAGTTGATCAGGACTTTATCCCAGACCGCTCCAGCGACAGCGCCGGCGGTCTCGGTAACAGCCGTCGACGCGCTGGCTACAGCATCAGTCGCAGCGGTAACTGCTGCTTCACCCGAAGCGGCAGCGGTGGCATCCGGAACATATTGAGCGCCCTGAATGGCTTTTTCAAAGACGCTGGCTGCACCGGAAAAGTAACCGGTCAGCCTGGGGGCGCTCAGCCAGCCTTCCTGGATTTTCACGATGGCTTCCAAGAGCCAAGTGGCACCCAGGAGCAGTCGCAGCGGTACAAGCATAAAGCTTGGCGTGCGGTTGGAAAAATGGCCGCCGACAAAGCTGCGCTTCTTCCGGATGGTGAAAAATTCATGGCGCATGTAACTGAAAACCTTGTTCCAGCCCAGGACTTGGACGAAATAGACGATGTTGATGAAATGCTTGACGAACATGGCCAGGAATGAGGGCAGGGCGATTTTCCTTTTTTCACCGCCAACCAGAGCCAGACCATAACGGCCGCCGATGCAGACCATCACCCCGTGGAATTTTGGGTGATAGGCTCGCATCTCACCCCGGCCGGTGATGGTCACTGCCAGATTGTTGGCGACTTCGGCAGCGGAATGTTCGCAATTCTCAACCATTTGCGGTACGGGGGCTTTGGAACCTTCCGGGATGTAAAACATGCTGTCGCCGACGATGAAGACATTCTTTTTGTTTTCGGCCCGCAGATAGGCGTCGGCCACCAGACGGCCACGGCCACCTTGCTTGAGCGCGGTAGAGTCTTTGTTAATCTGGGCACCTTCGGTGCCAGCAGTCCAGATGACCGTGCGAGTTTCATCACGGACGACCGTCTCATCTTTTTTGTAGATGATATAGCCATTGCCAATTTCCTGGATACCAGCCTTGAGGATGACCCGAACGCCCATTTTCTCCAGGCGGCGCTGAGCTTTGGCAGATAATTCCGGTGTCAGAGTCGGCACCACGCGGTCGAGCATGTCGACTTCGATGATGCGGACTTCGTCCCGCTCGATTTCAAACTCTTCCGCCAGAGAATCACACCATTCGGCCAATTCTCCGGCCATTTCGACACCGGTGAACCCGGCACCCGCAATGTAGAAGGTCAGCAAACGCTGCCTCTCGACCGGGTCGTTCTCATTCATCGCTTTTTCAAATACCTTGGTGGTATGGGCCTTCAGGCGCATGGCATCGTTGTAGGACCACAGTTTGTAGCTGTATTCCTCGGCACCCTTGATGCCATAATAGGTGGGCTGAGAACCCGCTGCCATGACCAGATAGTCATACGGGTACACATCCAGCTCGCCGGTCAAGGTCTGCTTTTCATAATCGATCGCGCTGATCTTATCAGTGATGACATTCACTTTGCGACCGGCAAAAATCTTGCGCAGGCTGATGCGGACGCTGTCCTCATCGACCCGATTCGCCGCCACTTCATGCAACTCCGTCATCATGGTGTGGTAGCGGTTCTTGTCGATCAGGGTGATCTGGACAGTGTCATCCTTTTTGAATCTTTTGGCCAGTTTTTTAGCCGTCAAAACACCGGCATAGCCGCCGCCGAGTATGATGATTTTTTTCTCCATTAAGATCCTCCATGAGTGTCCTACTTTGCCGATATGGTCAAAAGCCCATAATCACAAACGTTTACAATCCAAGCAAAGCCTATGGTAACACTATGATTTGAGATTTTCAACGATAATTACTCTCAATTTATCTCTGGAAGATCAAATCTGAATGAAAAATAATCGATTAGCGACACATGTTCAAAACTAAAAGCTGTAGCAGCGTCATCAGTGGAAGCGGATCTGACTGTCCTGGTAATTGCGGCGCAGCTGGGCCAGTCGCTCACGCCGATGCCGGCGTTTGATTTCACGCATCCGGACCAGGTAGACGATGGCAGCCAGGATCAAAAGACCGACAGTGACCAGGATCATGACCAAAGCGGTAACCCAGCCAGGGGCGGATGTGTCTGCCGCAGCCGTGGCTGAAGGCGAGGCAGCATCAGCCTCCGGTCCCACCCCCGTTGACGACTCAACAACCGGCGTAATCGGGATTGTGGCAATATCCGGGGTCATGCGGTCGGAAAACTGGTTACTGATGGTGATCTGGATGGCACTCTGGGCCAGTTCATCTTCGGTTGGGTTGGAGGTCCTAAGCAACGTCAGGTCCAGGTCCGTGGTTTTGACGGTCTGATGGAGCCAGATCTGGACAGGCTCCCGGATCGCCAGGGTTGCTGATTTTTCCTCGCCCTGACTGTCGGTGAAAAGGACCGTATCGCTGGGGAAAAGCGCCGGGTCGAGCATAACCGGGCGGAATTGCTCAAACCCATAGTCCATCAGGGCGATCGTATCGTCCCATTTGGCTGAGCGCAACTCTGAGTTCATAACCACGGCAATCAGAGTCCGGCCATTGCGGCTGGCCACAGTAACCAGCGTGTGGTGGGCCTCATTGGTGTATCCGGTTTTGGAAGCAACCAGACCTTCCATCGGCTTTTCGCCATTGACAAAGGAATTGGCCGCATACATGGCTCGTTCCTTGGGCTGCAGATTGGTAGGCGGGATGACATAATGTTCGGTCGAAAAGTAGGTCGACCAACCCGGTGTCTGCCAGGCGGCTCGAGTGATCAAGGCCATGTCGCGAGCGGTTGTCACATGCGCTGGATCTGGCAAGCCGTTGGCATTGGAAAAATGCGTGTTCAAGGCTCCGGCTTCTGCCGCCCGGTCGGTCATCAGGGTGGCAAAATTCTCGATCGAGCCGCCGATGTACTCCGCGATGCCATTGGCAGCATCATTGGCTGACGAAATGGCCAGACCGTACAAGGCATCGTTCAGGCTGATCATTTCGCCGACATCCAGTGCAATGTGCGAAGATCCCCGCTCGATCGAAAACACCGCTTCATGGCTCATGGTGATCATGTCAGACAAGTTGCCCTTTTCCAGGGCCAGCAACGCTGTCATGATTTTGGTGATGCTGGCCGGGTACATAACCCGGTCCATGTCTTTGCCATAGAGGATCTGGCCTGACTGTGCATCCATCAAGCAGGCCGAAAGAGACTGCAGAGCCGGGGCATAGGCAACGGGGAAACTTTCCTCGAACCGAGCTGAATCCTCAATCGCAGTGCTTGTCTCAATGGTCAGTCCAGCTGCTGCGACAGGCACCACAGCAGCTGGACTGATCATCAGGAGAAAGGACAGAATTATGATAAAAGCGGTTGGTAAACGCATGAAAGAACCTGCCAGAATTGATAGTAAACTTTGTCAGTATAAACCAATCCCTGAGAGGGGGCAACTTTGCCCCGTGGGCATTATTGGCATTTGATTAAAATGTAGCCCTGGATACAACACTTTTTTATTCCTACTGGTATTGTATGAATAAAGAGAACAATCTGTGTGTTCAATCACATTAGATGCAGAGTCCTACATCAAGTAAATGTGCGAGGTAACATCATGGCCCGACCTGTTAAATGGCGCAAAATCGAAAACATCCCGCAGATTCTGCGGTTCTATCCGGAACAGTCCGGGCAGGCATGGGGAGGCGAGAACATCCTCCGGCTCGAAGAGATCGAAGCCATCCGGCTCAAGGATCTCGAAGGCCTGGAGCAGGAGGATTGCGCCAACCGGATGGAAGTATCCCGTCCGACCTTCCAGCGCATCCTGGTGTCTGCAAGGAAAAAAATCGCGGACAGCCTGATTCAGGGCAAGGAGATCCGCATCGATGGCGGCTTTTTTACCCGCAACAATTGCATCGTCCGCTGTGTCAAATGCGGCCGAGAGTGGATTGAACGCTTTGAAGCGATCGAAAGCGGCACCAGCAAGCACAAGTTTTGCCCGCAGTGCCGCAGCGCCAAACTGCAATGCTGCCCGGACGATGAGAGTCCGGAAGGGATCGCCTGCCGGGCCCGCTGCGGCAGTCGTTACGTGTAGCGCTCTCGCAGCAATTTGATTTCCGCAGCGTAACCCGGGATTTCATTGGGTGTTTCCAGATAAAAAGGCAAATCCCTGAGCAAGGGATGATTGATGAAACGCACGATTGCCTCAAGGCCTATTGAACCTTCCCCGATGCAGGCATGGCGATCCTTATGACTGGCAAACGGGGTCATGCTGTCGTTGAGATGGATCGCTTTGAGCCGGTCAAGGCCGATGACGCGATCGAACTCATCCAGCACACCAGCGAGGTCGTTCACAAGATCATAACCAGCCGAATACACATGGCACGTATCCAGACAGACACCCAGTCTGTCTTTCTCTTGTGTCCGGTCAATGATCGCCCGGATTTCTTCGAAACGGCTGCCGACTTCGCTGCCTTTGCCAGCCATGGTTTCCAGAAGAACCAGCGTCTGTCCAGCGGGCTTGAGCACCCGATTGAGCAAATCAGCGATCTTCTCGATCCCGCTTTCGACCCCCTGGCCGACATGGCTGCCAGGATGGAAATTGTAATACTGCCCCGGCAAGGCTTCCAGTCGCTCAAGATCTTCGGCCATCATGGTGGCTGCCAGTTCGTAAAGACCAGCATCTGCCGCGCAAGGATTCATGGTGTAGGGAGCATGGCCGAGGAGCGGAGCGAACAAGTGCTCCTCAAGAATAGCCCTCAGACCATGGATGTCCTGGAGGTCGATCGCGCGGGTCTGGCTGCCGCGTGGATTGCGCGTGAAAAACTGGCATGTGTTGGCGTCAATGCTGAGGGCTTCCTCACCCATGTGGGTGTACCCTTTGGCGATGGATAGATGGCAGCCGATCTTGAGCATGATGGTCTCCTGTCAGGATTGATTTTCATCAGTCTAGCCATTTCAGCGCGGGTGTGCAAGTTGACAACTAAAATCCTGGCCATGTAAATTGGATATGATTTGCGCCCGTCGCGGGCGGTTCCCCACAATTTGACAGGAGGATCCATCATGAGTTATGACCCCAAGCTTGTCGTCGGCTACCTGCCCGATGAACGTCCCCCCTTCTGGAAGCTGTTTCTGTTCGCTTTCCAGCAAATTCTGGTCATGTTCCCTGCCACCGTGCTCGTCGCCTTACTGACTGGTTTTCACGTTTCCACCACCATTTTTGCCAGCGGTCTGGCTACCATCTCCTTTCTGCTCGTCACCCGCGGTAAAATCCCGCTCTACTACGGCTCCAGCTTCTCCTACATCGCGGCCATCGTTTCGATCACCGGTGCCCGCAGCTTCGGTGAAGTCGCACCCGATGCCCTGATTTCCCAGGCCCAGTTCGGCGTCATCATGTCCGGCCTGGTCTCCATCCTCGCCGGTCTGGTGATCAACGCTTTCGGCCACGAAGCAGTGGAAAAAATCCTGCCTCCGACGGTCACCGGCTCGATTGCCATCGTCATCGGTATTTCCCTCGCCGGCACAGCTCTCACCGGTGCCGCTGGCAACGGCGCAGAAGGCGCGGCCCAGAACACCGCCTGGGTCATCGCCCTCATCACCCTGGTCTCGACCATGCTCTTCTCGGTCTATCTCAAGGGCACCTGGGGCCAGCTGCCAATCTTGTTTGGCATCATCGTCGGCTACATCACCGCCCTTTCCATGGGTGTGATCGACTTCTCGACCGTTTTCTCCGGCCAAGTCGTCGCCATGCCCCATTTCACCCTGCCCAGCCCCAACTGGGGCGCAGTCCTGGCGATCATGCCGATCGCGATCGCCACGATTCC
>DIFN01000002.1:323-25039 GCA_002419145.1 Mageeibacillus sp. UBA5747 | reverse complement strand
AATGGGGGTTTTTATGGACCAGCATGACCAGTCAGATCATAAGCATCAGATGCACAAATCACCCCATGAACATCCAGAACATAAAGACCACCATGCCATGATGGTCGCAGATTTTCGGCGCCGCTTCTTTTATTCTCTAGTCCTGACGATCCCGATTCTCGCGCTCTCACCGATGATCCAGATGTTTTTAGGCGTCGACTGGCACTTTTCAGGTGATTCATATATCCTTTTCGGCCTGTCAACACTACTTTTCTTTTATGGTGGCTGGCCATTTTTTAAAGGATCAAAAGAGGAGCTTACAGAAAAGTCTCCGGCGATGATGACTCTGATCACCTTGGCGATTGTTGTTGCCTATCTCTATAGTTCTCTTACGGTTTTCATTCTTGAGGGCAGCGATTTTTTCTGGGAGCTTGCGACATTGATTGTTATCATGTTGCTGGGGCATTGGATTGAAATGCGTTCTGTTATCAGTGCCTCAAAAGCGCTTGATGAATTGGTCAAACTCATGCCTGAAGAAGCGCATGTGATTCATGAGAACGGTGAGACGATGGATATGCCGGTATCCAGTTTAAAAACTGGCGATCGGATTCTTGTCAAGCCTGGCGAGAAAATTCCAATCGACGGCAAGGTCTTCGCCGGCGCGTCATCCGTCAATGAAGCAATGATGACCGGTGAAGCCAACCCCGTTGATAAGAACCCCGGTGATGCGGTTACCGGCGGATCTATAAATGGCGAAGGAATTTTGAAATTTACGGTTAGTAAGACCGGTGATGAAACCTTTATCTCCCAGGTTATTAAGCTCGTTCGCGAAGCTCAGCAGTCAAAATCCAGAACTCAGCGCTTGGCTGATGTTGCTGCCAAGTGGTTATTCTATATTGCCGTTTCAGCCGGCACCGTCACATTCGCTGTCTGGATGTTTGTAAATGGTGATCTTGGCTTTGCCATAGAAAGGGCTGTCACCGTTGTGATTATTTCTTGTCCGCATGCTCTGGGACTGGCCATTCCACTCGTCACTGCCATGTCAACTGGCATCGGCGCAAAGCAAGGCCTTTTGATTCGTAATCGCGCAGCATTTGAAAATGCCCGGAAAACGGATGCAGTTATTTTTGATAAGACAGGCACTTTGACAGTAGGTCAGTTCGGCGTGACGGATGTCGTAGCAATCGAAGTTTCCGAATCAGAGCTCCTGGAAATAGCCTATGCTGTAGAATCAAACTCCGAGCATCCAATTGCCCAAGGTATTGTCCGAGAAGGCAAAAAACGTGGCATCGCACTCAAATCGGTCACAGATTATCAGAATGTGACTGGGCAAGGGCTCAAGGCAAAAATCGATGGTCAGGAAATTTTAATTGGCAGCCCTGGTTACATGCGTTCGCTGCAAATCAGCCTCGATGAAGCGAAGTTGGAAAATCTGTCAGCTGAAGGGAAAACCGTCATTTACATTCTGGCGGGTCAGACCTTGCTTGGATGTATTGCGCTATCCGACATCATTCGCGACAGCTCGCGTCTGGCCGTAGATGCGTTACGTGAGATGGGCATCGAATCCTATCTGGTAACCGGTGATAACCGTAGATCCGCCGCCCATGTGGCAAGTCAGCTGGGTATCGAGCATGTCTTTGCTGAGGTTTTACCGAATGAAAAGGCATTGAAAGTGGATGAAATTCATAAGCTTGGCAAAACAGTCGCCATGACAGGGGATGGCGTGAATGATGCGCCTGCTTTGGCCAAGGCAGATCTGGGCATCGCAATCGGTGCGGGTACAGATGTCGCGATTGAAACGGCTGATGTTATTCTGGTTAAGAGCAATCCGCAGGACGTTGTCGCCCTGATCAGACTATCTCGTGCAACATACCGTAAAATGGTCCAAAACCTGGTCTGGGCAACGGCTTACAATGTAATCGCCTTGCCACTGGCTGCAGGCATTCTTTATAACCAAGGCGTTGTCGTTACTCCTGCGCTTGGCGCTGTCCTGATGTCGATGAGCACCATCATTGTGGCGATCAATGCAAGACTGATCAGAAGCTAATGCTGTAAGCAATCTGGCACAACCCAATTGCCTGGTACCCGCTGGTTCCTGTCCCGGTTCGTCATTTGTGCATCGGTTCGTCGGGGTGGTGAGTTGGTTTTATCCCTTAGTCGGCCGTTTTTGGGCGAACCAGGCCCTTAAGATAATGACAATGGGTTATATCCCGGTGATGCTATGAACCACGAACGCCACGAGCGTGAGCAGCGCCGAAATGCGGTGAGCCTTAAACAACAAGCCGCGGGTCCCCTTGTGACGAAAAAACAGGTTCCCGCCCAGCAGGATCGTGAGAATCATGAGTCCGCCTGTAATGGTTCCGGTAATCGAGAGCCATTTGTATGTGAGTTGAAGGAATAGATGAACTGCGAGCGTGATTACCGCGCCGAAAGCGAAAAAGCGGTGCTTCTGAACCAGAAATTTCATGATGGACATGTATCGCTTTTTCGCGTTGGAGGTCTTGGGCAGCTTGCTGATCCACCGCTTGTTGATCCATTTGACCGGGTAATTCAACAATGCAAGTAAAAATAAAAGGCCCGTCAATGATCCAAGAAGCTCTCCAATATTTCCCATGATTTCCACTTCCCTCTGGTTTTGTTTATTTAGTTATGGTGAATATTTTAACACAGGGCGAGTCGATATTCAATTTTCCATGAATGTTTCTGGGACGAGATAAATGACTCGTTTTGTCTCGAGAAGCTTACGCTTAAATAGCGTGATACCCCCGGTTTCTAGCAACGCTCTGTTGTATGGTTAAGCTCAAGTTTAAACTCAGCGCCACCAGATGATCTATTTCTCGCCGTTAGTGTTCCGCCGATCGCTTCAGCTGCCGCGCGGGCTATGGCCAAACCGAGCCCGGTCTGGCCATTTTTGCCTTTATAAAATCGGTCGAAAATGCGAGGAAGGTCTTGCGGTGTGATGCCAGGCCCGTCGTCTGAAACTGTGATCGTGACAACCTGTTCGTTGGACTGGGCAGCGATTGAAACTTGGCTGACTGCATACCGAATGGCATTGGATATCAGATTACCCAAGATTATTTCAAGCATAGCCTCATTTGTATTGAGTTGAATGGCGCTGCCAGGTGCAAGGACTAATTTCTTGTCTGACCGGTCGGCTAGTGTCTGAAATCTTTGAGCTTGGTCTTTCAGCCAGTTATCAAGCATCAGGGTGGTTGTGCTGGTCTGGCCGGCCTGATTTTCAATCCGTGAAAGTGTGAGCAGAGAATCAACCAGCTTGCTGAGCTTTTGACTTTCTTGGCGGATAATGGCAGCAGTACCGGCAGCATCATTCAGAACGCCGCGCTCAAGGCCTTCGGCATAGCCTTGAATAACCATTAAAGGCGTACGAAATTCGTGAGAAGTATCTTGGATAAAGGATTTTTGCAGGTGGTTTATGTTGGCCAGGCGGCTTGCCATGTCATTCAGACTGACCTGCAGCTGATGAATTTCCCAACTGAACGTGGTGGGCTCGACAGATATAAAATGGCCTTGTCCGATTTGTCCAGCTGTTTCAGCCAGTTGCTTGAGCGGATTGCTGATTTTAGCAGCTGTGCGCCGGGCTACCCAAATACTGAAACCACTGCTGGCAGCCAGAATAGTCAGCAGAATCAGGTTGGTGGTCAGCAAAATACCGCGCAGGGGATGATAGGCAGCCACACAGACGATCAAAGGGGAGTGCTCGGGCAATCTTTCAAACAGCAGGTCTTTTGTGAAAAAATATACACCAAACAGGGTCCGGAGCGTCTGAATCTGGCTTTCTGGCGAGTCAGCAGTCACACGACGAGCCAGGCGACTTGAAACTGTTTGGGGCAAACCATCTGCCGCATCGTTGGGGAAAAGAATGCGGCCGTCTCGGCTGATCACAAGAATATCCACACCGCTGGCCTGGCTTGTGGTTCGAACCAGCGCGCGAACAGTATCGAGTTCTTGCAGCGCAGCGGCCGGTAATTGGTTCAAGGCCAAAGGTTGGTCAATCAGCGATTCCCGGACCAGTGTGGTCAGCATGAGTGAAGTTGATTTCAAGTCGCTGCGGGCATTCCTGATCCAGGTCAGACGAAGGACAATGTTAAAAACCAGCAGAATTGCCAGTGGAATGAGCAGGGCATTCCAGATCAAAGGGCTTGTAATTCGCTGACTGATCGTTTTCACGACCGCCTCACCTCCTTTAGATCTTCAGTTATAACGAGTCGAAAGCCAAATCCCCAGACCGATTCAATCATGATTTTGCTGTCAACTGCCGCTATCTTTTTGCGCAGCCGTTTGACCAGATCGTCCGTTGCCCGGGTATCGACGTCAAAATCAAACTGCCAGACGTTTCGCAAAAGTTCCTCACGCGAAATTGCCCGATCCGCATGGTCAGCTAAATAGTCCAAAAAGGCATATTCAGTCGGTGTGACATCAAGGATTTCGCCATTACAGCGGATGACACGGGACTGACGGTTGATGGACAGATTACCCACCACGAGCAGCCTGACTGCTCCTTGATCATGATCCAGGGCCATACGCCGAAAAAGAGCCTTGACCCGCGCCACCAGTTCGATTGGCGAAAACGGTTTGGTCAAATAATCGTCCGATCCAAGTGTCATACCGGTAATGCGATCCAGTTCTGAATCACGCGCTGAAACAATTATGATCGGTACAGCGCTGCGCTGGCGCAGCTGATTGCACAGCGTAAGGCCATCGGTACCGGGCATCATAATGTCCAAAATAACCAGATCAGCTGGCTGGCGGATAAAGGCCGCCATCAGGTCATCGCCATCAGCAAAAGCCTGCACCGCATACCCTTCTTGGCTCAGAAAGGTCTGGATCAAGTCTCGGATCGCCGGTTCATCGTCGGCCAGATAAATCAACTTGCTGATAAAGACCCCTCCTCTTTTGGATGGATGCGTTCATCATATCATTATTAGTTTCCCAGCGAATATCTGCCGCAATTTTGCCACAACTCATCCCTTATCTTGCGTCAGGTGGCTGTGAGATAATAGTGGCAGAACCTTACAAGGAGGCACTACATGAGCAAGACAACCTGGCTCGTCAGCGGTTTGATCCTAGTCGTTGGCCTGAGTGGCTGCGGCGGCAGATGGCCTGCCGAAACGGATCAACCCAAGGCATCATCCGTTCCAACGGTTTCGGAAGCGACAAAAGCCCCGGCAGAGTCGGCAGAAGCGACAAAAGCCCTGGCAGAGTCGGCAGAAGCGACAAAATCAGCAGAATCCCAGACTTCGAACATAAACGACAGGCAAGACATCGACCAATTGATCGAATCACTCAATGAACTAGGCAACTTGGTTGATAATCTGGATTCCATTGACGAATCCAGCCTGATCATCCCCGAGGCGTAAACAACCCCACTGTCAGGAGGAAAAACCTTTGAAAAAAATGATGACCTGTTTTCTACTTGTTTCCCTGATCATGCTCAGTATCATCTCAGCTCCCGTTGCAGCTGCAACATTGCCTGAAGGTACTTCAATCTTGCGTTCTGAAAGGCTTGAGCGTCGTCAGGCCATTCTTGATTTGCGCATCGCCATGCTGGATAAACAGTTGGCATGCCAGCGGATGGTGCGCGACAACAATACTTTGCGAATCGAGCTGAGCAAGCTGCTCAAGGAAAATCGCGACATTTTGACATCTGAAGATATCGAGGCATTGAAAGCCATCAACCAGGAGATCAGGGGGCTGGCCGATCAGCTGCGCAGTACACACGGTGATATTCGCGATCAGCTCGACGCTTTACATGATGGCACTCCGCCAACCCTGGAAGAAATCAAATCAGCTTACGATACGATGGATGATATCCTGGACATACGGCTTGAGCTCTTGAGTCAAATCAACACGTTGCTGACAGAAATGATTGAGCTGATAGCAGATAATGCCTGAAAAGGAGCCCCGGGGCTAGAACGGAAGCGATGCTGGCGGGCGTTTAACTGTCACAACCCAGCAGCCTAATGCTCGCCCATTGCTCCTGGTACGCTCCCCCTTCGTTTATCTTCGTACATGCGCGCGTCGCTGCGGCTTATCACTTGGTCCGCTGTGCCCTGGCCCGGGATAAAAGGCTCAGCCCCAACCGAGATACCGACACGGAGCTCCACCTCTTGCATGACAAACGGCTGGCTAAAGCTGTCTTTGATCCGAGCTGTGAGGCCTTTCGCGTCTTCGTCTGATTCGAATTCAGCCAGGATGACAAATTCGTCACCGCCGACGCGATACACCTGGTCTGTCGAGCGGACACATCCCTGCAGGCGTTTTGCAGCAAGGCGCAGCAAGGCGTCGCCGACCGCATGGCCGTAGGTGTCGTTGACCGCCTTAAACTGATTAAGATCACAGAACAAGATTGCGAGCGAAGCCTGATCCCGGCGTTTTTGCCAGTGGTCGAGCTGGCGGAACAATGCCGCACGATTGCCAAGTCCTGTCAAAGCGTCGGTCAGGACCTCCGTGGCCAGTCGATCATGTCTGGATTGGAGGGACGCGAGCCGGCCGACAACAAAAACGGATAGAAGCAGGACAAACAGCAGCGTAGCAACAAACAAGCTGTAGCGAGTCCGGAAAGGTGAGAACTCGAGCAGTGTGCCGATGATCAGGATGATGAATCCGGCAACGATATATGAAATGCCATTTAGCCGTTGACGCACACCTCGGTACAAAGTCCAGATCACATGCAGGGCAACTGGGATCAAGAGTATTTGAAAGACAGGATAAGAGGCAGCCAGCACGGAATTGGGCACTAACGATGTGAAGAGCAGGATGCCTGGTATGGAAGCCCGGTAGATCCAGAGCAAAATTTTGGGGAACCCGTCGGTGCCAAAAGCATGCAGCAGCAAGCCTGCCAAAGGAGCTAGCAAATAACCGCTGGCATATTCCAGCACCAGGATCGGAGGCAGAGGCAGTTCCGGCAGCAGATGCTGGATGAGATGGATCCCGGTGCTCAGCGCCCTCAGCGCAATCAGGAATAGAAAGAGGGCCAGCAGGAACGTCCGGCCATCTTTCAGAGAAAGGCTGAGCAGGGCAAAGAAAATTCCCAAGGTCAGGGCAAAGGTTACAATCAAAACCTCGGAGGCCTGGTGGAGGTTATAATAATGGTCGATCGTCATAGCTGTACCCAGAACGGGTGGATTGAGAAAGCCCCCCGCTGACCGGGTGAAGTTAGCAATCTCCATCACCAGAACCGCCTGACCAGAGGCATCTGGAGTAAAAAAGCCTACATCGGTAAAGACTCTGGGCTGGTAGCCATCAGCCGTCCTGGCAACCGAGCCATTGCTGACAACTGGATGCCCATTGACAGTCAACTGGTAAGCGCTGAATTCGTCCTGGACAAAGATACCATAGATCTGGCCAGGTCGCAGACCTTCGAGCGTCAGCCGATACGTGGCGTAGCCATAGGCATTGCCAGTCGCAGGATCGGCCGGCCATAAATGTTCAACCTCAACCCAGGTCTGGTCATCTCCTGCATGTACCAGGTCTGCAGCGAGCTGACTGGGGAAATAGCTCCACTCCCCTCGCAAAGCAGTTAATTGCTCAGATTGTGTAATCGGATTGTCCAACTGGCCTTTTTGCGCCTGACTGTTCACCCACTCGAACTGGGTTTCAAGACGAAGCAAAGCCAGAATTAAGACCCCCATCAGGATGAGAAAAGCTGTAATGGCGAAATTGCGCCGCAGTCCCATCATGATAACTCTCCCAATTCCCCGTGCATCGTTACATCAGGCATCCTGTTCTGTCCCGTAATGGTGTGTCCTGCCAGCCATTCCCGCACCTGGCGGAACAAGACCGGCTGGATCTCGGGGTAGGTCAAGTTCTCCGGCAAATCTGCGCAGAGTTTTACCTCAGCAATTTCAAAAGCCGGGTCGAGCGGTCCGAGGGTCCTGATCTCGGCAAAGCACACCAGACTGGCAGCAGCGTCCGTGCGCTGGCCGTGCGCATCATAGGACGGAACACGGAACACGAAGACGGGGTGAAGATCAAACTCCATCGCCCCCGTCTCTTCGCGCAGTTCGCGATCAGCTGTCATCCGGATCCGCTCACCTGGCTCGCGATGGCCTGCCGGCAGCTCCAGCGTCTGACGCTCACGGTGACGGACAAAGACGAACCGGCCCTGGTAGCGGGCTACCAGGATTGCATATTTGAAATAGAGATCGGGGATAGCCGATACATCCGTTGTCAATTCGATGTTCATCTCATAGCCCACACGTATTCCGGAAATCATCCGTATTGCCGCAAGTTACTGAAATCAGACCCATTCTGTGCGATGATAAACTTTAGCTTACAATACTACTAGAGTCCGTTCGCTGCTACCAGAGGGGATTGCATAATGTCCATGCATAAAACCATTTCTTTGCACCAGTCCATCTATGACCTGTGTACTGAATTTCCGGAGTTGAAAGAGTTCATGAAAGGAATCGAGCTCGACCAGCTGGTTGACAAGCTGCGTGCGCTCGGCTTTAAGGTTGAGTCATGACCTTGCTCACGGTGGATCAGATCAGCAAAGCTTTCGCTGACAGGGTCTTGTTTGAAAACTGCTCATTTACCATCAACGAGGGTGACAAAATCGGGGTTGTCGGGGCCAATGGCACCGGAAAATCCACGCTGCTGCGGATTGTCGCCGGCTTGGAACCGTTCGACCAGGGCCATATTTTACGCAGCCGGGGCCTGAGCTTAGAATATTTACCCCAGTCGCCTGTATTTCCGGCCAATACGATGATTCTCCAGGCTGTTCTGCATGGTCACTCTCCGGTGCTGCAAGTCATCCGGGACTACGAGCAGGCTGCTGCCGAGCTAGCCCGGCAGCCGGACAAACCAGTTCTCCAGGACCGGCTGGTCTGGCTTTCGGGCCGGATGGACGAGGTCAATGCCTGGAGCCTGGAAAGTGAGATCAAGACCATCCTCACCCAGCTGGGGATTACGGATTTCCTCCAGCCCGTCGATACCTTGTCCGGCGGGCAGAAAAAGCGTGTTGCCTTGGCGGGTGTTCTGGCCAACCCGGCCGATCTTTTGATTCTGGACGAACCGACCAACCATCTTGACCCCGAGACCGTGGCTTGGCTCGAGCAGGCATTGCTCCGGTATCGGGGCGCCCTCCTGATGGTCACCCATGACCGCTATTTCCTGGAAAACGTGACCAAAGTCATGCTGGAGATCGACCAGCACAAACTCTACCGCTATGAGGCCAACTATGAGAAATATCTCGAACTCAAGGCGGATCGGATCGATCAGGAGCAAGCCAGCGAGCAGAAGCGGCAAAACATCCTGCGGCGCGAGCTGGCCTGGATCCGGCGCGGAGCCAAAGCGCGCTCGACCAAACAAAAAGCTCGTATCGACCGTTTTCATGTGCTGGATGAATCCGAGAACAGGCGAAATGACGCTTCAGTCCAAATGGCCACGGTCAGTTCCCGGCTCGGCCGCAAAACCATTGAACTGGACCAGGTCAGCAAATCCTGGGGAGGCCAATCCCTGTTCCGTGACTTTTCCTACATCATTGCACGGGGGGAGCGTCTCGGTCTGATCGGTCCCAATGGCTGCGGCAAAACGACGCTGCTCAATCTATTGGCTGGACGGCTTGAGCCTGACCAGGGCAGCCGTGCGGCGGGGATTACCGTCAAAATCGGCTTTTTCACTCAGAACAGCGAGCCCATCGATCCCGATATCCGGGTGATCGAATATGTCCGTGAAGCCGCAGAAATTGTCCGGACTGACGACGGCGAACTGTCTGCCACTCAGATGTGCGAGCGCTTCCTGTTCCCTCCGGCCCTGCAGTGGACCCCAGTTCGAAAATTATCCGGTGGCGAGCGCCGCCGCCTCTTCCTGCTCAAGATCCTGATGAGCGCACCCAACGTCCTGCTGCTCGACGAACCAACCAATGACCTGGACATCACGACCCTGTCGATTCTGGAAAATTACCTGGAGGATTTCCCCGGGGCGGTGATCGTGGTCTCTCACGACCGCTATTTCCTCGACCGCGTGGTCGATCGTATCCTGGCCTTTGAGCCGGACGGCCAGATCCGGCAGTATGAGGGAGATTTTTCCAGTTACCTTGAGCTCAAACGGACGTCCAACCTGCAAGCTGGCGATGCTGCGGGCAACCAATCTGTTCCCTCCGGCCGGCAGTCTCTTGCTGGACCTCCATCAGACTTACGTCCAGCGCGGGTGCAGAAATTGAAACTCAAGCTGAGCGAAAAAATCGAACTGGAAACCATCGACGCCCAGATTGCGGCACTAGAAACAGCCTGCGATGACCTGAGGCGTCAGATGGACGATTCTGCCACTGATTACGTCCGTCTCCAGGTGCTGGGTGAAGAGCTGGCCGCAGCCTCTGCCGCCCTCGATCATGCCATGGAACGTTGGGTCTATCTCAACGAATTGCTCGAGCAAATCGAGCAGCAAAAAAACTGATGAAAACAGCGCTTCGCACGCTCGACCATTTTTCTCTGGCTGTCAATAACCAGACGGTTTGCGGCTGCAATCAGGACTGGTATCCCACAATCTGGCAGCGAAAAGCCGGCTGCGGACCGACCACCGCCAGCAACTTACTGATCTACCATCTGCGGGCTGGTCACCTGCCTATGACTCGTCCACTCAGATCAAAAGAAGACGGACTGTACCTGATGGAGACCGTCTGGCGTCATGTCACACCGACTGCCATGGGTGTTCATACACCAGAACACTTTGAAAAGGGTCTGCAAAGCTTTTTGGGGGCAAATAACCTGTCAGCCCAGACACGGTCGCTGCCGGTTCATCACCGTCCCAGTCAACGGCCGCCTTTTGCCGCGGTTGTCGCCTTTATCCGGTCAGGACTGGCTCTGGATGGACCCGTGGCATTCCTCAATCTGCACAATGGTACGGTCCACCAGCTCGATCCGTGGCACTGGGTGACGATCACAGCCATCAATGAACGCAACGAAGCGGCGGTCGAAATCGAAATCTGCGATAATCTGAACCGGTTCACGATGGATTTGCGTGAATGGTACGAAACGACTTCACGCGGGGGCGGTTTTGTCTATCTGGTTGTGTAAAGCCTGCTGCAGGCATTTCCAGCCAAGATCTGCGCCTCGGAATCGTTCAAATACAAAATCCACACTGGCCCGGTCGGAACGAGCCTGAGCCACATAGGCCGAGGCCGCCTTGTGGGCCGGGTGATGCTGGTAGCGCTCCAGAGCTATGGCGTTATCGAGCGTTGTCACCAGCACCATGTCAAAATTATCCCGCCCGCCGCCGATGTCCTGATTGACTGTCTGGATATCCGTGTCCGGAGGCTGAGCCGGATCACTCCATTTCATGTCTGCTCCAACAATGTATTTATTACAAAAATACGATCGATTTTTTCCATTCTAACGATCGGCTACTTTTGTTTGATTTTGAATCAGTTAATATGATTTCTAGACAGCTTTTCAGCCAGAATCAAGCCGCTTTCTATTGGATCAAATTCAGCCTATTCTTGCATTCTTCTCTTGGTGAGGCATTTAATGGACCATCGGATTGAATCGAATTCCACCTCTGCCGACCGATCATCGGATCATGGGTCAGGACACGCTCCCCTGCATCTGCGTGACTGGATTCTCAGGGCGTTTATCCGGGTTTCCCTGGTTCCAACCACGTTCCTTTTGATCGCTTTTTTCGTCTTCTACCTCTTGGCTAACCATTGGTCTTATCAGACTTCGGTTGGATACATGAGCGAACATGTCCAGGAAAGTCTTAGTGAAATGGCCCATCTGGAAGCCAAAGGTATCAACCAGTCCCTGAGTTCGATCGAACATACCGTTGATCTTTTCCGTTATCAGGCAGCAAAGGCGCTGGTAACGGAGCGTCCTTTCCAGGCTGAGGACAGCGCTCGGCTCGCTTATTCGCCCGACGGCGCCTATTACACAACTCAAGACAAGTCCTCTGGAGGTGCGGCGATTTATTACAGCGGCTATGTCCCGATCACCGCAGCAGAGCGTGAGAAAGTGGCGCGCAGCCTCGCACTGGAGCCGCTGATGAAGGACATTCTGGCTGTAGAACCACTGTCTGCTTCTATTTATCTCAACACTCACGACTCACTGAACATCATCTATCCTTATTTTGACGTGATCAGTCAATATCCGGTTCGGATGAATATTCCTGCATACAATTTCTATTACGAGGCCGATGCAACTCACAACCCGGAACGCAGTGTCCGCTGGACCGATGTTTATCTTGATCCTGCTGGCCATGGTTGGATGACATCGGCGATCGCACCCGTCTACCAGGGTGATTTCCTTGAGGGGGTGGTCGGGATGGATGTCACAGTCAGCACGTTCACCCAGACGATTTTGAATCTTGCCTTCCCCTGGGATGGCTATGGTTTGCTGCTGGATAAGGACGGCACGATCCTGGCCTTGCCAGCTGCTGGAGAATCAGACTGGAAACTGGACGAAATCACCGACCACCATTATGCAGAAGCAGTCATGCAGGATACATTCAAGCCTGCTGATTTCAATGTATACGCCCGTCAGGACCTCCAGACTTTTCCCCAGGCTGTCGCCAAGTCTGATACCGGAACAGCCAGCCTGATGTTCGAGAACGAATCCAAAATTGCCGCCTGGGACACCATCGAACGGACCGGTTGGAAATTGGTCATCATCGTGCCGCAGTCTGCCGTTTTTGCCGGAGTCAACCAGATGCAAGACAGCCTGAACCAGATCGGGTTCTATTCTGTGGCTGCTTTCCTACTCTTCAACCTGGTGCTTTTGGCGGTAATCATCCGCTATGCCAAGAGCATGGGCGACCGGTTAGCCCAGCCCCTGCAAGCCATCAACGCCATTGTCCGCCAAATTGGTGAGGGACAGTATGACCAGACAGCTCCAGACTTTTCAGTCCACGAGCTGCGCGAAACGGCCGAAACGATCGTCCAGATGGGTCACCAGCTCGATCAAGCCATGAGCAGCAATGTCATCCTTCAGGCGGCCAACAACCTCAAAAGTGAGTTCATCGCCAACATGTCCCACGAGATCCGGACACCGGTCCATGCGATCCTGGGCTATACCTCCCTGCTCCGGGAAACGACCACCGATAGTCGCCAGCTCAAGTATATGGACACCATCCAGAAGGCAGGCACCAACCTGCTCACGATCATCAATGGTATCCTGGACTTGTCCAAACTGGAGGCGGGCATGATCGACTTGCAGCCGGATTACTTTGATCTGCGCAGCACTCTCCGGGAAATCCGGGACATCTATGCTTATGAGTGCGAACGCAAAGGGATCAATCTCACGCTAGTCTTGGATCCGGATTTGCCAGAAAAGGTCCAGTTGGATGAACTCCGTCTGCGCCAGATCCTGGTCAATCTGGTGGGGAATGCCTCGAAATTTACAGACCACGGCACAATCGAACTGAGTGCCCGGGCGATCCCGCAAACGGATATTCGGACACGAAAGCCAGATCCAGAAAAAGTCACCCTGGTCCTTTCTGTCAAAGACAGCGGCATTGGCATCCCGCATAACCAGATCAAGCGGATTTTTGAACCGTACCGGCAAAAGGACGGCCAGAGCAACCGCAAATACGGGGGGACAGGTTTGGGTCTGGCGATCGTCCAGCGCTTTGTTGATTTGATGGGTGGGAAAATCGAGGTAGACAGCGTCGAAGGCCAGGGCTCGACCTTCACCGTGACATTGCCCGATATCTCCGTCAGGCATGCCAGTGCACGCCCCCAGCTTGAAACGACCAGCCAGGCACACACAGCCCGGCCGGATCGGGATGACACTCTGCCCGCAGTCTCCGGCACGGTACCAGTCACACACGAGTCCCTGGAACAACACAGAAAGCCTGCCCAAGAGCTTTACGGGGCACTCTCAGCCATTCTGAACGGTCCTTGGCAAAGCTGTAACAACAGCGGCCGGGTCCAAGACTTCCGAACATTTTCGCATGCTTTACAGAACTTGGTCGAACAGCAGGATGATCCGGCAGTCCGTTCCTATTGGGAAAGGCTGGACAGCGCCATCGAGTCTTTTGATATTGGGCAAATGCAGCTTTTAACCACGCAATTCCCCATGTTGGTTGAAGCCGCCAAGCCAGAACAAGATCCGAGGTGAGTGTGTCACATGGTTGATGTGTTTGATCCTGCCTCCATCAAAATCCTGCTCGTGGACGACACCCCGGAAAATCTTGAAATTGCCGGCCGTGTTCTGCTGAGCGAGGGCTATGACATCTATTTGGCCGACACTGGAATCCGCGCGCTTGAATCAGCCCGGCAGACGGTTTTTGATCTGATCCTGATGGACATCATGATGCCAGATCTGGATGGGTTTGCCACAGGCCAGCAGCTGCTCAGTCTGTCAACCCAAAAGGGTACGCCCTTGATTTTTGTCTCTGCCCGGTCTGAAATCGAAAGCGTCAGCCAAGCCTTTGAGCTCGGAGCAGTGGATTACGTCCGTAAGCCTTACAACCCCTACGAGCTCAAAGCCAGGGTCAAAACTCACATCCAGATCCGGAAACTGCATGAGCAGTTGCTGATTCACAAACAGGAGCTGGAAAAGGCGCTGGCTTATGCTCGGTCACTGGCCAAAACCGACGAACTGACCGGGCTTCTGAACCGGCGAGAGATCAATGCCCTGATGGATTACGAAATGGTCCGAGCAGCACGCAACCAGCACGAGTTTTCCATTATTTTGGCGGATATTGACTTTTTCAAAATGATCAATGATACCTATGGCCATCTGGCTGGGGATCAAGTCCTGAAAGGTGTTGCCCGCCTCCTGCGCGAGAATATCCGGGAGCAGGACTTTATCGCCCGCTGGGGCGGCGAAGAGTTTTTACTCCTGTTGCCGGAGACGGGCGCTGATGAAGCTACTGAATTAGCCGGTCGTCTCCGCCGGGTAATCGCCGCCTATCCGTTTGGGGATTCGGGTCAGTGTTACCATCTAACCATGACATTCGGTATTGCTTGCCATCAGCCCGGTATGGCGTTGAATGACCTCTTGAACACTGCTGACCAGGCTCTGTATGAAGGCAAGGATTCCGGTCGAAACCAGGTCGTGATATCCAGCCTTTCCTGCACACGTTAGTCAAGTAAAGCAGCATCACTTCAGCAAGAGCGGTTTTTGAATCCTGGCCACCATCCAGGCCAGCCAGTGACCAGGCAAAATCTTGGACAGGACAATCACCAGGCGATTGCCTAAGCCGGGGATGATCAGACGCTGCCGTCGCCCAAGGCCCTGCACGGCCACACGAGCAACTTGTGCGGCCGGCATGGCGGTGGTCAGGTCGGCTTTGCCAGCCCGGCTGGAAAATTCCGTGGCCGTGGCACCCGGGCAGAGCAGGGAGACTGAGACCCCAGTTCCGCGAAGTTCCATATCCAAGGCCAGGGAAAAAGAGTGAACATAGGATTTGGCAGCATAGTAGACTGCAGTATAAGGGCCCGGCTGGTAAGCACCAGTAGAGGCCACATTCAGGATCTGACCTCGGCCGCGGCCAACCATGTCGCCGGCAAAGAGTCGGGACAATTCTGTCAAAGATGTGATGTTGAGCGTGATCAGACTCTCATACGCATGTTCAGCAGCTGCTATGACTGGGCCACTGCTTCCGGCGCCGGCATTGTTGACCAGGAGGTCCACGGTGATTGCATGCTGTCTGATCCAGGTATGTACCACTTGAGCCGCGTTCGGGAGGGCCAGATCCTGGGGCAGAATCTCCACACTCACGGCATGTTGCCGGCGCAGGTCCTCGGCGATCCGCTCCAGGCGTTCCCGGTTTCTGGCGACCAACACCAGGTCCCAGCCTTGGGAAGCCAATTGGCGAGCCAGAGCTGCCCCGATCCCGGATGAAGCTCCGGTGACCAGGGCAGTCCGCGTGTCTTTTTGCGTCGTTGCTGCTGTTGTGTCAGGCGTCATCCTGATTAGCCCAGAAGCGAAAAGGCCATGAACAGGGAGGCTGACAGGGAGGCGACAAGTGAGACAACCGTGACCTGGGTATTGATCGACGGACCAGCCGTATCTTTGAATGGATCGCCAACGGTGTCACCAATGACCCCAGCCTTGTGAGCTTCGGATCCTTTTCCGCCAAAATGACCGGCTTCGATGTACTTTTTCGCATTGTCCCACAGACCGCCACTGTTGGACATCAGGAGGGCCAGCAAGAGTCCTGATGTGATGTTGCCAGCCAGGAAACCGCCGATGGCCGAGACGCCGCCGATGAAACCAACAGCGAGAGTGACCAGGATGGCCATAAGGCCGGCGGGGATCAGTTCTTTGATTGCTCCGATGGTAGCGATGTCAATGCAGCGATTGTAGTCGGGCATGACACCGGGTCTACCGGCTCGCAAACCAGGAATCTCGGTAAATTGGCGGTGGATTTCTGCCACCATGCGTTCGGCGTTGCGGCCGACGCCCATCATCAACATAGCTGAGAAGACAGCCGGCACAGCGACCCCTGTCATCAGGCCAAAAAAGACGACTGGATCAAGAATCGAGAAACTCAGGATTTCACCTGTTTTGCTCCGAACGATCTCCTGGAATGCAGCCAACAGGGCTATGACGGTCAATCCTGCTGCGCCAATGGCAAAGCCTTTGGTGATGGCTTTGGCTGTATTGCCAGCCGAATCAAGCTGATCGGTGATCTCCAGAACATCATCGCCGAGGTTGCCCATTTCGGCCAAGCCGCGGGCATTGTCAACGATCGGGCCGTAGGCGTCGTTGGAAATGATCATACCGACGATCGACAACATGCCGATCGCCGCCAGGCTGATGCCCAGCAGGGCATAGCCAGCACCCAGAGGTTCGGCCACTTTGTACGAAGCCACGGCGGCAATCGCGATACCCAGAATCGATGGGAATGTGCTGATCAGACCGTAGGAAAAACCTGTGATAATCGTGAATGCCGGTCCGCTCTGTGATGCCTCAGCCACGCGAGCAACTGGTTTGCCTGTATCGGAGGTGAACAGTTCCGACGAGAAACCGATCACCGTGCCGGACAGAAGGCCGATGAAGGTCGCCAGCCAGAGCCGGATTTCGAATTGGAACAATAGGGTGGCGGCCAAGGTCAGTGCGGCAAAAATCACGGTAGTCAGGTAGGTGCCATTGTTCAACGCCTTGCCAGGGTGGCCGCCGGGTTTGACTCGCACGGCCAGCACGCCGATGATCGAGGCCAAAAGGCCAAGGCTGCCAAAAGCGAAGATCAGGTGGACCTGACCCAAGGGTGCGGCGAGAATGATCGCGGCTGCAATCGAAGCGATATTGGAGTCGAAAAGGTCAGCACCCATGCCTGCCACGTCGCCGACATTGTCACCGACATTGTCGGCGATGACAGCCGGATTGCGCGGATCATCCTCCGGGATGCCGAGCTCAACTTTGCCGGTCAGGTCAGCAGAAATGTCAGCAGTCTTGGTGAAAATACCACCGCCAGCTTTGGCAAACAAGGCCAGGGAACTGGCGCCAAAGCTAAACGCCAGGACGATCTCGGAGTGGCGAGTGAGCATGTAGAGGATGCTGGCACCTGAAAGACTCGTGCCCACAACGGCCAGGCCCATGACGGCGCCGCCGCGGAAGCCGGCCATGAAGGAGGTCTGCAATCCTTGTCTGGCTGCGGTGGCTGATTTGACATTGGCGATCGTGGCAATGCTGATACCGATCCAGCCGGCGAGTCCGGAGAGAACGGTACCGGCAATGTAGGCTAAAGCCATGGTGATGTTGTCGAGGAAATTACCCTGCCAGATCGGTGCCGGGTAGAAAAGCAGGATCAGGACGACTACTGCCCCGGCAAACCGGAGCAGGACCCGGTATTCGGTTTTAAGGAAGGTGTAGGCACCAGCCCGGATCCAATCTCCGATTGTACCCAGGTTGCCTTCTGCGGTCGGCAAGGCCTTGACCCAGCGATAGAAATAAGCAGCTACAAGAAAAGCGAGCAAGGATACGAAGAGTGCAAAGATTTGCCAAAACATGTGATACATCCCCACTTTCTGTCAATTAGCAGGCCAAAGTCCCTGCAATAGTCATCATATCACAAATGTACAAGGTCAATGCCACCATCTTTTTAGTCATGATGTCAGTGAATCAGCCAGCGGATCGCTTCGTCCCTGCTGTCCAGAATGGCAAAATAGCTGCCGTTGTTGGACTCGTTTACGAACTCGAGAAATTTGCCTTTGATTTTTTGCTCAGGCTGCCTGACCAGTGCCAGACGAACCTGGTAATGAGCCAGCTTCTGGAGAATCGCTCCGGCGATACCTGATTTCAAGCGAAAAAAATCATCGTGAAACAGGCTGGTCGAGGCGAGAATGCCCTGTGCCTGGTGTTCGCGGCACAGAGCCAGCAAATCAAGAGCGTCTCTCTCTGAACCAATGACCGCGCCGGCTCCTGTCAATTCCAAAACAGGAAGTTCGTCTACGTCCAGGCGGTGAACCTTGAGCTGGTCGAAAACCTGTCCAGCCAACGGGTAGACGATCGGCGGGTGCATGTCTTGCTCAAGGGGATCTTGAGGCAGGCTTGCCGGGTCTTTCCAGCCTGCCTGGACCTTGACCATGTCCAGAAATTGGTTGACCATTTGGATTTCATTTTCCAGCCGTGCCGTTTCGTACTTCAATGCCAGTTTGTTGCAGCTGGCTGTCAGATCACCTGCGCCTGGCTTCTGAGGTTTTGCCGTATTCAGGCGCGACAATGGCATATTTTTATAAAGCAGCAGGCGGTCGTTAAGCTCCTGCCGGTATTTCATGAAAATCTCAAACCAATCCGTCGGCTTGAGAGGATCGGCAAACTGCAGTTTGACCAGCAGGGGGAAGTTGAAATTGGCCGGATGGACCGGCTCGTACAGCCAGTATTTCAAAAGCGCCCGGCCCGGATTAGTGATTTTGTAGATCTTTTTGTTGGGAGCCATGCTCTGGATTACTGTCTCAGACTCGATAAAACCCTGGTTTTCCAATTCCATCAGCGACTTGTAAATCTGGTTGTTGTTCCCGCTCCAGGGCAGGAAAGGATGGGCTGCAATGGCCTTCTTCAAATCATAGCCCGATTGGCTGGCAGTGCTGAGGTAGCCGAGGATGATGTATTGTATAGACATTTTTTCACTTCCCAGCATATGTTATTTTTAAACTATGTCTATTCTAACATAGGTTTCACTGTGAGAAAGTTTCTTCCCCCAGATAATTTCCTCGTCTTTTGCTACAATAGGCGTGAAATGTTTGCCCACAGTTTTGCAGGAGGACCCCGATCATGACGAAATTAATCAGCTGGAATGTCAATGGCTTGCGTGCCGCAGAAAAGAAGGGGTTTCTTGATTTTATCGCGCGTGAGCAGGCCGATATTATTTGCCTGCAGGAGGTCAAGGCGATCGATGGTCAGTTACCGCCTACGTTACGAGACGTGCCAGGCTATCAATTTTTCATTCATTCTGCAGAGCGCAAAGGCTACAGTGGTACAGCGATCTACACCCGCCGCGAACCGTTGTCCGTCATTCATGGCTTTGGTGTGCCTGAGTTTGACCATGAAGGTCGGACCCAGATTGCTGACTTCGGCGATTTTGTCCTCTACAACATCTATTATCCGAATGGCACGGCCAATGGCGACCGCCTGAAATTCAAGCTCGATTTTTATGAGGTTTTCCACCAGCATGCGCTGGGACAGGTGGCCGCAGGCAGGTCGGTCATTGTCTGCGGCGATTTCAACACCGCACACCAGGAGATCGACCTGGCGCGGCCAAAAGAAAACGCGACGGTCTCCGGGTTTTTGCCTGAAGAACGCGCGTTTCTCGATCGGTTGGTAGCCAGCGGTTTTGTCGATACATTCCGCGTGTTCGAGTCTGGCGGCGGATTCTATTCCTGGTGGGACATGAAATCCCGCGCTCGGGACCGCAATGTCGGCTGGCGTCTGGATTATTTTTTCGTCAGTCAGGATCTCGTGCCGAAGCTCAAGGGCGCTTCACTGATAATGGACCAGATGGGTTCTGACCACTGCCCGGTGGTGTTGGATATCGAGGTCTAGAGGGCAGCTCCGAGATTTTCCCGGATCCAGTTCAGGACAGCTTCGCCGTGGCCGTCGGCTTTGACTTGGGGGTAGACTTTGACGATCGTGCCGGATGCATCGGCCAGAAAGGTGCTGCGGATGATCCCCATGTAGGTCTTGCCGTAGTTCTTCTTTTCGCCGTAGGCGCCAAAGGCTGCAGACAGGGTATTGTCTGGGTCTGAAAGCAACGTGAAGCCAAGGTTGTACTTGATCTTGAAGCCCTCGTGGCTCTTGCAACTGTCTGCCGAGATGCCGATCACCTTCCAGCCAAGTTCCGTCAGATCTTTGCGCACACTTTCGAAATTGATCGCCTCGGTCGTGCAGCCGGGAGTGTTGTCTTTCGGGTAGAAATATAGGATCAGCTTTTGGCCGGCAAAAGCGGCCAGGCTGGTCGGATCACCATAGGCATCGAGCACCGGTATATCGACCGGAATTTTGTCTCCAACAGCAAGCATGATGTGCCTCCTTGTTTTAAAAATGGGTTTATACATTGAATGTTATGGGTTGATTGTAGGCGGGGAGTGTCTGTGCCACAAGAGGGATTGTTACCAATCGGGTTAAAAAAAGGACCTTCGTCTGAAGGTCCTTCTGGTCTAGATTTTGAGCTTTGAGTGCTGGTGTCCTATTGCTTTTTGCTGTTTTCGTAAGAGGCTTTGACGAAACCGGCGAAGAGGGGGTGGGGTCGGTTGGGGCGGGATTTGAATTCGGGGTGGAACTGGCAGGCGACGAACCAGGGGTGGTCGGGCAGTTCGATCATCTCGACAATGTGGTTATCGGGGGAGGTGCCGCTGATCAGGACGCCGGAGCTGGCCAGCTCGTCACGGTACTGGTTATTGACCTCATAACGGTGGCGGTGGCGTTCGTGGATCAGGCTTTCGTGGTAGACACTGTAGGCCTTCGATTTCTCGTTGAGAGCACAGGGGTATTGGCCGAGACGCATGGTGCCACCGAGCTGGTCGACATCTTTTTGCTCCGGCATCAGGTCGATCACAGTATGCTTGGAGTTGGGATCGAATTCAGCGCTGTGGGCATCCGCGTAGCCTAAGACGTTACGGGCGATTTCAATGATTGCGATCTGCATGCCGAGGCAAATACCGAAATACGGGACGTTGTTGATGCGGGCATAGTGGGCGGCGGCGATTTTGCCTTCGATACCGCGGGTGCCAAAGCCGCCGGGGACGAGGATGCCATCGACATCGGAGAGCAGATCAGCAGCGGTTTCATCGGTGACTTCGTCCGAATCAACCCATTTGATTTCGACTTCGGCGTTAATCGGGGCACCGCCATGGGTCAGGGATTCGACAACGCTGAGGTAGGCGTCCCTCAGGGCGGCGTATTTGCCGACGAGGGCGATGCGGACTGAGACTTTGGGATTGACCAGGGCGTCGACGACTTCGAGCCAGTGTTTCATGTCCGGTTCGGTTTCGGGAAATCCGAAGCGGCGCAGGACGATACCTGGCAGTCCTTCCTTTTCAAGGGCCATCGGCACGGCATAAAGGGTCGGCAGGTCGAGGTTGGCAATGACACATTCGCGCGGAACGTTGCAGAAGAGAGCGATCTTGTCCTTGAGCTCCCGGCTGATTTCGATTTCAGAGCGGCAGACGATGATGTCCGGCTGGATGCCATAGCTGAGAAGCTCTTTGACGCTGTGCTGAGTCGGTTTGGTTTTCTGCTCGTGCGAGGCGGCGATGTAGGGGACAAGGGTGACATGAATGAACAGGCAGTTTTCACGGCCGACGTCGACGGTGAACTGGCGGATGGCTTCGATGAAGGGCAGACTCTCAATGTCGCCGATCGTGCCGCCGATTTCGATGATCGCTACGTCGTAGCCGGTCTTGCCGCGTTTAATCCGGTCCTTGATTTCGTTGGTGATGTGGGGGATAACTTGGACGGTGGCGCCCTGGTAGTCGCCTTTGCGTTCTTTCTGGATCACCGACCAGTAGATCTTGCCGGAGGTGATGCTGGCGTTCTGGGAGAGGCTCTCGTCGATGAAGCGTTCGTAGTGGCCCAGGTCGAGGTCGGTCTCGGCACCGTCGTCGGTGACAAAGACTTCGCCGTGCTGGAAGGGATTCATGGTGCCTGGATCAACATTGAGGTAGGGGTCGAATTTTTGCATCGTGACCTTGATGCCACGTGCTTTGAGCAGGCGTCCGAGGGATGCGGCCGTGATGCCCTTGCCCAGGCCTGAGACCACACCACCGGTGACAAATATGTATTTCATGCGGGTTCCTCCAAAATGTATCCAGGACTACAAGCTTGCTATTGTACGCGATCAAGTGATTTTTGCATAGGGGGCACGGAAATGAAAACATCTTTTCAGGTATTATACCGCTTTGAATACCCTGCTTCCAGCTCTTGAATCCGCTGGTAAAAGAAGGCGTTCGCTGGAGTTGGAACCTGATGTTTGGCAGCCAGTTGGAGGACGGTGCCAGCAAAGAGTTCCACCTCGGACATTCGCCTGGCCAGGGCGTCCTGGCGCATGGATGGGTAGCCATCTGGTTTTAGTGTGCGCAGCACTGTTATATACTGTTCGAAATCCTGCTCGGTCAGGTGGATGCCTTCTTTTTCGGCGATCGTGATGACCTCATGCATGGCCGCAGACATGGTCGCAAAGATGTGCGGCGTGTTCAGGGCACCGGCATACGTGGTCTCATAGACCATACAGGTCTGGTTGATGCCGACATTGAGCAGGAACTTGCCCCAAAGGGCATGCAGGATGTCGTCTTCCACGGTGTAGGCCAGTCCGACCCTGTTCAGGAATTGGCACAGGGCAGTCAGGGCCGGTTGCTGTTCTTCTTTCAAGATGCCGATTTGCAATTTGCCCTGATTGACATAGCTGAGCGAATGACCGTCGCGCATGGCATCCATGCCGATGGCCACACAATAGACCAGGTTCCGGTCACCAAAGCGTTCGGCCAGGAACTGCTCGCTGCTGATGCCGTTCATAACCGAGATGATGATCGTGTGTTCTGCGACCAGCCCTGCCATCACGTCCATGGCCGCTGCGAGACCGCTGGCTTTCGTGGCCACGATGACCAGATCCACAGGGGTGGCTTGTGACGCATCCAACAGGGTAAAGTCCTGCGGCACACCATTGATCGTGTATGTTTCTGCCTTGTGGCGTTGATAACGCGCCGAATCCATCACGAAGCAGAGGTGATCCTTGCCCAGGGTCTTCTGAATCTGTTCACCGTACAGCAGGCCCAGGGCGCCCATGCCGACGATGGCTGTTTTTTGGATGATCATGTCATTGATCCTTTGCTCATGCGCTGAAACAATCGTTTTAAAATCCAATACGGTGCATCAGAAATTCGATCGCATCGAGATGGCGAATGCCATTTTGCGAGTAATCCTCTCGATCATTTGAAATAACATACCGCGGAAAATTGTCCGGAATGGGTGCAAAGGCGCCAAACTCCCTTTCCTGAGTGGTGTCTTGAGCAAGGTTCCAGGCAACTTGGATATATCGGCGCTGATTCTGATCAATCACTAAAAAATCGACTTCACCTTTGTACGTTTTACCAACATAGACTTCAAATCCTCTCGCTTTCAATTCGAGATAGATCATGGTTTCCAGCAGTTTTCCGTAATCTGGCTTGCTGTTGATGTGCATGGCCGAACGCAATCCCAAATCCGTGCAATAGTATTTTTCCAGAGAAACCAGAACTTGCTTCCTCTGAATATCATATCGTCGACATTTCTGTACCAGCATGGCTTGTTCGATCCGTTCAATCAACTCATAGATCTTGTTTTTTCCGGCATTTTCCATCTGCTGCTTGATTTGCTCGTAAATCGAATGGTCCGAGAAAATATTGGCTGTGTTTTCATAGAGGTACGCCAGGAGTCGCTCGGTCAGAGTCTTGTCGGCACGCTTTAAATCGACCATCACGTCTCGGTACACAATGGAATTGAGTACATCTTCCAGATAAATCATTCTTGATTGTTCATTTGTAAACTCAAACCGCTGAGGCAGTCCTCCCCATTGCAAATAATCCAGAAAAAAATCTGCTTCCTGGCTTTTTGAAATTCCACATAATTCAGCTGCTTCAGAAAAAGTGAAGGGAAACATCTGGATGTTGATCGTCCGACCCGTCAATAAAGTGGCAAGCTTTCCAGACAAGATCGTAGAGTTGGATCCGGTGATAAAAATGCTGTATCGACCCGTTGAGCGGAGTGAATTAAGCAGTCGTTCAAATTGTTCTACAATCTGCACTTCATCAAGAAAAAGATAGGTCTTGGGGTTGTCGGCTGATGTTTTCAGAATATATTCATTTAAAAGAACCGGATCCTGAAAGCGGCTGTTGCTCATTTCTTCCATATTCAAGTAAATGATTTGCGATTTCTGGATGCCTTGCGAGCGGAGTTCAGCTTGGATTTGTTTGATCAATTCAGACTTGCCACATCTCCGGATACCAGAGATGACTTTAACCAAATCAGAATGGTAAAAATCGCGCAAGCGTTCCAAATAGAGATTCCTGATGATCATCTCTTCAACACCTCACGATCATTCTATTCTCCACACCCGGATTATTCAATCTTTTTCACGAATACAGGGAAAAAGTTTTAATCTTTATGATTTATTCCTTTTTCAGGATATAGACTTGATTGATAGCAATCGCATCGAATCCTGGAACCCTTTCTACACGGATTCAGGCCGCCACAGCATTGGCATTGACCTGATCGATCCCCAGGCGAATCGCATTCCAGAGGGACATAGAAAAAGCGCTCAAAGACCGCAATGACCTGTACGGTTATGTGACGGAACTCAAA
>DIFN01000002.1:0-246 GCA_002419145.1 Mageeibacillus sp. UBA5747 | reverse complement strand
TTCTGCAAGTTCAAGAACACCCTTGGCCTTGGCCGGCTGCATGTACAGAGCAACGACCGGATGCAGAACAAGATCTTTGTCGGATTTATCGCCCTGATCCTGATGTCCTGGATTCACCAGCGCATGACCCAAAAGGGCATTTACAAGCAGATGACGTTCGATAAAATGATCCTGGTCCTGTCAAAAATAAAAACCGCCACGGTCAACGGCCAGAAAATCCTAAGGCCCCTGACCAGGGAGCAAAAA
>DIFN01000044.1:25507-28029 GCA_002419145.1 Mageeibacillus sp. UBA5747 | reverse complement strand
AAAAATACCACACATCGATAGAAGCGATTCTATCAATTTATGGTACTTTTGTTGGCGGAGAGAGAGAGATTCGAACTCTCGGTTGGGGTTAGCCAACACATGATTTCCAGTCATGCGCCTTAGACCAGCTCAGCCATCTCTCCAGGCCGTTTGCGGTGCGTTTTGTGACACGCAACGCAAATCTTATCATCGATGGGGGCAAATGTCAATCGGCCCTCAGTGGTTGTGTTGATGTTGATGATGGGTATCTGGTGTGTGCCGATGCGTGTGTTCGTGAGCTTCATGGGTGTGGAAATGGCTGTGTTCGTGATCGTGTGGGTCGGGGTGGTCATGACTGTGGGTGTGATGCCCATCGTGATGATTATGGCGATGGGCATGGGCCAAAGGTTCATGCCGATGGGCATGCTTGTGGTAGTCAACTGCGGCAAAATTGGCGCCCAGCAGCATGATGGCCAGCGCGATTATAAATGATGCAGACAGCGGCTGACCGTAGAGGATGATCGATAGCAGCACGCCGATAAAGGGGGCTACCGCGTAATAGGCACTGGTCCTGGCAGCGCCTAGGGTTCGCTGAGCTGACACATAGAAATAGATGCTGAGGCCATAAGCAACAAAGCCGAGCAGTAAGGCAAGTCCGATGGACAGAATATCTGTACTGACTTGTCTCATCGCCAAGGCAAGGATCAAAGCGCCGGCGCCGGATCCAATTCCTTTGATCACGACGATCTGCATCGGGTCTTTCAGGGAGATTTTGCGGGTGAAGTTGTTTTCAAACCCCCAGCACAGGCAGGCCAGGATGGCAAAAAGTGAGCCGATGGAAAAGGACAGGCTGCTAAGATCTTCGAAAGACAGGATCATACTGGCGGTCGTAATCAGGGCGATGGCTATCCACAGGGTTCGTCCGATCGCTTCCCGAAAAACGACCAGGGCAATGATGGATGTGGCGACGATTTCGAAATTGTTGAGCAGGGAGACGTTGGCCGCTGTGGTCAGTGTCAGGGCAACCATCAGGAAAACAGGAGCTGCAATGTCCAGTAGAATCATTCCCAGGACGAATGGGAGTTCTGCGCGGGTCAAGCTGGCTTCGCTGCTTTTACGCGAGGTGATTGATTGGTATAGATTGACCAGCAGCATGCCCAGTCCAGCACCGAGATACAGCAGTGCAGCCATCAATGTTGGCGGCAAATGCTGGAGCAGTCCTTTCGACAAAGGTGAACTGATCCCGTACAGCGCTGCGGCAAGAATAGCTAGCCGGATGGCATGTTTTTGATTCATGAAAGACTCCATTCTTGAAGCTGGTATAATAGTCCCATGAAAAAAGTGATTCGTTTCCTTATCCGTGGATTATCGATCGTCCTTGCCCTGGCCATTGTCCTAGTCCTTGTGGTACTGGGGATCGATGCACGGGTCGCATCGGTCGGCCAGGATCGCGTGGTCACACTGGACGATGCGCCTGCTGCAGATTGTGTGATTGTTCCTGGGGCACAGGTATTGGCCAATGGCACGCCAAGTCAGATGCTGAAGGACCGCCTCGACATGGCACTTCTTTATTATAACAGTGGCAAGACTAACCGGATTCTGGTATCTGGTGACAATGGCCAGCTCGATTATAACGAGGTCATTGTGATGCGCAATTACCTGCTGGAGCAGGGTGTGCCCATCGAGGCGATTTTCCTCGATCACGCGGGGTTTGACACCTATGACACGATGTACCGGGCGCGGGACATTTTCCAGGTAACAAAGGCTGTGGTGGTGACGCAGGAGTTTCATCTGCTGCGTGCCTTGTACATTGGCCAGAAACTGGGGTTGGATGTGACGGGGATCGCGAGTGATCCGCGCACCTATGCTGGCGCCGATTATTACCGTCTGCGTGAATACTTCGCCCGGGTTAAGGCGTTTCTGGATTGTCTGTTCAATGCCAGGCCGACCTATCTGGGTGAGAAGATTCCTATCACGGGAGATGGGCGAGCGACTCTGGGGTAAGTGCAAGTTAAATCAGCTATCATCGTGGCTGTGCAAACAGGACGTGGTCCGAAATCCGGCAGATTTGGCAAAACAAAACCGCTGCGAGCTTCTTAAGACGGTGCAGCGGTTTTTATAGTTGGGAGGTGTAATTTTGTCAGCTCTCAGTCGTGGATGCGGAAATGGACTTTGTATGTCTTGAGGCATTTGTCGATAATTTCGACGGCGCGGGCGCGGTTTTCGACTTCCTGGAGGCTGGTGTCAGTGTGCTCTAAAGATTTATAAACTGAAAAGAAGTGCTGGATTTCGGTGAAGACGTGCTTGGGCAGGTCGGTGATGTCTTTCCAATGGTTCATCTGGGGTTCTTCAAAGGGAATGGCGATGATTTTTTCGTCGAGTTCGTCATTGTCAGTCATGGAGAAGACACCGATCGGGTAGCATTCGACGAGGCACATGGGCTGGAGTTGTTCCGTGCACAGGACAAGGACGTCGAGCGGGTCACCGTCGTCAGCCAGGGTGCGCGGGATGAAGCCGTAGTTGGCGGGGTAGTGGGTCGAGGT
>DIFN01000044.1:0-25459 GCA_002419145.1 Mageeibacillus sp. UBA5747 | reverse complement strand
ATCTCGATAACGGCGATGAATTTCTCAGGTTTGATCCGGGAATCGGAAATATCATGCCAGATATTCATATTTTTCTCCTCTTTATCTTTCTCTGTGCGCTGGATCTAGTATAGCAGAATCTGGAATATAATTGTTTCATCAGCTTGCTAATATGCCTGTTTTTCAGCCTGGTTTTTGTTGATATTGCCTATTTGGGCCAGAGGATGTGGTGAGCGGTCATCATGCGTTCGACCAACATAGCCATGGTGCGGATTTCACCGACAAGCAGAGGATCATGGGGGCAGTAATGCT
Source organism: Mageeibacillus sp. UBA5747 (assembly GCA_002419145.1). Lineage (GTDB taxonomy): Bacteria > Bacillota > Clostridia > Saccharofermentanales > UBA5734 > UBA5734. Next base: position 25,168 of record DIFN01000044.1, on the reverse strand, counting down.
GCAGACTCGTTGAACAGACGAGGATTTCGGTCCGTTTTTTCTGCAAGTCCTGGAGTATCTTGAAAACGGGTGAGTCTTGTCGGGTCAAGAGCACGGCCGAATTATACAGGATCAGGGCTTCAGGTGGTTTGGGCTGCTCATCGAGGGCCATGAGGAAGGATTTGAGTAATTCCAGGCCCAAGGCAAGATCACCTTCGCCGAGTTTGTCGGCTCCGAGAACGACGGTGACGGGTTCGGCTGGATTTTCACTGAAGAGTTGCAAAGACTGGGGCAGTTTGATGGGTCCGGCAGTAACTGTAGGCTGGGCTACTGTGGTTTTACTGTTACCGGGGTGGCTATAGTGGGCTTCCAGGTTCTTCTTTTTCAAGGGATCCCTTCTTTCTGGGTCTGGGTCTGAGGTTCAATCAAAATCGCAAAGGGGAAGCAGGAGACTCCCGATGTCAGTTGTTTTTCAGATCGGTGCGGCCGTTGAGCTGGCGGATCGCCCGTGGCAGAGCATCTTTGCTGTTTTTCCAGTCTGCCTTGGCATTGCGGTAATCGAACTTGAGGGTAAACCATTCGACGTCGTCGCGCAGATTCGACAAGGACTGATGCTGTTGGTCTGAAAGGTTGGCAATGAATTCTGCGGCCTGGTTTTGGCTGAGAAAACGGGCGGCGCCGCGCAAGAGCAAGGCCAGATGGGGCAGGCAATAACCATGGCCAGCATCAAATTGCTGGCGAAACTCGGGTTCGTGGAAATACTCATAGAAAATGACGTCAAGGTAATGGCCCATGGTCTGTTCCAGTCGGTCACAGATCGCACAGGAGCTGACACGCTTTTCAATGGTTTCAGCTACCTCGAGGATTTTATCCTTGTAGTCCTTTTGTTTACCGGCGAAAAGACCTTTCTGGGTAGCAGGAATGGCTTTCACCAGAGATTTGTGCAGGTCGTCGGTGATATCACCGACGTGGGTGTGCAGCAAAAGACTGAGGCCGAGGCGATTGGCTTCGCTGTCATAGAGGCCGCGCCAATGTTCACGGCAAAATCCACGGTCATTGGTGACAATACGGACATCCGGTTCCATCAGGGCCGGGCCGAGATAATACGCGATCAATTCGGCGGTCAGAGTTTTTTCCAGCGTGCACAGGGGGCAAGCATCGGCTTGGTTATAGGCGTCATGGACAGGAATGGTGTAGATTTTTTCTTTCACTGGGAACCCCCTGCTGGTTGGCCGGCAGTCTGGTAAACGACGCGGCGGGCTTTGACATTAACGACCATGACATTGATCGAAGTGAATTCTTCGACCAGGTGGCTGACCCTTTCCTGGGCTTCACGCAAAACGATCTGGGCATTGAACCCATAGAGTAAAGCAAGATCCAGATCGATCACCACGCCGTAAATTTCCTTGGTGATTTTGCAGTCTACGACATAGGCGACGCCACGGATGCGGCGCAGGATCAGCTCGATCATGCTGCGCAGTGCTTCATCGGAGATGGAATAGCTGCCCAGTGTGGAAAAGGTCGGGCGCACGACGGTGCGTTCGGCGTCATTTTGTACCGGCTGCACACCACGGTCGCGGTCAAAGCGGCGGCGCAGGCGGGAAATCGGATTGAGGAAGTTACCGGAGAATTCGTGTTTGATCTCCATGCTCGGGACCGGGATGGTATGCTTACCTTCCGTCATGCGGGTCTGGCGGGCCTGGCGCATTTCCTCCTCGCTGCTGACGTCCTCGATACGGATCAGCATGGCAGGTGGGTTGAGTCGGAGGTTGGCACAGATTTTTTCCAGCATGGCGTCTGAGGTGCCGAGAATCATCAAGACGGAGGGCTGTTGGTCAGCCAGGGTCCGTCGCATGGTCTGAGCCCGGGTTTCATCAGCAAAAATGGCCTGGCGGACAGAGTCGATTTTTGAGGCGGCGCGTTTGGCAGATGTTCCAGCCACGATGCGGCTGCCCTTGATCAGAAGTCCGTCGTCAATCAGGAATTCAATGTTATTTTCCCGGGCTACCCGGATGGCCCGGGTGCTTTTCCCTGTGCCAGGTGGACCTACGAAAGCCACCACAGCAATGGTTTTGAGCGCTGCCTGCAAAATTTCCTCTTCTTCGCGCGAATCCTGCCCGGATGTGGCTGTGCCAACGGTCCGGTTGACAGCCTCGGCCAGGCGGCTCAGCGGGTGGGCGGCAACGCCGGCGGCAGATGCGACTGAATTCAAAAGAGATGAGGGCTGGCCCTCAGCTCCGGACTTGGTTTTGTCCGTACGCTTTGCCATGCACCTCACCTCCTTGTTTGTCTGTTGATTGATCCGCTGTCAGTTCGGGTACGAATCTCAGCGGTCCCAGTTGTGGTAGACTTCCTGGACGTCATCCAGCTCTTCCAGTTTGTCGATCAGTTTCTCCATTTTTTCAGCCAGATCGGGATCACTGATCTCGGTCCAAGTGACCGGAACGGGACCCAGGGAGACGTCGACGAACTCGTATTTTTTCTTTTCGAGGCCATCGCGCACTGCGTGAAACTCCTCCGGCGCAGTCGTGATTTCATAGACCTCATCTTCGGCAGCAAAATCTTCGGCTCCGGCGTCGAGGGCGTCCATCATGACGGTTTCTTCATCTTCATACGATGCGCGCTCGATGATGATCGTGCCTTTCTCCTGGAACAGGAAGGAAACGCAGCCACTGGTGCCCATGTTGCCGCCGAACTTGTCGAAAATATGGCGGATATCTCCGGCCGTGCGATTGCGGTTGTCTGACAGGGTGCGGACCATGACGGCAACGCCGCCTGGACCATAGCCTTCGTAGACAATTTCTTCGAAATTGTCGCTGTCATTGGCGCCGGAAGCCTTCTTGATGCTGCGCTGGATGTTGTCATTGGGCATGTTTGCGGCTTTAGCCTTGGCGATGATGTCCTTGAGCCGGCTGTTGCCTTCTGGGTCTGCGCCACCATTTTTGACGGCAACCTGGATTTCACGGCCGAGCTTGGTAAAAATCGCACCGCGCTGGGCATCAGCTTCGCCTTTTTTACGTTTGATGTTGTTCCATTTGGAATGGCCGGACATGTGGCTTTCTCCTGTCTGTATCATCTGCCAACTTACTTCTGTGCTGGCGGTGTTTTGGCGCTCCTATTATACGGGGATGTCCCTACTTTGCGCAAGTTCTTGGAGATCTGACCGGGCAATCTGGTCCCATCAAGGAATCTGGTCGATGGGAACGTAGGCACTTTCGAGCGGTTCGATCAGGGCACTGGCTGATGTCAGATCATTGACCAGGCTGATGAGTTCGTCCATCCGTTCTGGCGGCGTGCCGACCGGAAGTTCGGCGTCTAGGCCGTAGTGAATCGGTTCGACCTGAAATCCGGCCTGGACCAGACGGTGGCGGACAAGGTCTAACTGGCCATACTCAAGGGTCAGGAGAATCCGGTCGCACAGCAGGAGGGTGATGGGCTGGGCAGCCTCGAGAGCCAGTGCCGCCGCAGTGCCGTAAGCATGGACCAGACCGCCGCTGCCCAAAAGCGTCCCGCCAAAATAACGGGTGACCACAATACCAGCTTGTTCGATCCCTGGTTTTCTGAGAGCATCAAGCACGGGCAGCCCGGCTGTTCCCTGAGGTTCGCCATCATCGGAGTAGCGCTGGAGCTGGTTATCCCCGCTCAGAATCCAGGCGTAAACATGATGCGTGGCATCCGGAAACTCGTCCCGGATGCCACGGATAAACTGCTGGGCTTGGGTCTCATCGGCCAGGGGACGGCAATCGGCAATGAAACGGGATTTGCGGTCGTAAAACTCGATCCGGGCGGCTTGCCGGACAGTCCGGTACTGTTTGCGTACAGTCAAAATGTCAGACAAGCTCCTTGTATTTCTGGAAAGACATCATCAGAAGGGACTTATCCTGACTATACGTGACCATGTCCATGGCCTCCTCGACTGTGAAAAACCCGCCGTCACTGAAATTGTTCGAAATACTGGGTGTGACGGATTCTTCTTCGCAGGTCATGATGTACCAGGTGATCCTGTTCGCAACAGGACGCTGGCGTGACAGGGAGTAGAACTCATAGGCGGTCTTTCCTGCCGGGGCGAGGATCTTGGCCTTTATACCCGCTTCGATCAGGACCCGGCGCACCGCCAGTTCTGATGGTTCGTCTCCTTCCCTGAGGACGCCTTTGGGAAAGACCCATTCATGCTTGTCGTTTTTCAAAAGCAGGATTTTGTCATTGTGGAACACGAGTCCACCAGAACAATTGCGAACAAGCATGTGAGTGCCCTCCCTTTAGGACTTCTGGATCGCTGGTTCGAGTCAATAACCTGAATAAATGTTTGAACCATCCTTCCTTATTTTAACATGAAGTTAACTGGTTTTACACGAAATTGACTAGACTTAGATCCGTTCGATCAGGGTCCGACCACCCATCCATGGTCTGAGGACTTCGGGAATAACGATGCTGCCATCGGCTTGCTGGTAATGTTCGACGATGGCCGGCATGATCCGGGATGTGGCCAGGCCGGATGCATTGAGGGTATGGACGAATTCGAGCTTGCCAGTGGATTTGCGGCGGAATTTCATATTACCGCGGCGGGCCTGGTAATCACCGGCATTGGAGGCTGAACTGACTTCTTTGTAATCATTCATGCTGGGGATCCAGACCTCGATGTCATAGGTTTTGACCATCGAAGCGCTGCAGTCGCCAGCGGCAAGTTTGCTGACCCGATGGTGCAGACCCAGTCCGCGGACCAGAGCGGCGGCCTTGTCGACGAGTTCTTCCAAGGCTGCATCCGCCTGTTCAGGCAGGGCGTACTGGAACATCTCGATCTTGTTGAACTGGTGGCCGCGGATCATACCACGCTCTTCCGCACGGTAGCTGCCTGCTTCTTTGCGATAGCATGGCGTGTAAGCGAAATATTTGAATGGCAGGGCGTCTTCGTCGAGGATCTCGTCGCGATGCAAATTGACCAAGGCGGTTTCAGCCGTGGGCAGGATAAAATGGGAAAAGCCTTCGCCTTCGTCATTGCGCAGCTGGAAGACATCGTCTTTGAATTTGGGAAACTGGCCGGCCGTGTAGCCGCACTGGTAGGTCAGGATGTGTGGCGGGAGTATCATTTCATAACCGTCCTTGAGATGTTCGGCCATGAAATAGTTGAGCAGGGCCCATTCCAGCAGGGCGCCATCCTTGCGGTAGACCCAGAAGCCACTGCCGCCGAGCTTGGCTCCGCGGGCATAGTCGATCATGCCGAGACCTTCTACCAGGTCCACGTGATGCTTGGGAGTAAAGTCAAACTGCGGTTTCTCGCCAAATACGCTGACTACGGCGTTGTTTTCCTTGCCACCGGCGACCACATCATCAGCCGGCAAGTTGGGTAAAGCTTCGAGGAAGGTCTGTTGTTCAGCCTCGATCGCAGACAGCTCGGCAGCCTGGATGCTGATCTGCTCAGAGATCTGCTTCATTTTATCGAAAATCGGCTGGACGTCTTGGCCTTCTTTTTTCAGCTTCGGAATCTCAGCCGATGTTTTGTTTTTCTCGGCTTTGAGCGTTTCGGTGGCAAATATCAGCTGGCGGCGCTTTTCATCGCGGGCCAAAAAGTCTGCAAAGTCGACCCTATAGCCTTTGCGGGCTAGTTTTTCCGCGACCAGGGCGGGATTTTCACGGATGAGGTTGATATCGAGCATGGTTTCCTCCAAAAAGTCAGCTGTTTGATCATTTTAGTCGATTCAGGGCGGCGCTTCAAGGATTGAGGTCTTGCAGGTCCTCTGGTACAAAACGGCCGTCCTTACGGAACAGCACATCATCGAGCCAGATTTCGCCACCCCCATACTCAGGGCGCTGGATCAGGATCAGGTCCCAGTGGATCGCTGACCGGTTGCCATTGTCGGCCTTGGCATAGGCATTACCTGGTGTAAAGTGGATCGAGCCGGCAATTTTCTCATCAAACAGGGTACTGCCGATCGGCTCTTGGATCATAGGATTGACGCCAAATGAAAATTCGCCAATGTAGCGGGCACCTTCATCGGTATCAAAAATCTTGTTCAGGGTTTCGTTGTCGCCATCACAGCTGGCTTTGATGATGCGGCCATTGGCAAAGGTCAAACAGATATGGTTGAAGGTTTTGCCCCAGTACTGGGCGGGTACATTGTAGGTGATGGTGCCGTTGACCGAGTCACGGACCGGAGCGGTGTAGACCTCGCCATCCGGGACGTTGCGCCGACCATAGCAGCAGACGGCTGGCAGGCCCTGGGTCGAAAAGGAGAGGTCGGTGCCGGGGCCCTTGATCTGGACCCGGCTGGTTCGCTCCATCCGGGCGGCGAGGATTTGCTCAAACTGGTACAGGTGTTCGTAGTCGACCAGACTGACGGTGAGGACGAAATCAAAATAGTCGTCAAAAGACATCCCAGCTTTCTGGGCTTGAGCTGGCGTCGGCCAGTAAAAAAGCACCCATTGGCGATCGTTGATGATGGTGTGGGAGACTGTCTCCCCTGCCTTGCTGACCAGTTGCTGGCGGAGCGGATCGACACCGCTGAGTTCCCGGTCGTTCATGGAGCCGCGGATGGTCAGAACGGCTGTGAGATCAGCCACCCGGGCAGCGTTCCAGGCGGTGCGTTTTTGCAGGAACTCGGCAGTGGCCGGGAAATCGGGATCGAGCAGGTCATATTCCAGCCGGGCGATCTCGTCATCGGTCCAGAAAACGACCGGGTACAGACGCTGGCGGCGCGCTTCGCGGTAGAGTGCTTTGACCAGTGGCTGGGCTTCGGGGATGGCATTGATCTGGAAAATGTCGCCAGCTGACAGGCGCAGGGAATGGGTCAGGAGCATCTGGGCCAGACGGTCGAGACGGGGATCGTGCATGGGTAGGTTCCTTTCAATCATCTATGAAATGGCTGGTTTTCTGCTGTCGTTCCTGCAGAGGTGACAATCGGCCAGACCGACCTGACCCCGGCTGACTCTGTCCGCGGCATCAAGCAATCGGCTGGGCTGGATAAATTCGTCGCTATCGAGCGCCAGATCCTGGTATTCACGCCAGACGCGCCGGCCTTGCTCCAGGATGGCTGAGCCCTGACGCTAAGATGATCAGATTTCAACCAGGATCGCAGTCACTCCATCCAGGGCGTTCAGCTCGTTACGGAAAGCGTTGAGGTCATCGGCTCCACGGACGAGCTGGAGGATGATCAGCCCGTCTGTGGCACAGACGTCGCCGGCCTCATGCAGGCCCAGCCGGGTTTTGATGCTGCAGCCATACTGGGAAAAAACTTTCTGGAGCTTTTCGGCGCTGTGCTGACGCTGGTTGACACGGATAATCAGAAGGGTGTGTTCAGTCATGGGTGCCTCCTTTGCCGGTGCGTCGCTTTAATGCATGCGGCGCAGGGCTTCGATATCCTTGATCGTGAACGAAGAGCGATAGAAATCAATCACGCCTTCGTCACGGATCCGGCCAAGTTCACGGGACATGGAGGGCCGGGACACATTAAGGTAATCAGCCAGCTGTTCGCGGTTCATCGGAATCATGAAGGTCCGGTTACCGGTCATCTGGTGCTGTTCGTAGAGGAAAGCAGCCAGTTTCTCGCGCATGCTCTTGACCTTGAGGTAGGAGATCCGGTTGTTCATGATCAAGGCTTTGCGGGCAACAATCCGCAGCATGTTTTCGATCAGGAGCTGGTGGGCATTGCAGATCTTACAACAGGGCTTGGTAAATTTGCCGATCGGCAGGAAAAGGATCTGGCAGCGGCTGTTGGCGACAACTGCATTGGGCCAAGTACCAATTTTGGCGAAAGCAGCCACTTCGCCAAACAATTCGGCAGGGCCGAAGGTGCCCATGATCAGGCGATTACCGGAATAGTCTTCTTTCTGGACGATGATTTCACCCTCGAGGACCACCCCGAAGGTGTCCTGGGGATCACCGATCCGGCAAAGGATATCATCCTTAGCATATGTTTTGATGGATGGCTGGAAACAGGGCATCATGTCGAGAATATCCGACGCCTGGAGCCCCTCGAAAATCCCGCAGCGGGTCAATATGGGCAGCCATTTCTCGATCATGTTCCACCTTCTTCTTGTTGCTGTAGCTACAGCTTGCCTGTGTTCATTATAGTACACTGACACCAGAAAACAAGTTGAACCCACTGCGCCGGCGGCTCCAGCATCAGGCCGGTCTCACGAAAGGATCTTCACATGAAACGTAACATCATTGTTGTCGATGAAGAAAAGTGCAACGGTTGCGGCAATTGCATCATCGGCTGCCACGAGGGTGCCCTGGCCCTGATCAACGGTAAAGCTCGCCTGATCAAGGAATCCTACTGCGATGGCCTGGGGGCCTGCTTGCCGACCTGCCCGACTGGCGCGATTACGGTCGAGGAACGCGAAGCGGACGAATTCACAGCTCCCGCTCCAGGTTCCCCGGCCGATCTCGAGCTGAAAGCCGAAGTTGCCGCAAAGCCCGCCTTCCGCGGCTGTCCTGGTAACGCCCAGCGCACCTTCGACCGTGCCCAAGCTCCTGTTGCCCCGGTCCTGGTTGCTGCCAAGGCTCCGGTCGATCCCTATGCCGCCAGTTCTGAACTCAAGCAATGGCCCGTCCAGATTAAGCTGCTCCCTGTCAAAGCCCCTTTCTACCAGGGTGCCAAGCTCCTGATCGCCGCTGACTGTGCCGCCTACTCCCGGGCCAATTTCCACGAGGAATTTATTAAAGGAAAAGTGACCATCATTGGCTGTCCCAAGCTCGATGCGGTTGATTACAGCGACAAGCTGACTGAAATCCTGCGTCAGAATGACATCCGCAGTGTCACCATCGTCCGGATGGAAGTCCCTTGCTGCGGCGGACTCGATTTCGCGGCTAAAAAAGCCTTGCAGCAGAGCGGCAAGATGATTCCCTGGCAGGTCGTGACCATCACGACGGACGGGCGCATTCTCGAAGACTGAGTCTGGCTGTGCCTTTGACTTGACTTTTTCACATGGATTCTGATTCACCCCCACTCAACCAAGCAATGGCTTCGAGCCAGAAAAATCGGAGGATTCTTTTATGTCCAATATGTTCTGTTTCCAGTGCGAACAAACCGTCGGCAGCAAAGGCTGTACCGTTGCCGGTGCCTGCGGCAAAAGTGCCGACACATCCAATCTGCAGGATGACCTGACCCTTGCGTTGATCAATTTCGCCCTCGCAGGTCAGGGGCAGGAAATTACCGCTGCTGACGCTCAGTTGATGATGGAAGGCCTGTTCACCACCATCACCAATGTCAGCTTTGATGACGTCTCGCTTAACAAGCTCGTCGCCAAAGTGGATGCAGCTGCCGCTGCCAAACGCGCCGCCAACAAGGTCGTGATCTCCAGCGTCATTTCCCAGGGTGACCAACTCTTTGCCGGTGACCCAGACATCGTCTCCCTGCGTTCCTTGCTGCTCATCGGCCTGCGCGGCATGGCTGCCTATGCTTACCATGCCCTGATGCTCGACAAGATGGACGCCGAAGTCAACCAGGCCATGTTTGACGGCATGGTCGCAGTCGGTACCGACCACAGCGTTGAAGAATGGCTCGATCTGCTGATGAAGTTCGGCAAGGACAACTACCGCTGCATGGAAGTCCTCGACGACGCCAATACCAGCACCTACGGCAATCCGGTTCCGACCGAAGTCACCATGACCATCGAAAAAGGCCCCTTCATCGTTGTATCCGGCCATGACCTGCACGACCTCAAGCTGTTGCTCGAACAGACCGAAGGAAAGGGTGTCAACATCTACACCCATGGCGAAATGCTGCCGGCCCATGCCTATCCGGAACTCAAGAGGTACCGCCAGCTCAAGGGGAATTTCGGTACCGCCTGGCAGAACCAGCAGAAGGAATTCAAGAATGTCCCTGCCGCCTTCCTCTTTACCACCAACTGCCTGATGCCCCCGAAGGAAGACTACGCCGATCGCGTGTTCACCACCGCTGTCGTCGAGTACCCCGGTCTGGTCCATATTCCGGACGGTGGAAAGAGCCACAAGGATTTCACCCCGGTCATCGAAAAAGCTCTTGCCCTCGGCGGTTTTTCTGAACCCGTGACCATGACTGGCATCAATGGTGGTTCCAAACTGCTGACTGGCTTCGGGCATGCCACGGTTCTCGGTGCAGCCACCCAGGTCATCGATGCTGTCAACAGCGGTGCGTTAAAGCACATCTTCCTCGTTGGTGGCTGCGACGGTGCCAAGCCTGGCCGCAACTACTACACCGACTTCGTCAAGGCCACCCCCTCCGACACTCTCGTTTTGACCCTGGCCTGCGGCAAATTCCGCTTCAATGACATGGACATTGGCCACATCGGACCGTTCCCACGCATCATGGACATGGGCCAGTGCAATGACTCCTACTCCGCGATCCGCGTCGCCGTCGCCCTGGCCGAAGCCTTCAACTGTAGCGTCAATGACCTGCCGCTGACTCTGGTTCTCTCCTGGTACGAGCAGAAAGCCGTCTGCGTCCTGCTGACCCTTTTAGCTCTCGGGGTCAAGAACATCTACCTGGGTCCGACACTGCCCGCCTTCATTTCCGCCAATGTCCTCAATGTCCTCGTCGACCAGTTCGGCATTCGTCCGACCTCCAACGTTGACTACGATATGGGCCAGATCCTCGGCGCCTGATCCTTTGCGTCCATTGGCCGGGCGGAGGTTGGAGCCTTTCGCCCGGCCCGCCTTGTGCGGTCTGTAACAAGTCTGATTGACAAGCAGGAAACCCTTGTGGCACAACTTGATTAGAGCGCAGACGACCCCGGTTGGTCAAAAGCCGGGGCGTTTTGTTTATTTGGGGAGGTTACCCATGTTGTATGATCTGATTGTTGTTGGCAAAGGCCCCGCCGGGCTATCTGCTGCTATCTACGCGGTACGGGCTGGATTGTCGGTCCTAGTGATCGGCCGCGATGCCGGGGCCCTGGCCACCGCTGACCTGATCGAAAATTATCTTGGTTTTCCGGAGCCCATTCATGCGGCCAAACTGATGGCGGATAGCGAAGCTCAGGCACGTCGCCTTGGGGTCGAGATCCTGACCGAAGAAGTAACCGGACTTCTGTTCCTGGAAAATTATGGCGTCCAAACCACCACCAGAGAACTGGAAGCCAAATCCTTGGTCATTGCCACGGGCATGCCCAGGAAAAAAGCCACCGTTCCCGGCCTTTTCGAATTCGAAGGTCGCGGGGTCAGTTATTGTGCGACCTGCGACGGATTTTTCTACCGGGGGAAAAGGGTCGCTGTCATTGGCAATGGTGATTATGCTTTCAAGGAAGCCAGCGAACTCAAGCCCTTTGCCAGCCACATCACACTGCTGACCAATGGCCGGCCCTACGATGCCACTTTCTCCGATGACGCCATCACAGTCGATTTGCGTAAAATCGCCAAGGTCACGGGCGACGAGATCAAAGTTCGCCAGATTGAAATGATGGATGGTTCGGTGTTTGAAGTCGACGGCGTATTCGTTGCAGAAGGCACCGCATCAGCCCTCGACCTGGCCCAGAAGCTGGGGCTGGCCAATGATGGCAAAGTCATCACTGTCAACAACCGTGACCAGGAGACCAATTTGCCTGGCGTCTTTGCAGCCGGTGACTGCACCGGAGGCATGCTGCAAATTGCAGTTGCTGTCGGTGACGGAGCCAGGGCTGGCATGGCAGCCGCCAATTATGTCCGCAAACTCAAGGGCGACAAGGAGATCCAAGTGCTGTGGCACTGATTTCACTCAGGTTCACGTGCAACCTGTGATTCCTTGACTGGTATATTTTACGGTACTCACGCCAACGCAACTTTCTGCAAACGTTTTCGACGATTTTCACATGGCAGGCTTCCTTTCGCTTCCTGCACAATTTCGCGCTATCGCCAATTATCCCGATAAAATTGGGTATTTTGCGCATATTATTCAGATTGAGCAAGATTTTCTATACATTTCGCAAAAATCCACTCAACTTGTTACAGGATCTGTGATATAGTGTTTTTTGGCTTTGAAGTCACTTTTTAATGACTTCAGGTCCTGTTAGCTGAGGATCTTTTTGCCATGAACCACCACCACAGGAGGTATCTACCGTGTTAAGGTTCGGTCATTTTTCCGGAGGCGTTCATCCGAAGGGTAATAAAAACACGCATTTTTACCCGACGATCCGGCTGGACGACTTCAAGGAAATCCACATCCCCATGAGCATGCACGTCGGACCGCCGTGCACACCGGTCGTCAAGGTCGGTGACCTGGTCAAAGTCGGCCAATTGATTGGCGCAGCCTCCGGTCCGATGGCCGTGCCGATCCATTCCAGTGTCTCCGGCAAGGTAACGGCTATCCGCAAGGAAGTATCCAGTGCCGGACGATCCGTCGAGATTGTCCTGATCGAATCCGATGGCCAGTACACCCGCGACGAATCGGTTGTCCCACCAGTTGTCACTGACACGGAAAGTTTCCTCAAAGCCCTGCGCGATTCCGGCCTGGTCGGTCTGGGTGGAGCCGGATTCCCGACTCACGTGAAACTCAGGGTACCGGAAGGTAAGACAGCAGAGTTCCTCGTGATCAATGCCGCTGAATGCGAGCCTTACATCACGGCTGACTTCCGCCAGTGTGCCGAACATCCGGATGAGATTATCGAGGGGATCATGCTGGTCATGAAGTACCTCGGCATTTCGAAAGCACTGGTCGGAGTTGAGGACAATAAGCCGCTCGCAGCCGAGGTCCTCAAGAATGAGCTGACCAAGCTCGAGCTCAGGCAAAACCTCAAACCAGACATCTCGATTCATCTGCTGAAGACCATGTATCCGCAGGGCGCTGAGAAAATGCTGATCTATAGCCTGACCGGCCGGCAAGTCCCCTCCGGCAAACTTCCGATCGATGTTGGAGCCGTCGTGCTTAATGTCAGTACTGTGCGTTTCATCGCCAAATATCTAAAAACCGGCATGCCCCTGGTCAGAAAACGCCTGACACTCGATGGCAGCGGCTTGAAGATGCCGTGCAATGTCAATGTTCCAATCGGGGCTATGATCCCGGACGTCATTGCCCATGCCGGTGGCAACGCCGCCGAGGCCGGCAAGATCATTATGGGTGGTTCAATGATGGGTGTAGCCTTGGACCGTCCCGACGCGTCCATCATCAAGAACAACAACGCGATCCTGGTCTTTGACCAGAAAGAAGCTGAAATCCCGCAGGAAACCCAGTGTATCCGCTGCGGCCGCTGTGTCGAAGCTTGCCCGATGCACCTGATGCCCACCATGCTGGATGTCGGAGCCCGCAATAAGGATGTCGAGCAGCTCGAGGAGTACTATGCCCTGGACTGCATCGAATGTGGCTGCTGCACCTATGTCTGCCCGGCCAAACGCTATCTCGTGCAAAGCATCCGCGCTGGCAAAAGCTATGTTCGCCAGGCCCAGGCAAAGGAGGGCACCAACTAATGCTGCAAGTATCTTCATCCCCGCACATCCGAGATTCAGCCACCACGCAGCGTCTGATGCTCGACGTCGTGATCGCCTTGCTCCCTGCCATCCTGGCGTCCACTTGGATCTTTGGCTGGCGTGTCCTTTTAGTCACAGGCTTGACCACCGGCACGGCTGTCCTCTTTGAATACCTGAGCCGCCGCCTCATGAAACGTTACAATTCGATTGGTGACATGAGCGCTCTGGTCACCGGCCTTTTACTGGCTATGAACCTGCCGCCGACAATTCCACTCTGGATCCCTGTGGTTGGCTCATTCATTGCGATCATCATCGTCAAGCAGTTTTTCGGCGGTATTGGCCAGAACTTCATGAACCCGGCTCTGGCCGCCCGCGTCATCCTGATGCTGTCCTTCCCTGCTGCCATGACGCGTTGGGCCATTCTGGCAGATCGCGCCCGCAGCGCAACAACTGTTGTCGCCGACCAGGCAGGACGACTCGACCTGATTGCCACTGCCACTCCTTTGTACATCATGCAGAACCAGGGTGATATGCCCTCCTATCTGGACATGTTCATTGGCATCAAGGGCGGCTGTATCGGTGAGGTCTCCGTCCTGGCCCTCCTGATCGGTGCTGTCTACCTGATCGTCCGCAAAGTCATCAACCTCTGGGTCCCCCTGACTTACATTGGCACAGTGGCTGTCATCACAGCGCTGGCTGGCCAGGATCCTCTCTACCATGTCTTGTCTGCTGGCCTGATCATCGGTGCCTTCTTCATGGCTACGGATTATGTCACGGCTCCGGTCACTCGCAACGGCCAGATCATCTTCGCCCTTGGCTGTGGCATCATCACAGCCTTGATCCGTCTCTTTGGCTCCATGACTGAAGGCGTTTCTTTTGCCATTCTTCTGATGAACCTGCTGACACCGCATATTGAAAAATTAACTCGTCCGGTCCCGTTCGGAGGTCGCAAGTATGTCAAAGGATAATGGCTTCGCTCCTGCATTGATCCTGACCCTGATTGTCCTGGTCACTACCGGTCTTTTGGCCTTGACCAGTTCCTTGACCCAGGCAGCCCGCGACGCGCAGGTGATCGCCCAGGCCAATACCAATCGCCAAGCTGTCTGCCCGGATGCGTCAACCTTTGACCCCATTGATCTGACCCCTTTTGCTGCCGAACACCCTGGTATCAGTGAAGCTTATGCAGCCCGGGATGCCAATGGCGGATTGATCGCATTCTTGTACCGCAGTGCTTTCCGTGGTTACGGCGGCGAGGTCCCCGTTCTGGTCGCGATTGACCAGAACAACACAGTCGTCCGCGTCTTGCCTCTGGAAAATGATGAAACCCCTGGCTTGGGCAAGAAGATTGCGGATGATGCTTTCATCCGCCAATTCGACAATCTGGACGCATCGTTGATCTACACAGTCAAGCCCAACGAAACCGACAAAGTCCTTTTAGACTCCATTGCCGGTGCAACAATTTCTTCAAATGCGGTAACTCGTGCCGTTAACCAGGCGACAGCCTTGCATCCGGCCATCGCGGCGGAGGTGAAGTAATGGCTCCCAAGAAACGTTCCCTGACCAATGAATTTTCCAAAGGCTTGGTCCGCGAAAATCCGGTCCTGCGCCTGATATTAGGTACCTGCCCGACGCTGGCTGTCACCACGTCGACCAAAAACGGCCTCGGCATGGGCCTGGCTGCGACTTTTGTCCTGGTCGGATCGAACCTGATCATCTCGCTCCTGCGTAAATCGATCCCGGACAAAGTCCGCATCCCGGCTTTCATCACCGTCATCGCTGGATTTGTCTCGATCGTCCAGATGCTGATGCAGGCGTATCTGCCCGATCTGAACAAATCCCTCGGTATATTCATCCCCTTGATCACCGTCAACTGCATCATCCTGGCCCGGGCTGAAATGTTTGCCAGCAAAAATGCCGTTCTGCCCTCCGTCGTCGATGGCCTGGGCATGGGTGTCGGTTTTACGGCCGCCCTGTTCCTGATGGGATCCATCCGTGAGATTCTCGGCAATGGTACATTCCTTGATCTTCCACTGCCTGCCCTGCAGACTGGCGGCTGGATTGAACCGATGATCATTATGATTCTGCCCCCGGGTGGCTTCTTTGTCTTCGGAATCCTGATCGCTTTGGCTAACAAATTGTCCGAGCAGCTGGACAAGAAAGGCCATGGTATCAAAGACCCGCTGGCGGAAGAATGTGTCGGCGCCATCAACGAAGCCTCGGCCTGTGCCCTTTGCGGCGCCTGCAGCATTGGGACCAAGTTCCGGGAAACCAACGGGTTCAAGGACGAATCTGATAGCGATTCCACAAGCCAGAAAGGAGTCAAGGCATGAAAGAATTATTGATCATCCTTTTCTCTGCAATCTTGGTCGACAATTTCGTCCTGTCGCGCTTTCTGGGCATCTGCCCCTTCCTGGGTGTTTCGAAAAATGTCAAGACAGCCATGGGCATGAGCACGGCTGTTATTGTCGTCATGGTCATCGCCTCTGCCCTGACCTGGCCCGTCCAGTTCTTCATCCTGTACCCCTTGAACCTTGGGTATCTCCAGACGGGCATTTTCATCGTCATTATTGCTTCTCTGGTGCAGATCATCGAGACATTTCTGCGCAAGTCGGTCCCATCGCTTTACCGAGCGCTCGGCATCTACCTGCCTTTGATCACGACCAATTGCGCCGTTCTCGGTGTGACCATTCTCAACGTCGACAGCCAGTACACCTTTGTCGAATCAATCACCCATGCTGCCGGTGCTGGTCTGGGCTTCATGCTCGCTCTGTTCCTGTTCTCAGGTGTTCGGGCCAAAGTTGACCGCGCTGATGTGCCCAAATTCTTAAAGGGCTTGCCGATCACTCTGGTTTCTGCTGGTCTCGTTTCTATCTCGTTCTTTGGCTTCAAAGGCCTGATCGAGAAGCTGTTCAGCTAAGAACCACGTCAAGGAGCGTACACGATGTTAGTATTTGCCATGATCCAGGCCTCATCGATCCTGACCCCGGTCTTGATCGCCAGTGCCATCGCCCTGCTGCTGGGCATTGTCATTGTCATTGTCAGCCGCATTTTTGCTGTTCCAGTCGATACTCGCCTGGATGACATCAAGGCCATCCTACCGGGCGCCAATTGCGGTGCCTGTGGCTTCACCGGTTGTGAAGGCTATGCCCAGTCGATGGCTGACGGAGACACCAATACCGGTAAATGCCCCGTCGGCGGCGCTGAAGTCGCAGCAGAGCTGTCCCGTTACCTCGGTGTTGCCACACCCTCCTTCGTGCCGAAAGTCGCCCATGTCCACTGCCAGGGCACCGTTGAACACACCAAAAAGCGCTTTGAATACCGCGGCACGATCAGCTGTACTGCGGCGCAGGACCTCTTTTCCGGTCCCAACTCCTGCACGTATGGCTGCATCGGCTATGGCGACTGTGCCGTGGCCTGTCCTTACGACGCCATTTACATGGCCAAGGGCATTGCCCACATTGATTCATCCAAGTGCACCGCCTGCGGCATCTGTGTCAAGACCTGCCCGAAATACCTGATCGAAATCATTCCGAAGCATTTGTCCGCCTACACGGTCAAGTGTAAGAACAAATGGCCCGGTGCTCAGACCAGGAAAAATTGCTCTATCGGCTGCATCGGCTGCCAGAAATGCTTCAAGACCTGCCAGTATGGCGCCATCACCATGGACGGCCCCCTGGCAATCATCAATCAGGACACCTGCACGCACTGCGGTGAATGTGAGCTCGTCTGCCCGACTGGTTCTATCTTCAATGGACTGATGCTGGGCCTGGATGACAAAGGCCAGCCCCGGACCACAGGAACGCCCCGGAAAGCTGCGCTGAAACTAGATGCATAAGTTGCATAAGTTGCAAGAAAACTTTTGCCAGAAAGACGGCAAACCATTGCGCAACCAGTATTTATATGCTATCATCTTGTTTGCGCGTTTTGCAACTAAACGTACAGGAGGTGTACAAGATGCCCAAGTGTGACGTTTGCTCGAAGGATATTCTCTTCGGCAGAAAGATCAGCATCACCCGTTCACAGGTTTCCCGTCGCGCGCTCGCGAAGCAGAAACCCAATGTCCATAGTGTCCGGGTCGATGTCAATGGAACGCCCAAAACCCTGCATGTCTGCACCAGGTGCCTCCGATCCAACGCGGTCAAAAGAGCCTGAGCCGCGTTGTCGACAGTCGTTTGTCGCTTAACGGGCAAAATCGCAGCACTGCAACCGAACGCCTCCCTTATGGGGGGCGTTCTTTTTTTTGATTCACAAGTCGCCTGGGTTCTTGCCTGGTTTTAGTTAGATTCTTCTGGTAACGGAGTAGCAATTGCTTCTGGAAATAGCCTGCGCACGGCGACCAGCGTTTTCCACATGGTTTCGTCTTTGGTCGGATCGAGCAGCCGGATGGACGACCGTCCCTGGTTTTCAACCAGCAGGCTGTTCGGTGTGATGCAAATCGCCATTTGGTCCAGATCTGAAAGGCTGCCCGCACGGCTGAAAAACAAGATGTCACCCGGCTTCAGGATTCGTGTGTCCACCAGGCCTGTTTCCGCGACTCGCTTAAGGTTGACCGTTTGCCCAGACTGGATCTGGTCTGACATCTGGCGTGGCACTTCCAGTCCATTGACAGCGGCACTGACATAGACGATCCCTGGTATGGAGGCTCCATAAATCGTCACGCCATGATCCAGGGTGGTGACGTTGAGAAAGGTCAGGGCAGTGGTCGTGAAGTAGCGTGCACCGTCAGCGACCGGCTCGACCGTGCCATCCGGAGGCAGGATGACCAGGCCATCGTCACTGATCCAGCCTGATTCACCGCTGGGCAGCAGGACGCGAGAAATACCGTCGCCGCGGTAGTCGGCATACAAAACCGTTCCCATCATGGCCTCGGCCACCAGGGTCCCCGTTTTGGCATGACTCATGATCCGTTTGGAACCCGTGGCCACAACCAACTTGTTGGTTGCCAGTAAAGGCTCAGCAGCATCGCAGAAGGTTGAGAGGTCGGTTTCCCGCATGTATCCGGTAAAACCATCTTGCAGCCGAACCTTTCTAAAACCGTAATGGGTCGGCTGGTCAATCAGCGTTACGGGTTCATTGTACAATACCTGCACCAGGCGCCTGGCTTTGATGTCAGGCGCATCATAGACATCCGCCACCGGTGTGAGGACGACTCGGTCCAGATCCGTATATCTGCGACTGATTTGCTGGTCATTGGCATCGCGATTCTGACCCAGGTTGATCACGCGGCGGGAAATCGTCGGGGCCAGGTAAAACACAATCAAGATGATGGCAAGAAGGGTGATCAGCGGTGCAACCCAGTGCGGCAACCGCCTTTTTTTCTTGTCAACGAAAACATTTTCCCGGTAAATCGGCCAGTACTTATCGATATGCATCGGAGGTTCATAAGGCTTGGTTTTTTTTGCAAACAGCTTCATGACTGGTCTCCCAGGATGATGCAGGAGGTAGAGGTACCATCATTGGCAGGTGACGGGGCCGGCTGGCTTGCGCTAAGCAACACACAGAACGCCTGCGCCAGGTCCTGGTCGTGGGTCAGGCTGATCGAGAGGGATATTCCGCTCAGAGATTCATAACGATGCTTTGCAGCATGGTGCAGCCGGGGAAACGGTGCCCCGCCGGTCTGGGTCAGAACCTCGATATCTGTCCATTGGATGCCCGAGGGGCCAATTCCGGTCCCAAGAGCCTTGGCAACGGCTTCTTTAGCCGCAAAGCGGGCCGCCAGTGAAGCGTAGCGAAAGGATCCATCCGGCAAGGTACAATAGGCTATTTCAGACGCGGTAAAGATCCGTTCCAGGAAGGGCTTGCCTTGGCGGATGATCGCCTGCTCAATCCGGTGGATATGGATCAGGTCGGTACCACACAAAATCTGCACGGTCAGCTCCGGCGACGGCGGCCTTGCTCCAGGCGGACATCGGGGCCAAAGAATCTGTAGATGGCAAAACTGCCCATCAAACGGCTCAGAAGCCGTTCATCATACGTGTCACGCAAAGCAGCCGGATCGGCATTGCTGGAAATCACGGTAGCAAGGCCTTGACCAGTCCGACGGTCGATGATACCGAGCAAATCGGCATAGCGACTGGCTGCCGCGGGCTCTGTGCCCAAGTCATCAACGAGGAGTAAATCGGCATGGAACACCAGATCATGCAAGGCAAGCGCCTGCTCGTAGCGGATTTCATCTGGATGAAAGGACGCCAGCATGGTCCGGTAGTTGCTCATAATCTCAAACAGATCCGGTGCCGTGGTGTAAAGGACGGAATGCCCCTGGTCAAGCAAGGCATTGGCCACACAAGCCATCAAGAAGGTCTTGCCGGTTCCGGGTGGTCCTACGAACAAAAGGTTGTGCTGCTTTGGCTCATCGAACTGTTTGACATACTGTTCGCAGACCTGGCGCAATGCCTGGATTTGTTCGCGTGGTGAGCGTTCTATACGGTAGCGGCCGGGGTCTTTTTGGTCGGAGAACAAGCTGGCGTCGAACCGGGCAAAGGTCTGTCCAGTCAGATTGTGCAAGTTGGCTTGCTCGGATAGAAGCGGGATCAGAATCTGACGGTAGCAGATGCAGCGCTGGCCATTGGCTATGCCCGTATCCTGGCAGAGCGGGCAGGTCGGGCGGAGCTGGTCAAAATCAGGATCCAGACCATGCCGGGCCAAGATGGCCTGGCGCCTTTGCCAAAGTTCCAGCCGACGGGATTCAGCCCGTTGCGGTCGGCCAGGCTCAATAATCTCAAGCAGCAAATCTGCTCCAGCCGTTGCCAGCTGGCGATCTAGTTCGGCCAGGTCCGGATGGACCATGTAAACATCCGTACGGCGGCGGATGCGGTCCGTTTCAGCCTGCTGGCGCCGGCGGTCATATTCTCTGGCGATAGCCCTGGCTATGGATGCCTGTTCCATCTGGTCCTGTCCTCAATCTGTTTGTCCCAGCTCATCTGGGGCAACCGGTTCAACGTGAGTCTCACTCGTGCGGGACTGGTCTGAACCATCCTGGGGGTCCGTCTGTGGATTGTCATAAAAAGATTCAAAGAAATCCGCCGCATAGTCGCGCTGGTCAAAGTTGCCAATGGCATGACGTCGAGCAGCTGAAGGCCCGTTACCTGAATGGCCGGAGCGGGATCGCTCGCTGCCGAGGCGGGCTGCCTTTTCTTCTTCGTAAGATTTAACCTGTTCAACCGTCCGGAGTTGGTTGGAAAACCATTCCTGGATGATTTTGTCGATGAATTCCAGATTTGGGTTGGCCAGCTTGACCGTCTTGCGCAATGCGATTTCAATGATATCGAAATCGTAGTTGTATTGTTCGATCCAGCGCGAGACGATCTCTTCGTCGTATTCCGTCATTGTCTTGCGCAGTTTTTTGCCAACCTTGTTGACGGCTTTGTTAACCTTGTCATAGGCAAGGAAATAATTGTTCAGGTCCTGGTAGGAAATGATCTTGCGGCTAGCCCAGTTCTCTGCAACCTTGTTGATGTAGGCCTTGCTGCTGAGCTTGTTGCGGCGCGAGCATTCCTGGAACAAGGCGTAGATCACCTCGGGTTCGAACTGGTAGCGGTCGAACCAGCTCTCGATCTCGGCATACCAGGATGGCGCCATAAGGCCCTGGAAAAAAGTCTTGGCGATGTCCTTGAGCAATTTCTCCCGGAGGGTGAAGCGATTGATGTCCTGCTCGTTTTCGGCAGGTGGCATGCTGGTGCGGGGACGATATGTCCGCTCGATCTCGCTGGCTTTGATGTCGGTCAGTTCCAGCGAACGGTCATGGATGACCAGCAGTCCTGCCTGGGCCAGTTCAAGAGTGGCAGCCTTGATGGTGTCAGGATCGGAACCCAGACGTCTGGCCAAGTCTGCTTCTGTCGTCTGACGGCTGTTGCGGGCGGTCATAAGCAGAAAAATGTAGACTTTGACTGCCAGTCCGCTCAGAGAGGGCATCAGCTCCGTTACAAAAATGTCCGGAACCAAGGTGTCGGACAAGAGCAGTTTGCGGCTTTCATCGATCTGCATGGTGTTGGCGTCAAGCCTCCCTATCGCTGGCGGAAAATTAGAAATCCCGCCGGAAAGGCAGGGGCAAAACAAAGGCTCGCCTTTACAGGCGAGCCTTCATTATATCATGTTTACCAGGGTTTGTTGAGTTTTGTCCGACTCAGCCGATGTCGGCAGCCATGCGGCGGTAGCTCTGATAGCGGTCCACAGAGTCCTGCTTAGCTTTGGCAAAGACGGCATCGATCTGCTCAGGAGTCATCTTCTTGAGCATGGTCGTGTAGCGGTTTTCGCTCATCAGGAAGGCCTTGTGATCGCCGGTCGGTTCCTTGGAATCGAGCACGAACGGATTTTTCCCTTCGGCCTTGAGCAGCGGATTGTAGCGGTAGAGGTGCCAGTAGCCGCATTCAACCGCATTCTTTTCCTGGCGCTGGGAGACCGTCATGCCACCCTTGATGCCATGGCTGATGCAGGGTGCGTAGGCAATAACCAGGGACGGACCCGGATAGGCTTCCGCTTCTGCGAGGGCTTTGAGGGTCTGGTTCTGGTTGGCGCCCATGGCAATCTGGGCGACGTAGACGTACCCGTAGGACATGGCCATCATGCCGAGATCTTTCTTTTTGATCGATTTGCCGCCAGCCGCAAACTGGGCGACCGCACCGGTCGGAGTCGACTTTGAAGCCTGGCCACCTGTGTTCGAATAGATTTCGGTGTCCAGGACGAGGACGTTGATGTCTTCGCCCGAGGCGAGGACATGGTCCAGGCCGCCGTAACCGATGTCATAGGCCCAGCCGTCGCCACCGATGATCCACTGCGAGCGTTTGGCGAGGTAGTCTTCGTTTTCGAGGATCGTAGCGATCAGTGCCTTGGCTGCTTCGTTATCGCCCTTGTAGGCCTTGAGGGCGGCTACGAGGGTTTCAGTGACAGCACGGGTCTTCTTGCCATCTTCTTTGGCTTCGATCCAGGCGTTGACAGCAGTGTTCAGGTCATCATTGACGTCAACTGAGACAAGGTCCTTCAACTGTGCTGCAAGGCGGGAACGAATCTGCTTGTAGCCGAGGTACATGCCCAGGCCGTGTTCGGCGTTGTCTTCGAACAAAGAATTGCCCCAGGCCGGACCCTGGCCCTTTTCATTCGGACGGTACGGCATCGAAGGTGCAGAACCTCCCCAGATTGAGGAACAGCCGGTCGCATTGCTGATCTGCATCCGGTCACCGAAGAGCTGGGTGATAAGCTTGGCGTATGGAGTCTCGCCGCAGCCTGCGCAGGCACCGGAGAATTCGAGCAGGGGCTGCTCGAATTGGCTGCCTTTAACGGTTTCTTTGTTGAGCGGATTGACTTTGACTGGAAGTTCGATCGCGTAGTCCCAGTTGGAAGCCTGTTCCAGGTTCTTTTCGATTGGTTCCATGATCAGGGCTTTGTTTTTGGCCGGGCAGACATCGGCGCAGGAGCCACAGCCCGTGCAGTCCATCAGGGAGACCTGGATGCGATACTGGTACTTGTCGTAAGGCTTCATGCCCTTGAGGGTCTTGAAATCTGCCGGAGCTTTGGCAGCTTCGTCGTCCGTAAGCAGGAAGGGGCGAATGACAGCATGCGGGCAGACATACGAGCACTGGTTGCACTGGATGCAGTTGTCGGGCTGCCAGATCGGGATCTTAGTCGCGATCATGCGCTTCTCGTACTGGCTGGTGCCCTGCGGGAAGGTGCCGTCTTCGCGGCCGGTGAAGGCGCTGACCGGGAGCTTGTCACCCTGCTGGGCATTCATGACTTCGACGACGTTCTTGATGAAGTCCGGAATCGGTTTCTTCTCAACGACCACGTCTTCGGCGTCGGCCCATGCGGCAGGGACTTTGATTTCGACGACAGCATTGAGACCAGCATCAACGGCAGCATAGTTCATGTTGACAACATCATCACCTTTTTTGCCATAAGACTTATAAATGGCCTTTTTCATGTAGGTGACAGCGTCCTCGACCGGGATGATCTGGGCGAGTTTGAAGAAGGCTGCCTGCATGATGGTGTTGATGCGTCCGCCTAGTCCGATTTCTTCAGCTTTTCTGACAGCGTCAATCGTGTAGAACTTGATGTTGTTCTGGGCCAGGTAGCGCTTGATGCTGCCCGGGAGCATGGTGTCGAGTTCATCTTTGCTCCAGATGGTGTTGAGCAAGAAGGTACCGCCTGGTTTCAGGGCTGACATCATGTCGTACTGGTTGACATAGGCCTGATTGTGGCAGGCAACAAAGTCAGCCTTGTTGACCAGATAGGTGGAGCGAATGGGGTTCTTGCCGAAGCGGAGGTCAGAGATCGTGACGCCGCCGGACTTCTTGGAGTCATAGGAGAAGTAGGCTTGGGCGTACATATCGGTATGGTCGCCGATGATCTTGATCGAGTTCTTGTTGGCGCCGACGGTACCGTCTGCCCCAAGGCCCCAGAAGCGGGCCTGGATGGTGCCATCTTGGGCGACATCGACGGATTCTTCAATCGGCAGTGAGGTGAAGGTCACATCATCGACAATGCCGATGGTGAAGTTGTGTTTCGGCTTGTCAGCCTTGAGATTCTTAAACACGGCAACGATCTGGTCTGGGGTGGTGTCCTTGGAGCCGAGGCCATAGCGGCCGCCGACGATGGACGGAGCATTGTCCTGGCCAGCGTAGGCTGCGGCAATGTCCAGGAACAGCGGTTCGCCATAGGCGCCGGGTTCTTTAGTGCGATCGAGGACAGCGATTTTCTTGACAGATTTGGGGACAGCGGCCAGCAAGCGTTCGACCGAGAACGGACGGTACAGGTGGATCTTGACCATGCCGACTTTTTCGCCACGGGCGATCAGCAGATCGATCGTCTCTTCGATCGCTTCACAGACAGAACCCATCGCGATAATGATGCGTTCTGCATCCGGGGCACCATAGTAATTGAATGCCTTGTAGTTACGGCCGGTGAGTTTGTTCATTTCGTCAAAGTAATAATCAACGACGGCCGGCAGGGCGTCGTAGTAGGGATTGGCCGCCTCACGGCCCTGGAAATAGATGTCTGGGTTCTGGGCGGTGCCGCGCAGGGTGGGGTGGTTAGGGGAGAGGCCACGGGCGCGGAAGGCTTTGACAGCGTCCATATCGACGAGCTTGGCCAGGTCAGCGTAGTCCTGGACTTCGATTTTCTGGATTTCATGCGACGTGCGGAATCCATCAAAAAAATGCAGAAACGGGACCCGACCTTTGATCGCGGCGAGATGGGCGACGGCAGCGAGGTCGACGACTTCCTGGACAGATGAAGAAGCGAGCATCGCAAAACCGGTCTGGCGGCAGGCCATAACGTCAGCATGGTCACCGAAGATCGACAAGGCGTGGGCGGCCAATGCTCGAGCTGAGACATGAAAAACACCCGGCAGGAGCTCACCAGAGATTTTGTACATGTTGGGGATCATCAGCAAAAGGCCCTGGGAAGCCGTGTAGGTCGTCGCCAGGGCACCAGTTGCCAATGCACCATGAGTCGTCGCGGCAGCACCACCCTCAGATTGCATTTCAACGACGTTGACGGTCTGGCCAAAAATATTCTTGCGGCCTTCTTGTGCCCACTGATCCGTGTAGTCAGCCATCGGTGACGACGGAGTGATGGGGTAGATGCCGGCAACTTCGGTGAACGCGTACGAGGTATACGCGGCAGCGGTATTGCCGTCCATGGTCATGTACTTCTTTTGGTTAGCCATGTGACACTCTCCTTAAAATGTTCAAAAAATGGATCACAAAGAGTCATCCTTTAAGCTCGGCAGACGGCCGCGCGGACTGGCGCAGCAGGCGTCGAGCCATGTTGATTATAGCACAATTCCGTAACATTGAACACGGATTGTCTTAGAGAACCAGGCTGTGGCCGGTCATTTCCAGAGGC
>DIFN01000077.1 GCA_002419145.1 Mageeibacillus sp. UBA5747 | reverse complement strand
CATCCGCCAGAGCTGTATAAAAGGCGTCGCCATCGGGTCTGAGATGAGGGGACGGGCTGGTGGGCAATTCACGGACTCGAATATCGGCTGCCTGGCAGAGTGTACTGTGCACAGACAAAGGCGCCAGGCCATTTTTCTCTCGTGCTGCATTGGTCAGACGGACAAATTCGGCCAGCCAGTCGCTGGATGAAACTGCTATGACCACTGGTTCCGTTGCGGTGATTGGCGTTTCGGTGGCTGCAGGTGTAGGCTTTGGTTGGCTAACCGGCTGTTGTTTGACGATCTCTGGTTCGATCTCTGGTTCGATCACCTGTTGAGGATTGGAACGGCCTGGCAGATCCAGACCATTCAAATCTCCAGCAGTGTTCTGGACCGGCCACGGGTCCTGGACAGTCGGGTATTCACCCCACACAGCGTCTTTGGCCTCAGCAATCCAGTGTTCAACCAGACTGGCACCTGCTGCTGTCGATTCAGCTGAAATAGCTGGAAGATGAAAACTCAAGATAGCAAGGACGATGATCCCTGTTGTCAATAAAATACGCAAAGTGATGGTTCGGGGGCGTATCAGGGTTGGGACAGCATTCTTCAAGGGTCTGGTTCCTTTCAGAGGACAAATTTAATCAAGCGGAACAAATACCTGTTCCAGCCGGCAAAAACACGTCGTGTTCTGAAGAATGATCGTACTTAGGCAATAAAGCGATGACAAAGTTAAACTTTTGTGCGGACTTGGCATTAGCCAAATAAAAGCACAAATGGAATTTAATCGCTAGACATATTGTAAATATGACATCTAACCTATACAAGCAAGACATGAGCCTGTAATATTTTTGCTGCCTGTAATATTCGTGTAACAAAACGCGCGAAAACTTAAACTCCCAATAAAGTATAATGTGCAGACTTATCTGATTTCCTGAAAGTATTGCTACGACAAGGATGTGGTGAAAAAGACGTATGATGATTTGAAAAATGCATTGGACATGAAACGGTTGCGGATTCATTCATCCGGACGAATGGCCGGGCGGGTCTTTGTCCAATTTATCGCCTTGTTCCTGCACAGTCAAATTCAGAAAATCTTGCGTGAAAAGAAACTCTCGGGACGCTACTCGCCTAAACTCTTGCTCGGCGAGTTAGAATCATTGACCAGGATCCACTACACCGGCACATACAACGACATCATTACCGAGGTCAGCAAAGGCTCAGCGTGAGATACTCGTGGCCTTCTCAATCAATCCTGACACGTTATAATTTTCTGGGAGTTCAAGATACAAACATAAACAAATTACAATCACTTGCTGCAAAAGGGGAGTCGTCCAAAACGGCTCCCCTTTCCTTTGCGTTCACAAACATCTCACGCCACCGCACCATGCTCCGGGGCTGACTTTTTCCGGGCTACGATAACCATGCGGCCATCACCGACATGGTAACTGCAGGTAGAGAGGGTGAGCAACTGGTCGCCGTATTTGGGTTTGATCCCGGTGTCGTAAAGTGACAATTTCAGAGCATTGTCAACATAATCTTTGAATTCCGCCTCAGTGTCTGCCTGGATGAAACGGTAATACATGAATTCCTCGGCGTCTGCTGGATACACTTGTGTCATGAATGCGGCAAAAATCTCGTATTCGCCTTTTTCGTAGATTGTGTCAAATTCGACAGTCAGATGGTTCTCAAAATAAGACCGGCTCTGGTATTTGCCAAGTGTTGCGAACATGCTGCCGTCTTTCATGTTGTGGGCATGGATCAGGACATTGGTTGTGCGGGGCAACAGGCTGGAACGGTAGTCGACGAACGGCAGGCCATGCTTGCTGTCCTTATCTTCAAAATCGCGGTAAAGGTAATGGTTAGGATCCTGCGGCGTGTACATGACCGGGTAATTAACCTCAGAATCCTCGATCTTAATCCAGCCGATCAGGTCAGGGTTTTGCTCAAACAAGGCCTGATACTGGGGCAGTACTTGCGGCTTGGCAGTCTGGGATGGCCCTGAAGGGATTGTTTCCGCTGATGTGCCCGATGCTGCATCCGGGCTCTCTCTTACTATTGTTTCCTCAGGCGTCTGGGCGCCATCCACCATCGCGGACAAGGCACGCAGATGGTTGCGATCCTGGACACTTTGAATGTATCCATAGAGCAGATAACCGACATATGCCAGAACGGCTGCGATATATATAGCCAATGCAATTCTGAATTTCTTGTTCACTTTCATCTAGATCACTCCGATCCGGCTCGGCAGGCTGATGTCTTGCTGTGATCGGATTATACCATGCAGCAGGCAGGTAAATCGGTCAGACAGGATACTCTTTCCCCTACAGGTTTGTCAAAATTTGGGGCCAGGAAACTAATTGGTAACTTGCGTATCTAATATTTTTTATCGTTTTCATCCATACTGGGGCTAATGGAAGCAATGAATCTCAGGGCGTGTTGGACGCTTTGTTCTGAGGGGAGCTAGTAGCGTAACCGGCCAGCGATGAGCACATGGCCGGTTTTTTCATTTTCAGTAGTTTTTCAAATTGAAAGGGACAGCTTATGAAACGAAAATCTAAATTTCTGAAGACCTATTTCACTTTTATCGCAATCCTGGTCCTGACCTTCAGTTCCATTTCCTTTGCCTACGCAGATGCGACCGGGACATCGGACAGTGGCATTGCACCCACCCCTCTTAGCAACAATCCCGTTCGTCAGGGTGAAATCAAAGTTGATTCGCCGATCGATAAGGACTGGGAAGGAACGATCAATGGCATACCGTACATCGTACACTTTGATGTTTCAGAAGACGGCAAGTATCTGACTTTTTACACCGGTGATCATCCAGGAGAAGGTCCGGACATCGTGGCCGAAGTCCTCGTCAAAGGTGGCAATGCAGCTTACCTTTATACCTACACCAATCTCGAAAATGCCGACTCTGGCTTGAGGTCCCCACTCAACAACGGTGGACAGATTCCCGAAATCAGTCACTATACGTTTGTTCTGAGAGAGCCCAAAGCAACAGCTGAGCCGACGACCACCACGACTGCATCGGCACCGACCACGACTGCATCGGCACCGACCACGACTGCTGAGCCGACGACCACCGCACCGGCACCGACCACGACCGCCGAATCGACGACCACCACGACTGCACCGGCACCGACCACGACCGCACCGGCACCGACCACCACCACGACCGCCGAGCCGACGACCACCACGACCGAATCGACAACAGCTACACAGACCTCCGCCGCAACAGTCGCCGTCTTTGGAGCCACGTTCACTTCAGACGACCCGCCGGCAGCGAAATCTTCGCTGATTGTTGCTGCAGGTGAAATGCCCAACACCGGAGAAACGGGTTATAACGTTCGCGTGATTGTCTTTATGACCCTGCTTTTGATCGGAACCCTGCTGATCTTCTGGAAATACAAACTCCAGGAAGTCCCGTCTGAGCAAGACTGATTTCAAACAGTTGCCCTTCCCAAAGCAAAAAGGCTGCCGATTGGCAGCCTTTTTGCATGTGTCTAACGCCTGGAGCTTTTTCGGCGTGTCGTTCGTTCCAGATCAGCCGATGAAGAGCTGTTCGAAATATTCTTTGTCACCGATGGCGGCGTGGCCGATGCCGATCTGCTTATAAGACGCGTTCATGATGTTTTTACGGTGGCCAGGGCTGTTCAGCCAGGCGGTGACGATCTGCTCTGGAGCATAGGCATTGGCTGTGCCGATGGCGTAGTTTTCACCGCCGGTTTTAGGTTTGAGGCCGACTTCAGCAAAAACAGTGTAGAACTGGGCGCCGTCAGGACGCAGGTGCGGCGAGGGACTGTTGGGCAGTTCCGTGACGCGGATGGCAGCAGCTTCCTGAGCCTTGCTGTTGATGGTCAGTGCAGCGAGGCCTTCGGCGGCACGGGCTTCATTGACCAGACGGAGGATTTCATCCGTCCAATAATCACCGGTGGATTCAATGGCTGCAGGGGTTTCGGTGGCAACAGGAGCAGGGGCAGCAACGGCTGCGGCTTCAACGGTGGCAGCCGGGGTTGGCTGGGCTTCCTGGGCCTTGACCGGGGCAGCTTCTTCTACTTTCTCAACAGGGGCTTCGATCTTCTTTTCGACTTGGGCTTCTGCCTTAGTCGGCTCGGTTTGGACTGCAGCAGGAGCAGCGGCTTGGGTTTCTTCTTGGGTTTCTTCTTTGCCGGGTGCTTTTTCAACGCTTGTTTCCGGACGGATGACTTCTGGCCAGGCAACTTCAGCTTTGGGATATTCGCCGAAGATTTTGGCTTTTGCCTGGGCAATCTGGTCATGGACGCGGATAATGCCAGCCGCCTGGGCTGTCACACCGCTGATGCTGATGATGCTGGAAAGAATGACGGCAGCACTCAGGACCTGGATCGTTTTACGAGAAAATCCGAACGACAAAAAGGACATTGAAAAAGCCTCCCAGTTTCGGTAGCTGGCTGCCACGGGAGATGTCCCAGAGGCCCTTTAGCTTTGCGTCCCAGATTTTCACCTGGTTTGCCTTTATCGGCTGAAGGCCTTAATGCCCTCGCCTGTTTTCTTTTGGTCGGCAGACTGCTGTCACACAGCTATCTGCTTGATGCCAGATTACAATATCTTTACAGAATTGTCAATCATCGCCAGTCAAAATGTAATAAATAACACTCATGAGCAATCACTTTATTGATAGAGCTTGCTCTGTTGCATAGATCTCACCTGCTGGCATGACAGGTTTTGCAACTCTTGCAAAATCTGGTAATGCACCGGATGGCTTTTACGTCAGGATGTCAGGATTGTGGCACGCTCCAGCTCGATCGGATCGATGGTCTTTTTCATGTTGAGAGCTTCTTCGATGTCGATGTCGACGATCTTGCCCTCTTTGTAGGCGACGACCCTGTTGAAGCGGCCGTCCCGCAGGCATTCAACGGCGTGCAGGCCCATCAGGCTGGCCATCTGGCGGTCGCGCAGGGTCGGACTGCCACCCCGCTGGAGGTGGCCGAGGATGGTCGCACGGGATTCGATCCCGGTCAGCGTCTCGATCTGACGCGCGATTTCATCAGCTTTGGCTGCGCCTTCGGCAACTACAACGATGAAGTGATGCTTGCCGCGGTTGCGTCCATCGAGAACGGCCTTGAGCACATCCTTATTGAAGTCAAAGGATTTTTCTGGGATGAGGACAACCTCTGCTCCGGTGGCGATGCCGACATTGAGCGCAATGTAGCCGGCGGCACGGCCCATGACCTCGATGACACTGCAGCGCTCGTGGGACGATGCCGTATCGCGCAATTTGTCAATGGCCTCCATGGCCGTGTTCATGGCAGTATCATAACCAATCGTGTAATCCGAGCAGGCAATGTCGTTGTCGATCGTGCCGGGAATGCCGATGACGGGGATGCCTTTGCGGGCCAGATCGCGGGCGCCCTTGAAGGTTCCATCGCCGCCGATTGTAACAATGGCGTCAAGATTGAAAACCTTGATCATTTCGATGGCCCTGTTGACACCCTCTTCGGAATTGAAAGTCTTGGATCGGGCTGTCATCAGGAAGGTCCCGCCCCGCTGAAGCTTTTCAGAAACGGAGGAACGGTTGAGCTCCTCGATATCCCCGCGCCAGAGACCGTGGAAGCCGCGCCGGATGCCATAGACCCGATAGCCGTAGTAAAGACCGGTACGGGTGACTGCACGGATGGCTGCATTCATGCCTGGGGCATCGCCACCACTGGTCAAAACGCCGATGTTGCGGATAACCTTTTGTTCATCCATGGGTTTTGCATCTCCTTGATCGATCGATTGCAAAAAACAGGCCGGATATTTTCCGGAACAGACACTTCATTATAGCAAGGCGATATTAGGCATGCCATATCTGCGGGCAATTTCCTGCAGGATTTTATCGTCAGCCTCGATCCAGCAATCAGCTGGCAGTTCATGACCCGTCCGGCTGGTGCCCAGGTAGACTTTGACTCGCATCGGGCCGTTGAAAAACTGGAGCATGGCCAGGAGGCGCTTGTATCCAGGATCGTCTTTTTCACCCCAATAACGGATGGCCAGAGTTCGGGTGGCAGCCCTGCTGTTGGAAGTAGCTGCAGCCTGGCGGCTATCCCGGCTGGCCGGGCGGCCTGATGTCGAACCATTTGAGTTGCGCTCGGTGGCTGATGGGTTGGCCGTGCCAACATAACGGTCAAATTCAGGCGGGCGGCGAGTCAGGTCCGGGGTCAAGGGTGCAGCCAGTTCGGCAATGAATTTGGGGGTGTCGTCGTCGCGCAGGCTCAGTCGGCCGCCCAGGAGGACGGGCTGTCCTTCCTGGAGCAAACCTCCAAACTGAGCAAAAACGCGTGGGAACACCAGCACTTCGCAGGTACCGGCCAGATCTTCAAAGGTCAGGATGGCCATTGCTTCTTTGTTGCGGGTTGTACGCGCCTTGCGAGCCACAATCAGGCCGGCAAAAATTGCCTTATCCTGATCTTTGGCATTCAAGGCCAGGGTGCCGATTTCTTCGTCACCTTCATGCTGCTGGAGGGCGCTGCTGTCGTGGGTGGCCACGGCAGTGATCGCAGCCCGGTATTCATCGAGGGGATGGCCGGTCACATAAAGACCCAGCATCTCCTTCTCCATCGCCAGCAGATCGGCTGGACTGAATTCCGGCAAAGCCGGGTAGTTGGGTTCTGCTTCGGTGCTGTCGGAGGCAGCAAGGTCCAGACCGAACAAACTGAGTTGACCCTCCATGCTCTGGCGCCGCGCATTCTGCAGCTGGGTCATGAACGGGTCGAGTACAGCGACCAATTGGGAGCGCGCAATACCAAAGCAGTCAAAAGCTGAGGCTCGGACCAGGCTCTCAATCATCTTGCGGTTGAGGTCAGATGCACTGGCCCGGCGCAGGAAATCGCCATAAGATGTGTACGGTCCATGGGCCGTCCGGTCTTCCAGGACCGTCCGGATTGCCGCTTCACCGACGTTTTTCACGGCCGCCAGGGAGAAGCGGATCTTGCCGCTTTCGGTGGTGAAACGGGCCTGACTGGCATTGATGTCCGGCGGCAGGACTTCAATGCCCAGTTTACGGCAGACGCGGACATAAGCAGCAGCTTGGCCGAGGTTGCCGAGGTAGCTATTGAGCATGGCTGCCATGAACTCCACAGGGTAATAATATTTGAGCCAGGCAGTATCATAGGCGATGACCGCATAGGCAGCCGCGTGTGATTTGTTGAAGGCATAGCCAGCAAAGGCCATGACATCGTCGAAGATTTTTTCGGCAGTCTCGAGATCGACACCCCGGGCGACGGCACCTGCCACTTCATTGCCTTTTTCATCGACACCGCCGTACAGGAACAGGTTCTTGTACTTGGCCATCTCTGCCGGTTTTTTCTTGGACATGGCACGGCGGACATTGTCGGACTGGCCCATCGAGAAACCGGCCAGGTCACGCACGATCTGCATGACCTGCTCCTGGTAGACAATGCAGCCGTATGTCACGTTGAGAATTGGCTCGAGCAGGGGGTGGTCATAGCGGATCTTGGCTGGGTCGTGCTTGGCGGCGACATACTGTGGGATCTGGTCCATCGGGCCAGGTCGGTAGAGAGAGATGCCGGCGATGATGTCTTCGAGTGACTCGGGACGTAATTCCTTCATGAAGCTGGTCATGCCGCCACTTTCCAATTGGAAAACCGCTTCGGTGTTGCCCTCGCTGATCATGGCATAGACAGCCCGATCCTCCATCGGCAATGTATCAAAATCGATCACGACCTGGTGATTTTGGGCCACCATGGCAGCAGTATCCTGCATGACGGTCAACGTTCGAAGACCCAGGAAATCGAATTTCAACAGGCCGATCAGCTCAATGTTGTTTTTCGAATACTGGACCACAATCGAGTCTTCGTTTCTGGACAAGGGGGCAAGATTGGTCAATGGTTCACTGGAAATGACCACACCAGCGGCATGGGTTGACGCATGGCGCGGCATGCCTTCGAAACGGCGGGCGAGATCGATCACCTGGCGTGTCACCGGGTTTTCTTCATAATCTTTGCGCAGCTCAGAACTTTGCTCAAGGGCTTTAGCCAGCGTCACGCCCGGCAGACCGGGGACAAATTTGGCGATGCGGTCGGTCTCGGCATACGAAACATCGAGGGCCCGGGCGACGTCGCGGATGGCAGCCCGGGCAGCCAGGGTACCGAAGGTGATGACCTGGGCGACCCGGTCCTGGCCGTATTTAGCGGTGACATAACGGATGACCTCCGGCCGCCGCTCATAACAGAAATCGATGTCAAAATCGGGCATGCTGACGCGGTCTGCATTGAGGAAGCGCTCGAAAATCAGCGAATATTTAAGCGGGTCGATGTTGGTGATTTTGAGACAGTAGGCAGCCAGTGACCCGGCACCGGAGCCACGGCCGGGGCCGACCATGATCTGGCTATCACGGGCAAAACGGATGAAATCCCAGACGATCAGGTAGTAGTCGGTGTAACCCATCCGGTTGATGACCGAAAGCTCATAGGTGAGGCGCTTTTCATAGGCTTCGCGGGGGATATTCGTCTGCAGGAGCAGACGTTCCTCAAGACCCTGGCGGCAGAGCTGTTCGAGGTAGTCGGTATTGGGCATGCCTCCCGGAGTGGCAAAAGCCGGTAAGTGGATCGTGTCAAAGTCGAGTTTGACCTGGCAGCGGGCTGCGATACGCTCTGTATTGGCGATGGCCTCCGGCAGAGTGGCAAATGCGGTGGCCATTTCTTCCGGCGACTTGAGGTAGAAGGCATCCGACTGCATGCGCATGCGGTCTGGATCACTCATTCGTTTGCCGGTCTGCATGCACAAAAGAACCTCGTGGGCATGCGCATCGTCCGATCGCAAATAATGGCAATCATTGGTGGCGACCAAGGGGATGCCCGTTTCGCGGCTGATCTCGATCAGCTGGGTATTGACCAGGGCTTGTTCGGGGATGCCGTTATGCTGCAGCTCGAGGTAGAAATTGCCCCGGCCGAAAATCCCGTCATACTCCCGGGCCAGGCTGACCGCACGCTTGCGGTCCTGTTCCAGCAGGGCACCGGGGATTTCGCCACCGAGGCAGGCGGAGAGGGCAATCAGGCCTGGCGCATGCTGGCGCAACAGTTCATGATCCACCCGGGGACGGTAATAGAAGCCGTCGATGAAGCCGATTGAGACCAGCTTCATCAGGTTCTGCCAGCCGGTTTGGTTTTCCGCCAGCAGGATCAGGTGCGACGGCTCCTTATCGAGGCTGCCTTCCTTGTCGGTGTGGCTGCGCGGGGCGACATAGACTTCGCAGCCCAGGATCGGGCGGATGCCTTTGGCGATCAGGGCATTGTAGTAATCGACGATGCCGTAGAGGACGCCATGGTCGGTAATCGCGCAGGCATCCATGCCCAGTTCAATCAGGCGATCCGGCAAGTCTTTGATCCGGATCGCCCCATCGAGCAAACTGTATTCCGTGTGAAGGTGGAGATGAGTAAAAGCCACGTGCGATCGATCAGAGATGCGCGCGCAGATAGCCTTCGACCCGCTCGCGCAACTGGTTCAGGGTGGCTTCATTCTGGGCTTGCACGTCACCATAGATGCCAAAATAGATTTTGATTTTCGGCTCGGTACCTGAGGGTCGGATGCAGAACCAGTCGATGCCGTCGAGCTCATAGAGCAGAACATCCGACGGGGTCATGTTGATCGGAGTGCTCGAGCCATCAGCCAGTACGATCCGCTCGAGCGTCTTATAATCACGGACGGCCCTTACGGGGACGCCAGGGACACCCAAGTGCTTGTTCTCCCGCAGGTAGGTCATGCCAGATTTGATCTTTTCAATGCCTGCTTTGCCCTCGAGAGTGATCGAAATGGTTTTTTCCGCGGCATAGCCATAGCGCTGGAAAATATCCTGCAGCAGGTCATAGAGGGTCTTGCCCTCGTCGGCGGCTGCAGCGGCCATTTCACCGATCAGCATGCTGGCGACGACTGCGTCTTTGTCACGGACATCGGTACCGGCCAGATAGCCGAAACTTTCCTCAAAACCAAACTGGAAATGCATCGGGCCAAATTCGTCGTGCTGCTTGATCAGCTCGGCGATGAATTTGAATCCGGTCAGGCATTCGAACAACGTGACGCCATAGGCCTCGGCGATGCGTTTGGTCAATTTGGTCGAGACGATCGTGGAAACGACAAATGACTGATCCTGCAAGGTGCCGGATTTCTGTTTGGCAGACAGGATGTATTCCATCAGCAAAAGGCCGATCTGGTTGCCGGACAGGACCTGATAGTCGCCCGTGCTGGTGCGGACACAGACGCCCGTGCGGTCGGCATCCGGGTCGGTTGCGATCACGAGGTCAGCGCCTTCTTTTTGAGCCAGATCGATCGCCATCGCCAGAGCGGAGCGCTCTTCTGGATTGGGAAAAGCAACCGTCGGGAAATGGCCATCCGGTAGTTCCTGTTCAGGGACCACGAGGATATTGGTAAAACCAATCTGAGACAGGATGCGGCGGACGGGTTTATTGCCGGCCCCATGCAAAGGCGTATAGACGATCTTGAGATCACGGTGGCGCTGGACGGCTCCCAGATTGATCGCCAGCTTTTCCAGCATTGCGGTATAACTGGCGTCGAGGTCCTCGCCAAAATCCTGCCACAGGCCAGTTGCACGCGCATTGTCTTCGCTGAGGCAATTAAGCAGCGGGGGGAAATCCTCGATCGAATTCATGACATCGCTGACAACTGTGGCCGCTTCCGGCGGCAGCTGGCCGCCGTCTTCGCCGTACGCTTTGTAACCGTTGTATTTGGCCGGATTGTGGCTGGCCGTGATCATGACGCCGCCCGCGGTCCGGAAGTGGCGGATGGCAAAGGATAGCATCGGCACTGGGCGCAGCTCATCGGAGAGGTAGACTTTGATCCCGTGGGTGACAAAAATCCGGGCGGAAAGAACAGCAAATTCACGTGAGAACAGGCGCGAATCATAGGAGATCGCTACGCCGCGGGCTTTGGTGGCCTCGCCCTGACTGGAAAGGAAACGAGCAAAGCCCTCGGAGGCGCGGGCGACCGTGTACAGGTTCATCCGGTTGGTCCCGGCACCGAGCACCCCGCGCAGGCCAGCGGTGCCAAATTCGAGATCCATGTAGAAACGGTCTTCGATTTCCTTTTCGTCCTGAGCGATGGCCAAGAGTTCGGCGCGTGTTGACTCATCAAAATTCAGGTCGGTAGTCCAGCGGTTGTAACGTTCCTGAGCCAAAGTCATAAGGGTCCCTCCTCGTTCATTGGCGACGGTCTGGATGCAATGAAGCGGGGCCTTCCAGACGGTCGAATTGTGAAATGATTATATCATAGCGAGCGGTGCCACGGTGCTATGGTCAGGTCAGTTTGCCGCGGATCAAAACCAGCAGATCGCGCAGCTGGGCTGCTTCTTCGAAGGCCAGCTTTTTCGCTGCATCTTTCATATCTTTTTCGATTTTGACCGCCATGCGGGCCAGCTCTTCCGGTTTGAGGCGGTCCAGTTTGTGCTCCAGGAGCATATCGGCGGCTTGCTCATCGAGTCCGGCTTCCTCGGCCGCATCCACGACCGTGTCGATGACGGCACGAACAGCTTTTTCAATCGAGCGGGGTGTGATGTTGTTTTCACGATTGTAGGTTTCCTGGATGCTGCGGCGGCGGTTGGTTTCGATGATCGCCTGGTGCATCGACTCGGTGACCGTATCGGCATAGAGGATGACATGACCGTTGATGTTGCGGGCAGCCCGGCCAATGATCTGGATCAGCGAGGTTGTCGAACGCAAGAAGCCCTCCTTGTCAGCATCGAGAATCGCGATCAGGGAGACTTCCGGCAGATCGAGGCCTTCACGCAGCAAGTTGATACCCACGAGGACATCAAACAAACCCTGGCGCAAGTCGCGCAAAATTTTCAGGCGTTCGACCGTATCGATGTCCGAGTGCAAGTATTGGACCTTAAGGCCTTCTTCTTTGAAAAATCCTGTCAGGTCCTCGGCCATTTTCTTGGTCAAGGTCAGGACGAGTGTCCGCTCGCCGCGGGCATTGACCGAACGAATCTCGGCCAGCAGGTCCTCGATCTGGCCATCGACGGGCCGGATGCTGATGGATGGATCGACCAAGCCGGTCGGGCGGATGATCTGCTCGACCACAACGCTGGCATGTTCGGTCTCGTAGCGCGATGGTGTGGCGCTGACAAAAACGCCCTGTCCGATCTTTTGCTCAAACTCTGTGAAGTTGAGTGGCCGGTTATCGAAGGCCGACGGCAGGCGGAAACCAAAGTCGACCAGGGCTTGTTTGCGTGAGCGGTCGCCGTTGTACATGGCACCGATCTGGGGAATCGTGACGTGGGATTCATCGACCATCAGGATGAAATCATCCGGGAAAAAATCGATCAGGGTAAATGGTGCCTCACCCGGAGCTCGGCCAGACAGGTGGCGTGAGTAGTTCTCGATGCCTTTGCAAAAGCCGGTCTCGCGCAACATCTCGATGTCATATCGCGTGCGCTGTTCCAAGCGGTAGGCCTCAACCAGTTTGCCCTGATCGCGCAATTCCTTGAGCCGGTCTTCCAGCTCCTCCTGGATCGAAATAACAGCCTTTTTCATTTTCAGGTCCGTGGTTGCATAATGGCTGGCTGGGAAAATCGAAGCATAATTGCGGACTGTCAGCACACGGCCCGTTAAGTGATCGATTTCAACGATTTTCTCGATCTCATCGCCCAAGAAGGTCACCCGGGTCATGACGTTTTCCGCTGCGGCCGGAAATATATCGAGCGTATCACCGCGGACACGGAAAGTGCCGCGCCGGGTGTCGAAGTCATTGCGGGTATACTGGATGTCGATCAGTTCGCGGATGACAGCATCGCGGTCCTTGACCATGCCAGGACGCAGGTTAACCATCAAACTCTTGTAATCCTCCGGATCACCCAGCCCATAAATGCAGGAGACCGAAGCTACGACAATGACATCGCGTCTTTCCAGGAGCGATGCGGTCGCCGAATGGCGCAGGCGGTCGATCTCATCATTGATCGCAGAGTCTTTTTCAATGAAAGTGTCGGTCGACGGGATATAGGCTTCCGGCTGGTAGTAATCGTAATAGCTGACGAAATATTCGACCGCATTGTCCGGAAAAAAGGCCTTGAACTCTGCGGTCAGCTGGCCAGCCAGCGTTTTGTTGTGAGCAATGACCAGAGTCGGACGCTGCACACGTTCGATCACATTGGCCATGGTGAAGGTTTTGCCCGATCCGGTGACGCCGAGCAGGGTCTGGAAGCGTTCACCCTTTTCCAGGCCAGAAACAAGCTGGTCAATGGCCTGAGGCTGGTCGCCGCACGGTTTCATGTCGGGGGCTATTCTGAATGTGGTCATGGAAGGGCTCCTGTAAATCCTGCAAATAAAAGAGGCATAAAACAGTCTATTCTGTTTCGATTATAGCACAACCAATTCTGCCAAC
>DIFN01000045.1 GCA_002419145.1 Mageeibacillus sp. UBA5747 | reverse complement strand
GTATTTCTGTGATTTCTCAGTAACCTTTGCAGGCACTGGCATCATGCCTAATTGGCGCAATGATGTGAAATCCGGTCGGCCGATGACGATGTGATCCAGGACATGAATACCCAGACCCGACAAAGCTTCGGATAATTGCCGGGTTGTATCTGTCAACGCCGAATCATTTTTGACCATGGCCGCCGAGAGATAATTGACCACCTGCGGCCGAGAGATTTTTGACCACCCCCAATTACGTGCGGTTTGGATCAACATCGGTCAGTGGATTCGGACCTGCATAAAGTCCAGCTTTTGTTCTGGCTCTCAGGCGATAACTTCCGCCGCGGATATTAACAACATGAGCATGGTGCAACAGACGGTCCAGGATCGCGGTAGCCAATGCTTGGTCACCCATCAATTCACCCCATTCTGTGAAACCTTTGTTGCTAGTCAGGACTATGCTTCCTTTTTCGTAGCGAGAGCAGATGAGTTGGAAGAACAAGTTGCCTGAGACACGGTCCAGCTGAGAGTAACCAATTTCGTCAATCAGCAGCAGTTTTGGACGCTGGTAGATCTTCCACCGCCGTTCCAAGCGACCTTCCTTAGCGGCTTTGCTCAAGTCAGCCAGCAGCCTCGACATGCTGACAAAGTAGACGGACATACCTTGCTGGATCGCTTCGGATGCCAGGCCAATGGCCAGGTGGCTTTTGCCAACGCCAGGCGGACCAAGAAAGATCACATTCTCCTGCCGGTGAACAAACGCCATCGTTGCCAGCTCCTTGATCTGCCGTTCATCAAGGCTGGGCTGGAATTCGAAATTAAAATCCGACAGCAGCTTTTTCTGGGGCAATCGCGACAACTTCAATCGAGTTTCTTCGCTGCGTTTCCGGCGCTCGTCGGCTTCACTCTGGAGTAGACTATTGAGAAATTCAACATAGGTGCTCTGGTTTTTCAGCGCTTGTTCCAGCTGCGAATCCAGCGCCAGGGAGGCTTTCTCAAGACCCAGATTTTCCAGTTGCTGTTGGGCTCTTTCCAGTTCCATAGTCAGATTACCTCCGAGAGTGCGGCATAGACTGACAAGGAGCGGATCTCGACTTCATCCAAAGCAATCTGCTGAGCTATCGGCGGTTCGTACGGGATGCCATCCTGCTCGGCCAATCCGACATACTGGTCCTTGGCATAGACATGCTTTCTCGACTGGTAGCAGACCTTGTGCTGCTCAACAATGCTGCCATCATCTTCGACGATGAAAACATCATCACCCAGTCGACCAACTTTAAGTTCTTGACCACAATAACGCCAGGGCACGCCATATTTGACACCATCAAAGCTGACGAAGCATTCGCGATCGACACGGCGGGGTTCCCAGCGGTAACGATCATACAGACTCGATTCTGGCAGTGGCTTGAGCTTTTCTTTTTTGAGCAGAACCATTGGTTTTTCGCCGGTTGTTGCATGCTTGCGCTGGTTGACCTTGTCGCACCAGGAGATCGCCTGACTCTGCAGGTCGCCGAAATCTATGAACTGACGGCCTGGCATGAAATTATCACGGACATAGTGGACCAGACGTTCAACTTTGCCTTTGGTCTGGGGCCGCCTGACCCGGCAGACCTTTGGGACAAATCCCATCTCTATCGCAAAATGCTGGAATTTCTCCTGCCAGACCGGCTTGCCATGGTCGGTTGATTCAATCACTGTCTTCATCCGGTCGGTCAGGATTGTCTGTGGAATGCCACCAAAATACTCGAATGCATGCACCAGACAGCGCAACAGGCTCCAAATATCACATCGGCGGCTGAACTCGATGTAGCAGGTTCGACTGAACCCGAGAACAATGACGAATACAGCAACTTTGCGAACCTCACCGGTCAAGTCCCTGTAT
This sequence comes from Mageeibacillus sp. UBA5747, assembly GCA_002419145.1. Taxonomy (GTDB): domain Bacteria; phylum Bacillota; class Clostridia; order Saccharofermentanales; family UBA5734; genus UBA5734. The sequence goes on along the minus strand of DIFN01000045.1, from coordinate 774 downwards.
TTCATAATGCCCCAGTCCATCTGGGCTTGCTGTCCGGCTTTGCTTTCATACCGCCTGACTGCCGGAGCAACCTTGATTGCTGGCGGGCGTTTGCCTTTGACATAATCCTTGACGATGCTGATTCCGCCCTGGTAGCCAAACTCCTGCAGCCGTTCAAAGATCACTTGGCAGTTGTAGATCCCCTGCAGCAGCAGATGGTCGATCAGTTCCTTGAAGCTATCCAACTTCGATCCTAATCGCTTGCCCTTGTTTTTGTGTGGTTGCTCACCCTCTTTAAAGTATTTCTTGATTGTATTTCTGGAGATCCCGGTTTCCCGAGAAACCGCCATGATGGACTTGCCTTGCAATTTGATTTGCTCGAATAACATAATGGATATGCCACCCTCTTTCATTGTTTGCCTCCCTTGAATGAGCTTCGTCACTCTCAGGTTAGGCATCTTGGAGGAGGGTGGTCAATTTTCTTTCGGCTACGCCTGGTCAATTATCGCCCGGCTCTCATGGTCAATTATCTCTCGGCGGCGACATATCAATATCAGATTGGCTGGGCTCGGCATTTCCTGACGGGTGATTATGGGCCAGGATCACGGCATTGGCATTATAGATGATTGCGGCCTTTGCGATTTTTCGAGGTTCGATGAAAGCTTCGCCCAGCGATCCCTCACTGATTTTGAGCTGCTTGATAACGGTATTTCTTTTATCAAGCATTAATCCCACAACCATTTCATATTCTTGATCTGAAAGTGTTGGCTGTAGAAAGGCGGCTGCATCTGCTGG
>DIFN01000036.1 GCA_002419145.1 Mageeibacillus sp. UBA5747 | reverse complement strand
GAAATTATTTGGTGTAGGTAAAATTCTACCAACCGATGATTTACTTTCAGAAAAGTGCTTACTTGGTGATTCTGCAAATGGGTTATGTGGCACAGGAGGATCCCTTGGTAATGAATATGAGGTAGTTTCTACCTGTACCGCTAACGGATTAGTATTAGACAACTATCAGTGTGGGATATATGGTACTAATGGAGCAGAGGTGACTGACATACAGTCAACGAACAGCAGCGTATTAGCGCTTGTTGGTGTTTATGCAAGGCAGATATGGAGTTATTATCCCAATGTTGAATATATAGACTTTACCATGGTTGAAGATGTCCGCCTGTTCAAGACTGATGGTTCTTCTCTCATTGTTCACGGCCTCAACACCTTGACGCAAAACAAGCTTGTTAAATACGATCTTATATCATCAGCAGAAACCGACCTGTTACCTTCTGATGACATTGAAATCTACCATGTCAATATTAAATCAGATGGAAAGATTTGGTTTGATGGACTTCGCTTCAGCAACAACACGTATGTCATTGGTTACGTCGATACCAGCAATTCAAATCAGGTGGTTTTTATTCAAGACACAACTGTTAAACTAGAAGACTTTCAAACCTTTTAACGATCTAGTGTCCTTTGTTTTTTAGTAGGGCCATATGGCCACCATATAACCCCCCAATGCCTCCTCTGCGAAATTCCGGTCAATGCCGAGGCGCGTCTTCCACCAAGCCCTTCGGGCGCTGACCCTGCCTTGACAGGGCAGTCCAAATACGACGGGCCTGAAAATAGCGAAGGCGATGGGGCGGCACAAGCCGCCCCCGCCTCTGGCAGGNNCTCAGACTCAGGGCCTCAATGGCTTTCAACTAACAACAGCAGCCGGAATTTCGATTTCCAACTGAAGCAAAACAATCATTCAGACCTCAGCGCAAAGGAGGTGCCTGGAAGAATAGGTAAGATCACTGGAAGAAGAACTCAGCTGCAGGTAGCGGCAACGTCTGGGAGGATCTGCCGACCATGGGCATGCCCCTTGACACATTCCGTCATGATGCGCACAGTATTTTCTAGGGAAAAGCAAACCATTCTGAAAAGATGGGACGCAAAGCCGCTGGCCTAAATCGCCGTTCCCGAGCGGAGACATGGTAGCAGGGTTACCTCAAATTTCTTTTGATATACGACCACCGCAAGAGTTCTGACTGATTTATCCTCATTGCGTTTACATAATAGACCAAGGAGCTGTCCGGTGACGGGCAGCTCTTTTTTTTGCCTGCCTCAAGGCCTGAAAATTCCTCTCGCGGCAGCTGCCGGTTGTGCCCCGGGCCAGGCGATGGCCCGCCGTTGTGGCGGTCCAGCGCCTGGCCTCACGCTTTTTTTTGATGCCCCAGCGGTGATTGCCCGGAGGCTGATTTCAATTCGATCACATCGATTGCAAGGCCAAAGATTGACTGGCAACCAGGGAAGACTTTTCACTTTCCATTCATGAAGACAGTGATATGATTGTTGTGTTTCATGACCCTGACAAGGATTTCCATCAGCCAAAAATACAATGGAGGCAAACATGACGAACAATGTTGTCATCACAGTTGCTTGCGGTACCGACGACCCGAATCGTGCCACCAGGGCGATCCACCTGGCTACCGTCGCCCACAGAGAGGGAAAAAACGTCACCCTCTTTCTTCTCGACGAAGGAGTCTACCTCGCCAAGAAGGGCTTGCTTGACAACCTCAGGGCCGCAACCGGGGATGTGGCCGATGACCTCATGACCTATCTGCAGGCCCACGGGGTACCTGTACTTGCATGCACTCCGTGCGCCAAGGCCCGCGGGATCACCGAGACCGACCTCATCGACGGCGCCAGAATGGGTACCGCTATCGAGCTGATTCATCTCGCCTGCGATGCAGCGGTCATCAGCCTGTAATGCTCAGACTGCCCGCAGCCCAGACCAAAATTACCAAACGGGAAAAACCCTCTTCATCCCCAGCCAGCGACTCGGGTCGACTCCCGCCGACAGCGTGGCCCGGCCAGACGTGCATTGGAGATGAAAAAAGGAACAACGGATATGCCAACCAGAGTTGAAATCGCCGCTGCAAAGATTTCGAGCGGCTATAACTGAGCCCAGGCGATACTGTACGCCTTCCGGGACGAAGGCGACCTGCCGGCGGAGACGGCGCTGAAGCTTGCGTGCGGGTTGGGGCGGGCATGGGGCGAAGGCAGGAGGTGTGCGGTGCGATCACTGGCGGAATTCTGGTTATCGGGGCCAGATACGGCAGTGGCGGGGATGGGAATCGTACAGCTACGGAAACGACCTATGCCAGGACCAATACCCTGATGGACCGTTTTGCCGAGCAACATGGCTCCGTTATCTGTCGCCAGCTCCTGCAGGGCTGTAATCTGACCATCGCCGACGGACAGAGGCATTTCATGGAGAACGACTATATGAACAGGATCTGCGTGCCATGCGTCCGAAGCGTCGCCACGATCCTTGAAGACCTGATCCGGCAAGGCTAGCGGGGCAATCACCCGCCGCCAGCCGTCACTGCCGGGTGGTCAACTCACCAGACGCAGCAGGTACACCGTCAGCACGCCGCTGAACATCGTCAGCAGCAGTCGCCGTGTGCCCATATAGACGGCCAGGCAGGCGACGACCCCGACCACCCCCTGCCAACCACTGTGAACCGCACTGGGAACGACCAGCGATACCAGAATGGTCCCCGGCAGCGCATCGAGAAAGATCCGCAGCGGACCGGTGCGCGGCAGCCGGTCCGCCAGCAGAAGGCCGCCGAATCGGAAGCAATAGGTGATCAGCGCGGCGGCAATGATCGCGGCAGGCCCATTTTCAATAAACAGATCGGCTGACATGCGCTTGGCTCCCGTTAACGCTTCTTCAATCTCAGATATTCGATCACCCCGGCGACCAGTGCCCCTCCCACGCCGCCGATGACAATGTACCACTTCCCCGGCAGGAGCCTTTCGCTCACCAGCGCCAGGACGATGGCGCCGGCCCAGGGCAGACCATCGCCCCGTCCCCGCCACAGACTCAGGGTCAAGGCCGCGAAAACCGCGACAAAGGCAAAATCGAGGGCGTATTTTTCCGGCTGGCTGATGAAGCTGCCGAGCAGATTTCCCCCCAGCGTGCCGCAGGACCAGGCGCAGAGCAGCAACACACCGCCGCCGAAGAGAAAATGGGGATTGGTCCCGTTCTTCCGATGCTCCGCGATCGTCACCGCCCAGTTCTCGTCCGCCACCAGATGCATGAACAGCGCCTTGCGCCACAGCGAGTGGCCGGCAAACACCGGCTGCAGCGAGGCGCCGATCAGCAGGTAGCGCAGATTGATGATGAAAACGGCCATCGCCACGGCGATCACCGACAAGGGTTCCTGCCACATATCGACCATCACGAACTGCGCGGAACCGGCAAACATCAGGACATTCATCGCCGACATCTCGGCCCAGGTCACACCTTTCTGGGCACTCAGAACCCCAAGCACACCGCCGTAGGTGACGGCGCTGACCGCAAGCGGGATATTGGCCACCGCCCCCCGATACATGCTGGTGTAGATCGATGCGGTCGATATCGGTATGGAATCGCTCATAATAGACTCGGCATTCGCCGGGGACGGGTTGGCAGCCGGGAATGTCCGGCGTATCTCGCAAACCTTGCATCATACACCATCCGGTGGATAACTGCAGATACAGATCCCGTCATTTTCTGCCGGCACAGATT
>DIFN01000061.1 GCA_002419145.1 Mageeibacillus sp. UBA5747 | reverse complement strand
CCCTGCTGCCCATTCTTAACAACACGCTGACTGGCATCAACGAACTCGAACCTTCGATCATTGAGGCGGCCCATGGCATGGGCATGAACCCCCGACGGATCCTTTCGAAGATTGAGCTGCCGCTGGCATTCCCTATGATCATCTCCGGCATCCGGACAGCGGTGACCATCAACATCGGATCCGCCATTCTGGCCGCCTTCGTCGGTGGTGGCGGCCTGGGCAACCTGATCATTGCCGGCAACAACATCAACCGCTGGCAAGTCGTGATTCTCGGTGCTGTCCTGCCCGTGATCATGGCCTTGATCGCGGATACAGGGTTTGACCTGTGGGAGAGACGGTGGCGGGCGAAGAGAGGCTGATACCAGCGCCGCAGGATGAGAAAGTATAACCGAATCGGATCGATGACATGATCCAAATGCGATATTAGTAAGCAAGGGCTTTCCGATAATCACTCGGAGACACACCCTTGTTTTTTTTAAATGCCTTGGAAAAGGTGGAGGCATCGGGGTAACCGACAGAGAGAGCGATTCCTTCGATGCTGATGGTTGCATTTTGACGCATGATCTCACAGGCGCGATTCATCCGCAGCTCGGTCAGGAAAGAATGGGGCGACAGTTTAAGCTTTTTGCTAAAAAACTCGCTGAAGTAGTTGGGATTGAGGTTGACGTTTTCAGCAATGTCCGCAACGCGGATCTTGTTGGAATAATTCATTTCCATGAAATTGATCGCTTTGCGAATATATTCCTCCCGATAATCAAAAATATCATTCTGGGGATTTTCCTCGATCAGTTTAGCCAGCATCTGGTAGAACAAACCGAGTATTTTTAGGTCGCGACCACGTGACTGGACTGGGCTGGCAAGGATTTCCTGGAAACACTCGACGAGATAATCGCCGTGTTGGGTGTGTATGATTGGATTGTCATTGCTGAGACCGATTTGCTGCAAATAGCCGGCAGCTTTTGCACCATTAAATCCGATCCAGACATAATGCCAGGGGTCTTCACGATCTGCCTCGTAAAAAGTGACATCATTTGGAAAAATCACAAATCCCTGATTTGGACCTATGGAATAGACTTTGTCTTCAAAATAGAATGTGCCCTTGCCGCTGATCACAAAATGGATCAGGAAATGATCGCGGATGGCTGGTCCATAAGCATGCCCGGGAGCACAGTATTCCCCGCCACACATATATATGTAAAGATTCGAATCAAAGCGAAGACTTGATTCCAGATAAAATTCGTCCATCATATCGTTTCTCCAGTGGCTTGCAAGGTCACTTAAGGTAGAATGTGCGATTAAATCTTATGTTTTGACATGTTTATATTATAGAACAACATTCAGAAAAATTCTGAACGCTTTTACAATGAAATCAAGGTTTATCTCAAGGTTTATCGGCCAATAAGCGCAAATGTTGCGGCGTGAGCGAATGAAAGGAGCAATGAACATCAATTTTGTAAAGCCTGAATTTTTGAATATCAAGATTTGTGAGCTGCAGTATGGCGGACTTTTTGCCTGTGAATTTACATCCGCTACCGATGATTTGACTGGAAAAGATTTCATTGAAGTGGTATGGTACCAGCCTCTGATTGACATTCATTGCGTCTGGAGCTGTGGAACTACCGTGAGCAAGAACCTGCGGGTTGAAATTGATTCGAGCTTGACCACACTGGCACCTATCGCTTGCTTTATGAACAACCAGGGAATGAATCGCTACTCAGTTGCCTTTTCTGATTGCCTGAATCCGTCTCGCTTGATCATAGAAGTCCACGAGGAGTCATCTTCTTTGCAATGCAGCCTGAAATTTTCGCCGCCAGCAACTGTTCAACAGAATCATAAAGCTGCCACACTCCTGATCGATCTGCGATCAGTGCCCTATTATGAAGCTCTGCAAGATATAGCTCACTGGTATGAGCAAGCAGCGGGCTACCAGCCATTGTCTGTACCCGCTTGTGCCAAGCAACCCATGTACTCGACCTGGTACAGTTTTCATCAGAACCTGGATCCGGTAGAAATTGAAAACCAGTGCCTTCTTGCTCGCGATCTTGGATTTTCGACCATCATTGTCGATGATGGCTGGCAGACCGATGATAACAACAGACGCTACGCATTCGTAGGTGACTGGTCAGTCACGCCAGCGAAGTTTCCAGATTTCAAGGCGCATGTCCAGAGGGTCCATGATCTCGGCATGAAATTTATGTTGTGGTTCAGTGTCCCTTATGTGGGCATCCAATCTGCAGCCTGGAATCAGTTCAAGGATAAATTGCTCTATTTTTCACCCGATCAGAAGGCTGGAATTTTAGATTTGCGTTATCCGGAAGTCAGGCAATATTTGCTGGGAATTTATGACCGCTTTGTGCTGGACTATGATATTGACGGCCTGAAGCTGGACTTCATCGATGAAATGGTTGAAGCAGAAGCGGACCCACTTCAGATGGCTGATGCCGAGGGACGGGACCTTCGTTCGGTGCCGGTTGCTGTGGACATTTTTCTGCGTGACCTGATAACCCGAGTCCAAGCCCGAAAACCAGAATTCATGTATGAATTCCGCCAAAAGTATACCGGACCTGCTATGCGCCAATATGGCAATATTTTTCGGGTGGCCGACTGCCCCAATGATTACCAGACAAACCGAGTGAATTCCATCGACTTGCGTTTGTTGGCAGGGAACACGGCAGTCCATTCCGATATGATCATGTGGAATCAGGCTGACCGGGTGGAAAATGCTGCGCTCCAGTTGATCAATGTTCTGTTTGCTGTACCTCAGTTTTCCATGCGGATCGATGAATTGAGCGCAGAACATGCTCGCATGTCCCGGTTCTACCTGGAATTTATGTCACGGAACGCCGACGTACTGCTGGACGGCCAGCTGATGCCCTATTATCCCGCCTTGCATTACCCAGTCGTGGAAAGCAGGACAGAGGATAAATGTGTCATTGCCGTCTATGGCCAATTTGCAGTACACAGAGGCAAGAATTTGCCTCGCCTGACGTATATCATCAATGGAACTTTGGCGAATGAAATTATTTTTGATTTTGCACAGCCTTGCCAAGGCACCATGGTGATCTATAACTGCCAGGGACAGGTTGTCCATCAAAGCGAAGTTTCATTTATGGAAGGTCCTGCCAAGATCTCAGTGCCTGCTGCAGGATTAATTGAATTACTCAACGCCTGAGGCCAGGCAAATAGGGAGGGATGCCATTCACACGCTCAGTTCAGTCATCAGACAAAACCCCTATAACGTTCGAACGCATATGCAAAACCTGTTCTCGATTCATAGACCGATTTAGTTATGTGCTCAAAGGTAAGAAGAAAGAGGTGTCTTATGAAAAAAGCAAAAAGGGTCAGCTTGAGTCTCTTACTCATCCTGGCAATGACATTTGCCATGACCAGCTGTGCCAGTTCAGTCCGTACGGCTGCGCCAGTAGCACAACCCAACGGTTCATCTGCAGCGGAATCCAGCTCAGCCGGCCCGGCAGAAAAAGTAACTTTGAAAATCTATGCCCAGTATTCAGATGACAGTGAAAAAGTACCGTATGACTACGCTAAGACTGCCATGCAGAAAATCATGCCTGAAGTTGAGTTGGAACTGATCCAGCAGGCACAGGATGATGACCAGAAAATCAAGACCTATGCAGCAGCAGGTAACTTGCCCGACATTTTCGGAACCAACTTGAACCTGATCCGGACCTTCCAGGAATCAGGCAACATCCTCCAGCTCGATCCTTATGTCAAGGAACTGGGCGTTGATGAGATTTTCCTTGATAGCGCCAAATCCACGCTTTACGATGAAGATGGCCATATCTATGCCATTCCCAATGATACAGCCTGGGTCTCCGGCTTGTTTTACAACAAAGCAGTTTTTGAAAAGTATGATGTGACACCACCCAAAAACATCGATGAACTGGTTGCTGCTGTCGAAGTGTTCAGAAAAAACGACATCATTCCACTTGCAATCTTTGCCAAGGAAAAGTGGCCGGGTGTCCAGCTGTTTGACATGATTGCCTCACGGGAAAACTCGCTGGGCATTCTGGGCTTGGAAAAATCGGATGCCAAGGCTTCTGATGCAGCTTATAGTAAGGCGGCAGAAAAAATCAAACGCCTGGTCGATGCAGGAATGGTGGCACCCGGTGCCTTCAACATGGGTTACGATGAAGCCTTGGCTCTGTTTGTGGAAGGCGAAGCTGCCATGCTGATTAATGGTGGCTGGGCTACTCTGGACCTTGGGCCTAAAATGGGAGATAACGCTGGCCTTTTGATCTACCCCTTTGCTGATCCTGGCCAGGAGGAGATTGCCAAGGTCAACATGAGTGGTGGTGGTTCGATTGGTGGATATGCGGTTTCCCCACACTCCAAGTACAAAGACCTTGCTGCCAAGTTTGCGATTCAGTTCTCACTCAAGGCTGCTGAAGGCCGTGTCGTCAAACGTGGGACTATTCCGATCCTGAAGAACAGCCCGGAACCAGAAATTCCCTACACACAGATCCAGCAGGATTACATTGAAATGGTCAGTCAGGCCAAATCCACCACAGCATTCCCTTGGGGCATGTCGAACACCAAGATTCGGACAGCGCTGGAGGACAATGTTCAAAGACTACTAACCGGTGACTACACGGTAAATGACTTCATTGCCGATACCGACAAAGTGATTGCATCTGCCCGATGAAACCACGCCTAGCCTTGGCAAAAAAACCAGGGCCAGGCTTTGAGCTTCAGTCTCTTGGAGGGACCCAGTTGAAAAAGAAAGCCAGTATCGTGATGACCTTTATTCTGCCCACCTTGCTTCTGTACTTATCCATGGTGATCTACCCCGTGATTCGATCCTTCCTGGGTGGCTTTTACCAATGGGATGGCCTTGGAAAACCTGTCTTCATCGGCTTGGATAATTATGTCAATTTGTTCCAGGACAAGGATTTCTTCACTGCAAACCTCAATGGGCTGAAGTTTGCAGCGGTATTAGTGATCTACCAGATAGGATTTGGCACCTTGATTGCTTTGCTGCTGGTTTCACACCGGATCAAATACAAACGATTTTTCAAGAATGCTTTTTTCATTCCGGTTGTCCTTTCCGTGACGGTTGTCTGCCAACTTTGGCTGACGATCTACAATGGGCATCACGGCCTTTTGAATCTGATATTTGAGCGTTTGGGATCGGATTTTCGCCAGGACTGGCTTGGTAACCCTCGCACCTCTATCTGGGCAGTGGCCTTGGTCAATGCCTGGCAATTCATGGGCTATCATATGCTGCTTTTCTATTCGGCAGTCCATGGTATTCCGGACTACTATTTTGAAGCGGCCCGGCTTGATGGTGCATCAACGGTGCAGGCACATTTGAAAGTAACCTTACCACTGCTTCAGGAAACATACAAAGTCAGCTTTGTTATGGCCATTACCGGAGGGCTCAAGGCCTTCGAACACATGGCAATTATGACAGGCGGTGGACCTGGAACAGCCACGTTCACTCCGACATATTTCATGTATCGGGCAGCCTTTAGACTGGGTGAATTCGGTTATGCAAGCTCTTCTGTCGTGATCCTCGTGCTTGAGTGCCTCCTTTTCACAATCCTCATCAACCAGCTGATCGCGCGTGAAAGAATCGTTTTATGAGCAAGGACGGTGAAAATCTGAAAATGCGCAGCAAGAAACTCCTGCCTGGATCAGGTTTGACGATGTTGAACCACCTGTTCCTACTTATCTATGTAGCTTTGTCCATCTATCCAATTATCTGGATGATGTTTTATTCATTCAAGAACAATGAAGAGATCTTTGTCACTAATCCATTCGGATTCCCGCGGGTTTTCCGGATCGAGAATTACATCCGAGCCTGGACAGAATACGACATCGTTACCTATTTCCGGAACAGTCTCGTCGTCGGATTTGGCACTGTCCTTTTGACGATCATTGCGGCTCTCATGTTTGCCTATGCCACTGCCCGCTTTGATTGGAAACTGGCAGATTTCACACGGATTTTCGTGATTTCCGGCTTGTTTATTCCGGTACAGATTGTCTTGGTGCCGCTCCTGATCTTGATTCGGGACCTGAAACTTGGCAATTCGCTCTTTTCCCTGATCATCCCATATGCTGCTTTCCAACTTCCAATGGCAACCATGATTTTCCACAGCTTCCTGCGCGGCATCCCATTTGAACTGGAAGAAGCTGCTAATATTGATGGCGCAGGCACCTTTCGTACGTTCGTTGAAATCATCGTACCTATCGTTAAACCAGCCATCGCGACCGTCTCCATATTTGTCTTCCTATCTTCCTGGAATGAGTTCACCATGGCCCTGATCTTGATCTCTGAAGATCGCTTAAAAACCTTGCCCCTTGGCCTGCTCAATTTCCAAGGCGCGTTTAATACCGACTGGGGCGCCATGGGCGCGGCTTTGATGATCTCCAGTTTGCCAACTATTTTGTTCTATCTGTTCTTTAGCAACCAAGTTGAAAAAGCCATGGGTGTTTCAGGAGCTGTAAAATGATGGATTGATCCGGGGCTCTCTTCGACAAGTGCCTGCAGCCGCTGGTATTGCTCGATTCAATGCACCAATCGCCACATCATGCGTTTATCAAGGCGGCAAAGGACATCTGATCATGGACGGATGTGGACTTTGATTTCTCTGCAGTTATCCACTGATTTAAATCGATTGTTTTCGGCAATATTTTCTATAAACCAGCGGCGTAATCCCCTCACTTTTCTTGAATTTTTTGATGAAATAGCTTTCGTCTGAGAAGCCCAAGTTTTCACTGATTTGCGCAATGGACTGATCTGTCTGTTCGAGCAGATCCTTAGACCAGGTGATTTTCAATCCGGACAAGAAGTCGGTATAGCTAAGTCCCTGTTCGCTGGAGAACACCTTGCTGAAATAGCTGGGACTGAGCCGGCAGATTTTTGCCATGTCCTTCAAGGAGGGCATGGTGGATTTATTGTTGTACAGGTAATCGATGGCAGGCTTGATCAGAGGATGAATGTGCTCGGCAATCTCTCTTTTTCCCTGGCTGATATAGGAATTGGAGATCAGGCCTTCCATTTCTTTCTTGATCTGCTTGAAGTGATCGAGCTTGAACGTATCGTATGCACCAGGTGTCCCCGGGAGATCTTGCCTGTGGAGCATACTGACTAGGAAATCCTTGTCTAAGGCTTCCTCGATAATATAGTTGCAAATGTGATTGAGAGAATTGGCGATCAGCTCGATCTCCGTGTAGGACATTTCTGGCAGTTCATTGTAATCCGCCGAAAATTGTTCGGGCGAAACGGTCTGGGGAATGATGCGTTCAAGGCTCTCATTGCTGCTTGCCGGCAGTCTGACTTGGCCAGCCATCAAAGCACCAATGTAGTTCCCATAGACAGTAAATGGAATAGCGACATCGACAACGCCAAAGTGGCAGAGATAAATAAAAGGCTTATTGGATCGGACGGCCTCGAGTCCGGCTCTGGAATCACACTTCTGGCAAAGCGCTCGCAGGTCCGGATCGCTTCGGACTTTTGTGCAAAATGAATTACAGCAGCTGTGGGTTGTGATGGGAATTCCCTTGTAGTCAACCGTGATAATGGCCAGTTTCGTTGCCTTGGAAAGGCTGTCTTGAATCTGCTGCCAATTTTCCAAGTTCAGGATCTTTTCGAGGCTCAAAACTTTCATAAGTACCACCTGGTTTGTCGATTGTTGTCACGACAGGAATAGACATTCGCGCGCTACAACATGAAATTACCATTTCTCTGAAATGAATATTATATTACCATATATGATTGCTGAATTGCGATTTTATTGTCTAATGTAACAAAAAATACGCAAGATATACTGAATTTATAGAGAAATCTGACTGGATCAGGGTCGGATATTGATAATGGAGGTGCTCATCAATCATGAGAAAAGCATTTATCTCTCCCGCAAAATATGTTCAAGGTGAAGACGAATTGTTGAATCTTGGCTATTTCGTCAAGACCTTTGGCCGCTCAGCCCTGCTCATTGCTCATCGTGATGATGTCGCGCGGGTTCAGGAAAAATTGGACGCAACTGCCCAAAAATTCGGTGTGACGTTTGTCGCCTGTGATTTTGTTGGTGAATGCTCGCGCCAGGAAGTCGCACGCCTGAAACAGCTGTCCATCGAAAAGAAGTGTGACTGTACCATCGGCCTGGGTGGCGGCAAGGCGATCGACACGGCCAAGTGCGTTGCTGAAGGTGATGCCTTGATCATCTGCCCGACGATTGCCGC
>DIFN01000066.1:6810-11783 GCA_002419145.1 Mageeibacillus sp. UBA5747 | reverse complement strand
GCCCTGAAACAGACCATCAGCCAGTAAATCCTACTGTTCTAAGCGCACAGTAGATTTATGTAGATTTTCCTCCTTTCCTGAGAAAAGAGCGGTTGGTGGACCGCTCTTTTCATTATAATGATTCGTATCAGCCACGTTTTGATACTAGGTTTTGTCACAAATGTTCCAACTGGAACTCTTCTATAGAAATTGAGGTAATCACTCATAAAGATCTTCAAAATTGGCATCATCGGTCTTGGCGACATCAGCGAAGTTTACATCACAAATCTGAAAAAATATGAAATGGTCGAAATTGTTGCTTGCGCCAGCCGCGGCTTGGACAAAGCGCAAACGCAAATGAAAGCGGCTCAGTTCCAGATCCCGAAAGCATATGCCAGTGGATAGGAACTGATCGCAGATCCTGAAATCGATATTATCCTGAACTTGACCACCCCAGCAGCTCATTTTGATCTGAATAAAGCCGCGTTTATTGCCGGCAAGCATGTTGATACCGAAAAACCCCTGGCTACAACATTTACCGAAGCAAATATTCTGATGGACATCGCAGCTGGCAAAGGGCTCTGTCTCGGCTCAGCACAGGATGCTTTGCTGGGTAGTCGGTTGCAAACCTGTCGGGAACTGATCGACACGGGTACCATCGGAGACATCGTTGGGGCAGAAGCCTTCGTTGTCAGCCATGGCCACGACTCGATATTGGCCCCTATTACATGACCGCCCTGCCCTCCCTTTGAGGCCCGATCAAATCCTGTGCCGGTATGGCACGCCGGACTTTTAACTGGCGGGTCATAGAAAGCAAACCGCGGTAGGGCGAGGAATTCCGGTGGAAGTCGACATCACATCACTGGTATCTTTGAATTTACCAATGGGGCAATCGCCACGATCTGCTTGCGTGACAGTGATCCGGTTGACGAACCGAATCTGTTCGGTGGCGAGGTCTGGCTGCGCACCCGGGATAATGACCGGTGGATAGATAGACTTACCGCAAAAGCAGCCGGGGTATCGGCCTGATCGGCATGGTCTTTGCCATATCCAATCACCGTCCCGAACGCGCCAGTGGCCAGTACCACTTCCAATCAATTTTCCCTGGAGGCGAAATCTAACAGGCGCTATCAATAAATCAATCCTCTCTGAATCGCTGCTGCGATCAGCTCGGCGCCATCCCAGTTGGGGTGCAGGTTGTCATCTGTGTATTGCGAGACATTTGTCTCGTTGATGCCGCTGGTGGCAAAAAGATCGATTACTTTGACGTTGTTCTGGGCGCAGACGTCCTTTATGGCTTTGACGTACTGGTCAAGCGTAAACCCAGCGTCGTTGGCCTCCGGGTAAATGGGCTGGTGACTGTAGTCACCGCGTTTGATCGGAGTCAGGAAAACGAGCTCAATCGATGGATTGGCGGCACGGATTTTGGTGATCACTTTTTGCACGTCACCGTAGAACGTGTTTGCATTGGCAGGATCACCCAGTGCTCCCAGTGGGGTACCCAGGCCATAATCATTAGTCCCGGCAAAGACCGTCACCAGATCAAACGTCGCCAGTTTGTCCTTGGTTACGCGGTCGCCCATGGTCGACATGGTCGTGCCGGCGACGCCATCGTTGTAATAGTATCTAAAGCCCATTTTCTTGACGAGCAGGTCTGGATACAGGCCGGAATTGGTGATGCTGTCGCCAATCGCCCACCAGAGCTTGCCTGAATAGTCTTTCGGTATTGGCGTCGGGGTCGGGGTTGGCGTGGGGGTTGGTGTCGGTTTAGGTGTCGGAGTCGGTTTGGGCGTCGGTGTTGGAGCCGGCGTGGGGGGCGGTGTGGGAGTTGGCGTAGGGCTGGGCGATGGGCTCGGGCTCGGCGTGGCAGTCGGTTCCGGAATCGGGATCGAGGTGGTGGCAGACGGGGCAGGTTCGGGGGTCGTTGCGGCTACCGTTGTGGAACGGGTGGACTGGTTTTGCTTCCTGATGGCGTCTGCTGCGGCCACACTGGTGACGACCAGCACAGCAATCGATAGTCCAATCAGAAGTTTAAACGTATTCCTTTTCATGTGTTCGCATTACACCTTTGCCGTCGGATATTCTGTACAGAGCAGTCGGTAAGGTCCCTCATCCTCTTCGATTTTTGGGAAACGACCGATCGGTTCGTAGAATCGGTTGTCGTTGTCATCGTCATTACACATGGAGACCTCGCCCAGAAGGACCGGGCTACCTTCAGCCGGGACAATAAAATCGTGATAGAGGTAGGGATCAATCGTGATGCTTTCGCCGGGGGAGAGTTTCACCTGGGTGCCGGCTGGCACGGTCCGTTCGCGGCCATCGAGGTGGACCACCACATCAGTGGTGAGTCGCGTGCCATCCTCGGCACCATTGTATACGGTGATGTAGACCACATTGCCGCCGCGGTTGATGATGTCTTCCATTTTGGACCAATGGAAGTGCAGCGGCGCGGTCTGCCCTGGGTATAGCATGAGGATTTTCTCTGCGTAAGGCTTCTTGTATTTCGGGTTGTGGTAGTTGCCATTGCGCAGGGTGAAAAGGCCAAAGCCGACCTCATAAAAGCGTCCCAAGCCGTAGTCGGTGATGTCCCAGCCCAGTTTATTATCGCGAATTTCGTCATAGTCCGGTCCGGCCTGGAACCAGTCCGACGGTTGCCAACTGGCAAAGGGCGGCAGGGCGAAGCGGTATTCCCGGGCAAGGTTTTCCATGTCGCGGATGACGGTGTTGATTTCGGAGCGTTTCATGAGGTGGTCCTCCTGGTGGCAAGGTGATTGATGAGCGGACTTTGGGGATGAAAGATGTTTGGTTGTAAGTGAAAATCCTGTTCCATTTTAGCAAATTTTTTTTGATTGGAGATGAGTATTTAACTTGGCTAACCAGCACTGCTGTTTTGGGCAGCGTCATTTGTTGGTAATGATCGACAGGTTCCAAAGATCCTTACCCTCACGCCTTGCTGATCTCGTGCAGGAAGCGCTGACCATAGCGCTGGGCTTTTTGAATTCCGACACCTGAAACAGCGAGCAGCTGGGTCTGGTTGTGTGGTTTTTTTCGGCACAGATCCGTCAATGTCGCATCGGTGAAAACCATATAGGCAGGCACGTGCTCTTCCCTGGCAATGCTGCTGCGCAGCGCTTTCAAGCGAGCGAACAAATCTTGGTCCGGCAGGTCTTCTGATTCATGCTCATCATACAGGCGACGCGTGTCAGCCTTGGCCTTGGGCTTTTCTTTTGGAACCATGATGAATACAGGTTCGTCGTCCAGCAAGATCTTTTGGGACAGTTCGGTGAGAGTCAGGACGGGATAGGTCGTTCCAGTCACAGCCAGCAGCCCTTGTTCCTGGAGCTGGTCCAGGATGACGGTCAGTTTGGCCCGGCTGGAATCCTGGAGAAAGCCATAGGCAGCCAGTGTGTCGAGCTGAGCGCGGTAAATACGCTCGCTTTTGCTGCCGAGCAAAATATCAATGATCACGGTCTTGCCAAATTGCTGTCGGCGCTGAGTGAGCCGGTAAATGACCGCCAGGATGGCTTTGGCTTCGCGGGTGGCATCGACTTTGGCAAATTCGGTCAGGCAATTGGAACATTTGCCGCAATAGGCGTGGGTCGTTTCGCCAAAATAGCGCAAAATGCAGGCGCGCAGACAGGAGTGGCTGTTGCAGTAGAAGGTCATGGCCTTCAGGCGATCGTGGTCGCGCTGGCGTGCGAGCATGCTCTGGATGTCCGACAGGTCCGGATTTGGCTCCTTGCGGTCGATCAGGAAGGTATTCGTTTTGACATCCTGGCCACTGTACAAGATGATGCATTCGGCCGGAGAGCCGTCGCGCCCAGCCCGTCCTGCCTCCTGATAGTAACTTTCCACATCCATCGGCATGTTGTAATGGATGACGAATGCGACATTGGATTTGTCAATGCCCATGCCGAAGGCGTTGGTTGCGACCATGACCGTGGCCCGATCGTACAGGAAATCATCCTGGTTTTGGTGGCGCTCGGCTTCATTGAGGCCAGCATGGTAGCGCGTCGCTGCGATCCGGTTTTGCTGCAGGTAGTCACAAACTTCCTCGACCGCTTTTCTGGTTGAGCAATAGACAATGCCGGTATCATTGCGGTGGGCCCGGATGATTTTCATCAGAGCCTGGTCTTTGTCGGAGGGCTTCTGGACAGCAAAAAACAGATTCTCCCGATCAAATCCGGTCACGATCCGGCGCGGATTTTTGAGGCCGAGCAGATGAACAATGTCGTCTCGGACTTCGGCCGTCGCAGTCGCTGTGAAGGCACTGATCACTGGCCGGGTGGGCAGTTTGGCAAGAAAGTTCTGGATTTTCATGTAGCTAGGCCGAAAATCGTTGCCCCACTGGGAGATGCAGTGAGCTTCGTCAATGGTCAGCATCGAAACTGGCATTTGCTGGCAAAGTTCGAGAAAAGCCGGTGTCAGCAGTCGCTCCGGAGCGACATAGATCAGCTTGTAGTGCTGATTGGCAGCGCGCCGAATTACTTCTGTGTTCTGGGCAGCGGTCAGGGAGCTGTTGATGTAAGCAGCGCGAATGCCATTCTGGCCCAGCGCCTGGACCTGATCTTTCATCAGGGATATCAGCGGTGAAACAACCAGGGTGACACCGGACAGGAGCAGGGCTGGAACCTGGTAGCACAAGGATTTGCCAGCGCCCGTTGGCATCACCCCCAGTACATCGTGGCTGGCCAGCAGTTCATCGATGATCTCCGCCTGGGCCGGGCGAAAATCCGCAAAGCCGAATGTTTCCTTCAGGATGGTGTGCTTGTCCATGGACCTCCAGGGGGTGAGTAGCGGCGAGACCGGACGCGGCCGCAAGGCCGGCGGACGGGATCGTGAGCGGGGGCGAGCGCGCGGGGTGAGTACAGTTTACGGCTTTGAGCTGTGGACTTCAACGATTCGTGGCAGTTTTGGCCGGGTTCAGAGCGAAGTGTGTTACCGTTCGAGGCAATTTCACGTTTCCGTGCCAGGGGTCGCGCGAAGGGTGGTCC
>DIFN01000066.1:6504-6788 GCA_002419145.1 Mageeibacillus sp. UBA5747 | reverse complement strand
GTCCCTAAATCGGCAATTGCCGGAAAACGGCACCGGGGTGGTTTCGCTGGCCAAATCGGCAGCGAGCCTTGGAGCACTACAGCCCCAGTGTTTTTCAGGAATTATCCATACTTATTGCCGATTTTCTACCCCGACCTCGAAAAGGAATTTTCCCAACCGAGGTCGGGTTCCTTTTTCGGAAGTAAGTCGCACTGCTGCCCGCGAGCCTTACGGCCGCAGGGGTTTTCGATCATCCATCCTGTCTGGTGAAAAATACGACCCTGGTCCCTAAATCGGCAATTGCC
>DIFN01000066.1:4424-6362 GCA_002419145.1 Mageeibacillus sp. UBA5747 | reverse complement strand
AAAGTCAGGTCTGGCACTTTTCCCGGAAACAAGCCAGAAGACGCGCAAAACGCAAAAGTTGACACCGCATACGGAAATTGCACAAATACTGTGCTAAGGTCGTTAGGCCATGGCCCAACGCTCTGCCATGGCCCGGCCCAACCAGCTGCTGTCTTGCGCACCTAACCCTTACCTCTGCCGCATCCAGACATCCCTCCCAGGCAAACATGCTTCATTCCTCCTGCACATGCGAATAGTACGAGCATTTTCAGTCAAAAGCAATTAAAAACCACCCACTTTCCCCGTTGACACCGGCCAATAACTCGTGCTAAATTGACAATGTAGATCCGCAAATCATTACAAAAATTATTAAATACTGACAAAAGGCGACGCGAGTCTTTTGCCGAAGTCGTGAGCTACGTAGCTCCCAGGAGAGTTTTTTCTTGGGATTTTTTATTGGGAACGATTACGGCAAGTGCCAAGGGGGGGTGCGCCATTTGATCGAATTAGATGAAAAGAAGCGGATTATCCAAGAGTTTGTCCCTGGCAAGCAGGTAACTTTGGCTCATGTGATCGCGCACCCAGACAATACGCTCTATACCAAGCTTGGGCTCATAGATACTCGGGGAGCGATAGGTATTTTCACTATCACACCTGGCGAGGCTGCCATCATTGCAGCGGATGTTGCGACCAAATCGGCCCTCGTCAGTATTGGTTTTGTCGATCGTTTCAGCGGCTCCCTCGTTGTGACTGGGGATGTTGCATCCGTCGAAGCTTCTCTGCGGGAAGTCATGCGTACGCTTTGTGACCAGATGGGGTTCACTCCAGCTCCGGTCACCCGATCATAAAAGGATGACACACGCGTGGTGACAGAAGGCGGCAATCATTCACAGAAAGAAAACAAGCCCATCGAGGTCTTGAATAAGAAATTGATCCTGATCGGTCGGACAACAGCGGGTAAAACGACGCTGTGCCAGTATATTTGCCGTGAAGATCTACAGTATGCCAAGACCCAGGCGGTGCAGATTTTCAAGGACAGCCTGATCGATACGCCTGGTGAATATCTGGAGATCCGCCATTATCGCGGCGCTTTGCATGTCACGTCAAGTGATGCAGATGTCATCGCGCTGGTCCAGGATCCCACCGAGGAAGGTACCATGTTCCCGCCAGCCTATGCCGGCAGCTTCGCCAAGCCAGCGGTTGGTGTAATCACCAAGCAGGATATGGCGACACCTGAGCAGATCGAACGAGCCCGGCAGCATTTGTTGGCGGCTGGTGCACAGAAGGTTTTTGTCACGAGCAGTGTCGAAGGTACTGGTTTTGAGGCGTTGTACGACTATTTAAACCAGCAGTGAGGTCTGGCATGGAAAACATCAAATCCTTACGTGTCCTGATCGCTGAAGATGAACCGATTACCCGCATGGACCTGCGGGAAATGCTCGAGCACAGTGGCTACCTGGTTGTGGGTGAAGCTGGCGATGGTTTTGATGTTCTCGAGCTATGCAAAACGGTCAAGCCGGATTTGGTCCTGATGGATATAAAAATGCCTCTACTTGACGGCTTGTCGGCGGGCCGGATCGTCTTGGAAGAAAACCTCTGTGATGCCGTGATCCTGCTCACTGCCTACAGCGAACGAGGTTTCATTGAGCAAGCCAAGGAGATCGGCATCAGCGGGTACTTGGTCAAACCGGTCGATGAAAAAGCCCTGGTGCCTAGCATCGAGCTGGCTGTCGCCCGTAGTCTTGAGGTCAAACGGCTGAAAAACGATATCGAAAAAGTATCGGAGCGACTGGAAAACCGCAGCATCATTGAAAAGGCCAAGGGGATCCTGATGGCGCGCGAAAAAATGAACGAGCAGGACGCCTATGAGTATATCCGCAAGATCAGCTGCACCAAGAACATCTCCATGCGCCGGGTAGCCGAGATCATCCTCCTGCGCCCGGAAATGTCCAAACGCAA
>DIFN01000066.1:0-4381 GCA_002419145.1 Mageeibacillus sp. UBA5747 | reverse complement strand
ATCCGGATCATCATCGCGATGGCTGCTGTTCTGCAACCTCTTGCCAATCTTGAAGATGCCGACGTCTTTGTCGATTGCCCGTCTGTGGATGAAGGTATCGCCATTGTTGTAGCCGAAGCCAAGCCAGACTACGTGCCTTCGTCCTACAAAAAAACAGTTGTCGGCCTGATGGCCTTGCAGGAAAACGAACCGGCCGTAGCCCGTTCCCTCCGGCTCGGGGTTGCGACCAAGCAGATGAAAGCCATTACTCAGGAGAGCACCCACGTCATCCAATCGGTCGAACCGATCAAGAACGGCGACCGTGTGATCGGCGTCCTAATCCGCGAAAAGCGGGTTGATGAACAGAGAGCTAACAATGAGCACTTGCATTTTTCCCAGCAGGGCTACGAACGAATTGCCAACGCTCTGACTCATATGGCTAGCGAAAACACTTGGCTGACGGAATGCATAGATGAGGCACTGGTCATGGTCAACCATAGTGGCATCGTAGCCTTCCGCAACACACTGGCCCATGAGCTGTTTCAGAAACTCGGTTACATCGAAGACATCCTGGGTCAGCGATATGAGAATATCCGTCCTGTCGAGCCGGAACAATACCGTGGCGACAGTCGCTATGCGTTTGTTGAGTCAACAGTGGGCAACCTGACCTTGGCGATCAAGCATGTGCGGTTGAACACCCAGGACATTGCCTTTGTCGTCGTCATCCAGGACATTACATGGAACAAGCAGCAGGAAAAGGAACTGATTCTGAAATCAGTTGCAATCAAGGAAATGCACCATCGGGTCAAGAACAACCTGCAAACCATCGCGAGTTTGCTTCGGCTGCAAGTGAGACGGACTGAGAATGATGAAACCAGGGCGGTCCTGAGCGAAAGCATGAATCGAATCCTGTCGATCGCCGCGACACACGAACTACTGGCCCAGAGTGGCGTCGACCAAGTCATGATCGGCGAAGTCCTGATGCACATCAAAAGTAGCACGGTGCGCTATTTTGCACGGCCCCATTTCAATTTTTCTGTAACCGTTGAGGGCGATGATTTTTATGTTGACTCTGACATTGCAACCTCGATCGCCCTGATTATCAATGAATTGCTACAGAATTCGCTGCAATACGCCTTTGAAGGCATGAATGAAGGTCTGGTCCGGATAGTTGTCAAGCTGGGTGATCTCTACTCACAGATCCAAGTCATCGACAATGGCTGTGGCTTCGATGTCACCAATGTCCGTCAGAACCGGCTCGGCCTAAGTATCGTCCAAACTTTGGTCAAGGACAAGCTCCGAGGTAACCTGGCCTTTGATTCGGGGCCAGGAGGAACAACCGTTACGCTGGATTTCAAGAATCAGATCATGGACATTGTCGGTGTGCCGTAGCACCGGCAAGAAGAAACGGTAACCAGGCGACGTTAGCCCGGCTGCAGGATGACACCTGCGCCGGGCCATTTTTATGTAAAGGGGGTGTGGATCATGCATGAGGTCATCTTGAGTGTCGGGATTGATATTGGCACAACCACCACTCAGCTGGTTTTCAGTCGCTTGACGATCGAAAATTTGGCCAGCAGCTACACGGTCCCCCGGATCTCCATTGTCAACAAAGAGATCATCTACAAGAGCCCGATCTATTTCACACCCTTGACGTCGCCAGTCGAAATCGATGCCAACGCTGTTAAGAAAATTGTCGAGATAGAATATGCTGCAGCAGGTATCAAACCAGACCAGGTTCAGACCGGTGCTGTCATCATTACGGGTGAAACAGCCCGTAAGCAGAATGCCAACCTGGTTCTTTCTGCCCTGAGCAAAATGGCTGGAGATTTTGTCGTTGCTACCGCTGGACCGGACCTCGAATCCGTACTGTCAGCGCGTGGGGCTGGGGTCGACCAGCTCTCGTTGGAGCACCGGACTGTTGTGGCCAACCTTGACGTTGGCGGCGGCACCACTAACATTGCTGTCTTTGAACGCGGAGGTCTCCGAGGGACCTGTTGCCTGGATATCGGCGGCCGTCAGGTTAAAGTCAAGGATAACCGGATTGATTACATATTTCCCGGAATTGCACGTCTGGCTGCACGCCGGGGTCTCGATTTACGCCTCGGCAGTCAGGCTGACCTGCACCAGCTGCGCCAGTTGTGCAGCCTGCTGGCCGACCAGTTGGCCATGGCCTTGCATGTCCTGCCTGCAGATGAAACCCATCCGCTGATGTACACCAACCAAGGTCATCCGTTGCCGGAGCAACCTCTGATCCAGGCTGTCACCTATTCCGGCGGCGTCGCTGATTATGTCTACCAGCAAGCATCAGCCGACTGGTTCCGTTATGGCGACATTGGCATCTTGCTCGGTCAGGCGATCCAGACCCAGCCTCAGTTGTCCAGACTCAAACGGTTTGTTCCAGCTGAAACGATCCGGGCTACCGTTGTTGGCGCCGGATCCCACACCACCGAAATTAGTGGCAGCACCATCGCGTATGTCGAGCATTGTCTGCCTATGAAAAACATTCCCATCCTCAAAATATCCGAAGCTGACGAGACCGACCTTTCACGGCTGGCCGCGTCCATTGCCACTCAGCTGCCACTTTTCATGCCCGAAGGCAAGCCTGAGCCCGTCGCCATCGCTTTCACCGGACGTGGCCGGAGCCGTTTCTCCGAGATCCAGTCCCTGGCGAAAGCCATTATCCAGGGGGCCAAGGAGGTGATTGAGCACAGGCACCCACTGATCATTGTGGTGGAAAACGATATCGGCAAAGCACTCGGGCATGCCATCCGGGTTTTGCTCGACAAGCCCAAGGACGTGATCTGCATCGACAGCATTCGGACTTTGAGTGGTGACTACATCGATATCGGATTGCCCATCGCTAATGGGCGAGTCGTCCCGGTCGTAATCAAAACCCTGATTTTCAATTCCTGATTCCAGATTCAACTGCCAAGGAAGAGAGGTGAACAACTTGATTCTGAAAACCAAGCTTTTCGGCCACATGTACGAGTTCCACTCGCTGCGTGAAGTCATGGCCAAAGCAAACGAAGAAAAGTCTGGTGACAAACTGGCGGGCATCGCCGCCGAAAGTGCCGAGGAACGGGTCGCCGCCAAGGTTGTCCTGTCCCACATCACCCTTGCCGACCTGCGCAACAACCCCGCTGTCCCCTATGAGGAAGATGAGGTCACCCGGGTTATCCAGGATGCCGTCAATGAAAAGATCTACAACGAACTCAAGACCATGACGGTGGCGGAATTCCGTGAATGGCTCCTCGACATCAACACCACTGGTGACATGATCTGGCGGGCTTCCCGCGGCATCACCAGTGAGATTGTCGCCGCAGTCTGCAAACTGATGAGCAACCTCGACCTGATCTACGCAGCCAAGAAGATCCGGGTCACGGCTCACTGCAACACAACGATCGGAAAACCGGGAACCTTCTCATCCCGCTTGCAGCCCAATCACACGACCGATGATCTCAAGGGCATCATGGCTTCCGTCATGGAAGGTTTTAGCCTGGGCTGTGGTGATGCCGTGCTCGGCCTGAATCCTGTCGATGATTCAGTGGAAAACGTGGCCCGCATTCTCAAGGCTTTTGATGAATTCAAAAACAAGTGGCAGATTCCGACCCAGATTTCCGTCCTGGCTCATGTCACAACCCAGATGGATGCCATCACCAAGATGGGTGCTCCGGCGGATCTGGTTTTCCAGTCGATCGCGGGCTCCCAGAAGGGCAATGACGCCTTTGGTGTATCTGTATCCATGATCGATGAGGCCCGGGCTCTGCTGCTGTCGCAGGGGACTGCCACTGGTCCGAACGTCAACTATTTCGAGACCGGCCAAGGTTCCGAACTCTCATCCGATGCCCACTTCGGTTGGGACCAGGTGACCATGGAAGCCCGGTGCTATGGCCTGGCCAAGCGCTACCAGCCCTTCCTGGTCAATACGGTCGTCGGTTTCATTGGTCCGGAATACCTGTATGACTCCAAGCAAGTCATCCGGGCTGGTCTGGAAGATCATTTCATGGGTAAGCTGACCGGCATCCCAATGGGCTGTGACGCCTGCTACACCAACCACATGAAAGCTGACCAGAACGACATCGAGAACCTCGCTACCCTGCTGGTCGCAGCCGGCTGCAATTATGTCATGGGTGTACCCCAGGGCGATGACTGCATGCTGATGTACCAGTGCACAGGTTATCACGAAGCAGCCGCACTGCGGGAAACCTTCGATCTCAGACCCGTTCACGAGTTTGATCTCTGGCTGGAAAAGATGGGCTTCTCGGAAAATGGCAAGCTGACTCCATTGGCTGGCGACGCGTCGGTCTTCATGGCGAAGTAAGGAAGGAGGATCAGCTGAACATGGATGCTAAGGATTTAAGGCAAATCATCGAGCAGGTACTCTGCGAAATGAACATCA
>DIFN01000071.1 GCA_002419145.1 Mageeibacillus sp. UBA5747 | reverse complement strand
TGTTTTCCGTGACGACATAGCCGTAGGGATTCATGCAGAAGGTGCGCACGGCGTCCTTGTACTGCCTGGTGTGGTAAAGAAGCTTGGCCTCATAGACGGCATCGGTGATTTCCTTGAAAACGATGGCTGGCAATTCGACTCGCACGCCGATATCGACCTGATTGTTGAGCAGTGGCAATTCAAGCCGGTGGCACTGGTCGCTGAACCATTCGGCACCGGAACGGCCTGGAGCAGCGATCAGATATTTAGCCGTCATGACGCCCTGGTTGGTATCGAGGCTGTAGCCTTTTTCCGGATCGGGGTCAAAGCTGACGACACGGGTATTGCAGCGCAGATCAAGGTGCTGGTCGAGGTACTCGAACAGAGCGGCCAGGATCTCCTTATTGCGTTCAGTGCCGAGATGCTTGCAGCGGGCATCGAGCAGGTGGAGGTCGTGACTGATCGCACGGCGGCGGATCTGCTCGGCTGCCGGGGTCGAGGTGGAGAACACCTCGGTTGTGGCGCCAAATTTCTGGTTCACCTGGTCGACATATTCGATCAGGTCCATGATTTCACGGTCCGGGCGATACTCATTGAGCCAGCCGCCAAACTGGGTGGTGAAGTTGAATTTGCCGTCGGAGTAAGCACCTGCTCCGCCGAATCCGCGCATAATCCCACAGGAATGACAATTGATGCAGTGGTCGACTTTCTTGTCGATGATCGGGCAGACACGCCGGTTGATCGATTCACCTTGTTCCAGCAAGGCCACTTTGAGGTCTGGGCGGGCCGTAATCAGTTCGTAGCCGGCAAAGATGCCGGACAGGCCGCCGCCGATGATGATAACGTCAAAATGTTGGCTCACGGGATCAGGTGTCCTCACTCTCTGGCTTTTCTGCGGGCTCCGGTCCGGTCAGACTCTGTGGTTCGCCGGTTGGCTGGTCTGCCGCTGCAGTAGACAGGGGAACTGCTAAATCTGGCTGTGCAGCGGAACTAGATTCCGGCTGGCTAACTGCCACAAATCCAAAATCCTCCATCGTGGCCAGGCCTTGTTCGACGGCCTGGCGGCGCAAGACGGCGTACAGCTCGGCTTGGGTAGCCCGGTAATAGGGGGTAACAAAGACCACCCCGATGACAAATGCCAGCAGTCCCAGAATGTACCAGCCCAAGAAGGAAAGGTCAAGCACGAACGTGTCGAATTTGTGCCCTGTCATCATCTGGCGCGACAAGCGCAGGGCCCGTCGGTGCCCAATCCGGGGATTGTCGCCCAAGATCCAGCGGGTCTGACGGTAGGCATAGGAGCGATTGATCCAGGGAATCAACAGCAAGGCAGCCAGTAACAAAGTCCCGACAGCTACAGCTGCAATGACAGCAATCTGGCTCTGGTTGTTGGCAAAAAATTCGCCAAACTGCTTGTCCCAGTCCTGGGACAGGCCAGGACGGCCCTGCCAGTTCCACTGTTTGGACCAGAATTCGCCAAAGTCCCAGCCGGCGGGCAGCTGTAGAGGATTCATAAGGCCAAGGTACAGGCCAAGCACAATACCGGCGCCGACAACGGCCAGGAGCGGCAGCAAAGACCAGATCCAGAGCCAGAGGTACATCCAGAACATGGCGCCGACCGTGGGCAGCCAGGTGTTAGCCCGGAACAGGCTGAACAGCTGGGCCAGGGTCGGAGTCGGTTTGGATTCGCGATTCCGGGAAAACCAGCGGGCCTCGCCGGTCTTGATCACGGTCGCGAAAAAGATGCGGAACAAAATGCCGATCAGGGCCGCCAGGCTGACGGCAGCGATAATCAGGCGGGCCCAGACAGTGTCCATGACATTGGCCCAGTCAGCCCAGGCCCAGTTCATACCTGTGATGTGGTTAACGTCCCAGCCATTGAGCTGAAACGTAAATAGGCTGGAGTTGCCGGCCAGAATCCCGGTGATTACCGTGACCAGCAAGGCCATCCAGTAACTGCCGGCCAGGCTTTTTCTGGCATTGGTTTTGAGTTGAGAGCGAGTCCACATAAGCTTTTCTCCTTGCATGCTGTTATCCTTGAGATGGTGGGTGATTCGATGGGCTCTCCTGGCAGGATAAGCCCTTCATGCAGACAGACACTCTTTATTATAGCGAATTCATTTGCAGACCGCTTGGTTTGATGGTAATTTTTAAGCAAAGTCAATGCTGATTGCGAGGTAAAACGATGATTCCTGTTGCTGGTTCGATCACGGCTCCCAAAGGATTTGCCGCCACGGGTGTGGCCTGTGGCTTAAAAAAAGACAATCGACTTGACCTGGCCCTGGTGGTCAGTGAAGTGCCTGCCGTGGCGGCAGGTGTTTTCACAAAAAATGTCGTCAAGGGACATTCTCTGCAGCGGACCATGGACATGATCAAAAGCGGTCTGGCCAGTGCCGTCATCATTAACAGCGGCAATGCCAATGCCTGCGTCGGCGAGGCTGGCTACCGCGACGCCGAAACCATGGCCGATCTGGCTGCCGCCGAATTAGGCTGTCCGGTCGAGCAGGTCCTGACCGGTTCGACCGGTGTCATTGGCAAGCGACTCGATCTCGCTGCGATCCAGCGCGGGGTCCAGGCAGCGTGTGCGAGCCTGGCCTCCTCTGAAGAAGCAGGACATCTGGCGGAGCAGGCAATCATGACCACCGATCTCGTGCCCAAGGAATGCGTCGTGACCTTCGAATTTGAAGGCAAGACGATCACCGTTGCCGGCATGGCGAAGGGCTCCGGCATGATCCACCCCAACATGGCCACCATGATCAGCGTCCTGACAACCGACTGTGCGGTCGAGCGCCATGTCCTCTCAGCCCTCTTGAAAACGGCCGTCAATCAGACGTTCAACCGGGTCTCGGTCGATGGCGACACCAGTGTCTGCGACATGGTTATCGCCCTGGCCAACGGCAAAGCTGGCAACACTGTGATCCGTTCCGTCGACAACGCCGCTGCGCAGCAACTCCAGAAAGCAATCATAAGCGTCAGCACCCATCTGGCGCGCCTGATCGCCCAGGATGGTGAGGGGGCCACCAAGCTGGTCGAAATCCAGTGCCAGGGTGCCCGCACAGCCGAGGACGCCTGTAAGATCGTCCAGGCCGTCGGCAAATCGCCCTTGGTCAAGACGGCCATTTTCGGCGAGGATGCCAACTGGGGCCGGATCCTCACCGCCGCCGGTTATTCCGGGGCTGAGTTTGATCCGGATAAATGCGACATCTATCTGGGTGATCTCAAGGTTTGCGAAAACGGGGCTGCCCTGTTATTTGACGAGGACGCTGCCAAGGCCATCCTGCAGCAGAAGGAAGTCCTGATTCGCATCCTCCTGCGCGAAGGGACCGCCTTCGACCGTCTGTGGACCTGTGACTTTTCATACGATTATGTCAGGATTAACGGTAGCTATCGGACTTAAATCCAGTCGATCTTGATGGCGCCATCTTTGTAATCAGCGGCGACGCCGCTGGCATTTTTGAGGTGGCCGGCGAGGACGAGATCGGCGAGGGGGTCTTCGAGCAGACGCTGGATCGTCTTTCTCAAGGGGCGGGCGCCATATTTGGGGTCGTAGCCTTTCTCGGCCAGGTAGTCTTTGGCAGCGTCGGTAACGACAAACTGGAGGCCCTTCTCGGTCAGGTGCTCGCTGACTTCCTTGAGCATGAGGTCGACGATCTGACGGATTTCGGACTTATTCAGCTCAGAGAAAACGACAATCTCATCGACACGATTCAAAAACTCGGGGCGGAACATTTCTTTTAAAACGGTCTGGACGCGGCTTTCGAGGGCGACGTAACCATCGGCGCCAAACCCGAAAGCATTGGCTTTGAGCGTGGTGCCGGCATTGCTGGTCATGACGATGACGGTGTTTTCAAAGCTGACCAGGCGGCCGTGGCTGTCAGTCAGGCGGCCATCGTCGAGGATCTGGAGCAGGATGTTGAAGACATCGGCATGGGCTTTCTCGATCTCGTCGAGCAGAATGACGCTGTAAGGTTTGCGGCGGATCTTCTCGGTCAGCTGGCCCCCGTCGTCATAACCGACATAGCCAGGCGGCGAGCCGATCAGCTTGGATACGGTATGGGGTTCCATGAATTCCGACATGTCCAGGCGGACCATGGCGTCTTCGGTTTCAAAGAGAGCTTCGGCCAGGGCTTTGACGAGCTCGGTCTTGCCGACGCCGGTTGGGCCGACGAAGATAAAGGATGCTGGTTTGCGCTTTTTGCCGAATCCGGCGCGGTTGCGACGGATGGCGCGGGCCAGGGCAGAGACCGCCTGTTGCTGACCGATGACACGCTGGTGGAGGCGGTCTTCGAGTTTGACCAGCTTTTCAGTTTCGCTTTCATTGATGCGCTGGACGGGGATGCCCGTCCACATCTCGACGACACGGGCAATATCCTCGGTCGTGATCTCGGTCGGCCTGGCCTCTGCTTCGAGCTTCTGCACGTCGTCTTCGAGGCGCAGGACCTTGGAGCGCAGCTCAGCTTCACGCTCATAGAGGGTGACATCATCGGAGCTGTTGGCAATCTGGTTTTCCAGTGCCTCCTGGTCGCGTTTGAGGGTCTGGAGCGTGCGGCGGGCTTCGTCGAGCTTGATGATGGCCTCGTTGTGCAAGTTGCAGTGGGAGCCGGCCTCGTCGAGCAGGTCGATGGCCTTGTCGGGCAGGAAGCGATCGGTGATGTAGCGGTCAGCCATGCGCACGGCCAGCTCGATGACTTCATCCGAATAGGTGACGTGGTGGTGTATCTCGTAATAGTCGCGCACGCCCTTTAAAATCTCGATGGACTCAGCTGGCGAGGGTTCCTCGACGATGACCTTCTGGAAGCGGCGCTCGAGGGCAGAGTCTTTCTCGATAAAGCGGCGGTATTCGTCCAGGGTGGTCGAGCCGATGACGCGAATTTCACCCTTGGCCAAGGCTGGCTTTAAAATATTGGCTGCATTCATGGCGCCTTCAGCATCGCCGGCGCCCATGATGTTATGCAGCTCGTCGATGACCAGGATGATGTTGCCGGCTTTTCTGGCTTCGTCAACGACGCCTTTCATGCGGCTTTCGAACTGGCCACGGAACTGGGTGCCGGCAACCATGGCAGTCATGTCTAAAAGATAGACTTCCAGGTGCAACAGTTTGACCGGGACCTCGCGCAGGGCGATCTTGACAGCCAGGCCTTCGGCGATGGCCGTTTTGCCAACACCCGGCTCACCGAGCAGCACTGGGTTGTTTTTGGTCCGGCGGTTGAGGATCTGGACCACACGGGC
>DIFN01000092.1:48703-49203 GCA_002419145.1 Mageeibacillus sp. UBA5747 | reverse complement strand
CTGCGGCGCTTCGTCACCGGCCTGGCCAAGAAGGTGGTCATTGCCAACCAGATGGCGATCTTGGCCGATGCATCTTTCAATATGGCGGATGGTGACCGCGGCCTCCTGATGGCCTGGCTCGGCATCCTCGCTTATGCCTTCCAGATCTATTTCGACTTTTCCGGTTACAGCGATATGGCGATTGGTCTCGGCCACGTGTTTGGCTTCCATTTCCTGGAAAACTTCAACTACCCCTACATCTCGCGCTCAGTAACCGAATTCTGGCGCCGCTGGCATATCTCGCTCAGCACCTGGTTCCGCGACTATGTCTACATTCCGCTCGGAGGCAATCGGGTCAGCACGGCCAAGTGGCTACGCAATATCTTCATTGTCTGGACCTTGACCGGCCTGTGGCACGGTGCGGCTTGGAATTTCGTCTTCTGGGGTCTGTTCTTTGGTGTGCTGCTGGTGATCGAACGGTTCTTTCTGCTGAACATCATCCGCAGAGTGCCGCCACTGGG
>DIFN01000092.1:0-48603 GCA_002419145.1 Mageeibacillus sp. UBA5747 | reverse complement strand
TCCAGAACAATCTGATCTACCTGCTGCCGTTCATGATTCTGGCAGCCATCGGTTCAACCCCCTTGCCGAAAATGGCAGCCGATGCCCTGGCTCGCTCGCGCTTCCCGAAACTCCTGCTCGACGTGGGTTACGCTTTCCTGTTTGCCCTGTCGGTCCTGTTTCTGGTCAACGAAAGCTTCAATCCCTTCATCTATTATCGCTTCTAGTCGAGATCATACTTGATGATGCCATTTTCTTCGTAGACCAGTTTCTTGATGAAGAGGTCTTCGACGATGGCTTCGACATCCTGCTTTTTAGCACCTTTTAACAAATCAACAATGAAACCTGTTAGGCTGCTGCGCTTTTTCGGTCGTTTGTTGGCAGCCAGTTTGCCCAGGCTTTCGCGGACTTTTTTCACCCCGGCTTCATCGATCTCGATGGGTGTATTCTGGTCGAGCTCCTGGAAGCTGACGATGCGCCGGGCTTTGATGCCGCTTTTTTTCAGGTAATTGATCAAGGGATCATAGCCTGTATCCTTGGAATAGATGATGAAGCTTTTGCCGCGGTCGATTGCAACATCGCGGCCGAGGAAAAAGGCGATGAAAAAGTCGAGCGCGTTGCGGCCTTTGCCACTGACCTGGATCCACTCTACAGCACTGCCAAACGGCTGGGTTTTCTGGACCAGGTCGATCGGGACTTTGGTCTGGTCCTGACCGACGATGATCGCGACCTTGACCGTTTTCTTGATCACTTCGACTTGGACATCCTGGACATTTTCATAATCGATGTAGAGATAGTCTTCAATATTAGACACGGGTGTCCTCCTCAATCATCCGGCAGCCAAGGCCAGGCATCTTCTATTCCTATCATTCTAAACCAACTTGGATAAAATTGCTTGAGGACTCCTTGCAGGTAAAATTATGATATAATACGGCTTATTATTTGTAACAAATGAGTGGTATAAGCAGGATAATTGCAATGAATACCTTTTTGCAAGTAGATATTACCCTCTGGTCGCTGATCGTCCTCTTGATTTTGCTCTTTTCTGCTTGGCACCGTTTTGAAAACGACAGTTCGTCCAATCGCTGGCTGATTTTTTTCATCGGCAGCGCGGCGCTGGCCTGTACGTTTGACATTTTGAGCCGGGTCTTTGAAGGACTGCCCGGCCAGACCGCCCTGACCTTGAATCAATGGGGCAACGTGATGCTCTTTGCCGTTAGTCTGGTGCCCTCGGCTATCTGGCTTCATTACATCCAAGCTCTGACTCACAACAAGTCCAGGGATTTTAATATCGCGATCACTCTGGTTCACTTGGTGCTCATCATCAATGCGATTCTTTCAGTTTTGTCTCTGCAGACGGGCTGGTATTTTGAAGTGTCGCCGGATAATGTCTATGCTCGCGGGCCGTGGAATCGCTTGTACTTGGGTTTTGCGCTGGCCATTATTGTCTTGTCGCTGATGTTGATTCTCGTCCACCGTCGCCAGATCCAGCAACATGATATCGCTTTGCTGCTGGGATACTATGTTTTACCTGTGCTGGGGGTCATCTTGCAGGCTCGTTGTTATGGTGTGTCACTGATCTGGCCGATGACAACAATTAGCATTCTCTTCATCTACCAGAGCATTATCGACCAACATTTAACGACCGACTATCTGACCGGAACGGTGAATCGGCGCCATTTTGAAAAAATTCTGACGAAAAAGCTGACTCAAATTCGTCCAGACCAGTATCTGGCCTTGATCGCGGCCGACATCGATCATTTCAAACAAATCAATGACCGCTTTGGCCACGGCGAGGGGGATCGGGCTTTGCAGACGGCTGTCCAGATCCTGCACCAGTGTCTGCGCCGCGACGATGTCATTGCCCGGGTGGGTGGTGATGAGTTTTACATCATTCTTCAAAGTCGCAACTGGATCAATCTGGACCAGACCTTCACTCGGTTTCAACAGGCTTTTGCGCAGTACAATGAGAACAGTGGCAAGCCTTTCGCGCTCCAGTTAAGTTTCGGTGGTGTCGTTTATGACAAAGCCTGCCATCCAACAGTCCAGTCCTTGCTGGAACAAGCTGACGTCAGGATGTACGAGAACAAATCTGCCACAACCATGGAAAGAGCCCCTGCCCTATAGACCCGAGCCCCGGGGCCCTTGGGGCTTTGGATCCAGAAATTGCCTGTCCATTGCCTGCCCATCTTACCAAGCCCTCAGGCCTCATCAAAACGCGGCACGGCGATCGTTCCGGTGCGCACCATGCGTAAGATCTTGAAATCTTCCAGCAACTTGAGGAAACCGGCGATTTTATCTGCCTGACCAGTCAGTTCTAATGTGATGTGGTGCAAAGAAACGTCGACAATTTTGGCCCGGAAAATCTCGGCGATCTGCAGAAGCTCTGTCCGCTGATTGGCCTCGACGGCCACCTTGGCCAGGACCATTTCCCGGAAAACGGAGCTCTGGACCGGCAGGCGTTCGATCTCGATGACATCGATCAGTTTGTCGAGCTGCTTGATGACCTGGTCAACCATGGCTTCGTCGCCATTGACCACAATCGTCATGCGTGAGCAATTCGGGATTTCACAGATGCCGACAGCCAGGCTGTCGATGTTGAAACTGCGGCGGCTGAACAGGCCGGAGACCTTGGATAACAGGCCTGGGTGATTGTTGACGAGAACGGAGAGGGTATGCTGGCTCATCTGTTTTCCTCCTTGTGCACTGGATAAAGGGTCGGCTCATGTGGATCGATCTGGCATTCGAGCAGATAAGGCCCCGGGGTGTCGAGCATGACCGTGATGGCTGCTGCGATCTGGTCATTGCTGTGGATTTTGCTGTAACCAAACCCGTACGCCTCAGCCAATTTTTCAAAATCAGGATTTTCTTCCAGAAATACTTGCGAATAGCGTTTGTAGCGAATGCTCTGGATCTCATGCACCATGCCGAGACGGCTGTTGTTCAGAAGGACAAACTTGACCGCTGCCTTTTCCTGTTTGACGGTGCCTAATTCCTGCAGCGACATTTGGAAACTGCCATCTCCACTGACGGCGATAACCGTTCGGTCGGGACAGCCAACTTTGGCGCCCAATGACGATGGCAAACCGTACCCCATGGTGCCCATCCCCCCCGAGGTGATGAAGGTCTGTGGTCTTCTGAAAGGATAGTGATTGGCCGTCCAGATCTGGTTTTGGCCAACTTCGGTGGTGACAATGGCATCCGGACCAGCCAGTTCGCCCAGGATCCGCATAAGGGTCGGGGGGTAGATGGTTGCGGATGCTGTCGCGGGCCTTTCCGGTAAGTGGTGAGTGGCCTTGATCGCAGTGACTGTTGCCACCCACTGGCTGGTGTCTGTCCGGGGCGCCAAGGCCAGCAGGTCGGCCAGAGCTGATCGAGCATCGGCGATGATAGCCGTGTGAGGTTTGATGTTTTTACCAATCTCAGCTGGGTCGATGTCGATGTGGACAATCTGGGCCCGGCGGGCAATCTCCTGAGCCGAGCCCATCGCCCGGTTGCCGACGCGAGCACCGATGAGCATGACCAGATCGGCCTTGTTGAGGGCGTAATTGGCCGCAAAAACGCCATGTGAACCCAGGGTGCCCAGATACAGCGGATGGTCGAAAGGGATGGCGCTGATGCCCATCATGGTCGTAACGACCGGAATCTGGCACGATGTTGCCAGCTGCAGCAGTTCCTGGGTGGCATCGCTGCTCAGGACGCCGCCGCCGGCGCAGATGATCGGAGCCCTGGCCTGCTCCAGTTGAGTTTTGACGGCGAGCAGCAGGTCCGGCCTGGCCTTTGTCGCCAGCCTGTAACCCGGAAGATCAACAGCACCCGGCGTTTCGTACTCAAATACAGCCGCCTGAATGTCCTGCGGCACATCGATCAGGACCGGACCGGGCCGGCCTGTAGACGCGAGATAAAAGGCTTCCTTTAAAATTCGCGGCAGGTCCTGGGCTGACTTGACCAGGTAATTGTGTTTGGTAAAAGGTGAAGTGGCGCCGGTGATGTCAACCTCCTGGAAACTGTCGCTGCCGATCAAGTCGGTTGTGACCTGGCCAGAGATGATCACCAGGGGGATCGAATCCATGTAAGCCGTGGCAATGCCAGTGATGGCATTGGTTGCTCCGGGACCGGAGGTGACCACACAAACCCCCGTGACTTGCCGGGCCCTGGCATAGCCGCTGGCGGCGTGGGCTGCCCCTTGCTCATTTCGCGTCAGGACATGGCGGATGGTCGAATCGACCAAGGCATCGTAAAAAGGAGCAATGGCTGCCCCGGGATATCCAAAAATTGTTGTGACACCTGCTTGCTCCAGCGCTTGCACCATGGCCTGAGCTCCCGATAACTGCATAGACACACCTCCCATTCATAGCTCTTTGCCTGCCGGCAAAAATGGTTAATCAACATTTTAGCACAAGATGCTGATCATGAAGCGTTCCTTTGGCACCAAAACACTAAGCGAGTGAGTCACCCTCACATCGCCAAAACAGCCAGTTGACAGGGTAGTAGATCTTGCCTATACTGAAAGCAAACGTGTGAGTAAACGTGTGATGAAATAAACCAGCCTCACACATATGAGAGTATCAGGCTGAATAAAAACCAGCTACCGGGGAGACCCTGCATATGGCAGCAACGATCAAGGACATCGCCAAAGAATTAGGCATCACGCATTCGACTGTTTCCCGGGCTTTGAACGGGAAATTGGGCGTCAGCACTGAACTTCGCCATAAGATCCAGGAGACGGCAGACCGTTTGGGTTACACGCCCAATGCCATCGCCCGCGGGCTGGTCACCCGGCAGAGCATGACCATTGCCTTCATTGTTCCTGACTTCTCCAATCCTTTTTTTGTCGAGATTGCCCATGCGGTGAATTCAACCGCTTCTGCCCGCGGCTTTACAACCATCCTGTGTGACAACCAGTGGAACCATGAGGAAGAACTCAAGCAAATCAAGCTGATGGCGGAGAAGCGGGTCGACGGGATCATCATCAAATCCTTTGGTGAAGACGACTCTTACTTGGTTGATCTGGGGATCCCGGTGGTCAAGCTCAACCCGGCTACGAGTCCCGGCATTTCTTCGATCGATGTTGACAATGTCCTGGGCGCGTATCTGGCGACAGAGCACCTGATCCAATGCGGTTATCAGCACATTGCCTTTATTGGCAGCCACACAGACCCACAGACGTTTGCCGGCCGCTTCAAAGGTTACGCCAAGGCCCTCGCGCGCCATTTGCGGGCAGTCGATGACCGCCTGATCTGTCAGGGAGAGTATACCCACGAATCCGGCTCGCGCTGCTATGAAGAGCTGCTTGCCACGGGTGTGCCATTTGATGCGGCCTTGTGTGAAAACGACATGATCGCTCTGGGCGTCTACGACCGGGCCATACGCGACCAACGGAAAATCCCGGAGGACTTTGGCTTGATCGGATTTGATGACATGTTTTTTGCTGGCCTGCCCATGACCCAGCTGACCACCATGGCCCAGCCGAAGCAGAAAATCGGCGTCAAAGCAGCCAACTTGCTTCTGGACTTGATCACCAACCCTGAAAAGACCAAACATCGCAACATCATCTACAAACCGGAGCTGATCATCCGCTCCACCACACGACCCATTTAGGAGGGAATCCCCATGAAACTGCCCAAATCTGCCTGCATTGAACCTATGTATTCTGAACTGCCCTTCCTCGACCGCTTCCAGGCTGCCAAAGACGATGGCTTCGAATTCGTTGAATTCTGGGGCTGGCCAGACAAGGATCTCGCTGGCATCCAGGCAGCCGCCCAAAAAGCTGGTATCGGCATCAGTGGTTTCAATGGTGACGCCGATTACTCCCTGATTGACCCCTCGCACAAAAAGCCTTATCTGGATTATCTGCGCCAGTCGGTCCAAGTGGCACAGAAAATCGGCGCCCTGAGTGTCACGATCCATTCCAATGCTCTCGGCGAGGGTGGCTTGGTGGTCAATCCTTACAACGAATTGTCAGACACCGTCAAAATATGTTCGATGTACGACATGCTGCTTGAGTGTGCCCACATAGCTGAAGAAAGTGGCATCAGCATGAATCTCGAAGCGCTCAACATCGTCACCGACCATGTCGGTAATTTTCTCGCGCATACTCAGATGGCTGCCGACCTGACGCGTCTGATCGGCTCGCCCAAACTCAAAGTCCTGTACGATGTCTACCACATGCAGCTCAACGAAGGCAACCTGATCGAGACAATCCGGGCCAATATCGACCAGATCGGCCATGTCCATATCGCTGATGCCCCGGGCCGACATGAGCCTGGCACGGGCGAAATCAACTACACCCAGATCTTCCGTGCCTTAGAAGAACTCGGCTACCAGGGGCGGATCGGCTTTGAGCTGATTCCCCGGACAACAACAGCTGAGGCGGTCAAGGCGATCCAGTCGTACTGAATAACGCCCACGGATCCTGTATAAGGACAATCGATCGACTTTTTCTCAAGATGGCACAAGCCGGGATTGGTGGATTCCGGCTTGTGCTATTTTGAGCGTGCAATCTGCCTGGCTATTCGCTATACTGACATTGTTAGATACTTTTATTAAATAAAGCAAGTATCCAGGAAGCAGGCGGGATTATGGCAGGCAAACGTGTCAGCAATATGGAAGTCAAGCGGATCAACCGCAACCAGATGTATTGGCTCATCAATCGACAGGGCCGCGTGTCGCGACCTGAGATTGCAGCCCGGCTTGGGATCAGTGTCCCGACCGTCCTGCAGAATGTCAGCGAGCTGATGGAACGTGGCCTGGTGGCTGAGGCTGGGACGTTTGATTCTACGGGCGGCCGCAAAGCCATCGCCCTGATGCCGATCTATGAGGCTCGCTTCGCCATAGGGATCGATATCACGCAAAACCACATTGGCTTGGTTCTGACGGACTTGTCAGGGGATGTCCTTGTCCATCGGCGCCAGAAAAAGGTCTTTACCGATAACGAAATCTACTATCGCGAATTAGCCGATCTGGCCCTGGCATTTCTGGAGGAGTCCAAACGTCCAACCAGCCAATTTCTGGGTTTTGGCCTCTCGATTCCAGGCATCGTCTCCCTTGACAATCGCATGGTCACTCATTCCCATGCTCTCGGAATTGCAGGCGTTCCCAGCCAGCGATTTTTTGAGTTCATCCCACACCCCTGCACCTTGACCAATGATGCCAATGCCGCGATGATTGCCGAAATGTACCATGACCCTGAGCAGAGGACGTCGATCTATCTGTCCTTAAGCAATTATGTCGGCGGGGCGATTTTCACCCAGCCCAAGCATGACTTTGATCACAAGCCCGCCTTTGAAAATTTGTTTCTTGGAGATCATTGCCGCAGTGGCGAATTTGGCCACATGACATTGGTTCCCGGGGGAACAACCTGCTATTGCGGCAAAGATGGCTGCGTGGACAGTTACTGCTCAGCCAGAGTTCTCTCAAACCTGACCGATGGCAAACTGGAAGTTTTTTTCGAGTCCCTCGCCCAGTCTGAACCGCTTGGCAGGAGCTGGTCCCAATATCTGGACCACCTCGCCATCGCTGTCAATTCCCTGCGCATGGCATTTGACAGCCCGTTGATCATCGGCGGATATGTCGGCAGCTGCATCGACGCCTATCTGGATGATCTGCGCAGAAGAGTGATCAAGCTCAATCCGTTTGACCTTGATGCCGACTACATCCGTTCCTGCCAGTTCAAAGTAGAAGCGTCCGCACTGGGCGCTGCCTTGCGCCTGATCGAGGCCTTCATCCAGACGATTTGAATCAGACGATCTGAATCAACCCCGCATAAGATTTTTTGATCTGCCTCAGAGGGAACGCCCGGGGGCAGATTTTTTTACGGTGCGCTGTAGATTGTGCACAAAACAATTATACATTCCCTGTCCGATTGGCTAAATTTCAGCTCAATGGTTGACATAGACTGTAGACAGGCTTAAGATCAAATTACTTAATTAAGACGATTACAAAAGTTAAAAATAAAGTAACATCATCATTCATCAGACAGAATCATATAAAATATTTGGATAATTTGAAAAAAGTGTTGACAAGTGCACAAGACAAGTAGTAACTTATGATTGTTAGATTTACAAAATCATTTTACAAAATGAATTAACCGAAACTCCAAATATCGATCTCGTTTCCGAGTCTCTCAATCAAGGTCATAGGCAGCACCTGCTGCTTATAAATAAAAAGGGAGGAAATTCTATGAAAAAGATCTTGTCCATCGCCCTGCTCGTAGCCCTGCTGGTTTCTGTGCTGGCTGGCTGCTCCACCACACCGCCAACTGCTGCTCCGGCCGCTACTACCACCGCTGCTCCGGCTGGTGAGACCACAGCTGCTCCGGCCGCTGCTGGCAATTTCAAAGTCGGCATCACCATCCAGTCCCTTGAGAACAGCTACTGGGCTGGCGTTTTCGGTGAAGTCGAAACTTTGCTCAAAGCCAAAGGCTGGGAATACACGATCCTGGCTTGCAACGACAACTCTGCCACTCAGATCCAGCAGATCGAGAACTTCATCACCAATGAAGTCGACTTGATCATGGTCCATCCTTCTGACCCCAACGCCATCGAAGACTACCTCAAGAATGCCCGCGATGCTGGCATCAAAGTCATGGTCTGGGACGACAAGATGACCAACAGCGACCTCAACTGGGTCCTTGACAACACCAAGCTCGGCTACACCATCGGTTCTGCCGCCGCTGACTTTATCAATGCCCACTACTCTACTGACAACAAAGCTCAGGTCGCTATCATGAACTACCCGCAGACCCCCATCCTGCTCGAACGCGAAACGGGTATCCTGAACGCCATGAAAGAAAAGGCCGATGGCAAGTACGAAGTCGTAGCCCAGCAGCCTGCTCTCGACGCCCAGACCGCCCTGTCCAACATGGAAACCATCTTCCAGGCTAACCCGGATGTCAAAGTTGTCTGCTCCATCGGTGCGGGTGGTGACATTGGCGCCAACGAAGCCTTCATGTCCAAGTATGGCGGCAAAATCCCGGAAGATGTCGGCATCTTCTCCGCTGACGCCACTCAGCAGCAGCTCGAAGCCATTGTTGCTGGCCAGGCCTCCCGTGCCTCTGTCGGTTTCGAAGGCTCCAACAAAAAGACTGCCGAAGCAGTCGTCAACCTCTACGAGAGACTCCTGAACGGCGAAAAATTTGCTGAACAGAACCTCTACAGACCGCTCCTGGTCATCGACGCCTCGAATGCAGCTGAATATCTGGCTGACTACAAATAATAGCATCAGATCACTGTGACCGAGTGTGGAGCTGCCTCTCAGGCAGCTCCACATTTTAAAGAAAAGGGTGCTAGAGTATGAATGAAGAATACGTCCTGCAATTGCAGCATATTTCCAAAGAATACCCCGGTGTTCAGGCGCTGAAAGATGTCTCGCTCGAAGTCAGGAAAGGCGAGATTCTGGCCCTGATCGGTGAAAATGGTGCCGGCAAATCCACCTTGATCAAGA
This sequence comes from Mageeibacillus sp. UBA5747, assembly GCA_002419145.1. Classification (GTDB taxonomy): domain Bacteria; phylum Bacillota; class Clostridia; order Saccharofermentanales; family UBA5734; genus UBA5734. Next base: position 39,180 of record DIFN01000092.1, on the reverse strand, counting down.
CTTGCTCCGGTGCGGTTATCCCGACGTCCGGCAAGATCATTGTCAATGGCAAGGAATTCACCAGCATGTCACCTCAACTGGCCGCCGAAAACGGCATTGCCATCATCTACCAGGAATTCAACAACGTCAAAGGCCTGTCGGCTGCTGAGAATCTTTTCCTGGGCAATCCGATTCGCAATGGGTTGCTGATCGACAAAAAGGCCATGGAAAGAGAAGCTGAAAAGGCATTCGCCCAGCTCAACATCAAGATCGACCCGAAAAAGCTCTGTGGCGATCTGACCGTTGGCTATCAGCAGATGGTCGAAATCGCCAAGGCGATCAAGCAAAACGCCAAAGTCCTGATCATGGACGAGCCATCAGCGCCTCTGACCAGTGCCGAGGTCGAAAGTATGTTCAAAGTTTGTGAGCTGCTGAAATCGCAGGGCGTCTCCATCATTTACATTTCCCACCGCCTCGATGAAATTTTCCGTCTGTCTGACCGCGTCGTGGTCCTTAGAGACGGCGAATACATCAAGACGCTGATCACCAAAGACTCCCATGTCGATGAGCTGATCCGCCTGATGGTTGGCCGCGAACTGACTGAGACCTATCCGGCCCGACCGGATTGCATCCGCTATGACGAAACCATCCTGGAACTGCAGGATGTGACAGGCAACGGCGACACCAACATCAGCTTCAAGCTGCACAAAGGCGAAGTCCTCGGTCTTGGGGGCTTGGTTGGTGCAGGTCGCACGGAGCTGGCGCAGATGCTATTCGGAGCTGTCGAGAAAACCTCGGGCAAGATCCTTTTCAAGGGCAAGGAAATCCACCCCAGAAGTCCGCGTCAGGCGATCGATGCGGGTATTGCGCTCGTCCCAGAAGATCGAAAGCGCCACGGTGCTCTGCTCAGTCTATCGGTCAAGAACAACATCAACATGGCCATCTACAACCGGATTTCCAAGTTCTCAGTCATCAATTCCGGAAAGGAACTGGAAACTGCCAATTTATACAAGACCAATTTGCTGATCAAAACGCCGAGTGTCAACCAGCTGGTGCGCAACCTCTCCGGTGGCAATCAGCAGAAAGTTATCCTGGGCAAATGGCTGGCCGCCAACTCCGAGCTGATTATCTTTGACGAACCCACGCGCGGGATCGACGTCGGTGCCAAGTTTGAAATCTATTCGCTGATCAATAACCTGGTGGAACAAGGCAAGAGCATCCTGCTCATCTCATCGGAAATGGAAGAACTGATGGGCATGTCCGACCGCATCATCGTCCTGGCCGAAGGCAAGATGACCGGCGAACTTAAGAAAGAATCCTTTGACCAGAACGCGATTATGCGATTGGCATCTGCCGTATAGGAGGTTTTCCATGAAAAACAATATCATGAACCAGATTCGGGACAAAGCAATTTGGCTGGTTCTCGTCGTTCTCTTCATTGCCTTTGCTGCGGCAAACGACAAATTTGTTTCCACCAACAACTTGTTCACCATCGCCCGTCAGGTCTCGATGTTCGGAATCGCGGCCGTCGGCATGACATTTGTTATCCTGATTGGCGGCATCGACCTGGCTGCCGGCTCGATCATCACCCTGGTCAACGTTGTGGCTGCCTACCTGATGGTCAAGATGAACTTCTCGATTGTCGCGGCAATCATCACATCCCTGATGCTGGCCACTGCCATCGGTGCCCTCAACGGTTTTATGGTCGCCAGGATCAAAATGCCTGCTATTATCGCAACTTTTGCCACCCAGATCATCTTCGAAGGCGCGGCCTACCTCATGTCCGGCGGCACGCCCATTTACGGCTTTGACCCGGCTTTCAAACTGATTGGCCAGGGCTATATCGGACCAGTTCCGGTCCCGGTCATCATCATGGCCATCGCGTTTGCGGTTGGTGCTTTCATTCTCAACAAAACCTACTTCGGCCGCTACTTCTATGCTGTTGGTGGCAACGAAGAAGCTTCCCGTCTGTCCGGGATCAAAGTCAATTCCGTCAAGTTCATGATCTACGCCCTCTCCGGCTTCTTTGCCGGTCTGGCTGGGATTGTCATGCTCTCGCGCACCAACTCAGCCCAGCCGACCGCTGGCAAAGGGTTTGAATTCGATGTCATTACCTGCGTCGTCCTCGGTGGTGTTTCGGTCAACGGTGGTTTCGGCAAAATCTCTAACGTCATCGCAGGCACCTTGATCATCGGTATCCTGACCAATGGCATGGTCCTGATGAACGTCAGCACCTACATGCAGATGGTTGTCAAAGGCATCGTCCTGATCCTGGCTGTCGGTTTTGACAGCATCCAGAACAAAGGCAGCCTGGCTAAAGCATGACCCGGGCCCTTGATATCCGCCGGTTTTTGAACATGAGGAAGTGAATTTATGAAATCAACTATGTACCAGCAAGTTATGACCGCGCCCCATACCATTGAAATCAAGGAGGTTCCTGTCCCTGAGGTCAAACCCGGCCAGGTCCTCGTGGCCATGAAACGGGTGGGCGTCTGTGGCAGCGACATTCATGTCTTCCATGGCCAGCATCCCTACGTCACCTACCCTCTGACTCAGGGTCATGAAGTTTCCGGCGAGATTGTCGCTCTGGGCGAAGGAGTCACGAGCTTGGCCATCGGCCAGAAAGTGACCATCGAGCCCCAGGTGACCTGTGGCCAATGCCACCCCTGCCGCCATGGCAAATACAACCTGTGCGAAAACCTCAAAGTCATGGGCTTCCAGACCACCGGTGCCGCCAGCGAATATTTTGCTGTCGATGCGGCAAAGATCACCCTGCTGCCTGATTCGATGACCTTTGAGGAAGGTGCCATGATCGAACCTCTGGCCGTCGCTGTGCATGCAGTCAAGCGCGTTGGCGACATCACAGGTAAGAAAGTGGCCGTCCTGGGAGCAGGACCGATCGGCATCCTTCTGGTCCAGACCTTGAAAGCCTTTGGCGCGGCCGAGGTCCTGGTCACCGACGTGTCGGACCTGCGCTTGAAGCTGGCCAAAGCGTGTGGCGCTGATTATGCGTTCAACACTCGCGAAGTCGAATTCGGCCAAGTTGTGGTCGAGTGCTTTGGCCCTGACAAAGCTGATCTGATCTATGATTGCGCGGGCAACAACATCACCATGGGCCAGGCGATCCAGAATGCCAGAAAAGGCAGCATCATTGTCCTCGTCGCAGTATTTGCAGGCATGGCGACTGTTGACCTGGCCAAATTGAACGACTCCGAGCTCGATCTTTACACCACGATGATGTACCGCCATGACGACTACATCGATGCGATTCGCATCGTCAGTGAAGGTAAAGTCAACCTCAAGCCGCTGGTCAGTAAGCATTTCCCGCTGGTCCAGTATCAGGACGCATACGAATTCATCGATAGCAACCGCGAAACCACGATGAAAGTGCTCATTGACATGGATCGCTGAACATTGGCCGTTTACCGTGTGATAACTATAATCTAGGAGGACTCTATGGGAATTTTGGAAAAAATGAGACTTGACGGCAAAGTGTCCTTTGTCACGGGCGGTGCCCGCGGCATCGGGAAATCCATCGCCACCGCGCTGGCCGAAGCCGGCAGCCATGTGGTCATTGTCGACATGGATCTCGCAGAATCAGAGAAAACAGCCGCAGAAATCGCCCAGCTGGGTGTTAAGACGCTCGCGATCAAAACTGACGTCACGAACGAAACAGATGTCAACCAGATGATCGAGACCATCCTCGCCCAATTCGGCAAGATCGATGTCGCGTTCTGCAATGCAGGAATCTGCATCAATGCACCAGCAGATGAAATGACTTATGCCCAGTTTAAGAAAGTCATCGACGTCAATCTCAACGGAGTCTTCCTGACCTCTCAGGCAGCTGCCAGGGTTATGCTCAGGCAAGGCCGCGGATCGATCATCAATACCGCGTCGATGTCCGGCCATATCGTCAATGTGCCCCAGCCCCAGTGCGCCTATAATGCGTCCAAAGCTGGCGTCATCATGCTGACCAAATCGATGGCTGTCGAATTTGCCAAGACCGGCGTCCGCGTCAATTCGATCAGCCCCGGCTACATCGGTACGGACCTGGTCCTGGAATCCCCCAACCTCAAACCTCTGATCGAGCAGTGGAACGCTCTTTCACCGATCGGCCGCATGGGCCGCCCAGATGAGCTCCAGGCCATTGCCGTTTACCTGGCTGGCGACGCCAGCGATTTCACCACGGGATCAGACTTTGTCGTTGATGGCGCTTTCACCTGTTTTTAAGGAGCAGACTATGCTATTCTCGGATCATCCCTACCTGATTATCCGGGGATAGCGGGAGCCCTTTTACCGCATAAGAGCGGCGAAGGAACCCCCTGGCCACGCGGAAGAAAGAAACCGAATTCACATGAACCTTGCAGACATTAAAGCGGACAACAGAAAACGGATCTATTCTTATCTTCGTGAGCATAGCCAGGCGACTAAGCAGGAAATAGCTTATACGTTGCAACTCAGCCTGCCGACGGTGACGCAGAACCTGAACTACCTCAGCGAATTGGGACTGATCAGCTGCGAAAACAAAGTGGTCAATCGAGCGGGCGGCAGGAATCCTGTCGCCTACTCGTACATTCCAGACGCCAGGGTAGCCATTGGACTGGACATCACCCGCCACCACATCAAAAGCATCGTGATCAACCTCGACGGCCAGATCATCAAGTATGTCTACCGGCGCAAAGACTATCAGCGCAACGAGGACTACCTGAAAGTGCTGGGCACCGAGGTCGAGAATATCATTGCCATGGCCGGCCTCCAGCGCGAGAAAATTCTCGGTGTTGGCATCGCTATTCCTGGCATCATTGATCAGACGGGAGAATACGTTTACGATGGCCGCGTCATTGACAATCACGGCATGACTCGAGCTGAATTCTCCCAGTACATCCCGTATAAAACCAAACTGATCCACGACTCTGCTGCTGCCGGTTATTCTGAGATCGCCCATTCGCCGGACATCCACAATGCTTGCTATATCAGCCTGGGCAGCAGCATCGGTGGATCCGTTTTCATCAATGACAAAGTCTACCTCGGAGATGGTCTGTTCAGTAGCGAATTCGGCCATCTCAACCTGATCCCCGATGGATTAACATGCTACTGTGGCCAGAAAGGCTGCTTTGACCCCTACTTAAACGCCGAAGTCCTGTCCAGCTTGACAGGCGGCGAGCTTTTCACCTTTTTTGACCGCCTGAATAACGGTGAGGAGAAACTCAGAAAAACCTGGGATACCTATCTGGAAAATCTTGCCACCCTGATCACAGAAATCCGGATGATGTTTGGCAGCTCCATCATCATTGGCGGCGATATCGGTCCTTTCATCGACAAGTACATGCCGCAGCTCCAGACCAAAATCGATGGGAAAAGTCCTTTCAGTGAAAAATCTGCCCGCTTCCTGTACCCTTGCCGCAATAAAATGGAAGCGATCGCCTCCGGGGCAGCCCTCTATTTTGTCCAGGAATTCCTCGACACGTCTCTGGAGACAACCAATTAGAAGGTAAATGGTGAATGAAGATGACTAAAGAACTCGAAACGAAAATCCAGAAAATCCTCGCCAGCCGCGATGACATGCCCCTGATCATCAAGTCGATCTTGAAAAAAGAGCAAGCCCTGGCTGCTTCTGAGGAAATTCTCGATGTCGTGTACCTGAACCGTTCTTATGCTGATGCCACCAAAAAATCGGACATCCTGTCCGGGGCGACCCTGCTGGTTGCCACCAACTATGGCTTGATCGCGGTGGAAGAAGGGAAGGAAAACCTGCCCATCGAAGCCGGTGGCTACCGGATCCGCCACATCCTCTATCCCAAAATCAAATGTCTGGACTTCAACACCTGCCTCTTGATTGGCCATCTGAAAGTGTCTACCGGTCAGGTCAGCGAACCAGATCTGAAAGTGGAATTCAACACAGCTCATTTTTACCAAGACTTTGCCGCACTGGTCGAAACCATCCGGGGCAAAATGATCGAAGCTGCTTACAAACTGTGATCGCCTGAAAGGAGACCTCCAGCATGGAAACGAATCAGAATACCATCCGCCAGGCCATTATTGAAGGCCGGACTGCCATTGGCATCGAGCTCGGCTCGACTCGGATCAAGACCGTCCTCATTGGACCCGATCATTTCCCGGTCGCCTCGGGCAGCTTTGACTGGGAGAACAGCCAGGTTAATGGCATCTGGACATATGACTTGGACGATGTCTGGCAGGGTGTGCAGGCCAGCTATTCGGACATGGCCCGGCGTGTGCAGGCCGATTATGGAGTCGTCCTTGCGACCACAGGAGCAATCGGGTTTTCCGGCATGATGCACGGCTACATCACGCATGACAAGGAGGGCAACCTTCTGGTGCCTTTCCGCACGTGGCGCAACAACATCACCGGCCAGGCTTCCGAGGCCCTGACGGCGCTGTTCGACTACCCGATTCCCCAACGTTGGAGTGTTGCCCATCTCTACCAGGCGATCCTCAACGGCGAAGACCATGTTGGCAAGATCGACTACCTGACCACGCTGGCTGGCTATGTCCACTGGAAATTAACCGGTCGCCGAGTCATGGGCATCGGCGAAGCCTCCGGCATGTTCCCGATCGACCTGGCAACCCACTCATTCAACACTCGTTTTGCCGACCAGTTTGATTCACTGGTCGAGGATAAGGGCTTTGCCTGGAAGCTGCTTGATATTTTACCTGAGGTCCTGGTCTCCGGAGACAACGCCGGCCAGCTGACCGAAGCAGGAGCGCGGTTGCTCGACGTCACGGGCAACCTCAAACCAGGCATTCCATTTTGTGCGCCGGAAGGCGATGCCGGCACCGGTATGGTTGCCACCAATAGCGTCGCTGTCCGCACGGGCAACGTCTCCGCCGGTACATCTGTTTTTGCCATGATCGTCCTGGAAAAAGACCTCTCGAAAGCCTATCCGGAAATCGACTTGGTCACGACTCCGGACGGCAGTCTGGTCGCGATGGTCCACTCCAACAACTGCACCTCCGACTATGACGCCTGGATCGGATTGTTTGGCGAGCTGACTCGTGAGCTCGGCCTGGACATTCCCAAGCCAAAACTCTATGACACGCTTCTCAACATGGCACTCCAAGGCGATCCCGATTGCGGTGGCCTGTTAGCCTACGGCTATGTCTCCGGCGAACATATCACTCATTTCACCGAAGGCCGGCCACTGGTCGTCCGTTCGGCTCAGAGCAATTTCAACCTGGCCAATTTCATGCGGGTTCTGTTGTTTACACCATTTGGCGCTCTGCGCACTGGCCTGAACATTCTGTTTGAAAAAGAAGGTGTCAAAGTCGACGAAATTCGCGGCCACGGTGGCTTCTTCAAGACTCGTGAAGTCGGCCAGAAGATCATGGCTGCCGCGACCACCGTGCCGATTTCCGTCATGGAAACAGCAGGTGAGGGCGGCGCCTGGGGCATTGCCCTCCTGGCAGCCTATGCCATCAACCGCCAGGCTGGCGAAACCCTGCCGGACTTTCTCAATACCCGCGTTTTTGCCGGTAAACTTGGCGCCCGGGTCGAACCCGATCCAACGGATCTTTCGGGATACAATGAATTCATGAAGCGCTATACTCAGGGGCTGGCCATCGAACGGGCTGCCGTCGAGTATTTGCGTTGACAGGAGGTCAAAGCCATGTTAGCTGCTGTTTTTAAAGGAAAACACCAGATTGCCGTCGAAGAGGTCCCGGTCCGCCAGCCGGAACCAGATGAAATCGTCATCAAAGTTGCTGCCTGTGGTGTCTGTGGGACCGATCTGCACATTTACCACGGCGACCAGGGCGCAGCTGACTGCCAGCCCGGGACCGTTCTGGGTCACGAATTTGCCGGGACCGTCACCCAGGTCGGCAGTGCCGTCACCCGTCTCAAAATCGGTGACCGGGTCAGTGTCGACCCCAATGATTACTGTGGCGCCTGCTATTACTGCCGCAATGGCCAGGCCAATTTCTGTGAAAACATGATTGGCATCGGGACCACCACCCATGGTGGATTTGCTGAATATTGCACTTTCAAAGCCAAACAGGCTTATAAGATCCCGGACAGCCTGCCTCTCGAGCTCGCCGCCATGGCCGAGCCAGTTGGCTGCTGCCTGCATGGCATCGACCTTTCCCGGATCAAGGCAGGCAGCACAGTCCTCATCATTGGTGCCGGAACGATCGGCCTGATGATGCTCCAGCTGGCCAAACAATCCGGCGCCGCCCGCGTGGTGGTCATTGAACCCATCGTGGAAAAACATACCCCAGCTTATGCCCTGGGCGCGACGCTCTGCATCAATCCCAAGGAAATCGATCCCGCTGTTGCCATGCTTGAACAGGGCTATCCGCCCGTCGATGTCAGCATCGAATGTGTGGGGCTGGGTGCCACTGTCCAGGACGCCATCCGACTCTGCGGCAAAGGTGGCACCGTCATGATGTTTGGCCTGACCCCGCCCGACTGTGAAATCGCCCTTCAGCCCTTTGACGTCTTTCGGCGCGAGCTGCATCTGACAGCGTCATTCATCAATCCCTACACGTTGCAGCGTTCTCTCAATCTGATCGAGAGCGGTACGATCCAGATCGAGCCACTCCTGGGCGCCCGTGTCGCCTTGAAGGACATCGCCCAAGTCTTTGAAGACCCTGCCTACCGCAAAATGGGCAAAATTCTGATCACCCCCTGATGGCGCACAGATGGCGCATTTGACAATTCCGTAAAAGGAGCTTGAATCATGATCCTTGCCATTGACCTGGGCACCACAGCCACAAAAGTCAGCTTTGTTTCGCCCGAAATGGCTGTCCTGGCCAGTAGCCAACGCCGGATTCAGACCTACACCGCCCCGGGGGGTGTATCCGAACAGGCGTCCAGCGACTGGCTGGAAGCAGTTCAAGCTTGTGTTACAGACTTGCACCAGAACTATCCCTCCATGGCACGGTCCGTGGAAGCCATCGCGGTTACAGGCCACATGCTCGGCTGCCTGCCGGTTGACGCCACAGGTCAGCCCTTGTCCCGCCACCTCCTCCACGGTGATACCCGCTCACGCAATCAAGCCGATACCATCGACCAGATCCTCGGAGCCGGCCAGCTCTACGCGCTGACGGGCAACCGGGCCGGCCCCTCGACCCTGGCCAAAATGCTCTGGTTTCGAGAGGAACGTCCCGATCTTTACAGTCGAACTGCCAAATTCCTCCAGTCCAAGGACTATGTCACCGGCTGGCTGACAGGCTCATTTGATTCGACCGATTATTCGGATGCCTCCCATGCCTGCCTGATCAATGTCCACAACCTAACCTACTTTGACGATGTGTATGCCACCCTGAACCTCGATATGAGCAAGCTGCCAGACCTGCATCGCGGCACGGACCTGGTCGGACACCTTTGCCCGGCTACGGCGGCTATCCTCGGTTTGCCAGCTGGCATTCCTGTCGCCGCCGGCGCCGGCGACGGTGCAGGATCGGCGATCGGTGCTGGCGCAGCTCGCGCCGGCGACCATTATGTCTGCCTTGGCACCACCGCCTGGACGGCCTGCATGTCGGAAAAGGCCGTCCTCGACCCAGCGATGCGCAATTTCAACATTGTCAGCGGTGACGGCTATTCTGTCGGTTCCTTCGGTACGATCCAGAATGCCGGCCGCGCCATCGACTGGGCCCAGGCAGCTTACCAAGTCCCGGATTTGCGCCAGTTTGACGAGCTGGCAGCCTCCGTAGCCCCCGGCTCTGACGGCCTGATCTTCCTGCCTTACCTGGCCGGCGAACGGACGCCCCATTTCAATCCCGATGCCCGTGGTGCCTTTGTCGGCCTGGCCCCGGAACACCAGACAGCCCACCTCCTGCGCGCCGTTCTCGAAGGCATTTCCATGGCCTTGCGCGACACAGTCGCCATGCATCGCGACGATGGCCTTGTGATCAACCACCTGCATCTGATCGGTGGTGGCGGTAAAAGCAACCTCTGGCGCCAGATCTTGTCCGATGTCCTGAACGTCCCAGTTAGCCGGCTGAAGAGTCCCAGCGAACATGCCACGACCGTTGGCGCAGCGATCCTTGCTGGAACCGCCATTGGCCATTTCTCCGACCTGTCCGCAGGTACCGCCAAACTCGCCCTCCTCGATACCATCCAGCCCGATCCGGCTGCCGCCCAGCGTTATGACCGCCTGCACGGGATTTTCCAATCCCTTTATACCGCTCTGATTCCCGCCTATGAGAAGCTCGCCCTTTATCGCACAGACTTCGGCTGCTGACTCTTTCAGCTGCGCTGTTTGATTCATCCAGCAGGATAGGTTGCCCGGAATACCTCCTCATTCCGAGCAGCTTACCAGCTGGACTCTTTTATTTGACAAGGATTGTGAACATGCTCGAAGCAGTGATTTTTGACATGGATGGTGTCATCATCGATTCCGAAGCCAGCTTCCTGCGCTCCAAGCAGCAGCTGTTGCGCGAATTGGGCGTTGAAGTCGATGTCAGCTATCATTACGCCTTTTTTGGCACCACTTCCGTCTATACCTGGACCACCCTGAAAGAAACCTTTGGCCTGGTTCAGCCAGTCGAGGAACTGATCGAGCGGGCCAATGCCCTGCGCGAGGCGGTTTTGCGGGAAGAAGGGATGAAGCCGATCCCCGGCGTGCTCGATCTGATCCGCCATCTCCATGACAGCGGCATCCGCCTCGCCGTCGCCTCCTCCTCACCGATGGCCGATATTCTCCATACCGTCTCCCGGTTCCAAATCCAAGACTGCTTCTCAAGCTTTGCCAGTGGCGGCGAATGCCAGAATGGCAAGCCCTTCCCCGATGTTTTCCTCCTGGCCGCCGAGCGCCTCAGCGTCGCTCCGTCCGTATGCCTTGTGATTGAGGACTCACGCAACGGCCTCCTGGCCGCCAAAGCAGCCGGCATGGCCTGCATCGCCTTCGCCAATCCCGACTACGCACGCCAGGATTTGAAGGAAGCCGACCTCATTGTGACCGGCTTTGCCGGCCTGACCGTGGCTGATTGCCGCCAAGTCTGGCACTCCGCGCGGCAATTGCCGGAAAAGGTCCCGGGGTTATTTTCACCGCTGGAGACAACACGAACCCTTGGAATGCCACAGCCCCAGTAGCTTTCAGGAAATTGCCAGATTTATTGCCGCTTTTCTACAATCAGGTCGGGGTCATTTTTCGGCAATAAGTCTTCCCCCGACCTGAAAACACTACAGCCGCAGGGGTTTACAGATGATTTCCTTTTCTAAAGAAAATTTTGACCCTGGGACTGAAAGCGGCAATTGCCGAAAACAGCCCCGGGCTCGCACGAAGGGTGGCATCTGAAGCGGCAATTGCCGGAATGAGCCAGGCTCTCGTCGAAGAAACTTTGGTCGATAATGCCCAGATGGACGCCAATACAGCCCATCGCTGGTCTGTTCATGCGCTCACTCCATTTTCACACCCGCTCCGTCAGCGCCGCCAGAGGATCTGTGTGCTCAATGTACCAGCGGATCATGCGGCCGGCAATGCTTGTCGTGTCCGGAATTTCCGGCAGGTCATCCCGACGGTACCAGCCGGCGAAATCAATTTCAACGCCATCGACTTGAATCTCCCCGCTTTCATATTCACCGAAAAGGCCGATCATCAGGGAGTCGGGGAAGGGCCAGGGCTGGCTGGCGAAATAGCGGATCGAGCTGATTTTGATCCCGACCTCCTCGAAGACCTCGCGCCGGGCCGTGTCTTCAAAGGTTTCACCGGGCTCCATAAAACCCGCCACCACACTGAGCATGCCAGTCCGGAAATTTTTGTTGTGCGCCAGCAGGATCTGGTCACCCTTGATGATCGCGATGATAATTGCCGGTGAAATGCGCGGGAAAATCAGGTTGCCACAGGAATCGCAGACCTTGGCCCGCTCATCGTCTTTCATCCGGGTTGGCGCACCGCAACGGCCGCAGAAGCGGCTCTGGCTGTCCCAGTGCAGGATCTGCGAAGCCCGGCCAGCCAGCACGAACAGGTCATAGGGGAAATCCTTGCCCAGGGCACGCAAATGGCTGAACGCATACCCGGGCGGAGCCTCAGCACCACCTGGAATAGCAATGCAGTAATAATCCTCGCCCCGGTATTCGCCCAAGTAAAGATGGCCTTGGGGTGTATCTGTGAAAAAGGATAACACCGCTGGTCCCGGTACCTCCGGTCCGGCTTCCGATGTTCGCGTTAGGAGCAGCAAATCACTGAAAACCAGCCAGCGCTCTGGACGATCCCCGGGATTTTCCGGCGCCAGTCCTGGTTTGTATTGGTCATAAAAATTCGGTCGATGCATCAACTGTTTGTGCCTCCAGTAGCCTCTATCTAGCAAGCATACCACTTTTTTTCGTGACTTGTAGAGTAGGGAATTGAACGCTTGCCAACTGCTTCTCTCTGGCATATCTTTTAACAAAGTTAAAAATTATAACAATGTTAAAAATGGAAAAGCTGTATGATGACCATGAACAAAAAAGAGCGGACCTTGCAGGAGATTCTTCGGGCGGCCAAGGCGATCGTTCATGCCGACGGCCATGAATCGGTCACCGTGCGGCACTTGGCCGCACAGACAGGCCTGGCCTACACCAGCCTTTATTACTATTTCAAAGATTTGAATGCACTGCTATGGACGTTGCGGCTGGAAATGATTGAGGACATGGTGTCTGAGCTGACTGCGGTTGATTTGGTACACAAGAACCCGGTCGAGGAGTTGCTGGCAAGATTATCACAGTATTCTGCCTATTTTTTCCAGCACCCGAATGTTTTCAGGTTTTTCTATTTTTGCCAGTTTGTTCAGCCAGAGGGGGATGACCGCTATCAGAGGATGCAAGCACAGATGGGTGAGATCTGGCAGCGGTCTTTTGCCCGACTGATTCATTCCGGCCAAGTCCTGCCACAGGACATCGATTTTTTAGCCAGGGCGATCATTTACGCAATGCAAGGCATGATCACCCTGAGCTTTTCTGCCAATGGACTCATGACCCAGGAAACTGTCCAGTCCGAACTGGACCGACTGGTCCATTATCTCATCCAGAATGAGCATCTAGCACCTGTGGGAGGTCAATAATATGGGTCCGATCGTCAAGACAAATTTTCAACCGCTGTACCATCTGGCGTGGTATCTGGCAATCACCATGCTGATCATCCCGCTCCTCGGTCTGCTGAGCCTGGACTTTCTTTACCTGTTCAATAATCTGATCATTGTCGTGATCTACCTGGCACTATTTATCCTGCTGTACCAAGAAAAACCGGTGACCGTCCTGCTGGCCATGATTTTCGGCCTGATTGGCATCGCCTGCTACTATCCATCCAATCCAGCCTTTGAAATGCTCACTCTGAGCAGCCGCTACTTTGCGGCTCGACCTGAGCAGCAAGGCTATTTTCTGGCTGCTGATGAAGCCCTGATGGCCGGTTATACCGGTACGACCTTCGATGTCTATTATGTCCTGAGCACAATCTGCCTGCTGCTGTTCAGCTTTGCCCTGGTAAAAAGTCCCCAGTTCAAGAAATCCGTTGGCTAATGGGGCCTGGCCTCAGGCTTTTTCATGCTCATTCCATCCTCAGCCGGAACAGTGGGGATGGTCTTTTCCCTGCTCTCCCTGATCCCCTGGATCGTCTTTATCGTCCTGTTGGCGATCCAATTCCATGCATTTTGGTTACAGCGTGACTAACCGTGCGTCTTCGATCGCATTCAAAGTGACCTTGCTGCTCTAGCTCGCAGAGGCGAAAAACAGATGACGGCAGAGCTTTTTTGAAGGACGAATGGCAATATATGTTTCACATGATGCCTAATGAGGTTTCATCTGTTGATACAAAAAAGCCTAGAATCTTAGAGATTCCAGGCTTTTAACTTGGCTGCCGGACTAGGATTCGAACCCAGACTGACTGAGTCAGAGTCAGTAGTGCTACCCTTACACCATCCGGCAACGGATACTCCAGCTCGCTTCGAGCTACTCAGCAGAAAAAAATATACCATAGACCCGGGGGGGATGCAAGCCTTTGGCCATCTGATTTGACGCTTTTTACTGGGAAGACTACAGTGGGATCAGAAGTGGATCGGCGGGGGGTGGGATTGTCCATGAAAAAACCAAACCGACATCCAGACTTACGATTTCAAGAATTGAAGTGTCAGCTTGTCCCTGAGGCTCTGCGAATTGTATTAACGCTTGTGCTGGTTGGAATGACAGCCTTATCGGGCGGTGCCAATCCAGCTTTGGCGCAGTCAGTTCCGCAGCCCGCTCAGACTGAGCTTCTTGAAAATCCAATCCAGCCCTTTTCCAGCTGGTCTGAGCCTGGCCCCCTGTCGCCATCCGACTGGCCATCCTTAGAACAGATCAAGGCCAAATCTTACGTCGTAATCGACCGGACATCCGGCACGCTCCTTCTGGGCCAGGATGAGTCATCCGTCCAATATCCTGCCAGCACGACGAAAATCATGACCGCTCTGATTGCTTTGGAAAATCTTGCCTTGGACCAGAACCTGACAGTCAGCGCGTCAGCGCTGGAATTGCCCTCCGATGCAACTCGGGCCGGACTGGTCGAGGGCGAAATCATCAGCGTGCGGGATACCCTGGCGGCGATGATGCTGCGTTCCGGCAATGAAGCAGCCAATATGATCGCCGAGGCCGTCAGCGGCAGCCAGACCCTGTTTGCGGCACGAATGAACCACCAAGCTCGGCTTTTGGGCCTGCAGCAAACTCATTTCGAAAACGCCCATGGACTGCATGACCAGGAGCACCAGACCACTGCGTTGGATATCGCGCATCTCGCGGCAAAAGCCATGGAAAATCCCTTGTTCCGCGACCTGGTCAGCACCCCTGTTTACGCTCTTCCAGCGACCAACAAGCACCCCTACAATGGTTGGAATTTCCTGACCAGCACCAATTTGCGCCTGCTCTTGGGTGAGACTGCAAACTACCAGTCAGATTTGTTGCTGAGCATTCTTGGGATCAAGACGGGCACGACAGCTGCGGCCGGACAATGCCTGGTCTCTTCTGCGATCACAACGCAAGGTCATGAACTGATCGCTGTCCTCCTCGGCGTCCAGGGCAACGACCCTGAAGGTAACCTTGTCGTGTATAGCCGCGCCCTGTTGGAGGCTGGTGCACAAAAAGCCAGTCAGCTCAGACTTGCCCCGGCTTTTCCAGTCAAAGATCTGGCCAACAGCACCTCCGATAATCCCTTGCCAGATCCTTATGCGACCAGCCAGAGCACCAGCCCGGTGAAAAATCCTGTCGCAGCGGCGGATGGCAATCAGCAACTTGCAGCAACGTTGCTCACCTTGGCCGATTGGCCGTATTGGCGGCTAGCAGCCATTGGGGGAGCCGGTCTGGTCTTGATCTTGGTCAGCTGGTTCTTTGGCTATCTGGCGGGCAGACGTTCCTGGCGCAAGAAATAACTCAGGACAGCGTAAATCGCTGGGGGAAGGCTACCTGGCTACCCCAGCCTTTTTTGCTGCTGCAGATTTTCCGGGGCGATGTCCTGATGATGCAGATCGATGCCGATTCCGTCCATGATTTCGAAAGACCGCTGCAAACGACCGATGATTGCTGGCAGGTCGTCCAGGCCGACCAGAGGCTGGCACTGATTTCGCCCCGGAGGTGCATGACATCCCTCCCTTGGGGTATGCGGTGTGACAAGGATTTCAGTCGCGGATGATGTCGAGGATGACAGGAGGGGGGACGAATCCGCTGGTTTCAGGTTGGATGGATAGCGCCGCCTCGACAATGCTCATGGCAGCCGCAAGTCTCGTTGGGTCATTGGCCAGGATTTCGACCAGAATTTCATCGATCGCAACGGTGTCGCCGAGCCGTTTGTGCAGGATCAGGCCCACAGCAGGATCGATGGCATCCCCTTTTCGTTCACGACCACCGCCGAGTGCAATCAAGGCCCGGCCGAGATCAGCTGACTCGATATGGGTCAAAACACCAGCCGATACCGCCCTGACCTCATGGTGCAAGGCCGCTTGGGGCAGCAGTTCTGGTTGACCCACCACAGCAGGATTACCACCCTGGGCCTTTATCACTTCAGACAGCTTGCGAGCAGCGGCCCCGCTTTGCAACGCAGTCTGCAGCAAGCGGCGAGCTTCGCTGTCCGACTGGGCCTTGCCGGCCAGCTGCAACATTTCGCTGCCGAGCGTCAACGCGACCTCAAGCAAGTCGCCTGTGACGCGCCCTTGAAGGACATCGACAGCTTCCTGAACCTCGAGACTGTTGCCGATCAGGTTGCCCAGCGGCTGGTCCATGCCTGAGATGACCGCCACAACCTGGCGCCCGACCTGCTGGCCGATTGCCACCATCTGACGAGCCAGCGCCCGGGCGGATTCAAGGTCGGGCATGAAGGCGCCATTGCCACATTTGACGTCGAGAACGATGGCATCGGCGCCAGCGGCGATCTTCTTGCTCATGATCGAAGACGCGATCAAGGGGATCGACTCGATGGTGCCAGTGACATCTCTGAGGGCGTAAAGTTTCTTATCAGCTGGGGTCAGGTCGTCGGTCTGGGCCAGAATCACAGCCCCAATGGCTTGTGCCTGGGCAATGGCCTGGTCGGTGGACAAACTTGTGACAAAACCGGGAATCGATTCCAGCTTGTCGATCGTGCCACCGGTAAAACCCAGGCCGCGGCCAGACATCTTAACGACCGGGACGCCGCACGCGGCGACCAGGGGCAGGACAACGAGGGTGGTGGTATCGGCGATTCCTCCTGTGCTATGCTTGTCAACTTTGATTCCGGGCAAGCTCGAGAGGTCCATTTGCCGGCCGGACCTGGCCATCGCCAGTGTCAAGTCACTGGTTTCGCGGTCATTGAGCCCATTGAGGAACATCGCCATCAGCATGGCTGAGACCTGGTAGTCGGGCCAGCTGCCATCACTGGCGCCTGCGACAAATGTGTCGATTTCGGTTGATGTCAGGGCATTGCCATTACGCTTTTTGATGATCAGATCGACGTTGCTCATCTTGCTTCACCCACCTTATTTGATACGTTCGATTATATCATTGCCGGGGTAAATTGAATCGTTTTCCAGATTGGGGGACCCTCCTGCGCGCCCCTCACGCCCTCGTGCCGCGCGCCAAAGTCTGGTTACCCGCGTGGCAATTGCCACTGAAGGGGTCGGTGCACTTTAGCGGAAGAAAAATTCCCCGCCTTGTAGAGCCTGCAAATAGGCGCTTCTCAGGTGGGACTGACAATTTCCATGTTGGGGCACCGATGCAAAATCGGGCAATTGCCGTTGGTGGTGCCACCCCCACCCCTCGCGCGCCTCGCACCCGCTTGCGATCCCGTCCCCGGCCTGACGGCCGCGTCCGGTCTCACCGCTGCTCAGCCCGCGCCCTACAAGGGCCGCCAGATGCTGCGTTGATTGAAGTACCTTTGCCTTTGACCTGAGGCGCAATCAGGGGGATAATGATCCAATTGCTTGCCATTACATTCTGGAGTTACCCACATGTACGACCGCTCGACGACCATCCATTTGAGCCGTACCATTATCCGACTGTCTCTGCCGGTCCTGGTTGAACAGTTTTTTATTGTCCTGATGGGGGCTGTCAGCACCATGCTGGTCGGCAATCTCGGCCGTGAGGCTGTGTCGGCTGTCGGCAACATGGATACGATCAATAATGTGATGATCTCGATTTTCTCGTCAGTTGCGATCGGCGGGACAGTTTTGGTGGCTCAGTATACTGGGCGGGAAGACCGGCTGTCTGCCAGCCGTGCGGCCAGCCAGGCGATGCTGGCTAGTATCGTGCTCGCTCTGGTCCTGACTGGACTGGTCGCCGGCTATCAGCATGCCCTGGTGAATCTTTTGTTCGGCCGGACGGAAATCTTGGTCCGGCAAAATTCCCTTGCTTATCTGAGCATCGTCGTCTGGTCCTATCCGCCCTTGGCTCTGGCAACAACAGCTTTTGGGGTCTTGCGCGGCAATGGCAACATGAAAGCCCCCATGACGATTTCCATCGTCATGAACCTGGCCAACATCCTCCTGAGTTCTATCCTGATCTATGGCCTGCGCCTTGATTGGGGGTTCATAAAATGGGTGACCCCCGCCTATGGTGTGACGGGGGCAGCCTGGGGTCTGACCTTGGCCCGGGTTTTGGGATTTATCCTGGCCATTGTCATGCTCAAAAAAAGCGACCTCGCCTTTTCCTGGGCACCTCGCCGCTTTTTGACAGTGGATAAAAAGAAAATGGGTACGATCTTGTTTTTGGGTGTCCCGGCAGGTTTTGAACAACTGATGTTCAATGGCGGCAAGCTGATTGTCCAGATGTTCATTGTTAGCCTGGGAACCGTGGCCCTGGCGGCCAATGCTGTCTGCAACTCGATTGCTGCCTTTGCAACGATGCCGACTGCGGCTATGAGCCTGGCCTTGACCACGATTGTCGGTCAGGCGATCGGCCGCAGAGACAAGGAAGGCGCCCGGACTTTGCTGACGTTCGCCATCCCTTTTTGTTCGGCAATCCTGGTGGGGATGTCTCTTCTGTTTCTGCCGGTGATCGGTCCTGTGATTGGTCTCTACACCCAGGACCCGGCTACTCGGCAGACGGCGCTGCCCATCATGATCCTCTATCTGATCGCCCAACCCTTGCTCTGGCCACCTTCGTTTGCCCTGGCAGCTGGATTCCGCGGTGCCGGGGATGTGCGCTATCAGCTGGTGGTGACCATGGTCAGCATGTGGGTGTTGCGCATCGGTCTGGGTTATCTGCTGACTGCTGTTTTTCCCCCTCGGTGTGATCGGAGTCTGGATTGCCATGATCAGCGACTGGGCTTTGCGCTCTGTGCTGTTCACGCTGCGCCTTCGGAGTGGCAAATGGCTGCACCGGGATTTGGTTGTCTGAATAGCCCGGTGTGCGGTGCTGGTTACTGGCAGGACAAAAGTCTGGCGTCTCTTGACATCAGGTGGACTCGCGCACGATCAGCTCAACTGGCAGAATCGTCTTGGCTGGAGTGGGAGCACCTTTCATTTTGCGTTCGAGGAGTTCAAGCATCTGGATGACCATGGCCTCGACCGGCTGGTGAATGGTTGTCAGGGATGGCTGGAGCAGACTGGCGATCTGGACATCATCAAATCCAGCGACCCGGACATCAGCCGGCACTTTTTTGCCGCGGGCGACCAGTTGCCGGATCACCTGAGCAGCGATGACATCGCTGGAGGCAAAAATGCCATCCACCTGCGGATGTTCATCGAGAGCTTTGACGATCGAGGCTTCATATTGCTGGCTGTTGAAGGATGCTTCCTCGGTTTCATACACGGCGAAACGACGGCCGGAGGCTTCGCAGACCTCCAGGAATCCGTTGCCGCGCTGGCTGGAGTACTGCCGGACATGGCTGCTGCCTGAAATGTAGAGCAAATTGCGGCAGCCGCGGGCGATCAGATGACGGGCGATCAGGCGGCCGCCCTCAAAATTGTCGGCGCTGACCATCGGGATATCGGGCGACAACTCACGGTCATAGGACAACAGCGGCAGATTGGCATTCAGGAAGGGCTTGATTTCTGTCGTGCGGCTGGCCAGGATGATGCCGTCGACTTTGTTACGCTTGAGCATGTCGAGGTAGGCGAGTTCTTTTTCTTCATCGTGGCGCGAATTGGCCAGGAGGATTTTGTAGCCGCGCCTGGCTGCCTCGTACTCGAGCGCATTGACCAAGAGTCCGAAAAAGGGATGGGCAATCGACGGGACGATCACACCGATGATGCGGGAACGCTGGAAAATCAGGGACCGGGCCAGCTCATTGGGCTGGTAATCCAGGGCTTTCATCGCTGACATGACTTTGCCGCGCGTATCTGTGCTGATATAGCCGCGATTGTTCAAAACACGCGAAACGGTTGTCACCGTTACACCAGCAAGTTTTGCTACATCCTTCAAGGTTGTCATGTCCTGCTCCTTCTGGTTCCAAAGTCCAATATAGTTTACAATAATTACATTAAGCTGAGAAGCAGGGTGACCGATATGGCAACCATTCGTTCGATCGCAGAAGCTGCCAACGTGTCTCGTGGTACAGTTGACAAGGTTCTCAATGACCGGCCTGGCGTCAGTATGGCCGTGCGTGAGCGAGTCCGCCAGATCGCCGAGGAGATGGGTTACAAGCCCAATCTGGCCGGGAAAGCCCTTGCTTTCCAGAAAAAAGACATCCGGATCGGTATTCTCGTCCCCAGCGCCGCGGATCCGTTGTTCCTGGAAGTTTTTGAAGGCGTCCGGCGTGGCATTGCCGAATATGCCAATTTCGGTATCCAGTTTGAAGTCATTGAGATGACGCAAAGTACCGCTGAGCACCAGCTGTCCTGTATCCACACGCTGCTGGACAGAAAAATATCAGGTCTTGTCATCAGCCCTTTTGACGATGAGAAGGTCCGCCAGGCCCTTCTGGAGCTCCGGGAACTGGGGATACCAGTGGTGACGTTCAATACCGACCTGTCCGGGATCGGGCGTCTGTGTTATGTCGGCCAGGACTCGCGCCGCAGCGGCCGGGTGGCGGCTGACCTGATGTGCAAGATCCTGTCACCAGGCAGCTCCATTGTCTGCATTACAGGCCCTGCTGTATTCAAATCCCTCTCGGACCGTCTCGCTGGTTTCCGCTCCCTGATCAAAGCCGAATGTCCGGAGCTGATCCTTGCGGCCGTGCTGCATAATGACAACACATCCGAATCAGCCTACCAGGTGACCCGGGATTATCTTCGCAGCGGCAAACCAGCGGATGCCTTCTACATGACCAGTTCAGGTATCGATGGCATGGTCCGGGCGATCCGCCAGTATGGCAAACCAGGCACACGGGTGGTCTGCTTTGACATGATTCCATCGACCCGCCAGCTTATGCTGGATGGGCAGATTGATTTCTCCATACTCCAGGAACCTGATAAACAGGGCTATGAACCGATCAAGATCCTGGTCGACTTGCTTTTCTACAACCGCAAGGTCACCGAGAAATACCAGTTCACCCGGATCGATATAAGGACCCGCGAGAACATTGACTGAGTGAAATTCATGGACAGGAGGGATTTTCCTATCCGACTGCGCGATTTTCTAACCCGCCATTTGTATCTTCTGGCAATCTTGACGGTCTTGCTGCTTTCCTTGCTTGCACTTCTGGCGATGAATGCTCTGCGTCAACGCCTTATAGACCAGACCCAGGTCCTGGTGACGGATCGCGAGGCCCGTTACCATTTTGTTCTGATTGCCGAACAGACGGATTCGCCCTATTGGCAGGAGGTCTACGCTGGTGCCCAGGCCGCTGCAGCCGAAGTCGATGCCGTTGTAGAGCTGGCTGGACCCAAGAGCTTTTCGACTGACCAGACGGCCGAGCAGATCCGGATCGCTGCAGCTGCCCGCCTGGATGGGATTGCCACCTGCGTGGTCGACACGGATTTGACCTTGCAAGCCATCAACCAGGCTGTGCAAGATCAAATACCAGTCGTTACGCTGGAGTATGATGCCGCAGAAAGTTTGCGCCAGTGCTTTGTGGGAGTCAACAGCTATGATCTGGGCCAGACATTCGGCCGCCTGGTGGCTGACAAGAATCCGCTCGGGGAGATTATCATCCTGGTCAGCGAAGATCCACAGCGAGCCAGCCTGTCGGAAAACCAGATCGTGGCCGGATTGCAGGATTATCTGGCCCGGTATCCCAGTCTGACCCTCAATAGCCTGGAAATCAATCGCGACAGTGCTTTTTCCGCCGAACAGGCCATCAGGGATTTGCTGGTCAAAGATCAGCAGACTGTTCGGGCTATCATCAGCCTCAATGTCGGAGATACCCTGCGCGTGGTCGAAGCACTGGTCGACGATGGACGTGCCAGCACGGTCAGTGTCCTGGGCTACCAGGAGAATCCCGATGTGCTCGAATACATCCAGAGCGGCCTGATCCAGGCCGTCATTGCCAGCGACCCCTATCAAATTGGCTATGACAGCATCCAGGCCCTGGCTGAGATTAAAACCAACAACCGCACCAGTGATTATATTCCGTCTGACCTCGTGACGATCGATGCGACTAATGTGGATGCCTACCTCCGGGGGGCTAACCAATGAAAACAACACGACTCAGAACGTGGGCAGGTCGGCTGAAGCATTTAGTGACACCCAATTCACTGTTCAAACGCCTGCTGATTCCCTATCTGCTCACCGGCATTCTAGTCGGGGCATCGACGGTCTACAACATCTTGTCGATCAACATCATTGTCGACCGTCTCAATGCCACCTATGCCAGCAATGCGGCCATATATGACCTGGTCACGACCTTGAGTGAGGTCCAGACCCATACGGAGAGCTATCTGTCCACCAAAAGTTCGACGGCCCTGGAAAACTATTACCGGGCCTCCGACAGCCTCACTAAGAAGGCAGTCTTGCTCAATGACCGCGTTTATGATGCCAAGCCGATGCTGTTGGAACGCAATATCCGGCGCATGATCGAAAGCTACATCGCCGAAACCCAGAGTGCCATCCAAGCCAAACGCGGCCGTGACATTGCAGCTTATACCGATCATTACAACAAAAGTTCGCAAATTTACGAATACATCATCCAATATGCCGACCATTTGAATAAAGACCGGTTCGAAAGCAATTATTCCCAGTACCGGGTCATGGGCCAACTGCTCGACCAGATCCAGGTGCTCGACATCCTGATCCTGACCCTGATCCTGGGCATCAATTTTGTCATTGTTCTCCTGACCGCTCTGCGCATCACCAGACCCGTGGCCCAGCTGGCCCAGAGAGCGGGCCTGGTGGCTGAAGGCAATCTGGATGTTGCACCGATCGATGTCGATTCCCACGATGAAGTCCACACCCTGGCCCAAGCGTTTAATGCCATGATCATCAGCCTTCGAGCCTATGTGGACCAGATCCGGGACAACCTGATCCGAGAGACGCGCCAGAAGGAACATGAAATGGTGATGGAAAATCTGCTCCAGGTGGCCCAATTGAAAAACCTCCAAGCCCAGATCAACCCCCATTTCCTGTTCAATGCCTTGAACACGGGCGCCCAGATGGCCATGCTGGAGGGGGCTGACCGGACTTCTGAATTTGTCGAACATGTAGCCGATTTCTATCGTTACAACATCAAGCTGTTTGACCGTGATGTCACCTTGCGCGACGAGATCCAGATGGCCAAGGATTACATTTATATCCAGAAGGTGCGGTTCGGTGACAGGATTTCCTACCACGAATCCATTGATCCGGATTGCCTGTTCATTCGCATGCCGGGCCTTGTCTTGCAACCACTGGTGGAAAATGCGCTTAATCATGGCCTCAGGGATATCGAACAGGGTGGCCGGGTGGACTTGACTGCCCAGCGCAAGGGTGATCAGGTCGAGGTCTTGGTTCATGACAATGGCCGGGGCATGGATCTTGTGAAGATCAGGCAAATCCTGGAGACAAAACCCTTGGCAACAACCTCGCCCAGCCAATTGGCTGCTGAAGGTTCTGATCTCCAGAAGGGCAATGGGGCTGGTATCGCCCTGACCAATGTGGTGACCCGTCTGCGCCTGTTTTTCCACCGCGATGATGTTATTGATATCATCAGTGGGCCCGGGATTGAGGGGACGACCATTCGGTTGACCTTTCCGATCCTGCCGAATCACACCAACCTTCCGGGACCAGATCAGGCAGAGACACGGGGGGAGGACTAGCCCATGTACAAGATTTTATTGTCGGACGATGAACAGATCGTTCTGGAATCCTTGTCCTTTATCATCCAGCAACACTTTGGGGATGAGTGTCAGCTCACTGTGGCCCACACAGGCCGCGAAGCGATCACGCAGGCGGAAATAACCCACCCGGATTTGGTGATCATGGATATCAACATGCCGGGAATCAACGGCATCGAAGCCATCAAGACCATCCGCGAGTTCTCGCCTGGGACCCAATTTATCTTGCTCACGGCTCTGGACAAGTTCGATTATGCCAAACAGGCTGTCAGCCTGGGCGTGCTTGAATACCTGACGAAACCTTTCAACAAAAAACGCATTGTCGAGGTTGTTGACTCAGCATTGGCTCTGGTCGACGCCCGGCGCCAGAAACGGCTGTCCGAGCTGGCAATGCGGGAAAAACTGGAAAATGTCCGTTCCATTCTGGAAACGGGTTTTTTCTATTCGGTCATCTTTGCCGACGAGCAGGAGGAAGAGATCCGGCGTTATCTGGAATTGCTGGATGTACCATTTGCTACGGCCTTGTTTTTGACTCTGGAATTTGGGGAACGCCACCCGGACGGCGTCATGCAAAACCGGATTGGCCAGCACATTCGCCTGAACCGTGACTTCCATTCCCTGCGCGAATCGATCAAACTGTCGGCCCCGTGCCTGGTGAGCCCTCTGCTTTTGAACCGGATCGTGGCATTCCTGCCGGTGGAGACAGACATAGCAGGCAGCCGGGACACGGTGGAACAGATTTTCGAACGGGTGGCGCGGGACAGCAGGGTTGAACTGCGCATGGGGATCAGCAATCTGGTCGAATCAACCGCCCAGTTTCATGACGCTTATCGTGAGTCGATCCTGGCTTTGCAGCAGACCCCGGCTGGGGAATTCCGTTTTTTCCCAGACTTGCTGCCTTTGCTCAATACCGGCAGCAAAGGCTACCTCGGCTGGCTAGAAACCAGCTTTTTGCAGGCCGTTCGCCAGGGAGACCATGAGTTGGCCAGCCAGTATTTGAACCAGGTGTTCACATCACTGGAAACATCTGGCTCGGTTGATTTGCCAACGCTGCGCAACAAGGCGCTGGAATGGCTGATATTGGCTGCGCGGGAAACTGAGATGGGCAAGGATGAACCAGGCAGTCCGATTGATCTGGAAAGGGTGCTTCAGGCCGCAAACATTTCTGAGCTGCGCCAGATCACGCAGGACAAGGTCAGAGATCTGGCGATCCAGCTGTCAGGTATGCACGGCAGACCGGTCAGCGACATCATCGCTGCTGCCAAGAAAATGATCGATGACAATTACGCCGGCAATATTTCCCTCGAATCCATCGCAGACAGCATCGCCTTGAGTCCACACTATTTCAGCCGGCTTTTTTCCAGCCAGGTTGGGAAAACTTTCATCGATTACCTGACAGACCTGCGCATGGCCAAAGCTTGCCAGCTCTTGCGTGAAGGTCGTCTTTCGATCAAGGAAGTCAGTTCAGCCGTCGGTTATACCGACCCGAACTATTTTAGCCGCATCTTCAAGAAAATCATTGGCCAGACGCCAACCGAGTACCGAGCCTGAGCCAGCAGGCCTCGAATTGCACAGGCCAACGGAGGACTATGTTACAAAGAATCGTTCGCAGTACGCTATCCATCAGCTTGGCCATCCTCCTGACCCTTGGCCTGGCTGCCTGCCAGCCGCAGGATCAGACGGATGAAACCGTAGCCAAAGGCACATCCACGCAGCCGGTGATCGGGTTTGCCATGGACACGCTGGTTATCGAACGCTGGGAAAGTGACCGCAACATCTTTGTTGCAGCGGTCAATGAGCTAGGTGGCGAGGTTATTGTCCAGAATGCCAACGGCAGCAGTGAAGAGCAGGAAAACCAGATCCGCTATCTGATCAAAAAATCTGTCGATGTGCTGGTGATCGTGGCTATCAATGAAAAAGACCTCGCTGACGAGATCCGCCTGGCCAAAGAGCGCGGCATCCATGTGATTGCCTATGACCGGATGATCCACCAGCCCGATCTTGATTTCTACATCTCGTTTGACAGTGCAGCCGTCGGCGAGCTGATGGCCCGGGCCCTGGTCAGGCAAAAACCGGAAGGCCGCTACATCCTGATGAATGGTTCTCCCGACGACTGGAACTCGGCTTTGATTCGCAAAGGGATCGATACGGTCTTTGCTGAATATCCCAGTTATGTCATCGTCCGTGAGACATCCGCCACCAACTGGAGCGCGGATGATGCTTATGCCCAATTCCGCCAGATTCTTGTTACGGATGTGGACTTTGACGGGATCCTCTGCGGCAATGATGCCCTGGCAGGTGCGGCTGTCCGGGCCTTGGCCTTGTATCGCAAGAGTGGCGATATTGCCGTAACCGGCCAGGACGCCGACCTTGATGCCTGCCAGCGGATCGTAGAAGGCACTCAGCTGATGACGGTCTATAAACCGATCGGGACACTGGCCAAAGCAGCAGCAGAAGCTGCCATGGCCCTGGCCCGGGGCGATTCACCCCAGGCTAACGATACGATCGATGTCAATGGCACCAAGATTCCTTACGCCCGCCTGATCCCCGTGGCTGTCGACCGGTCCAATATCGATGCAGTCATCATTGCCAGTGGCTTTCACAGCCAGAAAGACGTCTACCGTAACATTTTGCCAGATCAAGAGCCCTGACAGGACGGATCTTTTGCTTGCGCAAGCTGATGGAATTGCCCTATGATGGGACAATTGTTAACATAAAGTGGCGCGCACGTTGAAAGTAGGATATCTTCCATGGATTTACTCTCAGTTTTCCAGAATCTTACGCAGGGGCAAATCATTGCCGGCCTGGCTGTTGCTGTCATCATCGGCATTGGCAAGACTGGCATCAGCGGTGTCGTACTGCTGGCCATCCCGATCATGGCCAGTGCCTTTGGTGCGATTGAATCGACCGGCCTGATGCTCGCCATGTTCCTGATTGCCGATGTGTTTGCTGTCAAAGCCTATGCCAGACATGGCAAATGGGGGGAAATCAGAAAACTCCTGCCATCGACTGTAGTCGGTCTTGCTCTGGGTAGCCTGGTCGGCAGTTTTATCAATGACCAGCAGTTCAAATATCTGATCGCCATCATCGTCTTGATCTGCCTGATCGCGATGATCTGGCAGGAAGTCAGGGGAGATCAAATCAAGGTGCCACAAGCGCGCTGGTTTGCTATCCTGATCGGGGTGATGGCGGGATTTGCCACCATGATCGGCAATGCCGCCGGCCCCATTTTTGCCATTTACCTGTTGGCGATCCGCCTCAACAAGCAAAATTACCTAGGCACAACAGCCTGGTTTTTCCTGATCATCAATGTGCTCAAACTGCCCTTGCAAGTTTTCGTCTGGCACAACATCACCTGGACAACTGCCATCCTTGCTCTCTCGGCTTTGCCCGCGATTTTCATCGGCACAAGGATCGGGATCTGGGTCATCCGCAAATTGCCGGAAAAGGGTTTCCGCTATCTGGTCATTGCCATGACAGCGGTTGTAGCGGTCCGGATGTTTTTCTGAAAATCCTGTCGGAAAGACTGGCCCAAGCGTCCTTTTGCACCAGAGACACACAAAAAAGAGCTGCCTCAGAACAATCGTTCGAGACAACTCTTTTGGATGTGAATCAGGGTTTAACCAGCGAACCGGTGCGACTTGGCAAATCTCAGCCTGCAAAGAAAGTCTTGAGTCTTTCGGCTGCTTCCACTTCATCTGCTCCTTCGACCTGGACGGTCAGAGCCGTTCCGTGTGTTGCACCCAGCGACATGATGCCGAGAATGCTCTTGGGGTTGACATGAGTGTCATCCTTGATCAAGGTGATGTCGCTTTTGATGGTCATGCAGACCTTGACGAGCTCTGTTGCGGGACGAGCGTGCAGGCCTTCTTTGAAAGGAACAGTGACTTGGATGGTTTGCATGGTTTATCTCCTAAAAAATGAATCGTTGATGAGTCAATCCGATATTTGGATGATATCAGATCTGAATTTCAGGCTACATTCTTTTTCAAAGTGCCGACAAGAAGGGCGGTCACTACAGTACCGACCAGGATCGAGATCAGGTACATCGGGATATTGCCAACGGCGAAGAGGACGAAAATACCGCCGTGGGGGACAGTCAGTGTGGCGTTGAAGAGCATGGAGAGGGCGCCAGTGACGGCAGAACCAGCCATGATCGAAGGAATGACACGCAGCGGGTCAGCAGCAGCGAAGGGGATGGCGCCTTCGGTAATAAAAGAAGCGCCGAGGACCCAGGCAGCTTTGCCCGATTCAAGTTCAAAATCAGTGAATTTCTTTTTGAACAGGACGGTGGCGAGGGCCAGGCCAAGTGGCGGGGTCATGCCAGCGGCCATGACAGCAGCCATGACGGCAGAGCCTTGTCCAGCGGAGAGTTGGGCGAGGGTGGCAGTGCCGAAGGCATAAGCGGCTTTGTTGACCGGACCACCCATGTCGAAAGCCATCATCAAACCAATGATCAGGCCGAGCAGGATGGCGTTGGTGCCAGTCAGGCCGTTGAGGAAGTTGGCCATGCCGGTGTTGATGGCAGCAACCGGCGTACCAAGGACGTAGAACATCAAAAGACCGACGATCAGGGCGCCAAGAACAGGGATGACCAGGACGGGCATAATGCCTTGGAGGGATTTGGGCATCTTGATGTACTTCTTGATCAGAAGGACGACATAACCGGCGAGGAAGCCAGCGACGAGGCCGCCAAGGAAGCCGGCATTGAGCTGGATGGCAACGGAGCCACCAATCATGCCGACAGCCAGGCCGGGACGGTCAGCGATCGAATAAGCGATGTAACCTGCGAGGATCGGGACCATCAGGGCAAAGCCACCGCCGCTGCCGATGCTCATCAGGTACGCAGCCAAGGTGCCGGGTTCCTGGAAGCCGTTATAACCACCGATAAGGAAGGAGAGAGCAATGGAGATACCGCCGGCGACAACGAACGGGATCATGAACGAAACGCCGTTCATCAGGTGCTTGTAGACACCGGTGCGATTGGCAGCGCGCTGTTCTTTGATCGCACTGACCTGGTCAGCGAGATTGGCAGAGCCATAGACGGGTGCATTCAAGGCTTTCTCAATCAGGCCACTGGCGTTCTTGAGGGCGTCAGAAACGCCAACCATGAGGACTTTCTTGCCACCGAAGCGCTCCATCGGGACGGTGGTGTCGCAAGCCAGGATGATGGCATCTGCGGACTTGATTTCTTCGGCGGTCAGTTCGTTTTCAACGCCGACTGAACCGCGGGTCTCAACTTTGACATCATACCCCTTTTTCTTGGCTGCATCAGCGATTGCTTCTGCGGCCATGTAGGTGTGGGCGATGCCAGTCGGACAGGCTGTGACTGCTAGGATTTTCATGAACACGCCTCCTCAAAATAAATAGTTATAACAAGCCTTGCGTCGGCTTATTACCGGGTGGGACGCAGGACGACCTGGGCGGCCATCCGCTCGACATCCTGGCGGGAGAAACTTTCGGTCCCGACTTTACTGACGGCCAGGGCTCCACAGGCTGTCGCCCAGGACAGGGCTTGCTCCAGACCAAGGTTTTGCGACAGGCAATGGACAAAGCCGGCCAGCATGGAATCGCCAGCTCCGACCGTGCCACGCACGTCAACCTTGAGCGGTTCGGCAAAAAGAGCCTGGTCCTGGCTGACCAGGATGCTGCCGTCGCCGCCCATGGAAACGAGAACATAGATGATGCCGTACTGAGTGATCAGCTGGCGGCAGGCAGCCACGATCGCTGCCTCTGTCTCCAGCCGGACGTCAAGAGCGCTCTCGAGCTCGTGGATGTTGGGCTTGATCAGGGCCGGGGCAGCTTTGAGACCTTCCAGGAGCAGGATGCCATCGGCATCGAGGACGCTCTGGCAGGGGGGGTGGACCCGGCTGATCAGCTGGCGGTAAAAATCAGTGGGCAGACCCTTGGGCAAGCTGCCGGAAAAGACAATAAACTGGCTCTGGGCAGACAACTCGTCAATTTTAGTTTCGATCGCCCGGATATCAGCTGCATCGACTGAAAAGCCTGCTTCGTTGATATCGGTTGTGCTGCGGGATGTGGTTTCGATCAGCTTGGTGTTGGTCCGGGTGGCCGCATCAATTTCGATCAAGTCGGTGTTCAGGCCATCTTGCTCCAGCAAGGAGCGGACATGGCCGATGTTGCTGTGGCCGATAAATCCAGTCGCTTTGGTTTCAGAACCGAGCGCTTTCAGGATCCTGGCTACATTGATCCCTTTGCCGCCCATGTCTTCGCGGACACTTTGCACCCGGTTGACCTCGCCAAAGGCAAATTTTTCTACGACTACCGTGCGATCGATGGCTGGATTGAGGGTGACTGTCGTAATCATCACAATTCCTTTCAAGATCGGATCAGTTCAATATCGTTGTTGCGGTAGATCTCCAGCAAGGATTCGTCGATTTCGCTGTCTGTGATGATGATATCGACCATCGACAAAGGTGCGATCTGGCAGAGAGCCACCCGGTTGAACTTGGAATGGTCGACCAGGACGTAGCGCTCACTGGCACAGCTGAGCATGGCGCGCTTGACTTCGGCTTCGTCCAGGTCAGGCGTGGTCAGTCCGCTGTCGATGGAGACACCATTGGCAGCGATGAAAGCTTTGTTGACATTGAACCGGCGCAGGAATTCGATGGTCATGTGTCCGACCGCTGCCAGGACATTGAGCCGGACTTTGCCGCCTGCGGCGATCAATTCAACATTCGGGTTCTGGGCGATCAGGCTAGATACGGTGGTTGAGTTGGTGATGACCGTCAGATGGAGATTGGACTGGCCAATCAGGCGGGCCAGCTCCAGGGTGGTGGTGCCAGCATCCAGGATGATGCTGTCAAAATCAACCAGCCGTTCGAATGCCTTGCGTGCAATGGCTCGCTTCTGGGTTTCGAACAGGTTCTCCTTCTGGTTGTAGCTTTCCTCAAGGGTCAGGGTAGTCAGACTGGTCAGAATCGCACCCCCGTGGGTGCGTTCGAGCTTGCCCTCTGCCTCCAGAGCCGCGAGATCTCGCCGGATCGTAGCTTCGGACGCTTCCAGGGCGTCGCAAAGCTGCCGGACGGTGAGGGTGCGGCTCTGCTTAAGCATATCAAGAATGCGCAGATGTCTTTCTCCCTGCAACATAGCTTTCAGAGTCCAATTTCGTAGTCTTTCAGAACCTGAAGGACTGCGGCAGGAGACTGGGCAGCCCGGAGGTTGGTGCGGAAATCTTCTTTCATCAGACGACGCGACAAGTTGGCCAGAATCCTGAGATGGACGTCTCCCGCATTGTCTTCCGGAACGCCGATCATGAAGATGATATCGATCGGATTGCCATCCAGAGACTGCCAGTCCATCGATTCCACTGTGGCGTACATCAGGAGCGGCTCTGTGACAGCATTGGTTTTACCGTGAGGGATTGCTACGCCAAAACCCATGCCTGTCGAGTACTCGCTCTCACGATGCAGGACTGCATCACGGTAACCATCAATATCAGATACACGTCCGGCGGCAGCAGCTTTCTCTGCCAGCATCTGGATTGCTTCGGCTTTGGATTTGGCCGGCAGGTTCAGGACAATCAGGTCTTCAGTAATCAGCATAGGTTCCTCCAACAAGGGGTTGCCTTCTCCGGTCCGCCCGGAGAATGGGCTGCGGTCTGGAATAATATGTTTGCCAGGGCAATGATTGCTTATGATCGTATTTTAACACTAGTGATTGATAAATCAAGCATGATTTAGAGCACTGAATGAAAAATCGAGAATACAAACAAGTTTTATTTAGATAATTTGTGTAAAAAGTCAAATCTTTGATTATCAAATATGATTGGAATTTTTTGATTTGATGATTGCCTGCATGACAGGACTCGGGTTAAAATGGAAGAGAAGATGAAAAGTTTAGTCTATTTTGCATCATTTTTATTGCCTGCTGGATGTACTGGCATTTTTCTCTGCTTTGCTCTCTGTTAAAATGAAAAGACTTAAAAAATCATGGTTTGGAGGAGAAGTCGATATGCAACTCAAAGGTGTCAACGCCGCCCCTGGTCTGGTGATGGGTCCGTGTCTGGTTCTTGAGGAAATCCACCATCCTGATTTTACCCACCACAGCATCGCTGACGAACTGATTGAAGAAGAGAAGAACAAGGTCCGCCTTGCGCTTGATCTGGCAGAAAAGCAATTGACTGCCATCCGTGACCGAGCCAGTGCTGCGGGACTCGAGGAGCAGGCTGCCGTCATGGATGCCCATCTGATGATGTTGGGTGACCCAATCCTGACCGAGGGTTTCCTAATGAGTGTGGAATCTGAGCATCTCCCTGCTGTTGGTGCCGTCCAGAAAGGCATTGCCGCCCAAGCGGACATCTTTGAATCTCTGGAAGATGCTTACTTCCGGGAACGGGCTCAGGATATCCGGGATATCGGCCGCCGCCTGGTCAATCTCCTTCTGGGGATCGAAGAACCAGACATCAGTTCGCTTCCTGAAGCGCTGATCCTGATCGCCCGGGACATCACGCCTTCGATGATGGCATCTGTCGACACGAAAAACCTGCTGGGTGTTGTGGCCGAGATTGGGGGCAAGACTTCCCATACCGCCATCCTGGCCAATAACATGGGCATTCCGGCCGTCCTCGGCTGCCATGATGTGGTATCGATTGCCAAATCCCTGCCTTCAGGGGCCCGGATCGCCGTCGATGGCAGCGCCGGCCTAGTCCACATCGGTTTGACCGATGAGATGGCAGAATCGCTCCAGGCAGAGGCTGAGCGCCGGGCCGCGGTCAAAGCGTCTCTGGCCGTGCTCAAGGATCAGCCATCTGTAACCAAAGACGGCGTCCATGTCCAGATCGCTGCCAATGTCATGGGCCCGGGCGATGTCGACAAGGTCCTCGCTGTCGGTGGGGAAGGTGTCGGACTGTACCGGACGGAATTCCTGTTCATGGATCGTGACAAGGCTCCGGATGAGGAAGAACAGTATCTGGCCTACCGCACCGTGATCGAGGGCCTAGGTGGCAAGCCAGTCATTATCCGGACCATGGACATCGGGGGTGACAAGAGCGTCGACTACCTCAATATTGCAAAGGAAGAGAATCCTTTCCTCGGTTACCGAGCCCTGCGCATCTGTCTCGAACGCGATGACCTATTCCTGACCCAGCTTAGGGCCATCCTGCGTGCAGCTGTCCATGGCCAAGCTCTGGTCATGTTTCCGATGGTCAGCTCACTTGATGAACTCCGCGCCGCTAAAGCCAAGGTCGAACAGGCCAAGGAGCAACTCAAGCTGCGCGGTCAGGCCTACGATGCTGACATCAAGGTTGGCATCATGATCGAGATCCCCTCTGCTGCCGTTATCGCTGACGTCCTGATCCAGGAAGCCGATTTCTTTTCGATTGGTAGCAATGACCTGACCCAATACACCTTGGCCGTCGACCGCATGAATGAAAAAATCAGCTACCTCTACAACAGCTTCCACCCGGCGATGCTGCGCCTGATCAAATCCGTCATCGAGCCAGCCCGTGCGGCCGGCGGGGACAAATTTGCCGGCATGTGTGGTGAAATGGCTGGTGATCCCAGGGCAACTCTGGTTCTGCTGGGTCTCGGCCTGCAGGAATTCTCGGTTGGCCCTTCGAGTCTCCTGCGGATTCGGAAAATCATCACCAGCGTGGACTTTTGCTATGCCAAGTCAGTCGCTGACAAGGCTCTGACCTTGAGGACAGCGGCTGAGATCGAAGCTTATCTGGCTGAGGCCCTGCCGGAAGAACTCAGGGCCTATCTGGTCTGAGTTTACTTACACTAAACCTGATGGAGCAAGCTATGATTGATCTTAACAAGCTGACTGTTTCTGCGGATGATTCGATCCTTCTGATAATTGACATCCAGGAACGGCTGGCTCCGGCTATTGCCCATAACGAATCGATCTTAGAGCAGGCTGAGATCCTGATCCAGGCAGCTGAGGCTTTGGGCATTCCTGCCTTGGCTACCGAGCAGTATCCCAAGGGTCTGGGTCCAACCATCGCTCCGATCCAAGTCTTGTTGAGCCAAATGGCAAATTTCCTGGGTGTTTTCGAGAAAATTCAGTTTTCTGCACTGACACCGGAAGTCCTGGCGGCGATTCAGGCGACTGGACGAAAAAACGTGGTGATCGCCGGCATGGAGACTCATGTCTGTGTCTTCCAGACGGCGCGCGCGCTCCAGGCTGCCGGTTACCAGTGCTTCCTGGCCCAGGATGCCGTCGGCTCACGTACCGACGCCAATCGTGACAATGGCCTGGACTTGATCCGGTCCTGCGGTGCCGTCGTGACCAATGTCGAGACGCTCCTGTTCGACTGGCTCAAACAAGCGGGGACTCCGGTATTCAAGCAGGTGTCCAAGCTGATCAAATAAGAGTGCCCGCAAAAGGGAGCGAAAAAGTCACAAGCCGAACGGTTCTGTGTGCGAGCTTCCTGCCTGATCACCGGGCAGGATATTACTTGGCAAGTGCCTCAGCCATTTCTTTGGCATTGCCCTGAGCCTTGTCTTTCAAAAGCGCTACCAGCCCAGCGGTTGCCTGCATCGAACCGTCTTGGAAGATCCACAACGCTTCGCAGTCGGGCAAGCTCTCGACCAATTTGCGCCCTTCTTCATACGGCAGCAAGAAAACAGCGGTCGAGAGATAGTCGGCCAGACCACTGTCCGGGGTGACGATGGTGACGGCACGCTGGTAGTTGGCCGGCATCAGGGTATCAGGGTCGATCAAATGATGATAGACCACGCCATCTACGAGGTAGTAACGCTGGTAGTCGCCGCTGGTGACAACCGAGGTATCATTGGCCAGGATGACATCCACCGATTGCCCTTCTGGAATCAGCATGGAGGCAAAAGGATTCTGGATGCCGATGGCCCAAGTCTCTCGGCTGGGATCAGCAGGCTTCCCGATCAGGCGGACATTGCTGCCACCGGCGCTGATAATGCCCGAGGTCAAACCTTGGTCTTGCAGGAGTTGGGCCACCATTTCCGTCGCATAGCCTTTGGCGACTGCACCCACATCCAACTGGACCAGCGGATCGGTCAACTCAAGCGTTGCAGCCTGACGATCGATTCGGAGGGTGGCTGGATCGATGTGCTCAGCAGCTGCCTGCAAGTCAGTCAGATTCGGAACAGTCGCCTGCCCGGATTCCGCTGCTTCACGATGATCGTGCCAGATGCGAAGGACTAAGCCAAGGGTTGGATTGACTTTGCCGGGGGCCAGATGGTCATTGTCCAGGTAGATTTCAATCAAGTCCAGGATCCGGGTGTCGACTGGGATCGGGCCTTTCCCTGCCATCTTGTTGATCGTCATCAGGTTGTTGATGCCGGGATATTCGTGGTAGATATCAAACAGCTGGTGGAGTTTTTGGAATTCTGATTCAGCCAGATCAGCCCAGCGATCAAACGCCGCCTGGTTGTCTGCGTAGGCGATTAATGTGATCACCGTATCAAAGCTCGAAGTAAAAGAACGGGAGTATTTGACTTGGGATGCTTGAGTGGCTGCTGAGGTGGTTGGGCTTTGTGGCAGAACTGAACCTGCAGGGGCTAAGGGGGCTTGTGGTGCGGCACAACTGGAAAGGATCGAAACTGTCAGGACCAGAACAATGGCAGTCAGATGTGCCGATCGGGGAAAAATTTTTTTGTTTCTCATCATTGTTTTCTTACTCGTTTGCGATTCATCAGGGATGCAAGGGCAAATGCTCAGGCTGGTTTGGGGGGGTAAAGAATAAGGGGGTGCGGTGTGCACCCCCTCTCATTGTAGTCAGCAAAGAAAACTTATCAAGAGAACCGGGACGGATGTTAATGGGCTTTGGTGACGGCTTTTTCCAGGGCTTCGATGTAATGGTCAGGGCCAAAGGTGGAAGATGTCTTGAGGTCGACGAAATTGTTCTTTTCACCTTCCCTGGGCGCTGCTTCGATTTCAGCCAAGGTCTTGCCTTCGAGGAAAGCTTCGAGGGCATCGGCCTGTTCCCACCATTCTTTGCCGATGGCGGAGGCCTTCTTCATGCCGTAGGCATCGCCGAGCTCGCGCTTGGTGGCACCGAGCGCCTTGAGGTCGGCAGTCAGTTCACCCTTGGCATTGAAAGTGATGTCGTGGACAACCGCGTCGATCCAGACATCAAGGACTTTGCCGGCATCGTCAGTGGCAGCAATGGCCAGGCTGTGGTAAGACTCGAATTTGCCATCCTTGTCAGCGGCGGCATTGGCACTCTTGTCAGAAGTGACTACAGCGCCAAAGCCGAGCTTGGTGGCAGCAGTCGGGGTGGCCATTTCGGCAGCAGCGACTGCTTTCTTCAGAGCTTGCATGTACAGGTCAGGACCAAAAGTGGACGAGGTCTTGAGGTCGACGAAATTATTCTTTTCGCCTTCCTTGGGCGCCGCGTCGATCTCGGCAATGGTTTTGCCAACAAGGAAAGCCTCGAGGGCATCGGCCTGTTCCCACCATTCTTTGCCGATCGGGGAAGCCTTCTTCATGCCGTAGGCATCGCCGAGCTCACGTTTGGTGGCACCAAGGGCTTTGATGTCCGTGGTGATGGCGCCAGTGTTATCGACGGATGCATTGTGGACGACGGCATCGATCCAGACTTTCTGGATCTTGCTGTCGGCATCAATCAGAACGGCAGCATAGTAGGTGTAGGACTCTGCTGTGGTAGCTTTTTCGGCTGTAGCGGCGGCGCTGTGACCTGTGGTGACGACAGAACCGAAGCCCAGACGCAGACCGGAAGTGGCAGCGGCAGAAGTTTCAGCCGGAGCTGCGGTGGTCTCGGCAGCAGGGGTTGCGGCGGTTGTTGTGGCCGCTGTGGTTGCAGTCTGGCCGCAAGCGGTCAGGGCAAAAGCGAGCAGGACAACAGCAGTGATCAGGATCAAAGCAGTTTTTTTCATGTGTTGATCTCCTCTTTCTTCAGGTTCGGTGACCAAATGGATTGCTGACGGGAGCTATTGTAACAAAATTACATAAAATATGAAAGCAAACGATTCCGACAAAATCGATCGGATTATAAAATACGTATGCTCATTACCTGAAAACGCAACGGATTCAGGTATTTTCAGCTGGTGACCAGATGAGGCAGGTTGGAAAATCCAGATTTATAATGTATCTGAAGATACGAAATAAGAAATTCAATTTTAGCTCGCCAGGGCCTTTGGCCCAAGAATCGGATAGACTCGCAGGATCTGGGCATACCCGTTCGACCAAGACCATGCTAGAATACAGGAAAGATTGCCCCGAGACCGCAACCGCTTCGCAGGTAATCCTCAACTCAGTGATGTTCTGGCAGGTAGCTATGGCCCGTTTCATTTTCCCGCATCGCCGCAAATCTGACAATTCACATCCCGTTAGCAAGACCGGTTGGCTAGCTGGCCTTTCATCTTCATCACCGCTCAATATGCGCCTGTTTTTCCTGGCTATCTGCGTCGTGTCGATCGCTTACATCAGCTGGCAAGCCTGGCCTTCTTTTTTCAACCTGGATGAGAAGACTACGACCGTTGACAGTGACTATTTGCCTTACCGTCTCAAAGAAGGCGACTTGCTGGTCCAGGATTTCCATTCAGTCAAAGACGGACTTGTTGCCCTGACGTTGTCATTTGACCTGCCCGAAGACACCGATCTGCCGGAGGAAACCTCGATCCGGCTCAGCGTCAAGGCTGCCGGAGAACCGGTAGTGGCAGAACAGACGCTTTTGACCCGGGAAAACTTGAAGCTGTATGCCCGCACCAGGATACCTCTGCAAATCGGATCCCAGACAGCCGGTCAGACGTACAGTGTCATTCTTTCCATCGACCGATTGCCGGAAAGCGCCCGACTGTCGATCCACACGTCGCATGCCACTCAGGCTGCCATGCTTGTCAATGGCCGCGATACTGGCTTGGCCACCGTCTTGGGCCTGACCTACCGCCAGTTCAATGTCTGGGCCTTTGTCCGGGTCCTGATTCTGATGCTGATGATCCTGGTTCTTGTGCTGCTGCCCTTGCCTGGGCTGGATGCCTTGCTCCAGGAGGCCATTGTGGTGCCCTTGATAGCGGCACCTTTCCTGACCTTGGCGAGCATTGAAATCCTGAACACACTCAATCGGGATGCCATGCTGCCTGCCCCGGTTTTCTGGCTGTCCTACCTGACGTTGCTGTTGTTTGAATTGCTGATGGCCAGTCTGCTGGGCCGGGTCCGGCTGGCCATCATGGTCAACCACCTGCTGTTCATGGCCCTGGGCATTGCCAATCACGTCAAACTCTTTTTCCGCGGCGACCCTTTCGTCGCTGGCGACCTGCGCTCCGTCACCGAGGCAGCCCATACCATCAATCAGCTGGATTTCATCATCAACAATCGATTTCTGGCTGCTGTACTCCTTTTGGTCATCTTTTTCCTCTTGCTGGGAAAAACCCGCGATACCCACGCGGCGCGCCGGACCCGCTGGATCGCATCAACTTCGTCTCTCATACCTCTGATCGCCCTGCTTAACGGCCTGGTCCTCAATCCAGCTCTGATCAGCCAGTACCCCGGCATCACCCGGTATCCCTGGAACCAGATGGTCAATTACAACCAGAATGGCGTTGTCATCCCATTCCTCCAGAGCACAAGAAACCTCAACATCAGCCAACCAGAGCAGATGACCCAGCCGCAACCTGGCTTTTACGAAATCCCGGCCAGCCAGAAAACCCTTAAACCTTCACCGGACAAGCCCAACATCATTGTTATCATGAGTGAATCGTTTGCGGATTTTGACAACATCCGTCCGATCCAGTCCACCGAACCCGTAATGCCGTTTTTCGACCAACTTCAGAACTCGCCAAACACCCGATACGGCAAGCTGCTTGTCTCCATTTTCGGTGGCGGGACATGCAATACCGAGTTTGAATTTTTGACCGGAAGCAGCATGCTGTTCATGGCTGATGGTAGCTTGCCATACAACAGCTATTTCATGGGACCCACACATGCCCTGCCGGATCTGCTGGGCCAGCAAGGTTATCGCAGTGTGGCCATTCATCCTTACCTGAGAACATTCTGGGACAGGAATCTTGTCTACCCAGCCATGGGCTTTGACCAGTTCATCAGCATGGAAGATTTTCCGGCTGGTGGCAAAGTGCGCGATTTCATCAGCGACAAAGCTGATTTCAACCAGATTATCCGCAGTTATGAGAGCAAACAGCCTGACGAGCGGCTGTTCATCTTTTCTGTCACGATGCAGAACCATTTTCCGTACAGAAGTTCGGAAGAAATTCTCTCTGAGCTCGAATACAACATCAAGCTGCCTACCATGACTGAAGTCGAGTCTGTGGAGCTCTACCTGAGCCTTGTGCGTCAGTCTGATGATGCCCTGCGCGACTTGATCTACTATTTTTCCACGGTCGAAGAGCCCACCCTGGTTGTCTTGTTCGGGGATCACTTGCCTGGAAACAACAACGTATTCAAGAATTTCTATGAAGACCTTTTCGGCAAGCCCTTGGCCGACCTGACCCAGCTGGAGACGCAGAAAATTTATGAAACACCCTGGCTGATCTGGGCTAATTATGATTTGCCAGAGGTGGCCAAAGACATTACCAGCCCCAACTTCCTGGCGACGACCGTTCTGGATTTGGCCGGAGCCGCGAAATCACCCTATTTTGAGCAAGTCAGCCAGCTGAATCAGACGGTGAAAGCCATGAACAACAAAATGGTGATCACTCGAGAGGGCAGAACCTATGATAAAGAAGC
>DIFN01000017.1 GCA_002419145.1 Mageeibacillus sp. UBA5747 | reverse complement strand
CCCTCTGACACTGGTATCATCATCCAAGGCATTGCAATGGATCGACAGATAGAGAGCGTCTTCGTATTGGGCCTGCACATCCAGAAGCAGCCGCAATTCCTCGCTGGCACCTTCCCCACTCATCAGACCACGGCCACCGGACTCATCGCTGTCACTGTTGATCTGCATCACCTGATCCAAAAGTGGCAGCAGCGCCTGGATCCGATCAGACTGGAACCCGCCAGCAGCCAGATCATCCAGGAATTGCTCCGTCAGGTAATGACCGGTCCAGGCAATGCGGTAAAAGATCGATTGCCAGATGTCTGATTCTCGAATCAGGAAGACGGTCGCTCCCAGCGCTTCTAGCTCGGTTCGGGTTTTTTTGGCGATGGCAAGATTGATTTCAGATTCAACTACAATTGGGTCTGACGCATAGGCTGGATACAGGGCTCCGGTATCCTGCCCACCATGGCCCGGATCGAGGAAAATCGTGACCCCGGCCAAAGGCATCTGATCTCTGGCACGTCCAGTCCAGGATGCCAGATCCACCTCTCGGACTTGCTCAATCGAGGACTGAGACGGCCAGCTGGAGAGCTGACCTGATGGATCGTCCACAGATACCATATCGGCG
Source organism: Mageeibacillus sp. UBA5747 (assembly GCA_002419145.1). Taxonomy (GTDB): domain Bacteria; phylum Bacillota; class Clostridia; order Saccharofermentanales; family UBA5734; genus UBA5734. Next base: position 8,373 of record DIFN01000017.1, on the reverse strand, counting down.
ACTGGAAACTCGGCCCGATCCCCTGTCACAGGATCGGGCTGAGGGTCTGCCGGTCCTGGGCTCGGCGAAAGATCCGGGCCCATCTGCTCCCCCTCACTGATTCGTCCGGCAGCCTGACCTTCAGCAGAGATCCAGCCAAGTTTTTGTGCCGTGCTATCTTCTGGTAAAAATCCAACCATCGATAGTAAAACTGTCAGGATACTGACCAGCATCAGGCTGGACAAGACGAGTCTGGAACGCTGCACTGACACAGCACCTCCGTTTAACTGTAACTTATGTCACATCTAAATGATCTCATGTTCATTATCTCATAAATCCGGCAAATTTATATTGTATATTATACATAAGTCCTTGACAGATCCAGGTTAATTGTCTAGCATAAAATAGCGAAATCGTGATCTATTGCCCTCCTATTTATTGCAACATGTCCAAGATTTAACCCGAACTTGGCATTAAGCATATCAGGATGTTTTCCTCAGGGCCACCCAAAGCATCGGTGATGATCTCTGAAAAATCAAGAAAGGAACATGAAACATGGAATCAGCCAAGGCAAGTCAATCTGGTCCTTTTTCAGCCGAAGAAAATTTTAAGAAACTGACACAGCTCCATCGTAGCCGCCTGTACCGCGTTGCTATGTCGCGCGGCCTCTACATTGGCCAACCGGCGCTGCTTCTGACATTGAAGCAGCAGGGTATCTGTTCGCAGACCGAACTGGCTGAGGCGCTCAATGTCACGACCCCGTCGATTGCTGTCTCAGTCAAACGTCTGGAAAAAAGTGGCATGATCACCAAGACCATCAATGAAAAGGACAACCGTTACAACCAGATCGAACTGACCGACGAAGGCAAAAAGGCAGCCAAAGTTTGTGAGGAGATCTTCAGCACCATCAACAACCGGATGTTCAACGGCTTCAGCAAGGAAGAACTCGCCCAGGTCAATGCCTTTTTTGACCGGATGCGCACTAACCTAGCCGACTATGACCCGGATAAAGAGCCGATCAAACCGACACGTCGCCGTAAATCTGTCGAGTGAAACCTCTCCTTGACACCTGATACCCACCAGCCAGCAACCGCCCGGTCTTTCGTGCAAGCACCACGCGAAGGACCGGGCGGTTTTTTGAACAGGTGCAGCCCGCTCTTGCCAACCAGGGTGACGGCTTGACCCCGTCAGGCAACAGCATCGATGGATTATTCGACCGTGACGCTTTTGGCCAGGTTTCTTGGCTTATCGACATCGAAGCCTTTGTTGACCGTCATGTAATAGGCGAACAGCTGCGTTGGGGTGACGGCGACCACAGGAGCCAGCAGGGGGTCGATCTGTGGCAGTTCGATCACCAGGTCGCAGACCTCGGCTGCCCGGGCGCAAGCCGGGGTCAGAATCCCCAGGATCACGGCCCCACGCGCCTTGACCTCACGGATGTTGCTGATCATTTTCTCGACCAGCTGCGGCTGGGTCATCGGACAGACAACCAGCGTCCCTTCCTCAATCAGGGCAATGGTGCCATGCTTGAGTTCACCACCAGCATAGGCTTCCGAATGGATGTAGGAGATTTCCTTGAGTTTCAAGGACGCCTCCATCGACAGCGCATAGTCCAAGCCACGGCCGATAAAGAAAATGCTGTGCGCATTGAAATGGGCGGCGGCAAAGCGCTGGATATCATCCTGATGAGCCAGGGTCTTTTCGAGCAGGGTCGGCAGATCGGCCATTTTCTTCAGATAGCCACCCAGTGCGGCATCATCGATCCGGCCCAGGGTGTGCGCCATCTGGAAGGCCAGCAGATACAAGGCAGCCAGCTGCGTATTGTAGGCCTTGGTCGAGGCAACGGCAATTTCCGGGCCTGCAACCGTATAGATGACGTGGTCCGCTTCACGGGCAATCGAGCTGCCGACGACGTTGACAATGGCCAGAATCTGCGAGCCGAGGCGTTTAGCCTCACGCATCGCAGCCAGTGTGTCGAGTGTTTCGCCGGACTGGCTGATGATGATCGTCAGCGTCCGCTCGGTGATGATCGGATTTCTGTAGCGGAATTCCGAGGCGACATCGACTTCAACCGGGATCCGGCACAGTTCTTCGATCACGTATTTGCCAACAATGCCAGCATGGGCCGCTGTGCCACAGGCCACGACCCGGATACGGTCCAGATTTTCCAGGTCCGCACGGTTCATTTGGAAATTTTCAAACCAGATCCGGTTGTCCCTTATGCGCGGCAGTATGGTGTCTCGCACCGCGCGCGGTTCTTCGTGCATTTCCTTCATCATGAAATGCTCAAAGCCACCCTTCTCTGCCGCTTCGCTGTCCCAGGTCACCACAAGGGGTTCGCGGTCGACCCGTTGGCCGAAGGCATCGAACAATTCGATGGCATTTTGGGTCAGGCGGGCGACCTCGCGGTCTTCCATGATGATGATTTTTCTGGTGTGGTTCAGGATGGCGGGGATATCGGAGGCGATGAAATTGCAGCCTTCACCGATCCCGAGAACCAGAGGGCTGTCCTTGCGGGCGGCGATGAACTGCTCTGGCTCATCGGCGCAGAGGACACCGAGGGCATAGGAACCTTCCAGGTCATTCAAAGTATGGCGTACGGCTTCCAGGATATCCTGGCCAGCGTCTTCTTCAAAATGATATTCCAACAAATGGGCGATGACTTCCGTATCCGTCTCGGATGCAAATTCAAACCCCTGGTCCTGCAGGAAGCGTTTCAGTTCGAGATAATTTTCAATGATGCCATTGTGGACGACGGCTATCCGGCCCGAAGCGGACAGATGCGGATGGGAATTCTCATCGCTCGGCGCACCATGGGTTGCCCAGCGCGTATGCCCGATCCCGATGTGAATATCCTGGCGGGCCAGAAGACCGGCGTCCTCCAGTTTTTCGCGCAGGTTCAGGATGCGGCCTTTTTTCTTCTGGACGTCGATCTGGCCGTTTGCAATGAACGCAACACCCGCTGAGTCATACCCGCGATACTCCAGACGGCTCAGGCCGTCCAGCAACACAGGCAGGACCGGTTCTGATCCGATATAGCCAACAATCCCACACATAAACGTTCCTCCTAGATGCCGTAGCGGCTCACGATCAGGGCCGTGAGCTGATCGGCCATGCGGTTGATCTCATCGCTGTCCTGGCCTTCGATCATGACCCGGATGATCGGTTCCGTGCCGGACGCTCGGACCAGGATCCGGCCTTTGCCAGCCAGCTGCTTCTCCATCCTGGCACATGCCTCGAGGATATCCGCATCTTCCATGGCGCGGACTTTTTTTTCATTGGGAATGCGGGCGCTTTTTAAGACTTGGGGCAAGATCTGCATGACCTTTTTGGCCTGGCCCAGCTTCTCCCCGTTTTCCGTCAGGGCCCGGAGCAGGCGCAGAGCACTGAGCATGCCGTCGCCGGTCGTGGAATGTTCAAGCAGAATGATGTGACCGGACTGTTCACCACCCAGACTGTAGCCAGTTTTGAGCATTTCTTCGAGCACATAGCGGTCGCCGACCTTGGTTTTGACCAGATTGAGGCCTTTCTCCCGGGCCATGATATCCAAGCCAAGGTTGCTCATGACCGTGACGACGAGGGTGTTATCGCGCAGCTGGCCACTGTGCATCATGTCCAAGGCAACGATGGCCATGATCACATCGCCATCGACCGGCTCACCTGTTTCGTCAATCGCCAGCATGCGGTCGGCATCGCCATCAAAAGCGATCCCAATGTCGCAACCCTCGCGCCGGACCAGCTGGCGCAGGCCCTCAAGGTGGGTCGAACCGCAACCGTCATTGATATTGGTGCCATTAGGCTCGACTCCGATGGTCAGGACTTCGGCCCCCAGATCCGAAAACAGGTTCGGGGCGATGTGGGCACACGCACCATTGGCACAATCAAGGGCTACCTTCAGGCCACTCAGGTCGACAGCCATGCGCCGCTTGAGGTACTCGGCATAGTCGTGGGTCGCGGTCGGCTTGGCAATACGGCGGCCCAGCTGGCCATCGATGGGCCGGTCTACGGCATGTTCATCGTAGGCTTTGATCAGGGATTCGATCTGGTCCTCCGTGTCATCGGGCAGCTTGTAGCCGTTATTGCTGAAAAATTTGATCCCATTGTATTCATACGAGTTATGCGAAGCCGAGATCATGACGCCGGCGTCACAGTTGTATTTGCGGGTGAGGTAGGCGATGCCCGGGGTCGGGATCACGCCGCAGACCATGGCATCGGCGCCGGCTGAGCAAATGCCGGCCACCAGGGCAGACTCCAGCATGTCGCAGGAAATACGGGTGTCCAGGCCAACCAGGATGACCGGTTTGTGCAAAGTCTCACCGGCCAGGACTTTGGCCCCGGCCCAGCCCAGCTTGAAAGCCAGGTCCGGGGTCAGTTCTTTATTGGCCACACCACGGACACCATCGGTTCCGAATAATCGACTCATAAAAGCTCCTCGATCCAGAAAATCTATCAATTCGATTTTTTATTATAGCACAGGGGTATTGTTACAAATATTAGGTAAATCAGTCTGTTATGCGTCATGTAGATGACGTACACGTAACATTATTATTACAATTTTGTTACAACAGGGCAGATGCATCAATTGCCTTCGACAGCCCGGACGCTGACCGTAATGGTGGATGGGGTGACAAAAGTTGCCCTCGTATAGCTGAGGGACGACGTGTCAACGGCAATCGCGAGAGACTGCAGTCCGGTCTGATTCAGGCCTGACAAGTCGATGTAGGCATTGATATCATTGACCGACAAATCATTGATCGTCTTCTGGCGGCCCATCAGGGTGATCTGGATGGTTTCCAGCGGCATCTGGACGATGAAGCCGTTGGTCCGCGCGGTTTCGACACCACGGTACGAGACCTGAGTCGAGAAAGTCCGGCTGATGACTGGATTGATGGTGACCTGGACATAGAGCCAGATGATCACGGCAATCAGAAGGGATGACAACGCTGTCAAAACCCTCTGGCGACGGGGCATTTTCGGTCGGTCGACCGCATCCCGCTGGCGGCCGATGTGGAGCGGCCAGTGCAGGTGGGATTTGGCAGTGGCACTGGGATTTGGCTGTTCCGGTCCGTCTGATTTTTCCTGCTGCTTCAGTTGTGATTCGATGATCGAGCGGGCGGAATCGGCTGTGGTCTGGGCAACGGCAGCGGCGGCCATGGCCTGGTTTTTCACCATCGCAGCCGCCGGTTCGTCACGGCGGGGCCGGAAAATACCGGTCCATGTGCCGCCCTGACGCGGCGCACCCAGCATTTTGTGGAGCATGGAGCGCAGGGCATCGGCATTATCAAGGACGAACAGGCGGCCTTCGATCGCCAGGCTGATGCTGCCGCGCTCTTCGGAAACGACAACAGCCAGGGTATCGCCGATCTCGCTGGCACCAATTGCAGCGCGGTGACGCGTCCCATAGTCCCGGCGCAAATGATAATTATCTGACAGAGGGACATGGACCCGGGCGGCACTGATGCGGCCATCGCGGATCACAACGGCGCCATCATGCAGCGGCGATCCTTTATAGAAGATCTGTTGCAACATGGTGGCAGACACGGCCGCATCGAGTTGGACGGCATTTTCCTGTTCAATGAACTCGCCCAGTTTCGTCTGGCGTTCGATGATGATCAGGGCGCCGGTCCGGGTTGCAGCCATTTTGTCGCAAGCCCGGACGATCGACTCGATCATGTGATGGACGGTGCGAGTCGTCTGTTCCGTATCATCACTGGACAGAGCTGTGGACAGCACAGAAAAGCTGCTGCGGCCGACCGTTTCCAGGGCCCGGCGCAACTCTGGCTGGAAAATGACGACGAAAGCAATGGCAAAGACCGAGATGGTGTTGTTCAAAAGAAAACCGACGGTTGTCAGGCCTAACAGGCTACAGACCAAAGTAAAGCCGATGATCATCGCCAGGCCCTTGAGCAGTTGCCAGGCTCGGGTGTCACGGAGCAACTTGAGAATGTAGTAGACGACCAGCGAGGTGGCAATGATGTCGAGAACAGCCATCAGGATGTCAACCGGTCCGCCAAAAAAGAGCAGCCCGCTGGTCAGGTCGCTAAACAGGTTGCGGGCAAACTGGCCCAAGTCTGTTAAAAGGTCGCCGGTGTTCAAAATGGTTGCGCCCTCCGCCAATTCATGGTGCCTGGAAACCTTCGATAATGCCCTTCTCCAAGCCATCGAGGTCTAGTAGCCAAATCACACGGCCGCTGACCCGGATCAGGCCATCACGTTCCATGCTGATCAATTCACGGGAAAAAGATGGACGAGGCATGGCCAGGAGACGGGAGACGACTTCCTTGGAAACGGGCAGCTCGACCGCCTGGGTCGAGACCGTTTTGCGGATCGTCTTGGGACTCTCGCCTTCTTTTTCCAGTTGGTCGCGCAGTAGTTCGAGCAGGTAATTGGCGATTTTCTGGCGCAGGCTCTTTTGCGAAAGCAGCGAAATGCGCCTGTTCTGAGCCTGGATTCTGTCCGAGAGGATGGTCAGGAAGTTGTTCATCACCCCAGGGCTCTGGGCCAGGATCGACATCAGCATTTCGCGGGAGATGAAAATGATCTTAGAGTTGGTCACGGCTTCGATGGTCACCGTGTAATTCTTGCGCGTGCCAAAAATCATGTATTCGCCAAAAATATCGCCGGGACCGAGCAGCTCAATAGTGGCGAAATCGCCCGAGCTCGAATACTTCTGCATCGCGAGCTGGCCTTCCATGATCATACCGATCCCTGTGCAGGGGTCGCCCTCATTAAAAAGAACCTCACCCTTCCAGACGAGGCGAATGGACGTCTTGTTGCAATAGCTATGGAAAAGCTCGTGGGTCAGACCACTGAAAAGTGGGGTTTCAGACAAGACATCACAGATTTTTTTCATGTCAACCTCGGTTGCTTGATGTGCAAGGTAATAAAAGTGCAAAGATTCCCGTCCATTATCTCAAAACAGCTGTCTTTTGACAAATGATTTGGTGATCAAAAGGATCCAAGGAAAACAAGCCAGACATTGCTGGTCAAAGGATGAGGCAGACGACACAAAAAGGGTCAGGTGGTTGCCGCCATCTTGCCGGCAATTCGCCCCATCACCAGGCATTCAGTGATGGCACAGCTGCCCAGGCGGCAGGCTCCATGAATCCCTCCCGTGACTTCGCCTGCTGCGAACAAGCCCGGAATGGGATGCTGGTCCCGATGGATCACCCGGGCGGATGTGTCAATCTGAATGCCGCCCATGGTGTGATGCACTTTGGGCCATAGTCTCATACCATAGAATGGGGGCTGTTCCAAAGCACAGGCGTCCTTGAGAATCGGCTTGTGATAATCCTCATCCACGCCCTTGCGCACCATGTCATTAAATCTGGCGACAGATTTTTGCAAAGCAGCGGGTTCTATCTGGTAGTGCTCAGCCAGCTTCTGCCATGAACCGAACGTTTTGACCACACCTTTGGCGATGGCCTTGGACAGATCCCAGCCCGCAAGTGTGACCGCCGCCGCATCCGCAATCCCGATCACCGGGTGCTTTTGCCGCAGCAAAGCTTCTGCCAGGACCCTCCGGTCACTCAGTTCACTAGTAAACCGGCTTCCCGTTTCCGGATCGACCATGATCCCGTATGGAAAAACAACATAGTCGCCAAACAAAGGCCCTGCCCCAAAGCCCTTTTCGTCTGGTGAAGCCCAGGCGCCCAGCTGGATCCTCGAAAGCTGGACGGGGTTTGCCCCGATGCGCAGGCAGTCCTTCAGGATTTCCGCGGTCGCAAAGGGTTTGTTCGTACTCATCAGCTGATCATCCAGCCGTGGGTCCTGGGCTTTCCGGAAAGCCACATCACTGCCGAATCCGCCCGCCGCTACGATCACGCCTTTGCGTGCCAAGAGTGCTTTCTTTGGCTGATTATTTGGCTGGTCATACTGATAACCATCCAGATACTGCACCCCAATGACTCGTCCAGACTCGTCCTGGAGCAGTGACTCCACATATGCCCCGAGAGAAACCTGAACTGCCAGCTGCTTCAGTCGTGCCAGCAGCGCTTTGATCAGAGCGGCACCCGATACGCCCTCCGGCGTATAGCAACGGGCTACAGAATGTCCGCCGAAAATATCCACCCGATTCATGTATTTTACTCCCAGGTCATCACGCGTCCATAAAAAGGCCTCACGGGCCCCTTCCGTTATAATTTTCACCAATTCCGGATAGTTCAGCCCTTCTCCAGCAGTCAGCATATCCGCATACATCAACTCAGGAGAATCGTTGATGCCTGCTTCCTCCTGATAAGTCGTCCCCGGAGCAGCAATCCCACCATCACTGATGATCGAATTCCCTCCCGGCGCCCGCATTTTTTCAAGGACAAGAACAGAAGCCCCAGCTTCTGCAGCCTCAATCGCTGCTGACAAACCAGCAAAACCGGACCCAATGACCAGGACATCCGT
>DIFN01000084.1 GCA_002419145.1 Mageeibacillus sp. UBA5747 | reverse complement strand
TTTGAGTAAATCGGCAAGCTCCTGGTCGTTGCGGTTGTGATGACGCAGGCGGGCCTGTTCCAGCAAAATGGCGGACAATTGGCAATAAAGGGCCCTGTCTTCTGCCGGCATCGCGGCCAGATGATGGCGGATTGTGTCGACATCATTGCGCTCGACCGGACCTGTCAGGGCGCCCGGCAAGCCATGCGCGTGGAAATTGTTGATGCTGGCCTTAATCAGGGGCCAGACGGCTTGTTCGGCGTCCTTGTGGGACAGCCCGAGGGTTTCCAGATAAGCACAGCTCCGGGCGATGACTGCCATCGTCAGATTGGATGCCCAGACACTGGCCAGGTGGTAGAGGGGCTTTTGTCCGGCAGGCAGCCGAATGACCGGGTGGTTCCAGTCTGAGAGGGCTGCGGCCCATTCATCTGCTACTGCAGCATCCCCTTCCAGAGAGATACTGGCGGTTTCGATGGCTTCCGGCATCATGTCGCGGCTGGCAAAAGCCAGCATTGGGTGCAGGGATAAAACACCCACTTCGGGTTTGTCCGGCAGGCAATCCCGCAGGATGTCTGCCGATAGCGAGCCACTGGCATGCATCAGCCATTGGCCCGAGACCAGGCGACCGGCCAGGCGGCGAGCCACGGCAGTGATCTCGCCATCAGGTGTGGCAATCAGAATCATGTCGGAAAAGGCCACCACTTCATCCAGATTGCGGAACGCTTTGCTGCCGGTCAGACGGGCGGCTTTTTCTGCTGACAGGAAGCTGCGGCTGGCATAGCCCGCCAGGGCGACGCCGCGGCTGGCCAGATACAGGCCCAAGCCAACGCCCAGCCGTCCCGCACCGATGATACCCAGTCGCCGGCCAGTCAAAGGGCGAACGATCGCAGGCGGTTGGCCGCCGAGAGCAATCAGGCGCAAGCCTTTGAGGAGCAGCTCTGGATCGTGGCAGACGGGTTTTCGAAAATGGTGGATCAGGCGGCTGGATAGGCCGCCCGTCAAAATCAGAGTGGCAGGACGCCCCAGCTCACCAGACATCCGGTCTGCAAGGCCTTCGAGCATCGCAGCTGTGCCGTTGAGAAGGCCGCTGCGGATGCTGTCCTCCGTGTTGCGGCCAATCTGGGCCGGCGGACTGGCCAGATCGGACAGCGGCAACTGGGCGGTCACCTGATGCAGCGCCCGAGCGCTGTTTTGTAATCCCAGGCTGATCGAACCACCCACCAGGCTGCCGGTGGCATCGATCACACTGACCGTCGTTGCCGTCCCCACATCCATGACAATAGCCGGTAATGGATAGAGCCGGGCGGCGGCGACCGCATTGGCTATCCGGTCAGCACCGATTTTTTCCGGCACATCGACCCGGATCGGAATGATCGAAGTCCGGGCACTGGTCAAGACTGGCTGAAGGCCTGTGAATCGACTCAAGGCTTCAACCAGCTGGGGGGTGGCTGGTGGTACCACAGACGCAATGCCTATGGCATCCAGCTGGCCAGGGTTCAGGTTGTAGCGGTCAAAGAAGCCCGACAATTCCCGGTCCATGAGGTCATCGGCATCCTCGCGCACCGTGCCCCAGCGGGCGGTACAGCGCAACACATCGTCTTCGAACCAGCCAATGACGGTCTGGGTGTTGCCAATGTCAACGGCCAGAACACGAACACAGGACTGTTCCAGTCTGTTGACGAGATCCAGCGAGTCATCTGGAGTGATGGCGGTTTCGGGTGAATTTCCTGGTTCTGATGGCATCCGTGACCTCACAAGCCTTTGGCCAGCATGGCATCGAGGATGGCAAAGGCCAGTTCCGGTTTTGGCAATTCAGGCAATTCCTTGATCTCCTGCGCGTCGACCAGCCAGACTTTGCCACTGGTTCGGGCAAAATTGTCGAGGGAATTGGCGATAATCAGGTCGAGTTTCTTGCGCTCGAGCTTGCCCTTGGCATTTTCCAGCATGGCTTCACTCTCAGCCGCAAACCCGATCAGCTTCTGGTGGGTTTTCAATCTCGACAGTTCAAACAAGACGTCGGTATTGGGCACCAATTCGATGTTCAGGCTGTCTCCTGTTTTCTTGATTTTCGCATCACTTCTGGTGGCGGGCTTAAAGTCAGAAACGGCGGCAGCAGCGAACAGGTAGTCCGTCTCCGGAAAAGCCTTGAGGGCTGCAGCATAGAGGTCGGCGACGGTGTCGACACGGATGACATCGACCCCAGGAGTGTCCAGGGTGGAGTTGGCCAAAAGCAAGGTGACTTCGGCTCCATAGGTGCGGCAAGCCCGGGCCAGGGCGACGCCCATCTGGCCGCTTGATGAATTGGACAGGAAGCGGATCGGATCGATGTATTCGCGGGTCGCACCGGCTGTGATCAGCACGCGTTTGCCCAGCAAGGGCTTGGGGGCAAGAAACGATTCCACGGCATCGAGGATAGCGGGCACCTTGGCCAGGCGGCCTTTGGCATAGACGCCACAGGCCAGCATGCCTTCCTCAGGTTCGACGAACTGGCTGCCACGCGCCTTCAAAACGGCCATATTGGCCTGGAAAGCAGGATTTTCGAACATGTTGACATTCATGGCCGGAGCATACAGGACATGTTTCGGATCGGCTGCGGCCAGGACTGAGCTGAGAAGGTCATCGGCAATCCCCTGGGCAGCCTTGCCAATAATGTTGAAGGTTGCCGGTGCGATCAGGACCAGGTCGATATGGGTGCCCAGCTCAATGTGGGAAACCTGGCGGTGATCCTCATCCGAAAACATATCGATCAGGACTTTCTGGTGGGTCAAGGTCTCAAACGTGATGGGAGAAATAAACCGGGTTGCATGTTCTGTCATGATCACGTGGACCTCATGGCCCGCTGAAGTCAAGGCGCTGGCAATCTCGGCAGCCTTGTAGGCAGCAATCGAACCCGTCACTCCCAATGTGATTTTTTTGGCACCTGGCATGCTGTGAACTGTCCTCCTGCGCCGGCACAGCCAATCCCCATGGGATGTGCCGGATTATCCGAATAATTATATCATAACAGGCTGTGCGTAATTGGATATGATATAGTGAGCGTAAAGATCATAGTCCCAGTGCTTGGATCGTGTCCGCACATATGTTGCCCTGAAAGTGTCAGATGCCATGAAACCGCCTGTATCGATTTGGACCGCCCTGATTATTGTCCTGGTTGCCCTGCTGTCCTTGACGGGCTGTCTGCTGCAGCCCGTGACCAGCCAGACCGTTCCTTCAGCAACGCTTGCAAAGCCGGCTCAAACGGCGGCCCCGGCACAGACTAAGCCAACGACAGTGCTCGAAACAACGGCTGCCCCTGAACCGACCATCTATTCAGGGCCGCCCAGCGAGGAGCATCCCGTCATTGCCCTGACTTTTGATGACGGTCCTTCCACGGATCTGACCGGACCTCTGCTCGATATCCTTTTGGAAAAACGTGTTAAAGCAACCTTCTTTGTCCTCGGCAATCGGCTCCAGTCCAGTAAGGCCCGCGGAGATTTGCTGCGCCGAGAAGTCGCAGAAGGCCATGAGATCGGCAACCACACATATTCACACCAGATCCTGAAAAAGACCGATTCGGCCACGACGCGCGACGAGCTGGTTCAAACAACCGACCTGATCCAGTCGCTCGCCGGCGTCACCCCGACGATCATGCGCCCACCCACCGGTGGTTACAGTGCCACCACCGAAGAGGTGACCCGCGAACTGGGTCTTACGATCGTCAATTGGTCCTGGCAGAGCTGCCCGGAGGATTGGAACCACAAAGACGATCCCGATCTTATTGCCAATTTCGTGATTGAAAACGCGGCCAACGGCCACATCATTTTGCTCCATGATACCAACAGCGCCACACTGGCCGCTGTTCCCCGCATCATTGATGGCCTGACTGAAAAAGGCTTTCGGTTCATGACAGTCAGCGAACTGCTAGCCTACAGCAGCGAGGGCCCGCCGGGACCTGGCGATGTCGTATCAAAACTGAAATGATCCGTGTCAATTTGAAGCAACTGATTCGCTGGTTTTAGCCCGGAAAGCCTCCGCCGGATAGCTGGCGCGCGAGTTCCACAGGACCCACTCGGTGTAGCCGGCATCTTCGATGGCCCGGATTTGTTCGCGGATTTCGTGCGCGCCATAAGTCATGTAATAACCATCAGGCAGGTACGAAGCGGTAAACGCCTGCAGATAGGGGGTAATCGCAACGTTGTATCCGGGCGCAGCAGCGGCTGCTTCCTGGCCTTCAATCAGCGTCTTGTACATCACATCATAAGGGTACAGATCCGGCTTGGTGTACAGGGTATCGCCGACTTGCTGTCCGACCCCATTGCCCGTGTAGTGGCCACTGGAATTGTTGGCATAGTGCGACGGGTAGATCATTGGGCTGACCCGGTCGAGACCGAGCAAGCCGAGAGAAGCCCAGTCCTGACCGATCCGATTGCCATCACCCCTGCTGATCATGACAATCGCAAAAACATCCGCCCCCAGTGGGATACCCAGCTCGTCCTGGATCTGGACTCGGGCAAATTGCAGGAATCGGTTGATCGTCTGAACTTTGGTCGGTACCATGCCTTCGGCGCCAAAGTAGGGCGTTGCGCCGGTGGTCGTCCCGCCAGTCGGAAAGCGCACGTAATCGAACTGGATTTCATCGACGCCAATGGCAATCGCTTCCTTGGCAATGTCCACATTGTATTGCCAGATATCCTGGTTGTATGGATTGACGAAAGGTTTTTTGCCTTCGAGCTTGTAGAGCAGGGCGTTGCCGTTCTTGTCCTGGATGGCCAGGTCGGGGCGAGCTTCGGCCAGAAAGGGGTCTTTGAAACAGACAATCCGACCGATGATGATGATGCCCTCAGCATGAAGTTTTTCGACTACAGCCGGTAAATTGTACAACGGATGGACCAGATCATTTTCGACGGCCAGCGGAACTTCTGACCTGTATTTGACCCCGTTGGACTCCTTCAAATCGATGACCACGGCATTGACCTCGGTCTCACGGGCCAGACGGATGGTGGAGTCCAGATTGGCTGCCGCGCCGAGGTAGAGAGCCCGGATTTCATTGTGCTTATACGGTACAACCTGGCTGGCAGTTGGCAGCGGACCAAAATAAGAATCGACGATCGGATCGACTGGTAACTGCGGGACGGGGGTCGGAGTTGGGATTGGAGTCGGTGTGGGGGCAACCGTTTCTGGCGTCAGCGTCGCTGAGGAAGCCAGGCCTTCGGTGAATTGGCCCGCTTGAGCCCCGGAAGTTGCCGTAGCCGTGCCCGTCGCCTGCCCTGGGGTTGTCAACTGCAGATTGCAGCCCGTGAGCAGCATGCTGGCAACCATCAAGATGGCGGCGATCCGTATAGCGGACCCGCGTAAATCCAGGATAGACTTGGCCTTATCCATATTGCACCCTCATTGTTTGCTTAAAATCAGTGATCAATCTGTTCGACTATACCACAGTTGGATGATCTTCTCCAAGGGAGCTTTGCCCGGCAGGACGTGAAAAACGCGCTTTGATTGTGGCAAAAACGCGTTTTTTCACACTCTGATCGTTCAGAGGTCTGTCTGATATCAGCCGATCCAGCAGCCGCCGACGGGCCGGATCGAGAGGACGTGGCATGAACCTTGGCCAAAGACTGCCTCGATTGCCGCTTGGAATCCGTTTACTTCGGATAGTGGTACGAAAGCCTGCACCGTACCGGCAAATCCGCCGCCATGGACGCGCCAGGCACCGCCAATTGGTGCCAGCAGACGCTCGCACAAGGCCAGGACCAGGGCTACCGACTGTTCCCGGGTCGATCCGGTGGCAAAGACATTTTGCAAATTGTTACTCGACGAACGGCCCGATTCGATGATCAGGGCTTTAAAACGCTCGATATCATTGGACTTCAGTGCCTGTGCTTGCAGGGCAACCCGCTGGTCATCAGCAAAAAAGTGCAGGGCACGCAGCACCGCCCGGTCGCCTGTTTTCAAGCGGACATCCGCCAGGGCGTGCAGAAACTCATCTTCTGGCACTTCGCTCAAGTGCCTTTTGCCAAAATATGCCGCCACGGCCTTCATTTCAGCTGGGATGGCGGCATATTCGTCGGTCAAGTCACCGTGGTCTGCGCCGCTGTCGATGATGCACAGCGCAAGTCCGGAGTGGGCAAAATCAAAGGATACCGGCTCGACAACAGGCTGGTCCGGATCGCCGAAATCGATCGCGATGATCCCGCCAACCGACGAGGCCATCTGGTCCATCAGGCCACAGGGTTTGCCATAGTAGACATTTTCCGCATATTGGCCGATCTGGGCAATTGCCACCGGGCTAACCTCACCCTTGGCAAACAACGTGTTGAGGATGTTGCCAACCAGTACTTCAAAGGCGGCCGATGACGACAACCCGGATCCTTTGAGGACATTGGAAGTGGTGTACGCGTCAAAGCCGGTCACCGGATAGCCCAGTTGGGCGAACCGGGCGGCTACGCCACGGATCAGGGCTGCCGAGGTATTCTTTTCAGCATCCTGGACCGTGAGGTCAGAAAGATCAATGACATCGATCGGAAAGCCTTCGGACTGGATGCGGATCGTGCGGGTGCCATTCTGGCGCGCAGCGGCGATGATGTCAAGGTTGACACTGGCTGCCAGGACATGGCCATGCTGATGATCGGTGTGGTTGCCGCCGATTTCGGTCCGGCCAGGGGCGGAAAACAGTTCAAGGTCAGCTGTTTCAGCAGATTCAGCAAACACCTGGGCAAATTTTGTCACCAGATCCTGCAGCCGCTGCGCATACGGGGCGGCTGCATCCTGGGGGCAACCGTAGATTTCGGCCAGGCGGGCATCCAATCCGCCTGATTTCAAGGTTGAAAGAACCGATGCGATTGTCTTCATGGGGCAGCAGTCTCCTTGGCATAGCCGTTGGGGTTCTGGCTTTGCCAGCGCCAGGTATCGCGGCACATCGTCTCCAGGTCGCGCACCGCTTGCCAGTGCAGCAGTTCCCGGGCCTTGGTCGGATCGGCGTAGCATAGAGCGACATCGCCTGGGCGGCGCGGGTCGATCTGGTAGGGAACCTTCCGGCCGGATGCATGCTCAAAGGCCTTGACCAGCTGCAGGACGCTGTAGCCCTGGCCGGTCCCCAGATTGATCGCCTCCGTTCCAGTATGGGCGGCCGCGTATTCGAGCGCCCGGATGTGGCCGATTGCCAAGTCGACGACATGAATGTAATCACGCACGCCGGTGCCATCGACGGTCGGATAGTCAGCACCAAAAACGTGCAGCTTGTCGCGCCGGCCAACGGCAACCTGGGCAATGAACGGCATCAGGTTGTTGGGGATGCCGCTGGGATCTTCACCGATCTGGCCTGATTCATGGGCTCCGATTGGATTGAAATAGCGCAACAGCACAATCGACCAGGTGGGGTTGGCCGCTTGGACGTCTCTCAGAATCTGCTCATTCATCAGTTTGGTCCAACCATAGGGATTGGTGCACCAGGTCGGGAAATCCTCCGTGATAGGCACCCGCTCCGGCAAGCCGTAAACAGTCGCCGATGAGCTGAAAACGAGCTGGTTCACATCAAATTCAGCCATCACCTCACACAGGGCGAGGGTGCTGTCAAGGTTGTTGCGGTAATAGCGCAGCGGCTGGGCGACCGATTCACCAACCGCCTTGAGCCCGGCAAAATGGATCACCGCATGGATGGTGTGTTTCTGGAAAACGCCGCGCAAAGCGTCGCGATCACAGACATCGACCGGATAAAAGTCGACCGACTTGCCCGTGATGGCCTCAACCCGGGTCAGAGCTTCGCGGCTGGAGTTTTCCAGATTGTCAACCACAACCACGGCATTGCCTTCATTTAAAAGTTCGAGGCAGGTATGACTGCCGATATAACCGGCACCGCCGGTCACTAGAATGGTCCGCATATTTATAAATCCTCCTGAAAACGAAACCGGTCAGAATTGGTAAACTGGTCAGAATATGAATCCGGCGGCCACCAGGAAACGCCTGAGCGCGGCCATCCCTGTTTTATCCTGCTTGAAGACCCCACAATGTTCAAGTCCTGTCTTGAACAAACGCCCCACTTCCTGCGCCAGGATGGCATCGATGGCTGCTGCATCCGGTGCACCGGCCAGACCCCCGCGCGCCACCAGCGCCTCCACCCAGTCCAAGTGCTTGTGCAGCGGGTGCTCCGGACTGGC
Organism: Mageeibacillus sp. UBA5747; assembly: GCA_002419145.1. Classification (GTDB taxonomy): domain Bacteria; phylum Bacillota; class Clostridia; order Saccharofermentanales; family UBA5734; genus UBA5734. Next base: position 4,951 of record DIFN01000084.1, on the reverse strand, counting down.
CAGCACCGCGCGATCGCGACCCGCCAAGAGCCAGTCGCGGATCCCGGTCAGCTCGGTCTGCAGGCGTCCCGGCAGGATCGCCAGACCCATGACCTCAATCAGGCCGATGTTTTCCTTTTTCACCGCATGGATTTCCCGATGCGGGTGAAAAATCCCGAGCGGGAATTCATCTGTCGTCCGGTTGTTGCGCAAGACCAGGTCGAGTTGGAAGCGGCCAGCGGCGAGCTGGCGGGCGATCGGGGTGATGGTGTTATGCAGCTGTAGCTGGCCGTTGGGTTTGGATTGGTGCAGAATCTCAGCCTGTGGATCTGAATAGCCCCGCCAGGTATGCAAGATCAGGTCCGCCAGAGCAACGAGTGCATCGCTGTCGTAACTAGACAGGCGGATGGTGGTCAGCGGCCAGTAAATGTGGCAAGCTTCAACTTCCGGGAAATCCGGGTGGGAAAAATTCAACGTCTGGGGCGCCTGGTCCATCGGGAATGCCGCTCGACCACCCTGGAAATGGTTGTGGTTCAGGATCGAGCCGCCGACGATCGGCAGATCGGCATTCGAACCGCAAAAGTAATGTGGGAACTGGTTTACAAAATCAAGCAGCGCGGCAAAGGTCCAGCGGTTGATCACCATCGGTTCGTGTCGCTCGCCGAGCACGATGCAATGCTCGTTGTAATAGACATAAGGCGAATATTGCAGATACCAGCGTTCTCCTGCCAACTCCAATGGCACGATCCGCAGCGTCTGGCGCGCCGGGAAATCGATCCGGCCGGCATAATCGACATTTTCCGGGCAGAGCAGGCAGCGCGGATACTGGGCGCTTTTCTGAGTTAGAGCCAGGGCGATGGCCCGCGGATCCTTCTCCGGCTTGGCCAGATTGATCGTAATCTCCAGGTCACCATACTCCGTCGCAGTCTGCCAGGATTTGTTGCGGGCGATCTCAGCCATGCGGATGTAGTTGGAGTCGATCGACAACTGGTAGAAATAATCGGTCGCCGCCTGACTGGACTGTTGCCCCCGCAGCCGGTTGAAGGTCGCTGTCACCACTGAAGGCCGTGGCATAAGAAGGCCCATGATCCGGGTGTCAAACAGGGCGCGCAGTTCGAAAATCGAACTATCGACCAGCCCCAGCTCGCCAGCCACGTCAACCATGCGGTTTAGAACCTCCGGAATGCTATCACCCAGCTCCAGGACGACTGGTTCTGAGGCCGGCTGGTCCAGCCGGAACAGATCGAGCAGCAGATTGCGGCTGCCGGTTACATCGAGCGGATCGAGGATCCCTTTTTGTACCGCCAGCAGGAGCAATTTTTCAATATCATCCTGGATCGCCATCGTTTGTGCGCCTCCTTGAGGTGAATCAGTCTTCTCTTTCGTGTATACTGCCAGTATAGAAAATGTCCAGGATCCTTTCCTCTCTTTTTTTATGCTGGACTGGTACGATTTTTCGCTTGCGAGGTATCGGATGGCAACCGTCTATAAACCCAGAGAACTTCCGGCAGATTTCCCTTTCGCGATCAAGTTTGCAGAAATGCCGCCTTATTACTGCATGGATCACACCTTCCACTGGCATAATTATCTGGAGATCTCCTACGTTAAGCAAGGGTATGGCCGGTACTATATTGAGAACAAAGTCTACGACATCGCCCCCGGCGACATCGTGGTGATCAACAACATCGAGCCCCATTACATGGAGGTCCTGCCACCAGAGCCGATGATCCAGCCGGTTGTCATGTTCGATGGCCGCCTGATCAGCGATGGGTCCAGCCCACTTTTCGATAAGCAATACCTGGTGCCTTTTTTCGAACGCGGCTCCAATTTCAGCAACAAGATCGACCGTCACTCAGCCGTCGGCCAAAAAATCTTCACCCTGCTGACGGAGATTGAAGAGGAGTATAAAAGCCAGGCTCATGGCTTTCAGCTGATGATCAAGGCCAAGCTCCTGGCCATTTTCACCTATCTGGTCCGGTATTATCAGGATGAGGCCAAGTCCAGCCTCACGCCGGCCCAGAAGAACAAGCGCCTCGAACAGTTGCAGGTTGTTTTCGAGCACATTGGCCGGAACCTTGACCAATCCCTGCTGCTCGAAGATCTGGCCGCTCTCGTCTACATGACACCGAGCTACTTTTGCACCTTTTTCAAGCGCGCCACTGGCCAGACACCGGTCCAGTACATTCACAAGGTTCGGGTTGCCCGGGCGATCGACCTCTTGCGCACGACCGATCAAGGGATCTATGACATTGCGATCGACAGTGGTTTTGCCAACCTGGCCAATTTCAACCGGATCTTCAAGCGTGTGACCGGACAGACACCGAGCGCCGTCCGGTTGAGCTGATTTTCGCTCCCCTCCGCTGCAACGATTAGATCACATCTTCCCCCCAGTGTCGCACGACTTGCCACTGGGCTCGCTTTTGGGCGTAGGAAACCGCGTGGGCCGGACTGGTCGAGGGCAGCAGACAGGCCTGAAGCCCAGGCCGTAACGCATCCAGAGACGCACGTCCCTGTTCCTTGAGCACCTTTTGCCTGAACAACTTTTCGGCTGTCTGGCCATTGAAACAGAGCCAATCGATCCGGGGCCATTGCTGGAAAAAGGTCGCAAAGTCATTGACCACGGCATCCCGGATCGCGGCATCTGCACTGCCTTCGCGCCGGCAAGAGGCCACAACATCCCACAAGGCCAAGCCATGCGCCAGCAAGAACTGCACGCGAGCCGCATAGTCCTGTGACAGTTCCACTCCCCACAAGTCATGAATGATCTGCCAGAAGGCATTGTGCGGATGAGCATAGTACTGGTGCTTGGCAAGCGAGGCCACACTCGGCATCGATCCCAAGATCAGAACCCGGCTGTTTTCAGCGACAACAGGCAGAAAAGCCTGTAAGATTGGATGGACCATACGACCTCCACACACGTGCGAGCGCATTCCCCTGCAAGTACGTCCATTGTAATACAATCACAGAAAAACGACTGGTTCTTCGTTTATACTGCACTCAGTGAAAAATATCCCGGCACAAGCGTGCTGGCAAATCAGGAGTGATTCCATGTTTGGATTGTTTGGTAACAAGATCCCTACCCTGTCGATGCAAGATGCCCAGGCCGAGCTGGCCAAGGACCGTTCCATCATCCTATTGGATGTCCGGACTAAAGAAGAGTACAACAATGGCCACATCAAGGGCAGCATCAATGTCCCGCTCGACCGTCTGCCCGTCTCGATCGCCCAGAAAGTGCCCAATAAACAAGCCAAGCTTTTTGTCTACTGCCTGAGTGGCAGCCGCTCCAGCCAGGCCTGCAGCTGGCTGATGAAAAATGGCTACGAGAACGTCACCAATATTGGCGGCATCACCGCTTGGCCAGGTGTTATTGTTCGAGGGTGATCGGAAAGCGGAATCTCATTCAAACAGCCATTGGAACAATGGGAAAAGCATAAGCAGCAGGATCTCCAGCCGCAACAACCAGTTCTCGGTCAACCGGCTCCTGGATACGATTGTTTTACGCATGATCGTGTCCAGGAGTTTTGCTTTTTCTATCAAGCGATCCTGGGAAAATTGCAGCTCAAACTCAGCTGCCAGTTCCAGGTAATGCTGTTGCATCTTAGCTTCTGATCGGCAGATCTCTGGCATGCCCAACTGGTCGAACAGCCTCAGGTTCTGGAACTGAACCCGCACGACGCGAGTCAGCAAAAGAATGTTGCGCCGCGAGCGGATCAGCAAACGTTGCTGACCTAATTGTGTCACCAAACGCTCAGCTGCATCGAGGACTTCGTCGAGATTGGTTTCGGCTGCAGCCAGTTCCCGTGCACGATTTTCGACGATCACTCTGACTGGATCATCCGCACCCAGATGTGCAACAGCGTCCCGGCATACGGTCACCAGCCCCCGCGTGGGATTCTCCCCTGCCATCTCCGCTCACCTCAGCAAATCAAGCAGCATCAGGATGACTTCGACCACGATCAGCAGGACGATCACCCACTCGACAAACAGCCCCCGGATCGAGTGACTGATCGACATGAAGCCATCGAGGATCCGCTCGAGAATCGCTGTCTTGTGCTTGATCACCTCGTAGCGGTCAGTCAATTCGAAAAAATCGGCCATTTTTTCATAAAAATCGGCGGCATCGCTGCTGGTCCAAGTGATATCTGGCTTATCGAGGATCATGATGTAGGCGATGGTGTTGTATTCATGCCGGACGACACGGGCAATCGTCCGAGCCAGCTCCCTGTTGCCAAGGCCCAGGCGACCCTTCTCCAACCGGTCGAGTTTGCTTTCAATGGTATCCAGAATCGGCTCCAGCTGAACTTCGATCCGCTCGAGAGCAGCCGATTTAGCCATGACGGTCGAGACCAATTCCGGGTAATATGGCAGCAGGGCTGGAACCCGCACGAAATGGTCCGTGCATTCGACCGGCTGGTCAGGTTCGACATGCAAGGCATAGTCTTCGCGGTACACCCGGTAATTGACCGCATCGATGCTCGGCACCACTGTTTTCAGGTAAGCCAGGAACTTTTCAATGTGTTCACGGTTGGAATTGATGAAAACGATGCTGCCAAAGGAAAAGAGCAAAATTTGCTCGCCTTCGCGGCTGTGCCAGCCGGTCATTTGACCCAGGACATAGCCAGACAGGACAAGGGCTTCTTCCCAGGTGTACTTCTTGCGGATCCCGAAAGCATCCGCCACCCGGTTCAAGTCGATTTCCTGGGCGATCGCAAAAGTGGTGAAGCGTAGTTCAGACACGGGCAGCCTCCTTGGCCAGGATAGAAGCAACAAGCAGCTGTCAGTCGTTCTCTTTGTCTCCATCATAGTCCGGTTCGGTGGACAAGGCCAGCCCAAAACTGATGTAAAAGTCAGGGCCGCGCCAGTTGGAACTGGTGCGAAGGCGACACATAAAAAACAGGTTCACCCCACGCAGCCTGGCAATCAGCAAGGGCATCGCTCCTTGGCCGGTCTGGTCACACAAAGCCTGTTATAA
>DIFN01000016.1 GCA_002419145.1 Mageeibacillus sp. UBA5747 | reverse complement strand
TTCGCGCAAAATCAACATTGAATAATCGGATAATTCCCCGGCCATGAATTGGCCGGGGGATTTTTCATTGCACCGAATGAACCATTGCCTTTGGACACATCACTGGTGGTAGCGGCAATGTAAAGTGACTTTGCCGTTTACACCGGATCACAACTTAACCGTTTGCCGATGGATTCTGACTGAAATACGATGCGGTTCTAAGCCTGACTTTTACAGTTTAAAAGAGCAAAAGAACCCGCAAACGTCGTATTTGCAAGGTTCTTCAGGTTCCAAAGCTGGTATAAAATTGTAGTGCTATGGCTTGTAAGTAATCCTCTTCAAAAACCTCCCAAATGCTTCTTGCCTGACTTGGTCAATGCTTGACTATTTTAGTTGACAGGAGGAGCTATTCATGGCCCGCAGACGATCGAACACAGGTATCCCAGGACTATCTTTTAGCTGGAAGCGCGCCTTGGGCGTTTCATCTGCCAAACGGCGGGTAGCACGCTATACAGGCATCCCCACGACCCGGCAAGGCCGTCAGGCCAAACTGGGGCGCAGCATAGGCTGCCTGATTCCGACCTTGCTGGTGCTTCTGGTTCCGATTTTGCTTTTCTTTTGGGTGATTGCATAGATTGTGAGATCGGATTGTTGTGTGGTCGTGGCCGCATGGTCCAGGCGGTCAAGAGGGTCCGTCAGTCGGACTATCTCGATCTTTTCAAGCTCACGGATAGCAGGAGGAACAGCCACAGGCTTGAAAGTAAAAAAACAAAGGCTCGTCATGGCAGGCAAACCGTGGCGGCCATTTTCTTATTTAAGAAGTTGTCCCTGATCGTATTAAATGCTCCGAATTCACGCTGGATCGTTGCTTCGGATGCCAGCAGATATGCTACCTGGACGTAGAGCTTTTGCCTTTGCTTCTCAGCAATAAAATCAATCTTTTTTTCTCCTGCTTTTCCAACGGTGACCTTGTACCCCCGGCGCAGGAGTTCCCTATATACTTCCTGAAATCCCGCCCGAAAATTAACCTACAGGCTCAGCAATTCCAAGCTGGCGCAGGATATCTTTTTGCTCCTTGGTCAGGGGCCTTAGTCCGTCTTTCGACCAAAATCCATGAAAATGGCGGAACCAGAGCTGGTAACGCCCTTATGCCAGTAATCGAAGTGTGGAAATCGAAATGTAGTGACCAAATCTATGATGTTACAAAATAAACATTGGCTCCTGCCACTGGGTCTGGTATGTTTGGTTCATATATATTCGTGAAGTCAAAACCCATAACAAGCAAGGGCAAGACATACATCGTTCATCGTCTGGTCGAGGCCTATCGCGCCAGCGATAATCTGCCGCGCCAGCGTGTGATCAGGCATCTGGGAACCCTCGATATCCCCAGGAACCGCTGGAAAGAACTCGCGTTTCTGCTTGAACATCGGTACCGGGGCCAATAATCGCTGATCTCGCTGTCACCGGAACTGGAACAACTGGCCACAGATCTTTATGCCCGGGCCCAGTTCGCCCAGACCAAGCCGCAAGCAGAAGCGAAGGCCCGGGAAGGCCGCGACCTGGTCTGGGTAGATCTGAATTCGGTACGTGTTTCTCAAACGCGGTCACTGGGACCGGATCTGGTGGTGGACAAGCTGTGGCAGGAACTGGATCTGACGGATATCCTGCGCCAGAACGGCCTGACCGAGTGTCAGATCTCCATTGCCCAAGCGCTGGTTTTCGGGAAACTGATCGAACCGGGTAGCGAACTGGCCACTTGGCGCTGGTTCAATGAAAAAACGGCTTTGACCGAAATGACCCCGGAAGATATCGTCGGGCTGGGCAAGGACAGCTATTATGAATTGGGCGATCGGCTGTATCAGCACAAGGAAGCTATCGAGCAGGCCCTTTACCATCGCGAGACCAGTTTGTTCGGTCTGGATCGACGGCTGTTTCTGTTTGATCTGACCAATACCTATTTTGAAGGCAACTACCTGCATAACGAACTGGCCCACCGCGGCAAATCCAAAGAGAGCCGAAGCGACAGTCCGCTGGTTTCCCTGGCCTTACTGGTCGATAACCAGGGTTTTCCGGTCTACAGCCAGATCCTGAAAGGGAATCAGAGTGAACCGGGCACCCTGGCCGCCGTATTGGCTGATCTGCAAAATAAAACTGGTGGTATGCTGGCCGACCGTAAGCCAGTTTTGATCATGGACCGGGGGATAGCCACCAGCCGAAATCTGGAGCTGATCCGGGAAAGCGGCTATTCCTTTACCGTGATCGAGCGGGCATCGACCGAAAAAAATATGTGGCGGAATATGCCGAACTGAAAGCGCTGCTCGAGCCATCTTCGGACGCCCTGACACTGGCCGCGGCCGGTTGGCTGCAGATCCGGGAGGACCTGACGGTCTATGCCCGGGCGGTTCAGGCAGCAGACCGCACTCGCGTGCTGGTCTTCAGCCAGCGCAAGGGTCATATTCTGGTTGCGGCCAAGATCAGCGAACGGATTGGAAAGATCAGGCAGAAATACCCGGGCATCTGCTCGCTTTATGAGATAGAAATCGTTCTGGATGAAACCGGGCAGCAGGTACGGGATATCACCTAGACCAAACAGGAACGCGGTGAACAGCGTCCGGTTCTGGCCACCCATCAGCGCATGACAGTATCTCTGACCAATAAGGATAATGAACTGATCCAGATCCGCCTGTCAGGTATGCCGAGACAAGCCATCTGAAGATTTACCGGTTGCTGGGTGTAACGGATCGGCTCAGGCGAAAGAAATCAGTGGCCGGTCAGAGAAAGTAGTGACAGATATTTTTTACAGTTCGCTACAGCTACGGACATTTCACACATTATTGGTCGAAAGACGGGTTAACAGCCAGCAGATTGTTTTGAGTGTAAGCTGGGTAACGCTTTGGCGCCAGGCTCCATAGGTCGATCTTATTAGTTGCAATCCATTCCTGCAATAGCTCTGATCACATCAGCGGCTTATTTCCGCTGGATGCACCTGGCACCGATAGTCCATCCCACCTTCACATAGGTGTATTTATGTTTATTGGTCGACAATCAGAATTGGCTCAATTGAATGCATTGTATGAGCAGTCCGGATTCCAAATGCCTGTCATTTACGGACGACGTCGGGTCGGCAAGACACGGTTAATCCAGGAATTTTGCCAGAATAAAAAGCACATTTTCTATGTCGCTATCGAGCAAACTGACAAGGAAGCTTTGCGACTTTTTTCAGAAGCGCTGGTATCACAGTCTGGAGACCAACAATCATTATTCATTGAACACTTCTCCTCGTGGGAAGCGGCTTTCAAATATCTGGGATTTCTGGCGCAAAAGGATCGCTTGATTTTAGTCATCGATGAATACCCCTATCTGGCGAGTGGCAATTCATCGATTGCATCCATATTGCAAAAGGCAATTGACCAGGTCTTTCTTCAGAGTCAGTTGTTTCTGATTTTATGTGGGTCTTCCATGAGCTTTATGGAAAACCAAGTTCTGGACTATAAAAGCCCCTTGTATGGCCGAAGAACTGCTCAGTTCAAGATCCTGCCGCTGGATTATTGGGACAGTAGTCAATTCCTCATCCAAAGGGTGCTGTCATTCGGAATTTTTTAACCAGCAGCGGGACATTGTTTGAAGAACCGATAAATTTGATGAAGCAGGAAACGCGCGAACCCGCCACATACAATAGCATCATTCGAGCGATTGCCGAAGGTGCATCCCGGCAGGTAGAAATATCAAACTACATGCAAGAAGAGTCCAAAAAGACTGCCATATACCTGCGTGCTTTATTGGATCTTGGCATCCTTGCCAAAGACTTATCCTTTGGGCCATGATAACAAGCGCAAAGTTGTTTATAAAATCAAAGATCAGCTTTTCCGCTTCTGGTACAAGTTCATTCCTGAAGTCCTACCCATGATTGAAATGGGCTTGAGCCAGGAAGCGTATGCGCAGAAAATCGAACCCAGATTCAGCCAATACTTCGGTCTGGTCTTTGAAGAAATCTGTCGCCAATATCTCATTCGGCAAAATAGAAACCATCAGCTCGGTTCGCTTTATCACGAATTCGGCAGTTGGTGGGGAACAAATCCTGAACTAAAGATTGAAGTGGAAATCGATATTGTCGCCAGTCATGATTCGACAGCCCTGTTTGCCGAATGCAAATGGGAAAACGAGCCAATCGGAATCAGCGAACTGGAGACTTTGCAACGCAGAGCGCAATTGACCCAAAAGGGCAAAGCAGCTGAATTCTATCTTTTCAGCAAGTCCGGATTCTCAGATGAATTGCTGCCAAAGCAAGGTCAAACCCTGCATCTTGTACCCTATGACAATTTGTTGCTGGCTACCCAACCGGAAATTGATCGTTAACCCAGTCATTGACCGCTTCCTTCAGGCTGATTTCCGTTTATTGCACCTGGCTCCCGGACACCATTTTTTCGCTTTGCTCCCAGAGTGCGCGTGCAACGGACCCATCATCCTTGAATTTCACTTTCATCGGCATGGATTTGTCATAGACCTCACCCAAGATCCAATCTTTCCCGGGTTCCCCATCCACCAGGGCAACCAGACGCCTGGCACTTTGGGCTGGCGAAATCGTCACCAGATATTTGAGGGGCGTATGGTAGGCATAATGCAAAAAATGATTGGTGTCACTGGCAAAAGACGATCGCACGACCCCAGGATGGAAAGCCACGGCCTTGATGCCTTGATCCCGGAAACGGCGATCCAGTTCGCGCGTAAACAAAATATTGGCCAGTTTTCCATGTCCGTAGGCCTTTTGCGATTGATACTGGCGCTCGTTGTTCAAATCCGCCACATCAAAGCCCAGACCAAAAATATTTGCCGCGATGCTCGATGTTTGAATGACAACCGCTGAACTATCGATGAGCTTATCCAGCAAGGCATGGGTCAACAGAAATGGTGCTAAATGATTCACTTGAAAGGTCTTTTCAAAGCCATCTTTGGTCACCACACGATCACCCATGATGCCACCGGCGTTGTTGGCCAGGACATCGATCCGATCGTAGGCCATAAGCTCATCGGCCAGACGCCTCACATCACTCAAATCCGTATAATCGGCCAGATGGAAAGGCGAATCTAGTTCCTTGGCGAGGGATTCCGTTTTGGCCTTTGAACGGCCGACCAGGACGACCTGATGGCCTTTGGCCTTGAGTTGACGTGCCGCCTGAGCACCGATTCCATCACTGGCACCCGTAATCACAATGGTTTTTTTCATATTCAAAACATCCTTCAATCAAAATTTAACTGCCCGGTTCTCGCATTTAGTTCATCTTAACAGCAAGCAGGTTGTTTTGAATGTAAGCTGGGTAACGCTTTGGTGCCAGGTGCAAAAAGCGGATAACAGCCAAGTATGTGTCATCACCATTGCCGGAGCAGGCTGCAACTCATCATTTCATAGTTAATCATTTCACGGTTGATTAGCCTGAAATCGCTGTGCTATACTATTAGCATATTAAGTGACGAAAACAAACTCAAGATCGACTCGTCAGATGGCGCAAAGATAATAGTGATTAACTACATCAAAAGCCTGGCAAACGAGTCGGTGATGCTCCCACTGCCGTTGCCGGAGTGGGCCGTAACTCATCATTTCCGGTTGGGTAGCCTGGCACCATAAAGAGGTTGATATGAGGTTTCATCATCCGCGCTCACTCGATTTTGACTCGCCGGATTTCCAGGCATTAGCCAGTCGGGTTGAGGCGCTTTTTCCTGGTTCGAGTATCCAGCGCGATCTGGATCAGCTGACCAGTGCCTTTTTCAGTGCTGAGCCAGATGAAGAACTTGAACGGAGTACCCCATGGACCTATACGGAAGAAGCTCAGATCGACGAACTGATCCTCCCGCAAAAATCGCCGACGAAAAGGATTGAAATCCCTGAGCTCGAATCAGACCTGCTCGGGCAAAAGATTTCGCACAAGCAGTTCGCCAAGGCGACGCAACAGTACATGATCCGGTTCCAGAACCGCTATCCGACTTTTAAAATCGATGATTTCTGTGCCGAGATCGGGATCACGCGCTCGTATTACTACAAAATCATCCGCTGTGAACGTCGCCCAACCCGGGACACGGCAATCGCCATGGCGATTGCCTTTGGACTCGACCAGGGGCAGACCCAAGACTATCTGTTGTTGCTCGGCGAACTTTTGAATCCTGAACTTAAGCGCGACTGGTTGATCCTGGAAGCCATTTGGCGTGATTTTTCCATCGCCGACACCAACCAGCTCCTGATGCATTTTGACAGCAGTCCAATCGTCAATCTCGAATAACCAAGGTGTGTCCTCCCTGTCGACATCCCTCCTCAACAGCCGGGCTATGCTGAAAGTACCAGCACCGCCTGGCGCGAAAAAGCAAATGGAGGGACCCTTATGAACAACCATCTTACTGAAGTCATCTTTATCCTCGATCGCAGCGGCTCGATGAGCGGGCTCGAAACGGACACCATCGGTGGCTACAACAGCTTTCTCGACCGTCAGCGGCAGGATCCAGGCGAATCACACATTACGACAGTCTTGTTTGACGATGAATACGAGATCCTGCACGACGGCGTTCCAGTACAAAAGGTCGAGCCACTGACCAGCAAGACCTATTTCACCCTCGGCTCCACGGCCCTGCTCGATGCAGTCGGACGGACGATCGACCAGGTCGGCCATCGCCTGAGCCAGACTCCGGAAGACCAGCGACCCGGTAAAGTGATTTTTGTCATCACCACCGATGGCTACGAAAACGCCAGCCGTACGTACAGCTGGTCACAGGTCCGCGACATGATCCGCCGCCAACGCGAGATTTACAGCTGGGAGTTCCTCTTCCTCGGTGCCGATATCGACGCCGAAGGTATCGCCACGGACCTGGGCATCAGCCAGGACCATGCCGTCAGCTATAGCAAATCCTCAGAAGGAACCGAAGCCATGTTCGAGACCATGGCCTGTGTGGTCTCAGAATTAAAAGCCTCTGGCAGGGTGCTATCGAACTGGAAAGACGATCTCGATCCGGACAAGAAGAAACCAGCGAAAGGTAAAAAAGGGAAATCATGATGAAACTCAGCCGTCCCGCGATCACTGCAAACCTGGTCATGCTCATCCTCGGTTGTCTGCTGCTCACCGCCTGCGCGTTGCCCTGGCCGATGCTCGCTGCCACCTCGGCGCCAGCAGAGGATTCACCCGAACAAGCCGTCCGGGAGCTGATCGCGGCCATGCATGCGCTCGACGATAACCGTGTCGATGCAGGGGTTGTCCATGAAAACGAGGACTTACTGGATGAGGATATTGAGATTTCAGAGGTCCTCGAGCTGACCTACAACAAGCTGTACGTCAACGCCGAAGCCAACATCCTCAGCAGCGAGATCACGGGTGACCAGGCCATTGTCAGTGCTGAACTCTCCAATCTGAACGTTGACCAGGTCTTTGAAGCTTTCAGCGCAAACCTGTTTGAGCAGGTCTACAACGACCGGCTGTTCAGTCCGGACAGTGATCCCTACGAGACCATCGACCAGATTTTCCTCGAGCTGCTGCAGGTCGAGACCTCACGCGTCACGTTTATCAGCGAGATCCGCCTGACCCAAGTCGATGGCGCCTAGAAAGTCATCCTCGACTTGAATGATCTGTACAATGCA
>DIFN01000006.1:3917-5223 GCA_002419145.1 Mageeibacillus sp. UBA5747 | reverse complement strand
ACTCGTTCCGGAACCGGGGTCAGGGATAAAATTACAGTACTGGGAGTGTCCATAACTGAAAATGCCTGCAGCTGTAAGATCCCCAGGATAATGCCACAAACAATTTCTCAAATTAGGTCAGACCCTTCTTCCGCACCAGGGTCTGACCTGTTTTCCGCAATTAAGCCATCAAACCCAATGATAGCAAGCATTTCTAGGGAATTCATCGATTTATACCACTGACACCCGTTCCGGAACGAGTGCCAGACCTGCCTGCCACCCCCACCGGCGTGCATCAACCCTCTCTTCGCAAGCTCCCACCAGACCTGCCACCCCACCGGCGTGCGTCCTTCGTCAGTCCCACCACGCCCTCGCTTCTCTCACACCTCGATCCCGAACACGGTCTTGACCAAAATGCCGATCAGGAAAGAGAAGCCGGAGACGCCGAGGCTGATGAAGGCCATTTCCAGGAAGCGGCGCTTGAAGGGGGTGTCTTTGGCAACGGAGATATAGTAATTAAAAATGAAGATGATCATAACGGCGGCAACAAGGCTGACCACAAGGCTGACAAAGGGATTGGCCAGCAACAGGAATGGCGTGATCAGCACAACGACGGTCAGAACATAGGCCAGGCCGGTGTAAAAGGCGGACTTCAAGGCGCGATCACGTTCGCCGGTTTCCTGGAGCATCGAGAGATATCCGCTTGAGGACATTGACAATGAAGCGCTGATGCCGGTGATCAGGCCGGTTACGGCGATGAGCTGGGTGTTCTGGAAGGCAAATGTGAAGCCGGCCAGCGCACCCGTGAGCTCGACGAGGGCATCATTCAGGCCGAGGACGACGGATCCGATGTAGTTGAGTTTTTCCTCATCAATCATGGCGATGAGACGATCTTCATGGGTCTCTTCCTCCTGGACCAGTTCGGCGACCTGGGGATGTTCGACTTGCAGAGCTGAATACACATCAACCGCGCTCGCCTCCCCTTTTTCCAACAGTTTGACACCGAAAGTCAGGCCAAAGAGCCGGGTGATCACGTAGTAAAAGGCGACTTTGAACCGATCAGGTGTGACATCCTGGCCCGTCAGGCTTTTCAGGGTCTGGTAATGCTTAAGTTCTTCGTCACTGATCTGCCGTAATACATCGCGATTATGCGGGTCACGAATGTTCTGGCTCAGCATCTGGTAAATCACATGCGAGGTAATTTCATTTTTTTGTTCAATCAACAGGGATCTCATCGGTCGTTCCTCCACGCCTATTTTTCTAATCAACAGCATACCCCTTATGTGGGCAGCTGATCAATTCCATCCGGTCACTGCATGCGCGGAAT
>DIFN01000006.1:0-3855 GCA_002419145.1 Mageeibacillus sp. UBA5747 | reverse complement strand
CGGAATGCATCCGGTCACTGCATGTGCGGAATCCGTCCGGCCGCGCGCAGTCCATCATCCATCGAAGCCGGGTGGAACCGACTCGAAGCCAGACAGAACCGACTCGAGGCCAGATGAAGCTGGCATCGGAAAAGTGCCGGTTCATGACGCAGGTTCAGGCTTCTCCAGGACACCGGTAAACAAGGGTAAGCCAGTCGCGAGATCCATGATGCCATAGACAAAAGGTCGGTCAAAAACGATCTGATGCTCCGAGTAAGGGATGCTCGTCACACGCATTTCAACCGAAGTCGCGGCTGCTGCCTCGGTCCCCTTCTCGTCCACGCGAACAAACGATTTGTGCTTGACCTCGCCGATGTAGATGATTTTTTCGTGGCTGTTGATCATCTGGGTAAAATCAGCCTGGTCCGGCTGGAAGGCAAGGCCCATCCCCATCTGGGATAACTCATTGATAAGACTATCCTCATAGCGTGATTCGAACTTGGGCAGGGCCAGATCGACCACGAGCGGATCCTGGCGCAATCCAGCCGCGACTTCATCAAAAAGCAGCGCTGGATCTTGCCCACTCAGCCACGCCCGTGCGTCCGTATCTGCAGCAGGCAAAACAGCAAAAAAGGCAAAACGGTCATCTGCATATGGCAACCCGATACCGGTTGCTCCCTCTAGCTGGTAAAATTTCATCGCGCCAGTCCGGTGCATGAAATCGACTTCCACCTCTCCATCCGGTGCCAGAAATGCCTGCGAACGGGTATCTGCTTTTTCAAAAGGGATTTCCCAGTCAGCCAGGAAATAGATCGCATTGATCAGGAACATGACCGCATCGGGGCGGATCTGGTTGATGATCTGCTCGATCCGGCCATTTGTTGCTTCGCTGACCCAGCCATTGATGATGTCTAATGTCTGCGGATCTTTAAAATCAAGTTTTTGAGCAGCGGCGTTGAAATAATCGGCATTAGCCTGCAAAAACGGCTGGAAAGGTACAAAATTCTGGTCGAACCAGATCGAGTTCGTGATCGAAACGGTCGTCTTCTCGCTGGCTCGGTTCAGACTTGTGATCCAGCTGCGTGCCGCATGGTTGATATCTGTGACCGTCAGCCCCTGTGCAGCCAACGTCTCCAGCATCGCATCACGCGTCGTTGAATCAGCCCCATTCAAAGTCATCGCCAGAGCGAGATACACCGATGGCGGGGAAATCATGAAATTACCTGGATTGGCTGCCGACGTCTGGAAAAGCAACGCGGAAAAGCGGCTCGACGCATCGGTCCAGCCGACTGGCAAGGCCTCTGGTTCGGCCGGCCAGGCAACAGCTTGCACGTCCGCCATCAAGTCATGTGCACCAGCAACTGGCTGCGGCGGGCGACTTGTGGCCCCAGTCGATTCCTGTGTGATTCCAGGGACATGCTCTGTGGTTCCAGGGGCAGGCTCAGAGCTGGCAACAGTAATTGTGGCCGGTCCTGCACAGCCAGAAAGAACCAGTGCCAGGATCGATACCAACAGAACAGTCGCTGAAAATAACCGTTTCATCATAAATACCTCCAGTCAAACCAGCTAATCATTGGACGTCTGGAGCGGTAAAAAGTTCTGACGAAACCAAAGGCAGGAGCAGAGCTGGCCAGACCGGTGCTTTAGCCGATCATGCCATGCTCTTCATAGTAGGTGATCTCTGTGATTGCGTTCTTTTCATCGACAAAAACGACCGTCGGACGATGGGTCTTGGCTTCATCAGGGGACATGGTGCAAAAGGCCATGACAATGACGCGGTCGCCGGGGCTGACGAGACGGGCGGAAGCGCCGTTGAGGCAGATGATGCCGCTGCCGCGTGGCCCGGCGATGATGTAGGTCTCGAGACGGTTGCCGTTGTCAATGTCGGCAATGAGGACTTTTTCGTAGGATAAAAAGCCAGCTGCATCCATCAGGTCCTGGTCAATCGTGATGCTGCCGACATAATGCAAGTCAGCCTCAGTGACCACTGCGCGGTGGATTTTGGCTTTGAGTACGGACAATTCCAAGGTAGGTTCCTCCTTTACTCCGGCCGGAATGTGAAGTTGTCGATCAGGCGGGTTTTGCCGAAAAAGACAGCAACGGCAGCCAGGATGCTGCTTGAAATGGTCGCGACCGGCTGCAGGGTTTCGCTGTCCACAACCTCAACATAATCAATCCGGGCCAGTGGCTCGGCAGAAATACCGGAATGAATGATATCGCGAATAGCGCCAGCAGACCGTTCGCCTGCTTCGAGAGCTTGCCAGGCTTTTTCCAGGCTGCGCGACAAAGACAAAGCGGCCGCGCGTTCTTGCTCTGACAGGTAAACATTCCTGGAGCTCATGGCCAGGCCGTCCGCTTCGCGAATGATCGGGCATGGCACAATTTCGACTGGGAAATTGAAATCGGTGACCATGCGGCGGATGATCGCCAGCTGCTGGGCATCTTTTTCCCCGAAAAAGGCCAGATCTGGCTGGCAAATGTTAAATAATTTGGCTACAACTGTCAGGACGCCCTGGAAATGTCCGGGCCGGCTGGCACCACACAGGTGATCACCGAGGGTTTTGACATCGGCAAAGATCAAATTGGGTTTGGGATACATGTCGGCAACTTCTGGGGCGAAAACCAGATCAGCGCCTGCGTCGCGGCACAGCTCCAAGTCGTGTTCCAGATCACGGGGATAGTGGGTGAAATCTTCATTCGGGCCAAACTGAATTGGATTGACAAAAATGCTGACAATCACTCGATCACAGGATTTCCTGGCTTTTTCGATCAGGCTGACATGGCCCATGTGCAGATAGCCCATCGTCGGCACCAGGCCGATGCTCTCCTGGGCGTTCTGGTAAAACTTGACAACGGTCCGGACGTCCTGGACGGTCGTGGCAATCTCCATGGCTTCCCGTTCCATCCGGGCATCCAGAGCTTTCTCCTCAAGAACCGACGTCTGACTGCTGCTATCAGTGTGTTGCTTTTTCATCAGGATCTCGCCTCCCGTCAACGCTCAAGCATGGTGCGTTCTGGCAACCGGCGACTGTTTCAGTTGCCGGGCCAGGTCCGGGTCAAGGGCTACCGAATGCTCAGCGCCGGGGAAAGTCCCCTGGCGGACAGCTGCGACGAAGGCTTTCAGGCCAGTTTCAGCTGTCTGGGCACCGTCGGCAAAGACTTTGGCAAAGCGCGGTTTGATGTCGCCGGACAATCCCAGAATATCATGGTAGACCAAGACTTGACCATCACAACCGACACCGGAGCCGATTCCGATCATCGGAATGGTCACCGATTTGCTGATCACTTCTGCCAATTCGGCCGGCAAGCATTCGAGCACGATCGCAAATGCCCCGGCGTCCTCCAGACGCCGGGCATCCTCGATCAGCTGGCGCGCTGCCTTTTCTTCCTTGCCCTGGTACTTGAATCCGCCAAAAACATGGACCGACTGCGGGGTCAGGCCAAGATGGCCCATGACTGGGATCTGAGCTTTGACGATCGCCCGGACCTGGGGCAGGACTGTGGCCCCGCCTTCCAGCTTGACGGCTTCGGCATTGCCTTCCTGGATCAGTCGTCCGGCATTGACAATTGCATCGCGCACCGAGGTCTGGTAGGACATGAAGGGCAAGTCACTCACCAAAAGGGCATCTTTCGTGCCCCTGGCGACTGCTTTGGTGTGATGCAGCATATCTGCCATGGTGACAGGCAGCGTATTGGGATAGCCGAGGCAGACCATGCCCAATGAATCACCAACCAGGATGGCATCTGCTCCGGAGGCATCCGCCAGGCGGGCCATGGAATAGTCATAGGCAGTCACCATGGCCAGGCGTTCACCAATGGTTTTGGCTTTCTGAATAGTCGTGATGGTACGTTTCATGAAGGTCCTCCTGATTTGAG
>DIFN01000034.1:96524-98455 GCA_002419145.1 Mageeibacillus sp. UBA5747 | reverse complement strand
GGTGTGGAACAAGATGTCGTCGTAGTCCTGAAAAAAAGAACGCCGCTTGACGATCGGGCATTTGAGGTCAGCCACCATTTTCTGGTGGTAATAAAGGATGGGGTTGGGATTGAGTGATTCGAGACTCGATGAATCGACGAGGGTGTCCCACTTGAAGCCAAGATCGGCGAAATGGCGCGTGAAAAAGGTCTCGTGGCGGCCAACTGCATCGTTGTAGCTGGGTAAAGCGGGCAAATTGTCCCAGTAAGTCTGGAAGACTTCGGTCTGGAAAAAGCTGCGTCTAAAACCGCAGAAATAGGACTGGACATGGACCGGGGTGAAGCCATAGGAATTGCAACCTGTTGGGTCGATTTTGTGTTCGCCGTGGCGGGTCAGGCCCCAGAAATCGACGTCGCGCGGGTCCATCGTCGCAAAAACATCGCGAAAAGGATACAACGGACCAAAGATGGTGTTGTTGGCCAGAATGATTTCATCATAGACGGCCAGGTCTGTCCAACCCATGGCATCGAGGCCGGTTTTGTAGCCCCAGATGTCGAAGCCCTGGTTCTCACGCACGATCACGTGCGGTGTGAGAGCAAGCAGTTTCTGCTTTTCCTCGACCAGGATCTGGCCGTTGACGACAATGATAAGTGCCTCCAGGTTTTCCTTGAGGTCGGTTAAAAAGTATGGGACAAAGTGGTCGACGATTCCGTCGGCGTCGTAAAAAGAATAGATTCCAAGACGCCTGGCACCGGTCGGCAAAACGGACATGACTCCTCCTCCAGGATGGGGCTGGGGTTGTAAAAACTTTTCTTATTCTAACACACTGGTCAAGTCTTGTTGACGGTCTGGGTGATGGTTTCGTACACGCGCTCAATCGACTGCCAGTTCGCAGCCGGGCTGTAGGTCGCCAGTGCGGTCTCACGAGCCCGGGCCAGGACCTGCAATTGGTCCTCCCGGTCGAGGTAGATAGCCTTGATCGTGTCGTACCACTGGCCTTGCTGGCAGAGGTAGCCGTTCTGGCCGGTCTTAATCGCGTTTTTGAAGGCGAAGGTCGGAGTGGCCACCGTCAACGTCTCGACCAGAGCGGCTTCGAAAAACTTCAACTCGGACTTGCACTGCGTGAAATCATTGGGATAGAGCGGTGCGATGTTGACATCGACTTCAGCGATCAGGCGTTGCAAGGTCAGGAAGTCAACAAATTTGTGGAAGCGGATCTTGCCCTGGTCGGCATAGGTCTGCAGGCGCGGCGCGAAATTCATGTAGCCTGCGACCAGGATCTGGCAGTCGGGGAATTCGTCGAGCAAGTCGCACAGTTCGTCGGCGATGCTGTGCAAGTCGAAATAATGCGAAGGCGAGCCGCTGAAATAGCCGATGGTGAATGGCTTCTGGTCCATGACCTGACGCTTTTCCAACAGGCAGGTGGTGGAGAAATCGACCTGCTCGTGGTTGAGAAAGTTGCGGATTACGTGCACGGGTTTTTGAAACTGGGCCTGCAGGAACTGGCCGAGATAGTCATTGGTTGTGATCATGGTGTCGGCCAACTGGGCGGAAAGCTGGACCCGGGCGGCGTAAGAGAACCAGAAATTCAGCTCTGTATCGGTGCGCTGGTCGATGTTCTGGACATTGGCCAGGGCCGGCACATGCGCCAGATCGAAGACCAGGTCGTCCGTGTCGAAGGCGATCGGGATGCCCTGGGTGCGGGCGGCTGTGATCAGGGCTTCCAGGGCAAAGGTCCAGCGGAAACGAGCGATCGTTACCAGCTGGCAGCGCAGGACTTCAGACTGGATCTTTTCGAGTTCGTCGGCAAAGAAATAGGCCGCACGCCAGTGGGCACTCGCTTCGAGCGCCTGGGTCATGTTATAGACACGGTAGCGAAAGGTGGAGGCGTCAGGCTCCTCGTAGAGGAAGACATTGACCTTATAACCGGCAGTCAGATGGTTATCCAGTCT
>DIFN01000034.1:93135-96434 GCA_002419145.1 Mageeibacillus sp. UBA5747 | reverse complement strand
TCGGGGTGCCAATTCGTTTGTCCGGGATCGATAATCCGACGCTGGCCTTCTGGCAGCATCAAGGCTAGCGTCTGGTCTGCGGTGCGGGTCAGGGACAGGGCAATTTCCCGGGGGCCCATTTCAATCCGGAAGGGTGAGCGTGATGACTGCGCCAGACTCAGGCTGTGAAAGACAAGGTCGACGGGGTGATTTTCGACGTCGCCCGACAGACCAATGCTGGAAAGGCAGTTTCGGGCGGTCAGAGCTGGGTCGAGGCTGATCACCCGCAAGGCTATCTGCAGCCGGGCAGCGATCTGAGCCAAGGGAGTGAGAATTGCCGTCAGCTGGAGTGGGGTCAGATGCTGGCTGACCACCAGATTGAGCCGGATGTGGCTGGATGGGCTCTTGAAGAACAGCAGCTGGGGCAAAGCGGCAGTGAAGGTGTCAGGGAGTTTTGCGTCTGCCGGGCTGGTTATAGGTGCCTGGAGGTGGCTGGTCTTGCGGTTTTTCCGGCTTTTCAGGCGGTTCTGGCCCCGGGACAGGACCTTGAAGGCGGTGCGGATCGGCCAGGCCAGTTTCCAGCTGGTTGAGTGGATGATGTCCAGATACAGGTGCTCGAAATGTTCAGCCTGATCACGCAAAGCCTGGTTTTCCTCGGCCTGCTGCTGGATCAAGGCAAT
The DNA here is from genome assembly GCA_002419145.1 of Mageeibacillus sp. UBA5747. Taxonomy (GTDB): domain Bacteria; phylum Bacillota; class Clostridia; order Saccharofermentanales; family UBA5734; genus UBA5734. The sequence continues at coordinate 95,775 of DIFN01000034.1, read as the reverse complement.
GAGGTCCTGTCTTGTGGCCTGCAGCAGCGGATCGATGAGGGGTGCCTCGGGCACTGCCTGGCGGTTCAGATTTGTCATGTTCGGTTTACCCATGGTCGATGCACTCATGCCTGGGGATGCGTCATGTACGCATCGGTCACCGGCTGCATTTCGCCGATCATCTTGATATGGCCTTTTTCCAGCCACATGACGTGCTTGCAGAGCCGGCGGATTTGGTCGATCGCGTGGGAGACGATGATGACGGTCGTGCCACCGGACATCATTTCGCGGATGCGCTTCTCACATTTTTCCTGGAACAGATAGTCTCCGACGGCGAGGATTTCGTCGACGATCAGAATCTCCGGACTGGTCAGGGTGGCAACGGCGAATCCGATGCGGGCTACCATGCCGGAGGAGTAATTTTTCATCGGCACATCAATGAATTCGGCCATTTCCGAGAACTCGACGATTTCGTCGAAACGGGAGCGGATGAAATCGTGTGAATGGCCGAGCACTGCACCATTGAGGTAGATGTTCTCGCGCGCGGTCAGTTCGAGGTCGAATCCGGCGCCAAGTTCGATCAGGGGTGCAATTGTGCCCTGGATCTTGACCGATCCGGTGGTCGGCTTGAGGATGCCGGAGATGATCTTGAGCAGGGTGCTTTTACCCGAGCCATTAAGGCCGACGATGCCGAAGACATCGCCGCGGTCGATCGTGAACGTGATGTCGTGCAGGGCTTGGAAATCCTCGTAAATGAGCTGGCGTTTCAAGGCCAGGACCACGTACTCCTTGAGGTTGTGCACGCGGTGTTTGCTCATGTTGAAATGCATGTTGACATGATTGACTTCAATGATGGTCATCGTGGCCTCGCTTTGTGATCAGATGAAAAGGATGAAGCGGTCCTGGTTCTTCTTGAAAATCAGAAGGCCGATGGTGAGTGACACCAGAGCCACCGCGGCACAGATCACATTGGTGGCAAGCCCGGGGACTTGGCCATACATCGTGACCTGGCGGAAATAGTTGACATAATAGAACATTGGATTGAACTGCATGACGAATTGCATTTTGGCCGGCAGGGCGTCGTAGGGGTAGACGATCGGGGTCAGGTAGGTCCAGGCGGTCAGGACGACCCCGTAGAGATGGATGATGTCCCGGAAATAGACCGCCCAGCTCGAGAGGACGAGACCAATCCCAATCGCGAAGACCAAAAGATAGAGCGAGGGGACAAAAAATAGCAGGGCACTCCATTGGAGCGGCACGCCGAGGATCAGGTAGATCAGGGCGACCGCAATCAGTGAAAACAGGAAATTGACGAAGGCGAACAAAGCCTTTTCCAGGGGGAAAATGTATTTCGGGATGTAGACCTTCTTGATCAGAGATGACGCCTGGAGGATCGAAGACATGCCGCCCATGGTTGCTTCGGAGAAGAAATTGAACATCACCGCGCCGGACAGATAGTAGATCGGGAAATTCTCGATCTTGACCCGGAAGATGTTCTCGAAGACTGCGGTGATGACCAGCATCATCAAAAGTGGGTTCAAAACGCTCCAGAGGATGCCGAGGACCGATTTTCGATACTTGATCCGGATATCCTTGAGGATCAGGTCTTGCAGGAGAAAACGGTATTTCAGGAAGACTTCAATCTGGCCCCTCATCCTTTGGTTTGCTCCTTGTAGTAGGCCTTGTACCAGCTGGCAAAGGCGGCGAGGCCGTCCTCGATCGAGGTCTGGGGCCGGAAATCAATATCGCGGACCAGGTCGGAGACATCGGCATAGGTGCGCGGGACGTCGCCAGGCTGCATCGGCAGGTATTCTTTGTTGGCAACCTGGCCGATCGCTTTTTCCAGGGCTGCGATGAAAGTGCCGAGCTTTTCCGGATTGTTGTTGCCAATGTTGTAGATCTTGTACGGGGCTGAACTGCTCGACAGATCTCCGTCGGCCTCGGTCCAGTCCGGGTTGGGCTGGGGGATTTTGGCCGTCAGGCGGGCAATCGCAGCCACGATGTCATCGATGTAGGTGAAGTCGCGTTCCATCTGGCCGTGGTTAAAGACCTTGATCGTTTTGCCGGCCAGAATGTCGCGGGTGAAGGAGAAATAGGCCATGTCCGGACGGCCCCAGGGTCCGTAGACGGTGAAAAACCTCAGTCCAGTGGTCGGGATGCCATAGAGGTGGCTATAGGTATGGGCCATCAGCTCGTTGGCCTTTTTCGTAGCGGCATAGAGGCTGACGGGATGGTCGACGTTGTGGTTGGTTGAAAAGGGCACGACGGTATTGCCGCCATAGACCGAGCTGGAGGAGGCATAGAGCAAGTGGCGGACTGGAAAGTGGCGGCAGGCCTCAAGGATGTTGAGAAAACCGGCCAGGTTGGAGTCAAGGTAGGCATAGGGATGGTCGATCGAATAGCGCACGCCGGCCTGGGCGGCGAGGTGGACAACATAGTCAGGGTGCAGGCGACGAAACAGCCGGTCGAGCTCGTCCTTGTCCTTGAGGTCAATGCAGGAGAACTGGAAGGCTGGAAAATGGGCCAAATTGTCAAGACGGTCCTTTTTCAGTTGCGGATCGTAGTAGTCATTGAGGTTATCGAGTCCATAGACAGCGTAGCCCTGCTCGAGCCAGGAGCGGCTGAGATGGTAGCCGATGAATCCGGCGGCGCCGGTGACCA
>DIFN01000034.1:56341-93034 GCA_002419145.1 Mageeibacillus sp. UBA5747 | reverse complement strand
CGGTTCGCGACGATGACGTCGGATATAGCCTTGAACTCATCGAGGTCGCGGATGACACGGGAATAGTAGAACTGGTCCTCGAGCAGGTAGGGCTCATAAACGACGACTTCGATGCCCTTGGCCTTGATTCGTTTCATGACGCCCTGGATCGAGGACTGACGGAAATTATCGGAGCCAGCCTTCATGGCCAGGCGGAAGATTCCGACGATTTTGGGCTTGCGCTGGATAATCATGTCGGCAACGTGGTCTTTTCTGGTGCGGTTGGCATCGACAATCGCGGCCATGATGTTGTTCGGGATATTGGCGTAATTGGCCAGGAGTTGCTTGGTGTCCTTGGGCAGACAATAGCCGCCATAGCCAAAGGAGGGATTGTTGTAGTGGTTGCCGATCCGCGGGTCGAGACCAACGCCTTCGATGATCTGGCGCGAATTGAGGCCGCGCAGCTCAGCATACGTGTCGAGTTCGTTGAAAAAAGCGACGCGCAGGGCGAGGTAGGTGTTGGCGAACAGTTTGATCGCTTCGGCTTCGGTCGGATCGGTAAACAGAACGGGCACGTCCTTTTTAATGGCTCCTTCGAGCAGCAGGTCGGCGAAGATCCTTGCCCGCTCGGACTGTTCGCCGACGACGATGCGTGAGGGGTGCAGGTTGTCGTACAAGGCCCTGCCTTCGCGCAGGAATTCCGGCGAGAACAGAATGGTGTCAGTCTGGAATTTTTCGCGAATTTCTTTCGTGTAACCGACGGGCACGGTGGATTTGATCACCATGACGGCGGCGGGGTTGATCTCGAGAACCTGCTGGATCACCGACTCAACTGAGCTGGTGTCAAAGAAATTGATGTCCGGGTCGTAATTGGTCGGGGTGGAAATGATCACGTACTGGGCGCCGGCAAAGGCCTCATGGGCGTCGGTCGTGGCGCGCAGAGAGAGGGGCTGGGTGGCCAGGTATTCCTCGATCTCGGCGTCGACGATCGGTGATTTCCTGGAGTTGATCTGGTCGACCTTGGCCTGGACGACATCCAGGGCGACGACTTCATGGTGCTGGGCCAACAGCACGGCGTTGGACAGGCCGACATAGCCGATCCCGGCAATTGCGATTTTCATAAAACGCCTCTTTCGATCCGTAATAAACTTAATCGGATAAAGTCTACCAAATTTATCGCTGGAATGAAACGGATGACCCGGATTGAGTCTTGTCAGATTATAAACATTTACAACTCAGTGCTCAAGGCGGGAACAAATTCCTCTGATTTGCATCTAATTCACGGGATTGCTAAGATAATAACAATTTGCCCAAATTTTCTGACTGGAGAGTACCCATGAAACAGAATAATCCCTCTTTGACACCCTGGCTTCGGTTCATCCTGCTCGTTTTGCTCGCAGCTATTCTGGTGCTGCCCCTGGCAGCTTGTAAAAAGGAAAAGGAAACCGGAGCGCCTGCGACCATCGAGCCGACCACCACGGCTGCTCCCGCTGAGACAACTGCTGCTCCGGCTCAATCTGAAAAAGAAATTGCGGGTTACAATCCGATCAATGGCCTGCCTGTGACAGATCCGGCTGCGGTCAACGCCCGGCCGATCGGCATCATGATCAACAACATCAAGACTGCTACTCCTCAAGCCGGCATCAGCTCGGCTGACCTGCTTTATGAACTGGAAGTCGAAGGTGATATCACTCGCCTGATGGCCGTCTTTGCTAATCCGGCTGATGTGCCGGAAATCGGCTCGATTCGCAGCCTGCGGCATGACTTTATCGATCTGGCGGGTGCCTTCGGTGCCATTGTTGTCCATTTTGGTGGTTCCTATGCCGCCTATGACCAGGTCATGATTCAGAACACGGATCATATTGACAGCACCAATGCGGATTATGCCTACTGGCGCGACGCCGCCTGGCGCTCCAGCCGTGGCTATGAGCACAGCGTCAAGACCACGGGTGCTAATTTGCTCAAGGCGATTGACAAACTGGGCATTCCCGACCAGAACACCAATGGCAACCGCGCCTGGTTCTATTTTCAGCCCACCGCTGACATTGTCCCAGCAAATGGCAGCAGCGCGGTTAAGGTGACGGCACCTTTCTCCAACTATGCAGTTGCCACCTTTACCTATAACCCAACCACCAAGACCTACATCAAGGGCCAGTTCAATGCCGACCACATCGATGAGTCAACCGGCAAAGCCCTCGAATTCACCAATGTCCTGTTGCTCCAGACGACGGTCACCCAGTTCAATGGCGACATCCTCAAGGAATACGACCTCTCCTCCGGCTCCGGTTACTATCTGACCGGAGGTACCTATGAAAAGATCTCCTGGAAAAAAGGCAGTACCTTGCAACCTTGGGTCTTCACCCGCGCTGATGGCAGCGAACTGACCCTCAACCGCGGCAAGATCTACATCGGTATCCTGAGGGATACCAAGACAATCACGATTCGGTAAGCCAGGCGGGCTCGCGCGGCGGCTGGGTGCAGTCGTGTCAGTGCCGCCGTGCGAGTGAGGCCGGGAAGATCAGATCTTTGATGATGGAGCGACGGGCGATGGCAAAGCGGGCGTAGTCGCCTGTGAGGATACTGGCCAGGATCTGGAACAGCCGTACGGGCAGGAAGCGGGAAAAGCTGAGGCGGCGCTGCACAAAGCGTGTTTTGGCGCTGACCAGATCGGCACGCTCAGTCAGCCCGAACGCGCGCAGGGCGGTGGCAAGGCGGGGGAACCGCTCGAGGTCGCGCTCGAGCAGGGTGCGGGCATAAAGCTGGCTGTCGAGCAGGTGCTGCCAGCGGGCGCGCCAGGTGGTCTGGAGGCCGGTCTGCTGGTTCTCATGCTGGCGGTAGAGAAGGGTGGCGGCAGGCAGCAGGCGCAAGGCAGGACCGGCAAACCAGCCGATCCATTCATCGTGGTAAAATTGTGCGGCTGGCGCAGGCAACGATATCAGCCACTCGCGCTGGACCGCCAGGGCAGCGCCGGTGACGAACACGTGCCGGGCCAGGACGACCTCTCCCCTCCCCGTCTGGACCAGGGTTTGTTCGCGGGGCGAGAAAAAGTACGAGCGCCAGAGGGTTTGGCCGGTGGGATTCATCTCGGCGTCAGCAATCAGGGCATCGGATTGGATGGCTGGGGCGGCGGCGTGTTCGGCGATGGCCGCTTTGAACAGTGCGACTCGCTCGGGCAGCCAGCGGTCATCCTGATCGGCAAAGAGGATCCAGTCCATCTGGCAAGCCCGGGCACAGGCAAAGAAGTTGCCAGCCACGCCCAGGCGTTCGCCGGAAGGCAGGATGATGATCGGCACCGGGCTCGTCTGGGCGATTTCACGGCAGATGGCCAGAGTGTCATCCGACGAGCCATCGTCACGGATGACGATTTCATCAGGTAAGTCTGTCTGGTTGAGCATGCTCTGCAATTGCTCTGCGATGTAGGCGGCACCCTGGTAGGTGCACAGGGCGGCCGAAAGGGTCACCGGCTGAGCGCCCGGATCAGGCGTTTTTTTATTTGAAGAAGGATTTTGCAGCATATCCGTCTCCTTCTCTTCTTAGCGCCAATACGGCACAAGGAAATGCTGGTACAGGCCGAACAGATTGACCAGCAGGATGGGCAGGAAGGTCAGGCGCTGGAGGGTTTGAGGTGAGAGTGTGTGTTGGATACCCGGGCGGCGCAGGAGCAGGAGCATGGGCACAGCCAGGGGGAAGATGTACCGCGGCTGGACGCCGTCTACGGTCGAGGCGCCTACTGGTGTGAAGCTGATGTACAGGGCCAGGTAGACGAGGATCAGGCTTGACAGCGCAGTTGCGGCCAGATAGAGGCTTTGGGTCCAGGGCAAGGCGGGCAGCGGCGGGCCATCTTGGGCGCGATCGGGCTGGTCGATCAGGGCCAGAATCACGAGCAGGGCGGCAATGGTAAAGGACCAGTTGGCTGAGTGAATGGTCCCGGCATAAGCGAAGGACAGCACGGCGGTATTGCCGAGTAAAAAGGTTCCGAGGTTGGTGAGCAGATCGCCCAGGATGATGCAGGCGGCGGCGATGGGCTGGGCGAAGATAAAGGCCAGCTGGCCGGAGACGCTCGTGCCAGAAACGCGTGCATCACCGCCTGATTCGGGCTGGAGCAGACCGGGCAAGATCACTTGAGACAGAATCAGGGTGATCAGGATGGTCAGATCCATCACGTACAAGAGCCGCTTTTTCCCCGAGGTGAACTTGCTGGAGGGCATCCCGTATGCGGCTGCCACCAGGGGGACATAGACCGATTTGATGCTGTTGAAAACAATCGCAGCCAAGGCCAGCAGGATCAGGCGCCCCTTGCTGAGCAGGCGGTCCGGGTTGGCCCATTCATCGAGCAGGGCTGCAAGAAACAGGAAAGCGGCAGCGATGGTCACGGTGTCGTAGGTCAGGCGCGTTGCCTGAAACAGCAAAGTTGGCAGCAAGGCATAGGCGGCGAGAAGATGCTTGCCAAAGGGTAGCAGGTGTATCGCCCAGGCGGTGAGGCTGAGGTAGACCAGCAGGCTGAGGGTGCGGGCGAGCGGGATCGCCGTTAAGAGCGAACCACCCAGCCAGCGACTGAGGGCAAAGGCCAGAATGCCTGGCACGTAGGGCAGATGATGGATGCCCCACGGTTTGTCCTGAACCGTTGGCGTGGCCAAGGAGGGCTCAGCCATTTTTTCCAGCCAGGTTGCGGCTTGCAGTTGGTCCAAACGAGTGTTTACGGGTGGCAGATCCAGGTCAGCCAGGCGCTGGGCGGCTGGGGTCAGCCAGGCGACATCCGGGAACGATCGCACCAGCATCGATTTGAAATGGATCTGCTCATCCCAGCCAAGAAGCTGGATGGGTGACAGGACAATCATCAGGCCGCCGAGGCTGGCACCAAGCAGGAGAAACCAGCGGTTCGGAGTCGAGAGAAAGGGCAAAGAGCCGCTGAGCAGCAGGCTAAGCAAGAACAGACCAATTGCCATCAGTACGATCCGTTGCGGATGGATGGCCAACGAACGATCGAGTGTCACAGAATCCAAGATCAAACCTGCGTCTGGAACCACCAGCGTCACCTGCTCAACCTCTGCCTCGACCACGGTGGCAGCCTGCTGCAAGTCGCGCGGTGCCCGATCAGCGATCAAAAGGTCCGATGCTGGCGAAGTGACGTCTGTCTGGTCGGTCTGAGATGTCCTAGGCAGGCGGATGTAAATGTCAGCATCCGTCGCGCTCTGGTAGGAGAGAATCACCTGGCGAATCTGGCCGCCCGGTATGGCTAGCTCGATGGTGGCCTGGTCTGCGATCGACCGCAGGCGGCCGTTTTCCAGAGCAAAGCCCTGGCTGGTTTGATACAGGGTCTCAGCGGCCAGGGTGACGGACGGCTGACTAGCCTGATCAGAGCTTGCAGGGGCTGACAGAGCCAGCCGGTTGAAGTAAAAGCGCTCGACAGCAAAAGCCAGCAAAACAGAAAGGGCCAGCACGATCACCAGGTGCAGGATGCGCCGCCGCACGGGAATCAGTCCTCGCTGTGGCGCCGGTTTTTCAGGTGGCGGTCGATTTCACGGCTGGCCTGCTTTTTCGCCTCGTCTTCCCGCTTGTCATAGGTCTTTTTGCCTCTGGCCAGGCCGATTTCGACTTTGACCCGGCCGTGCTTGAAATAGAGCTTGGTCGGCACCAGGGTCAGGCCTTCGATTCGAGTCTGGCCGTACAAACGTAAAATCTCGTTTTTGTGCAGCAGGAGGCGCCGGGTGCGCATCGGGTCTTTGTTGAAACGGTTGCCCTGTTCATAAGGGCTGATGTGCATGGCATAAAGCCAGAGCTCACCGTTGACAACAGCGGCGTAGCTGTCGCCCATGTTGACGCGGCCCTGGCGCAGGGATTTAACCTCGGTGCCAGTCAACTCAATGCCAGCTTCGAGGCGATCCAAGATGTGGTAGTCATGGTAGGCCTTGCGGTTTTCCACGATCAGTTTCGTTCCGGATGTTGCTTTAGTTCTTTCCATCATTCACATTACCTGTTGCATATTTTCCCAATATTCATCAATTTATACACACTATCCACAGAGTTATCCACATTGTATCTGAGTCTCCCGCGCTGCAAAGGGCCGTTTCTCAGGCCTGAGCACCTTTGGCCGCCTGTTTATCCACAGTGTCACTTAATCGAAATTCACATTATTCATACAATTCTGCCAAGCGCCATGCACAGATACGGACGTGACATAGGTGTTTCTTTTGTGCACGGTGCTGTGTTCACGGTATGGTTGAGGCCAGTTCCAGTGTGGCGGTGGCATTGAGGTCGAGACCGTCGCGCCGGCCGTTTTGATAGGCATAGTAGCCGGCAGAGGCGATCATGGCGGCGTTGTCGGTACAAAGCTCGAAGGGCGGGCAGAGAAAGTCCATTCCAGCGGCACTGGCCCGCTGGCTGAGAGCGGTGCGCAGGCAACGGTTGGCGGAGACGCCACCCGCAACTGCAAGCCTTTTGAGGCCATGCGCCTTGGCGGCAGCGATGGCATGGTCGGTCAAGTAGTCGACAATGGCCTGCTGATAGCTGGCTGCAAAATCGGCCTGAGAGACTGATCCGGTCCAGATCGCATCCGGCTGGCTGGTTTCTTTGTCCTTGCCAGCGGCCTGACGCAGGTGGTTGAGCTGGTTCAGGGCGGCTGTTTTCAGACCGCTGAAGGAAAAGTCGAGGCTGGCGGAAAAGCGGGTCCGCGGGAAGGTTACGGCTTGTGGGTTGCCGCCGGCTGCCGCTTTTTCCAGCAAGGGACCGCCGGGATAACCGAGTCCGAGGGCCCGGGCGATCTTGTCAAAGGCTTCGCCGGCCGCATCATCACGTGTCCGGGCGACGACTTCAAACTGCTCGTAGTCGCGGACGACGATGAGGTGGCTGTGGGCACCGGAGACGACGAGGCAAAGAAACGGTGGCTCCCAGGCGGGATCGGCCAGGTAGTTGGCCGCGATGTGTCCGGCGATGTGGTGGATCCCGACCAGTGGTTTGCCAGTGGCGGCAGACAGGCCTTTGGCGGCGGACAGACCGACCAGCAGGGCGCCGACCAGGCCGGGTCCGTAGGTCACGGCAATGGCGTCGATGTCTGCCAGCGTGATGCCAGCCTGGTTCAGGGCCTGGTCGATCACAGGCAGGATGGCTTCGACGTGCATGCGCGAGGCAATTTCCGGCACGACTCCGCCGTATTGCTGGTGCACAGCAACCTGAGTAGCAATGACACTGGACCGGATTTCGCGACCGTTGGCGACGACGGCGGCGGCGGTTTCATCGCAGGATGACTCGATACCGAGGATCAGGCAGGGCTTTTCCATCAGAACACCAGGTGAGTCCAGCTCTGGTCCAGAAGGACCAGGGTGCCGAGGACGATGACATAGGCGGCACTGATCAGAAAGCCTTTGTCAGTGAGCTTTTTGATCATGAAATTCATCGCCAGATAGCCGGAAATGGCCGCAGCGCTGATGCCCAGCAGCATGTTGACGATGCCGATGTCGCCCAGAACAGGGGAATCCGCCTTGATTATGTCCATCAGGTCGAGAAGAAAGCTGCCCAGGATCGCCGGGACCGACATCAAAAAAGAGAAACGGATCGCCTTTTTGCGATTGACGCCGGCCAGGAGCAGGGCAGCGATCGTCGAACCAGAACGGGAGATCGCCGGGGCGATCGCCACCGCCTGGCCGAGACCCGCAAAGAGCGCTTCTTTGTAGCCGATGCCTTGCTCGGTTTCCTCTTTCGGTTTAAACAGCACCATAACCAGAAGGATCACCCCGGTGGCGAGGAATTCATAGCCGAGCGAATTGCCGCCAAACAAACTTTCGATGAAATCGCCGAACAAGACAGCGGCGAAGACGGCTGGCAAAGTGGCGATGATCAGGCGGATGGTCCTTTTGCCCAGGATGTCTTTGAAAATGGCCAGAAGGTCCTTGTACATGATCAGGACGACCGAGATCAGGGTCCCCACATGCACCATAGACGTAAAGGCAAACAAGGATTCGACTTTTATGTCAAAGACGCGACCTAAAAGCGTCAAATGTCCGGAACTGCTGACGGGCAAAAACTCAGTCAAACCCTGGACCAGACCCAGGAAAATTGCTTCGATAAAATTCATGCTGCCTCCAATCGTGGTGCCTGGCACCGAAAACCGACTCAAATCAATCCGATTCTACCACATCTGCTGCGGGCTCGTGCTATAATGTCGCCATGTCAGCCAAAACCAGTATCAACTACTATCGGCCGCCGAACAAGCATTCAGCCACAATCCGCCGGGTGATCAGTGTGCTGGTGGTTGGTGCGCTCTTGGTCGTGGTGGCCGGGGCGGCCTCATTTACAGCGGCCAACCAGCTGATGCGCCAAGAGCCAAGCCAGCTGCAAAGTTTTTCCAGCAATGTCATGCCGCGCTTTTCGGTGATCAGTTTCCAGTCTCTCAATGAACAGACGACGCTCAGTGGCTGGTTTTTCCCAGCCCAGGGCGATCCAGTCAGCACGGTCATCCTAGTTCATGACAGCGGCAAGAACCGTCTGCAATTTGACATCGACATGCCGCGCTTTTATGAATTTTTTGTCACAAACCATTACAATGTGATCTCGTTTGATCTGCGCCATGCTGGCAAGTCCGAGGGGCATCTGTCGGCCTTCGGCTATGCCGAGTGGGAAGATGTGATCGCAGCGATCCAGTATGCCCGGCGTTTCACCACGACCAAAGACGTTTTGCTTTATGGCTTTGGCAGTGGGGTGACGGCGAGCCTGTATGCCTGGTCGCGCCTGCCGGAGCAAGTCACGCCGGCAGCGGCGAACGGCAGCAAGTCCGGGCCGGATCTGGACAGCGCTGCCCGGGGGTCTGGTCCGGCGCTATCGGCTATAGACCAGAAAATCGCCCAGCTTGGCATTGACCGGTCCTATGTGCGTGGGATTTTACTCGATACACCCTGTGTTTTGCCGGACAACTACATTCAGGCGGTCTACCGCAATGGCAATTTGCTCGGGCGGGTTTTGCTCCAGCACACGGTGCCCTATGCCGTGCGTCTTTCGGCCAGCAGCACCAGCCAGCGCAGCCTGGTCACCATCCTGACGCAAATCCAGCAGCCGGTTTTCCTGGCCTACAATGACCCGGATACTTATGTTGGTTTGGCTACAGTCCTGCCCATTGTCCAGGAACGCCAGCGACTGCATCCGGATACCACTGCAGTTTATGTCGATCCGACGCCCGGCTCCATCTCCGGATACAAAAACAACCCTGAGGCTTATCTCGGGGCTGTTCAAGATTATCTGGCGAGGTTTATCGGCTAAAGGCCCTCGGTTCAGAACATTTTCCGGCGACTAAACCAGACGATCAGGAAGGCAATCGAAGTCAGGCAGGCAATCGTGATCAAGGCAAATGGCCAGGGGTTGGCATAAAAGGCGGCGCCGTCAAAGGGGAAGGCGATGTTCTGGCCAAAAAAGCTGGTGATCGCGGTCGGAGCAGAGATGACGATGGTCATAGCGGCCATGAATTTCATGATCTGGTTGACGTTATTGGAAATGATCGAGGCGTAGGCGTCCATCGTGCCATTGATGATCGAGCTGTAGATATTGGCCATTTCAAGAGCCTGGCGGTGTTCGATGATGACATCCTCCAGCAGGTCCTCGTCTTCTTCATACTTTTTCATCAGCTTGCTGCGCATCAGGCGTTCCAGCACGGCTTCGTTCGACTTCAGGGAGGTCGAGAAATAGATCAGGGATTTGCCCAGCTGCATCAGCTTGAACAGTTCTTTATTGGTGACGGATTTGTTCAACTGACGTTCAGCGGTGTCGATGGTCTTGTCGATAAAGCGCAGGTATTTGAGGTAGTCCTTAGCGCCAGCCAACATGATCTGGAAGGTGAAGCGGGTCCGGTAGCCGGTGATGAAATCGCGCACGTGGTTGTTGCGGAAAGCGTCGAGGACGCCGCTTTCGCGCAGGGAGACGGTGATGATGCAGCGATGGGGCGCGATGACGATACCGAGCGGCATGGTCTCGTACTTGGTGTTGTTGTCTTCGCGGCGGATAAAGGGGAAGTCGGCAATGATCAGGATGCTCTGGGTGTCATCGTCGAGGTCGATGCGAGGCCGTTCTTCTTCGTCCAAAGGATAACGCAGAAACTCCGGCGGCAGCTCGAGTTCCTTTTCCACGAGCATCAGTTCAGCCTCGGTCGGGGCGCAGAGATTGATCCAGCAGTCAGTCTTGATTTCGTCAATGCGTTTATGCTCTGGCACCATCCGACCATTGACTTCTTTCAGTTCGGTTTTGTAGATTTCCAGCATTGAAAGCCCCTCCTTCCCTTAGATCTGATCAATCTGGCACAATAAAAAACCTGACAGTTTGGGGCTGTCAGGTGGTTTTCGATCCTTGTGAGCATCGCGTGCCGGCTGGCAAATAGCCAGTGTGAGACAATACGGTGACCCCTCCTGATCGAGCTTTGGCACTGAGTGACCTCGGCTTGCCTTCCGGAAAGTGCCGGAAGTTGCCAGCTGCATTAGGTTAAGCCTTAATCCGGCAAAGCCTGGTAACCCATTGGCGTCTCTCGACGTTTCCGGGCAGCAGCATCTATTCACACAGGAGCCTCACCTAACAACGGGTGCAGACGTGAAGGCGCGCAGTAAAGGCGCGCAAACTGATTTTATGCCTTGCAGGGTGGACTGTCAAGGAAAAGGGACGCGGTCTCTGCCAGACTGTCTGTCAGCCGGTGGAACCGAAGCCGCCGCCGCGGTTGTGGCCGATGGTTTCCGGGGCGTGGTGGTTGATGAATTCGGCGTGTTCGTGGCGAGCGATGACCATTTGGGCGATGCGGTCGCCTTTCTGGATGTAGAGGGTGCCGTAGGGATTATCTTGGGGGTCCAGGAAAAGGGTGGTACCGAGCAGGGGTTGGAGGGCGTCATTTGCGAGCTGGGCTGGGTCGGTGATGCGGTCGCGCAGGCGGATGGCGCGATGGGTGGTGAGGATTTCGCTGAGCAGGGTCGGATTCTGGGCAATCCGGCCGGGTAAAGTGGCCGGATCGAAGGTGTTCTGCAGGATGACACCGACTTCATGGCGGTAATCGGCATCGATGGTTCCGGGTGAATTGGGCAGGCGGAGGTCGGTTTTTAGCGACAAGCCGCTGCGGGGACGGATCTGAGCTTCGGTGCCGGCCGGCAGGGCGATGACCAGGTCGAGCGGCAGAACGACCGTTTCGCCAGGGCGGATCACAAGATCCCGGGTGGCAAACAAGTCGCAACCGGCAGCATGTTTGGAAGTATAAACCGGCAGGCGACCGTCCGGTCCGAGTCGAATGGGGACTTGGATAGAATCGTCTGCGCGGATGGATTCATGGAGTTCGATCATGGTTGGACGGGATTCCTTTCTGATGTGATCGGTTGCGCGGTTGCGCGATCGTGCGGGAGAGCGATCGTGCGATCGTGCGGGAGAGCGATCATCAGCGCCGTCAAATGACGCCGCGCTGGTAATGGCCGGTGGTGAGACGTGTTTCCAGCCGGGTAGCGATTTGCTGAACCAGGGCCAGGAAATCGTTACGGGCCTTCTTCTCTGTTGCCGGTGCCGCTGCCAGCAGCTGCCGTGCGCACAAGGTCAGGGCACGTCGCTCTGCCACAGTTTCATCGGCAAAGTAGAGGCGCGAACGCCAGGACTGTGTCGGGCTCAGGACGGTTTGAAGGGAGGTGAATTCGTCGGGTACAGCGAGCAGGTCGCTGCTCAGCAGGTCGGCTTGACAGGTCCGGGGGTGGGGTACCACCAGGAAACGAGCGCCTTTGCGGTCGGTCAGCCATTCGGGCTGGCCATCATCAGGCTGGGCAGAGCGGACACAGCGCCGGCAGTGCTCCTGGTTTTTACCAATCGGGCAATAGGCTGTGCTCATCAGACGCAGGCGACCATAAAGAGGTCGTTCGATCGTCACAGTGGGGGCATTCGGCCCAGCGGGAAAGTCGGCCAGAACTGCTCTCAGCTGGTCAATCGTGAGTTCAAGTGATGGGCAGAGGGTGGTCGCACCCAGATCTGCCGCCAGGGACAAAGCCGGGGTGTTGAACAGATTGGCCGTTGTGTCGGCGATGCGCAGGCGGTTCTCCTGGCATGGATCCCAGTACGCAGGCCAGGCGGTGCAGACGCCATCGATCGGCCAGTCGGCAGCTGCGGCGAGCAGGTCAGGCAGTATCGGTGCTTGGATGCCGGTGACCAAGGGTGGCCATTGAACAACGATTCGGGCTTTGGGTTCGGTCGAGCGCAGGGTTTGCGCCACGGAAGCGATGCGTGTGCTGTTGAGAGCGAGCAGCGGTAAAATGTAGACATCAGCCCCACAGGCGATCTCAGCTTCGTGCTCAGGAAGCTGATGGAAATACGCCGAAATCTCGGGCGTTCCGGTGTTGTCTATGGACCTTTCAGGGTTGATCACAGCCAAAGTCGATTGGAGGGGATGAGTTTTGCCTATTCCCTGCTCTGGCGCGGGTGCTTTGCGCCGTGCTGCCTGTGCTAGCTGGTCGCCTAGCTGGGTCAGAGTCTCCCGGCGCACGTGATTCAGCTGGCTGATGGTCATCTGAACAGGGTCCGTGAGGGTGATCTCGCCCACCCTGAAAGCTGTGCCACCGGATTTTTTCAGCTGTTGTGCGGCCCGATCCGGTTGCAAAGGCTGGACGGCTGGATCGACCACATAAGAACGGGTGGCAGAGCAGCCGGCAAAGGGGCCTGTCACGACTTTGGCCCTCAGGGACTGGGCGGTGAGCGTCATATGGATCTCTGTTTTGCGGTTGTCGGCCTTAAGCGCCTGCTGCTCGGATTGATGGTCGCTCATGCGGTAGACCTGGTCGCCGCGCTGCAGGTTACGCAAAGCATCGGGGTGAAAACCTTTGATGAGCAGGCCGTCCGGACTGGACTGGCAGGACCCGATCGGGGCACTGGCGATGGCCTGCTCAGGAGATGGGGGCTGAGGGCGGCGAACAGCGAGGATGTCACCGGTCGCAAGCGGCAGTGGGTGGCTGGAATGAAGCCAGAGCAGGCCTTTTCCGGCTTCAATCCGGCTGATTGTGCCGGCCAGGACTCCGTGGCTGCCCGGCAAGCCTTGGACCATCAGGTTTTGATAGGTATGACCGCGCCAGTAATCGGTCGTGAATGAGCCATCGCGGTTGAAAGCCTGGAGCAGCCGATCCTGGAGCCATGTGATTTCAGACGGCCAGCGTTCCGTGATGTCGTGCTCCGCCTGGCCTGCGGACAGGAACTCTGCAATGCGATTGAGAGCCAGACGATAGGCGCCCACTGCCTGACCGACGTACGCCGGGCTGCGCATCCGACCTTCGATTTTCAGTGCCTGCACCCCGGACTGGACCAGTTCCGGCAAATGGAGCAGCAGGGACTGGTCTTTCGGGCTGTACAGGGCGCCAGACTCACGGCCAAGCTGGTAGTCGAGGCGACAGGGCTGAGCACAGGCGCCGCGATTGCCGCTGCGCCCACCGATCAGGCTGCTCATGAGGCATTGGCCGGAAAAGCAGATGCAGAGCGCACCGTGGATAAATACTTCGGTTTCGAGGCCCTTCTGGCGAGCTTGTGCTGCCAGTTCGGTGATTTCCCGGCCGCTTAATTCGCGCGGCAGCACGATGCGCTCGAGGCCCAGATCCAGAGCCAAATCCATGTCATTTGAGCGGGCCAGAGTCATCTGAGTGCTGCCATGCAGCGGGATTTCGGGCAGTTGGCGCTGCAATTCCCGAATCAGGCCCAGGTCCTGGACGATGATCGCATCCACACCGGCTGCGGCAGCTTCGCGGGCCAGGTCCAGGGCGGCCGGCCATTCATCGTTGCGCAGCAAGGTATTGAGCGCGAGGTAGCCGCGCGAAGAATGTTCGTGCAGAAAACGGATGGCACCTGGGAGTTGCTCCAGGGTCAGGTTTTGGGCCGCACTCCGGGCACTAAAGCGATCAAGACCAAAATAGACAGCGTCAGCACCATTTTTAACGGCGACTTCCAGTGCCGCGAGGCTGCCGGCAGGCGCTAGCAGTTCGGGCAAGTGGATAACGCTCGCAGGCAGGTTCGAAGGTGGAATCGAGGGTGTGTTTGAGGGTGTCTGGGCGGCTGTGTTGGCGGATATTGGAATCAAATGTAGTCCTCCAGTCGGGACTGCTGGTAGCGTGCCAGAGTCAGAGGCGAGGGGGCAGGGTTTTCAGGTGCGGGTCCCGCGCTGAGTTCGGATTCGTTGTCAACGGTGCCAGTTGTGCCATCATCCGTATAAGCTGGCGTTTGTTCGCTCGCATCCGACATTTCGTGAGCTTGGATCACATTCATTTCTTCACTGGCGTGGTTTTGCGTCACTAACGCTGGCTCAGGCTCAGCAGCAGCTTTTTCCTGCGTATCGGCAGCAGACAGGATCTGTTCAAAGCGTTTCTCATATTCGGCGATCAAGCGCTGCATCTGCAGTTGGTCCTTGCGCATGTCCCAGTTTTGCTCCCGGACACGGTCAAGCTCGGTTTTCAGGTGCTGCATCTGCAAGGCCAGTGAATCTTTCTCTTTCTGCAGGGATTCGCTCTGGCGTCGATATTTGTTGACCTCATCCATGGCATTGACGAGCGCCAAAATGGTGGCCATGGATTGGCTAAGATGTGGGCTGGCCAAAAGAACCTGGCGAATCATTTCGTCTGCTTGGGCAGCCATTTTGCGGATATGGGCTTCGTCCTCGGTGGCGGCCAACTGGTAAGCAACACCGGCAATCCGGACGTGGACGCGTTTGACTATTTCTGACACAGGTGTTCACTCCCAAGCACAGGATTGGGCGCAGAGCGCACAATGATCCGATCGGATGTTAGGCCGGCTGCAAAAAGATCAACCGGAACCCTGTTCAGTATAATTCACCCCGGTGCAGACGGCAACAAGATGGCGGGCATGGTTCTCTTTGCCACAACAAAGCCAGCCTGCTTCACTTTGGCAAAGCAGGCTGGCATGTTCTAAAAGGTCAGGGTTGGGTCAGGCGACTGGAAATGATTGCGTCTGGTGCCAAGCAAAAGCTGGCACCTATTTCTCAGGCCATTTCGTTGAGGCGTTTTTCGAGGGCTTCAAGCTGGTGAGCCAGTTCGACCGGCAGCTTTTCGCCATAGGAGGCGTAGTGAGCGCGGATCGATTCGACTTCATTGAGCCATTCGTCTTTGCTGACCTTGAGGAGCTCAGCCATGTCGGCAGCGCTGACATCGAGGCCATTGGTGTCGATGGCAGATTCGGTTGGCATATAGCCGATGGCAGTCTTGACTGCTTCGCCTTTGCCGGAGACGCGCTCGACGACCCATTTGAGGACGCGGCTGTTTTCACCGAAGCCGGGCCACAGCCATTTGCCGCTCTCGTCTTTGCGGAACCAGTTGACATAGAAGATCTTGGGCAGTTTATCTGCTGTTGATTTGGAACCGACATCGATCCAGTGCTGGAGGTAGTCGCAAATATGATAGCCGCAGAAGGGCAACATGGCAAACGGATCGCGGCGGACCTGGCCGATCTTGTCGGAGATGGCGGCGGCGGTGATTTCCGAGCCCATGATTGAGCCGAGGAAGACGCCGTGGTTCCAGTCAAAGCTCTCGTGGACCAGCGGGATGGTGGTTTTGCGGCGGCCGCCAACGAGGATTGCCGAGATCGGAACGCCGGCCGGATCTTCCCACTCGGGGGCGATAACCGGGCATTGCTTGGCTGGAGCGGTGAAACGGGCATTCGGATGAGCTGCTGGTTCGCTGGAACCCTTGGTCCAATCACGGCCCTTCCAGTCGATCAGGTGCTCTGGGGCTTCGGTGCCGATGCCTTCCCACCACACATCGCCATCATCGGTCAGAGCGACATTGGTAAAAATGGTGTTTTTGTCGATGCTGCGCATGGCGTTGAAGTTGGAGGCATCGGAGGTACCCGGGGCCACGCCGAAGAAACCAGCTTCCGGGTTGATGGCATAGAGACGGCCGTCGGCGCCATATTTCATCCAGGCGATGTCATCACCGATGGTTTCGACTTTCCAGCCGGGGATGGTCGGGATCAGCATGGCCAGGTTGGTCTTGCCGCAGGCGCTCGGGAATGCGCCGGCGATGTACTTGACGTCACCTTCGGGACTGGTCAGGCGCAAGATCAGCATGTGTTCGGCGAGCCAGCCTTCGTCACGAGCCTGGACGGAAGCGATGCGTAAGGCAAAGCATTTTTTACCGAGCAGGGCGTTGCCGCCGTAACCGGAGCCATAGGACCAGATCAGGCGTTCATCCGGGAAATGGCTGATGTATTTCTGTTCGATCGGGGCACAGGGCCATGGTACGTCCTGCTGGCCTTCGGCGAGCGGGGCACCAACTGAATGCAAGCAAGGTACAAATTCGCCGTCGGTGCCGAGGGTATCGAGGACAGCCTGGCCCATGCGGGTCATGATGCGCATGTTGACGACCACATAGGGGCTGTCGGTGATTTCAACGCCGATCTTGGAAATCGGAGAGCCGATCGGGCCCATCGAGAAGGGGATGACATAGAGGGTACGGCCCTTCATGCAGCCGTTGTAGAGACCTTTCATGGTTTCCTTGAGTTCGACCGGGTCGATCCAGTTATTGGTCGGGCCGGCATCTTCCTGTTTGGCCGAGGCAATGTAGGTGCGGTTTTCGACACGGGCAACATCGGATGCATCACTGCGGAACAGGTAGCAGCCAGGGCGCTTGTCCTGGTTGAGCAGGGTCGCTGCACCTGTTTCGACCATCAGGTCTAAAAGACGCTGGTTTTCTTCCTCAGATCCGTCGCACCAGTGGATTGAATCCGGTTGAGTCATTTTTGCAACTTCGTCAACCCATGCTTGCAATTTGGCGTTTTTGTTCATGTCAGGGCTCCTTCCAGATATAAATTGTATGCCATCCCTTCGCAATCGTTTCCGATAAAAAAGGTCAGGCTGCTCCCTCGCGTCCCGTACATGGTTCCCCCCAAGACGCTATGAAATCAATCGTATCATACGAATTTTGAGATTTCAATAATTGAATAATAGAGTTTGGCAAATTGCGGTGCCGTCAGCGATTCTGCCCGGGCATTCCGGTCGGCAGGCAGGTTCTCGATCAGTTTCATCCAAATTTCCGGCGTGAGTGTGCCTCTTTCTGTCCGTGCGAACCCATTGAGGTTGTTGTAAAGGGTTTTACGGCGCTGGTGAAAGCAAACTTGCAGGAATTGGCCAAACCTGGCCAGATCCTGGGCAGCGATCAGCTGGGTGGGATGAGGTTTGAGCTGAAGAACAACCGAATCAACATGGGGCTGGGGAAAATAACTGCCCCTTCCTACAGACAGAACACGACGCAGAGTGCCGCTGCAGGCTGCGATGATGCCAACTGGGCTGTACCCTTTGCTGCCAACAGGGGCCATGATGCGTTCAGCCGCTTCTTTTTGCATCATCAGCGTCAAACTCTGGCAATATGGCACTTCGGTCATGAGTTTAAGCATCAGGTCGGTCGTGACATAATAGGGCAGGTTGGCGACAACTTTTACCGGTCCTGGCCAGTCCTGACAAAGTTGCCTCAAGTTCTGGGTGAGCGCATCACCATGAATCAAGGTCACGGTGCCAAAGTTCGCGAGATTGTGGGACAAGGCTGCCAACAGATGATGGTCAATCTCAATGGCTATGACCCATCCGGCACGGCTTGCCAGTTCGACCGTCAGATGGCCCACACCTGGCCCGATTTCGATCACCAGGTCTTCTGGTGTCAGGTCTGCCAGATCGCCAATGCGCGCAACGACCCGTTCGTCAACCAGGAAATTCTGGCCAAGGGAGCGGGTCGGCTGGATGTTGAATTCAGACAGGAGCGCTTTGGTCTGCGCCAGGTTCATGCAGTCAGGTACCTCAAGGGAAAGATAGGATGTATGACGTACGATTGGCCGTGGGCAAGCCCTGTCCGCTCAGCGTTTCACCAGGATCAAAGCAGACGTCGAGCAGATCATGATTGCTGTGGGAAGCGTGCAGATCAGCGATGACGCCCAATCCGTAGCCCTCAATGAAAACAACGGTCCCCAGGGGCAGGGTGGGATAGATCTTGCCATCGCTGTGCTTGCCATAGGTCGCCACAAGACCCCGCTGAGCTGGAATGCCGGAGAACGTGTTGTGATTGATCGCGGGCGTATGATCGCCCATGTGGACGCAGACTTCAAGGCCATCGTAGCTTGTGATGCGGCGCTTGCTGACAGACTCGCAGGTAAAGGTTTTGCCATCTACGGTGATCGTGCCATCGCCATTGTCACTGAAAGTCTCGTAGTTCTGGCGGCCGTTTTCTTTGAGCAGCGGCTTGATCTGGTCGAAACGGCTGAGCACAGTCGATCCGACGCGGCGCCGGTCAATCGGCTTGATAACGACCTTGGTGCCACGGCTGATGACTTCCTGGACAGGGTCTTTGATGATCTCAGTGCCAATCTGCTCACGGCTGATGAAGACCCCGTCTTCATAAATCTCTTCGAAAATCAGGTCACGCTGGCCCTTCTGGCCTGGGGTGGTCACCTCGGTTTTGCCGACTTCCAAGTCAGGATTGTCAACATAGACTTTGCTGAAAGGTATCTCTTCGGTGATTCGGTACTCACGCTTGTCTACGGCGATGTAGACCAGTGTGTCATCGGCGGGCTGTTCCACCCGGCTGCCATCAGACAGGTCAATGTCGTCATAGCCCGAACGCGACAGCAGGTCGACACTGGTCAGTGGTTCGCTGACAGCTTCGACGGCCAAGCCACTCCACATCAGGGTGAATTCGGAACGGCGCGTGATCGACAACTCATATGCGTGACCTGGTTCGAGCGAGAGGTTGGCCGGCAGGCTCATCAAGTCATGGTCCCCGACCTGGATCTGGGCCTCATCGACCGCATCCATCAGACGGCGGGCATAGGTTAACTGTTCAACCCTGCCTTCTGGCTGTATGATGGTGACCTGGCTGGGTATTTTGCTCAAATCGAGAAGGGCTTTCTGTTCGAGCCGTGGGATCAGCAAGGTGGCCCACAGCAAGAGGGCCAGAACAAACAAAAGTTGCAGCCTGAAAGCTATCCGGATGGTCCGCAAGTCCCGGACCCGGGCTATGCTGACAGATGCAAGACGGCTGGCATGAGCCAGCGCACAGTGAAAATGGCTTCGGGGGGATAGGGGTCCTTCGGAGCGTGATTTTCTTTTCATACGGTGCATTATGGCCTTCTCGCTGTTTTTTGTCAATTCTTGCTGTTTTTTGAGGGTCCATTAGAGATCTGCTTTGCGGTGTAATTGGTCGTCCAATCTGATAAAATAAAGGGCATGAAAAAACATGATGCTCAGATCCTGCCCCAAAAATTATCACAGCCTAAGAATAAAACCATGCGGCGCCGCTCGGTCCACTGGCTGGTGCGGCTGCTAGTGGCTTTGGTCTTGGTCAGCCTGGCAGCCCTGTCCACGCTGGCGTACTGGGCAACTTTCAATGTTGTGACGGTCACGCTGCCGACAAGGGTCTATCAAGCCAGCCGCCAGGCAACCATTGATTATCAGGTTGTTGCAAAAGCACCCGATGCGGCAACCGAAACACTCGCCGGCGAGCATGCGGTCTATGTCAGTGCCCTGGCGCAAGCAGTTCGGCCGGTGTTCCACTATACCTTAACGGCTGATTCCACCCAGCCATTGACCGTATCGTCGCAAATCCTTGCCTCCTTGCGCATCTACTCAACAAAAGGCCAGGATCAGCTGCTCTATGAGGACAGCCGGATCATGGCTGCTCCGGAAGTCCTGTCCCTGACGGCAGCCCAGTACCAGATCGAGCGTACAGCTGACATCCCGCTTCAGGATTTTCAGAATCAGTTCCACGCGTTTGCCAGCCAAAGTCCAATCGCAGTGCGTGGGGAACTGGTTATCAGCCTGGTAGCAAAGACCGAGACTGCCCTGTCATCCGGCTTGTCAACGCTGGTCGACCAGCCCGCTCTGGTCTTGCCTTTGACAAATGACACCTTCACGATCTCAGAAAAGGTTGATTTAAAGCCTGTTTCTGTCTGGCGCCTGCTGCCCTATCAGATCGTACTGCAGATCTTCCATCCGGCTGTCTTCCCGGCTGCTGGTGTGCTGTTCCTGGCCGGTCTGGTCCTGTGGCTGCGGCTGACCCAAAGCCGTCGTAAGGATCCCTTTGAGAAAAAGCTCGCTCGGATGCAGCGCCAGTGCCGGGGTCGCCTGATGATGATTGCCGACAAAGCCTGGGATCCGGAGTGGTGCATCACAGCCCAGGATTTCAAGACCCTGGTCCAGACGGCCAAAAAACTCAAACATCCAGTCTTTTGCCATGTCGATCGCCAGGGGCCCTACCCTGTCGCCTATTTCTATGTTTATTATGGCGAGAACAACTATTGCCTGACTGTCCGACCGGAAGGTGTATCGGAGGCACCGTCAGTCGATGGTTTCGAGTTGCCAGAAAATAAGAAACTTCCACAGATCCCGACTTTGCCAGAGATGCCTCAAGCGGATTTGAATCAGGTTTCACATCAGTCCATCAGACAGGCTGAGTCTGAGCCAAAGGATCAGGGTTAGTTCAATCCGGCCAGCACGCGGTTCAAATCATAGATATCACCGGTGACCTCAATGTCGCTGAGCTTTTTCGCCCGGTTAACCGTAGCCCCATTGACCGTCGCCTGAGCCCGGACTTCGGCCAGATGAGACTTGGTCAGACGCTGATGTTGCCAGCTGAGCGTCTGGCGGTCGGCCGGAATCGTCACTTCCACTTCAAAATGGGTCGCCGGATTGGCTGAATTCTGATTCAGGACATAAGTGTTGCCCAGAAAAATCAGGCTGGCTGATTCAGTTGGATGGCTGAAATCTACTGAAAAAGTCACTTTTTCCAAGCCCAGGTAACGGTGGTGGTCACGCGATTCATTGTAGTCAAATGCCGTGTCCCGATGGGCAAAATAGTCCAGTGATCCGCTGGTGTCAAGGCTAATGGTCAACGGAACCGCCGCGCCATCAACGACCTCGATGGTCTGACTGGCATTGGATATGATGATGTCACCCATCCAACTGACGGCCCAGGCCTGGCCGGAGACAGTCAGATTCTTGGTCACACTCGTGCCCAGATAAGTCCGGGGAACAGACTGGACCAGATCGATCGTCCATGGGCCCAGGCCACTGCCAGCTTTAAAGTCCAGGCTGTTGCCCACCCCGCAATTGGCCAGGTCCGCAAGAGTCGCCAAGCCGCCGAACTGACTGATCCAGCCGCTGAGACGATAGCGCAATTCGACCGAGCTGGCTCCTGCCGGGATCGTCAAGGTGTTCCCGGCTCCCAAAGGCGTCAGGATGTCCAGGCGGCTGTACAAGGCGATCTGGCCACTGCCAGGGCCGGTGAATGTGGCATAGCGCATCTGGGTGGTGCCAGGCAAGTGGTGGCGGGTGTAGAGGGCAAATCCAAGGTGCCAGGCGGGTGGAGCCAGGACGATGCTGTTACCTGCGTTCAGCCCCAGTCCGGCAAAGTCCATGCCGCCATAGGTGTCCCGCCGATAAGACAGCGATGACTGGCTGATCAGGTTGCGCTGGCTCTCGGACAGACGCGCCCAGGAAATCTCGGCGGCAAGGCCCAGATCATGTTCTACCCAGTCCCAGGGGCTGGTATAGGTTGCACCTGTTGCGGAGTCATCCGGGAAATCTGTATTGGTCACCGGTGTTTCATCATAGGAAAACCCGAGGTAAGCGTATTCACCATAGCGGGTGTCATATCGGTTGTCAGGCACCAGGTCAGGGGTACCATAAACGAGCAAATTTTTGCTGGCGTAGGTCTGGTAATTGGCCACATAGGCGTTGTAGCGGCTCGTACTGGGCCGACCGGTTGCCTGCAGATAGGTTTCATAGGTCAGTTGGCTGACCGGCGGCTTGGGGATGCCAGTCGTTCCGGGAAAAGCCAGGGCTGCGACCGGCTGGGGCAGTGCCAGGATCAGAACCACCACGGAAATGGCCAGGACCAGAAAGCCAATCAGAGGATCAAACCGGTTCAAATGTGCAGTAGGTTTCCCGACCTGCATGATACGTCACCTCCAGTCCATCCAATACGAGGCTTTCCTGCCAGTCTTCCGGCTGGTAGCCAGATGTGCTTGCCAGACGCTCAGAAAAATCCTTCTGATAGCAAGAGACTACAAAGTCGCAGATCGCCTGGCCGTGCGATTCATCGACCAGAATCTCCAGCCAGTAGGTCAATTCATGAGCCAAATCCACCTCGTGGTAGCTGCCAGATGCCAGGACCTGCTGCCGGTTCTGGTCCTGGAACAAACGATCCAGGATCAGGACGGGATAGGGCGCTGGTGTTGGAGTGGCGTGATTGAAATAAAAGCTGAAATAACAGTTGAAAGCCCGGGCCGTTGTTTCGGAACTTGCAAGAAGCAGGAAAGCGCGCTCGATGGCTGGGTCTGGCTGGACGGCATAGGCCACCCAAGGATGCCGAGCCGCCAGATCCTCATTGCGCGAATCAATCATCAGGCCAAGCATAGGCATCAGGGGTTCGGAATCTGTTTGATAGGCCATCTCCCGCTTAGGGGATGAAGTGTCAGGCTGGTCAGCTCTACCGGGAGAAGAGTCGGCGCCTGTGAATTCGGCCAGAAGTGGCTCAGTTGCCAAGACTGGCTCAGGATTATCCTGGTACCGGCCTATCGGTTGTTGCGATGGCCAATCAGACAGGAAAAGCAGCCAGGCAGTAAGCATCAGAATCAGTCCGATCCCGGCACCTGCTGCCACAGAGCGCCAAGCCAGCGCAGAAAGCTTCAAATTTGACATGGTAACCCTCCTCGTGTTTTGTCATCAAAGTAACAAAAGGATGGGCCATACCCAAGCGGGGTTCGTGCGACAAAACGCGCGCTTCTGCGACAAAGCAAAGGCATCCAGCGCTGGATGCCTTAGGGTGTCAAGCCTTTGCCGGTTTCCCGGTTTTCGACAAAGCTGCTCGGCCTTAATCTCTTCGAAACTCGTTCTTACGCTGCTGGGCAGTGATTCCGCGATTGGTCTCGCGGTTGGTTTCCTGATCTGTTGCCTCGCTGCCGTCTGGCGTACCGTCACTGGCTTGGCGCTGCATCATGAGACCTTCCTGACTGGCAAATTGGAGGCGTTCCTGATTGGCAAAATAGTCTTGGATGGATTCGGCACGGCCGAGGCCAGCTTGTTCGGAACGCTGGTTCAAAAGCTTCAATCCAACACCGATGTTTTCCTTCTGGGCTTCGATCCGTTGCTGCTTTGTGGCGCGCAACATGGCCAGTTCAACATGCTGCAGGTTCTCATTGTTCTGGATGCGATTCTGGATCTGGTTTCTGATCTCGGCCAGCAGCGGTTCGACTCCTTGTGCAGGATCATCGGCCAGTGGACATCCGGTTACGACCACAAAGGTAGCCCAATCAGTATCCGGCGTGATGAAACCAGCATCCTCAGCCATTTCGATGATCGCCTCGACAGCTGCGTCAGCGGACATGCCGAGAACGGTTTCAAGTTCTTCGAGCTTTTGAGCGTCTTCATTGACAGCTTCGACCTTGACAACTTTGTCACTGGCCGAAACAAACAGTTCAACCTCGGGGTTGATCTCGACCGTCACCACCGCAACGGCAGATTCTGCGGTGAGGCTGCTCGAGCCGGCGGATTCTGTGACGCCCATTTGGGTCTGGACGGGGGTGGTGTCGGCAGGGCTTCCCGTCAGTGGGAGCAAACCCGGCAGTGCAAACAAGGTACCGATTGCAACGACCATAACCAAAGCTATGGCCCAGACGACTGTTTTCTTTTTCATTTCAAATCCCTCCCTGATGGATGGCGAACCGATCCGATCAGTGGTGGAAAACCAGATCGTCTGGCCGACGGCATGACTGGGCTGGCGCCGGATTTTTAGATATTCGTGGTCCTTGGTCAAAATAATGGTATAACGCGGTCCTAACGTCAGAATGAGGCCTTGGCGATCCATGAATTTCACCTCCGTTCGTGAATCAGTCGCTTGCTTAGGTTCACCATACAATACGACTGGTCCATCAGGTTTGGGGACCATTGGGCGAAAGATTTAAAAACTGTTTTCACCGGCCTGGTCCGCGAACTTCATCCAGCCAGGCAGCGACTTCAGACTCAGGCTGGCTGTATACCAGGGCAGCAGCCAGGAGGTAGATGCGGTTGCGTTTGAGGATCTTGGTGCTGACCGCAAGTTTAGTCGCGACTTTCTGGACCGGCAGGCGTTTTTTCTGATCGATCACGGCCATGAGTTCACGATCATGGCTCAGGTTCCAAGCGATGACCAGTAAATTCTGTCGGGTATCACGATGCTTGGGCGTCGATCGGACCAGGTCCGAAAACTGGATGCCATACTGTAACAGCTCTGTAGCCAGCCGGCGGATGTCATCGGCCATACTCAGTTCCCGGGCGAGGCGATCGACATCATCCTCGGCTAATTCGAGATCAGCCAAGTTCAGGGACTGATGCCTGTGCTCCTGCTGCCAGTAGGTCTTGAGCCGACTGGCGATCACCAGCCGGGCAAAGCTCAGAAAGGAGCCCTTGCCCGGGACAAAGCGCTGCATGGCTTCGTAAAAAGCGGCAAGGCCGAGCGACCATTCCTCGTCGTTGGCCGTATCAATGAAGCGGCCGGAGAGGCTGGCGACGGTCTGGCGAATGTAGGGCTGGTAAGCCGTGATCAGGCGATCGGCTGCCACCACATCCTGATGCTGCTGCCAGGCTGCGATCCTTGCTTCGAGATCTGGCTCTGCTGTCGCCCGTTCCTGAGGGACAGGTCTTTTCACAGGCCAGGCAAACATGGCATCTGCTCCCGATCAGCGAGTAAAATAGGCAACCCCCGCTTCAAAAATCCGCTGGTTCTTATTCCCGGGTATGTTTTGGGCCAAATGGCTGCCGAGACGTTCGGAGTGGCCCATTTTGCCCAGAATTCGGCCATTGGGGCTGGTGATGCCTTCGATGGCAGCCATAGAACCATTGGGGTTAAAGGCTGACAGGCCGGTCGGTTTGCCGGAAAAATCAACATACTGAGTGGCAATCTGGCGTTGTTCGATGAGTTGCTGGAGTACGCCGGGCACTGCGACAAAGCGGCCTTCGCCATGCGACACCGGGATCTGGTGCAGTTCGCCGGGCTGGGTATACATCAGCCAGGGTGAACGGTTGTCGGAAATTTTTGTCGTCACATACTGGGAAACATGGCGGCCGATCTTATTGAAGGTCAAAGTCGGACTGTCGGCGGTCAATTCAACAATGTCGCCATAAGGCAGCAGACCAAGCTTGACCAGGGCCTGGAAGCCATTGCAGATCCCAAGTGTCAGGCCATCGCGGACGAAGAGCAGCTGGCGGATCTGGTCGGCAATCTGGGGGTTTCTCAGAGTGGCAGCTATGAATTTACCAGAGCCTTCCGGTTCGTCGCCGCCGGAAAAGCCGCCGGGCAGCATCAGGATCTGGGCCCGGGCGATGCCTTGTGCCATCGCCTGCAGGGTCTGGGCAATGTCGTCTGCGGACCGGTTTCTGACGACGAGGATCTCGACCTCAGCACCGGCGTTGAGGAAGACTTTCTGGGTGTCGTATTCGCAGTTGGTGCCTGGGAAAACAGGGATGAAGACCCGCGGCTTGGCTTTGCCCTGGCTGACATGGACAGCTGACCAGTCCACCGGAGCCAGAGTAGTCAGATCGGGATAGACTTCGGTCTGGTCAGCCCGGGTGGCAAAAACTTTTTCTAGTTTGCCTTCCCAGGCGGCCAGGGCTTTATCCATGCTCAAGGATGCGCCATGGTAAATGAAGCCATCGGTCTGGGTCGAGCAGCCGACGACTTCGCCGCCCTGGTCGAGCAATGCCTGTAAGGCCGAGGCGCTGGTCGGGGCGACCAGGAGCGCTGCCGGCTGGGGCCGGAACAGGTCCTCGGGTGGCAAGGTCTCGGCGAAAACAAAGCCTAAGTGCTCGCCAAAGCACATCTTGCACACGGCCACAGCCAGGCCGCTGCCTTGGACTGTTGCGGCGGCAGCGATATGGCCAGCCAGATGGAGGTTCCTGACCAGATCGAGATGAGCCAGGTATTCGCTAGCCTGTGGCAAGTAGAGCTCATCCACCGGCACCGGCAGCAGAACCAGGGTCTGGTCGGACTTTTTCAGACTGGCGGAGAGTACTTTGCCCGCAGATTCGACGGCGACGGCAAAGGAAACCAGGGTTGGCGGCACATGGAGGTCCATGAAACTGCCGGACATGCTGTCTTTGCCACCAATGGCAGCCACGCCAAAATCAAGCTGGGCCTTAAAGGCACCGAGCAGGGCAGCAGTCGGTTTGCCCCATTTCTGGGCCGTGGTCAGGCGCTCAAAATATTCCTGGAAAGTCAGGTAGGCTTTGCGCGGGTCGCCACCGAGGGTTGTGATTTTGGCCAGAGACTGGGCCACCGCATAGTAGGCGCCGTGGAAAGGGCTCCAGCTGGACAGGTCGGCGTCAAAGCCAAAGGTCATCAAGGTAGCTGCGTCGGTTTCACCCCCCAGAACTGGGATCAGAGCCGCCATGCCTTCTTCCGGAGTCAGCTGACGTTGGCCACCAAACGGCATCAGGACTGTACCGGCCCCGATGGTGCTGTCAAAGCGCTCGACCAGGCCTTTACGGGAGCAGGCATTGAGTGCGCCCAGACGGGCGACGAGCTGGTCGGCAAAGGTGTCCGGTTCAGCCTGGTAGGCCATCTGAACCTGGTAGCTGCCTGTTTGGGGTCGGTCAAAGTAAGTCTGGAGCATGTCTGGTAGTTCGATCACAACGTCTGCTGCCTGGGGCGCGCCATTGCTGTCGATGAAGGCCCGGGCCAAGTCGACGATGGTCTGGCCGCGCCACAACATGACCATGCGGGGTTCTGCAGTCACTTCGGCAACCACAACGGCTTCGAGGTTTTCTGTGGCGGCGGCCGCGATCATGGCGTCAGCATCCCCGGAGGCAACGACAACCGCCATGCGTTCCTGGGATTCAGAAATCGCCAGTTCGGTGCCATCGAGGCCTTCGTACTTTCTTGGCACGCGGTCGAGGTCGATCCGCAGGCCGGCGGCCAGTTCGCCGATGGCGACGGAAACGCCGCCGGCACCGAAGTCATTGCAGCGTTTGATCAGGGTCGAAACAGCTGGATTACGGAACAGGCGCTGGATCTTGCGCTCGGTCGGAGGATTGCCTTTCTGGACTTCGGAACCGCAGGTGATGATTGATTCTTCGGTGTGAGCTTTGGAGGAGCCAGTCGCGCCACCGCAGCCATCACGGCCGGTACGGCCGCCGAGCAATATGACAACGTCTCCGGGGATCGGGACTTCGCGCCGGACATTGTCTGCCGGAGCGGCGGCGATGACGGCGCCAATCTCCATTCGTTTGGCGATGTATCCGGGATGGTAGATCTCCTCAACCTGGCCTGTGGACAGACCGATCTGGTTGCCGTAGGAGCTGTAGCCGGCTGCTGCAGTGGTCGTGATTTTGCGTTGGGGCAATTTGCCCGGCAAGGTCTTCTGGACTGGAACGGTCGGGTCGCCGCTGCCGGTGACGCGCATGGCCTGATAGACATAGGAGCGGCCTGAGAGTGGGTCGCGGATCGCGCCGCCGAGGCAAGTTGCCGCGCCACCAAAAGGTTCAATCTCGGTCGGGTGGTTGTGGGTTTCGTTTTTGAACATCACCAGGTAGTCCTGGTTGATACCATTGACCGGGATACTGACCCGGATGCTGCAGGCGTTGATTTCCTCAGACTCGTCGAGGCCCTGGAGGCGTCCATCCTGGCGCAGCTGTTTCATCGCCAGAGTGGCCAGATCCATCAGGCAGACCGGTTTTTCGGCGATCCGGCCTTGATAAAGGGCTTCGCGCCGCTTCTGATAATCGTCATAGACAGCCTGCAGACGTTGGCCCAGCGCCTGGTCCTGCGGGATTGTGACCGAAGTGATGCGAGTCAGGAAGGTGGTGTGACGGCAATGATCCGACCAGTAGGTATCAAGTACCTTGAGCTCGGTCCAGGTCGGATCACGCTGTTCCTGGGCAAACCAGCTGCGGGTGAACTGGAGATCTGAAAGCGACATCGCGAAGCTGCCAGTTTGCAGCAGCGCGGCCAGATCGTCATCGCTCATCGTGATGAAGCCATGGACCATCTTGATGTCCGCCGGTGGTTCGAGTTGATCCTCAAGAGTCTGGGGCAGGTCAAGGCTGGCCTCGCGGCTCTCGACCGGGTTGATCAGCCAGCGTTTGATCGTTTCGACATCGTCTCCACTTAACGTTCCGGTCAAAGCATAGACGCGGGCAGTCTTGACCAGAGGGCGTTCGCCGCAGGTCATCAGCTGGATGCACTGGGCAGCCGAATCGGCGCGCTGGTCATATTGGCCTGGCAGGGCTTCGACGGCCACTACGACGTCGAAGCTTGTGAAATCCGCCTGGCCGACGAAACAATCGTCGACCGGCGGTTCAGACAGCACATGGGTCTGGGCCAGGGCGAATTCATCGTCCGTCAGGCCTGACAAATCATAACGATTGAAGATTCGGACCGACTTGAGACCCTTCAATCCAAGGTTCTGCTTCAAGTCAGCCGCAAGTCCGGCAGCTTCGACATCGAAGCCCGGGCGCTTGACGACATAGACACGACGAACAGGTTCATTTTTGCTCATGGTTCCACCATTTCACTGCAAAATGCGTTGTGAGTGTTTACTGGTTGGCCAAGTCCTGGAGCAGCGCGGCGCTGCGCTTGAGGAAAGCGGCGAGTTCGTCGGCAGCCAGAGAACCGTGGCCGAGGCGGGCCAGGTCATACAAATGGCTGGCGAGTTCGGTGGCGCGGTCCTTCTGGGATGGGACGTCAGCCATCGCCTTGAGCCGCGCAACGAGCGGCTGGTCCTGGTTAATAACCAAGGTCTGTTCCATTGGGAACAGGCTGTCTAGATCCATTGTATCATCGCTGGAACCCATGCGTTCGAATTGCTTGCGCATTTCCTGCATACGGCGGGCTTCCTCAGATTCGAGAATCATGGCTGGTAAAGCATCGGCACCGAGAGCCATCAGCTTGACGGAGAGCTTGTCCTTGCCAGTCGCGGCGCGAAACAGAGCTTCGACCGCTTCTTTTTGCGATTCATCGCCTTGCTCGCCGCCGAGGTCAGCATCGACGCGCTTAAACTTGACGCTGTGGTTCTTGAATTCGAGGAAGGACATGAAATGGTTGTCCAGCTCATGGTCCATCACGACCACGGTCAGACCGCGAGCCTTGGCGCGCTCGACATAGGCAATCTGCTTGTTGGCATCCGGGGTGTAGTGGATCGTTTCACCCAGTTCAGCCTGGGTTTTGTAGGTTGCATCGACTGTTTTGTACAGGGCGATGTCCTTGACTTTTTCGTAGAATTTGTCGTCGCGCATCATGCCGTAGCGGACAAAGACGCCAATGTCCTGCCAGTATTTTTCAAACTGCTCGCGCTCATTCTTAAATAAGGTGTTGAGTTTGTCGGCCACCTTGCGGATGATGTGGCTGGAGAGTTTGGAGACATACTCGTCGTTTTGCAGGAAGCTGCGCGAGACGTTGAGCGGCAGGTCCGGACAGTCAAGGACGCCTTTCAGAAGGAAGAGGAATTCCGGGATGATCTCCTTGATGTTGTCGGCGACAAAGACCTGGTTGTAGTAGATTTTGATCCGGCCTTCCAAGCTCTCATAGACGTTGTCAGTTTTCGGGAAATAGAGGATGCCCTTGAGGTTGAAGGGGTAGTCGATGTTAAGGTGGATCCAGAAGAGTGGATCGCGGTAGTCTTTGAATGTTTTGCGGAAAAAGACTTTGTAGTCTTCGTCCGTGCAGTCCTTGGGGTCCTTGAGCCAGAGCGGTGTGGTGTCATTGACTGGTTTTTCCGGTGCTTCATCAAGGAGTTCATCGACCAGGGTGTCATCATCCGGGGTGACGTCCTTGGTCTCTTCCGTCTTCTCAGCTTTGGCTTTTTCGGCGCGTTCAGCCGCTGCCTTGGCTTTGGCCGCATCGGCGACGACATCCTTCAGATAGATCGGGAAAGGCATGAACTTGCAATATTT
Organism: Mageeibacillus sp. UBA5747; assembly: GCA_002419145.1. Lineage (GTDB taxonomy): Bacteria > Bacillota > Clostridia > Saccharofermentanales > UBA5734 > UBA5734. Next base: position 63,165 of record DIFN01000034.1, on the reverse strand, counting down.
CTCGAGGATTTCCTCGATTTTGGCAGTTGTGATGAAGTTCTTACCTTCCTCGGACAAGGTCAGGGTGACGGTGGTACCACGGGTCTGCCGGTCAGAAGATCCCATTTCATAGGCCATGCCATCTTCGCTCTCCCAACTGGCAGCTTCGGCGCCAGGTTGGAAGGACAAGGTATCGATGCGAACCTTGTCGGCAACCATGAAGGCTGAATAAAAGCCCAAGCCAAAATGACCGATGATGCCGGTGGATTCTGCGCCCTTTTCCTTGTACTTCTCGACAAAATCCATCGCGCCGGAGAAGGCGATCTGGTTGATGTAGGTGCGGATCTCATCCGCCGTCATGCCAATGCCGTTGTCCTGGATCGCCAAGGTGCCTGCTTCACTGTCATAGACGACATCGATGCGGTAAGGCTCATCCTCCGGGACGTCTGCCTCACCGAGAATCGAGAGCCGCTTGAGCTTGGCAATGGCATCGGTCGCATTGGAAACGAGTTCGCGCAGGAAAATGTCCTGGTCGGAGTACAGCCATTTGCGGATGATCGGGAAGATATTCTCTGTGTTGACAGATACGGTGCCATGTTCAGTTTGCATGAAAAATTCCTCCTATTAATATAGATTTCATTTATTTTGCCGGTTTGGGGCCGGTTTGGGCAGGTTTTATGGGCTTTGCGCGGGTCGTGCGGGTGGGCACGGCCTTAAGGGGCAATCTTGGTGTCTGTCTGACGGGGCTGATGGCTGACGAGGTAGTCGCGCACGATCTGCTGGTAAGTCTGATTAATCCGGCTAAACAATTCATTTTGGGCTGAAGCCAGCTGGATGTCATCAATGGCTGAAATCGGCAGTAAATCGATTGGCGAGCCGGACAGGAAGGCTGCATCGACTGCCTGAGCAGCGATGTCCTTGTAAGTCAGCATTTTCTCGACCAGAATACCGCCAGCTGCAGCGATGGCTGATGTGACATGCCTTCGGGTGACCCCTTTGAGGATCCGGTTGTCCGGCGCGGTGTAGACCTCAGTGCCACGGATAAAGAACAAATTGGAGCGTGAACCCTCGGTCAGCTCACCTTTGGAGTCAGCAAGCAGCAGTTCGAACAAGGGACCAAACGGACCGCCGGCGGCAAAACGTTCAGCGACAGCTATTTTGTAGGCGCTGTTGATCACCTTGACGTTCGGATTCTCCCGTTCCCAGTTCAGAATACCGGTGGGTACACCCTGCTGCATCTGTTCGGGTGTTGGGTAATAGGATGGGATCTGGTGCAAGATCGTGTGCTGTTGAGTCAGGACCAGGCGCAAGTTCGATGGCTCCACCTGATTGGCCGCGATCAGGTCCCGGCTGTCCTGGTACAGGGAGTCTTGGATCGCAAATTGCCCGGCAATCGACTGGCGCAGCCGCTCCAAATGGTCCTCCCAGAACAACGGCGTCTCTTGCTCAACCCGGATGACCTCATAGAACATTTTTTCTTCAGTCGGTTCATAGCAAAACTGCGCCACCGGATCTGTTGCCTTGACTCGCTGGCCATCGACAAAAATCCAAGTGCCCGTCAAACTGTCAATGATTGGGTAAGCCATGATAAAAGCCCCCTCTGGCACAAGCCGGCTTACATCTGGCAGACATTTGTCAAGTGCATCCGCTCGTGTAAGTCAATCTGTTCTGACTGTCAGGCAGTGATGCTGCCTAGGTCTGAACAGACAGGTATTATACCATACGAAGCTTTATTTGGTGTGGCTACGGGCACTTTTAGTGTGACAGCAGGCATTTAAGCAGCCAATCTGCCTGGACCTGCCGCCTCCGTCACATGCCTCTGCCCCACCCCATGACAAAGCAACGGGCAGGCGCTATAATAGTACGGTCTGATCCCCCAAAAACGGTTCTGTATGCAAGATTATGAATATTTATGCACACTTCTGGAGGTGCCCCAATGGCTAAAGAAAGAATTCTCCTCGCATATTCCGGCGGTCTCGATACGTCGATCATCATCCCCTGGCTCCTTGAGCATTATGACTGCGAAGTCGTCGCCATGGCAGGTGAGGTCGGTCTCGGTCTAGACCACGAAGCGCTCAAGGCTAAAGCGATGAAGTGCGGTGCGGTCGCCTGCTACATCGAAGACATCGCCGAGGAGTTCATCACCGACTATGTCTACCCGACGCTCAAGGCCGGCGCAGTCTACGAAGGCAAATACCTTCTCGGTACCTCCTTTGCCCGCCCAGTCATTGCCAAGCGCATGGTCGAAATCGCCCGGCGCGAAAATTGCACGGCGATTGCCCATGGTGCAACCGGCAAAGGGAATGACCAGGTCCGTTTCGAACTGACCGTCAAAGCCCTCGCCCCGGATCTCAAGATCATCGCTCCCTGGCGCATCTGGGACATCAAATCACGTGATGAAGAAATTGACTACGCCAATGAACGCGGCATCCCGGTCCCGGTCACCAAGGCCAATAACTACTCGATGGACCAGAACCTCTGGCACCTGAGCCATGAGGGTATGGACCTCGAAAGTCCAGCCAATGAACCCCAGTACGAGAAGATCCTCGAAATGTGCGTCACCCCGGAAAATGCCCCGGACAAGCCGACTTATGTTGAAATTGAATTTGAAAAAGGCCTTCCGGTCAAAGTTGACGGCGAAGCCTTGGCTCCGGTGGAGCTTCTGAAGCGCCTGAACGAAGTCGGCGGAGCCAACGGCATCGGCATTGTTGACCTCGTTGAGAACCGCCTGGTCGGCATGAAATCACGCGGTGTCTATGAAACCCCCGGCGGCACCCTGATGTATGCAGCCCATCGCGAACTCGAGCTGCTCTGCATCGACCGCGACACCCTCCACTACAAGGATATCCAGGCCCAGCGCTACGCTGAGCTGGTCTATTTTGGCCAGTGGTTCCACCCGTTGCGCGAAGCCATGGACGCATTCTTTGCCAAGACCCAGGAAACCGTCACCGGCAAAGTCCGCCTCAAGCTCTACAAGGGTAATATCTTCCCCGCTGGTACCACTTCTCCCTTCTCCCTTTACCAGGAGGAACTCTCAACCTTTGCCGAAGATGAGGTCTACAACCAGGCTGATGCGACCGGTTTCATCAACCTGTTCGGCCTGCCGATGAAAGTCGTTGCCCAGATGAAGCAGCGCAACGGATTGCTCTGATATGACCAAAAAAATGTGGGATGGCCGTTTCGCTAAAGCGACAGATCTGGCCGTCAATGCTTACAATTCATCGATCGCCTTTGATGCCCGGATGTACCGCCAGGACATTCGGGGCAGTCAGGCCCATGCTCGCATGCTCGGTTCGATCGGCATCCTCACCGCGCAGGATGTCGAAGCGATCGTTACTGGGCTCAGCCAGATAGGCACCGATATCGAGGCGGGTCGCCTCGCTTTCGACCCGAATGCCGAAGATATCCACATGTTCATTGAGGCAGAACTGACAGCCCGGATCGGCGATGCCGGCAAACGCCTGCACACCGGCCGCAGCCGCAATGACCAAGTCGCCCTCGATTTACGTCTCTATCTGCGCGATGAAGTAAAAGTCATCAGAGAAAGTGTGCTCCAGCTCTATGGCGTGCTGCTCGATTTGGCGGAACAGAACACTGAGACGATCTTGCCCGGCTACACGCATCTGCAACGTGCCCAGCCGATCACTTTTGGTCATCACCTGATGGCCTATGTCGAGATGCTGGCGCGAGACATCAGCCGTCTCGATGACTGTGTGCGGCGCATGGATGTCCTGCCGCTCGGTTCTGGTGCATTGGCTGGCACCACCTATCCGCTCGACCGTGCGATGGTCGCCCGTGAGCTGGGCTTTGGCGCGATCTCCCAGAACAGCCTTGACGGCGTGTCCGACCGCGACTTTGCGCTCGAGCTGGCCAGTGTACTGTCGATTTTCATGATGCACCTGTCGCGCTTGAGCGAAGAAGTCATCCTCTGGTCGAGCCAGGAATTTGCCTTCATCGAGCTCGACGATGCTTTCAGTACCGGTTCGTCAATCATGCCGCAGAAGAAAAATCCAGACGTGGCTGAGTTGACCCGCGGCAAATCCGGCCGCGTCTTTGGCTCGCTGATGACCTTGCTAACCATGATGAAAGGCCTGCCACTGGCCTACAACAAGGATATGCAAGAAGACAAGGAAGCCATCTTTGACGCGATTGACACAGTCCTGCTCTGTCTGCCTGCTTTCACCGGTATGATGGCTACTCTGACCGTGCGCCCGGACCGCATGCGCCAGGCTGCTGCCGGTGGATTCACCAATGCTACGGACTTGGCTGATTACCTGGTCAAGAAGGGGCTTCCCTTCCGCGAGGCACATGAAGTAGCCGGTAAACTGGTCAAGCTCTGCGTATCCAGAAGCTGTGCCCTTGAGGACCTGACGCTCGACGATTTCAAGCAGTATTCCAGCCTGATCGAGATCGACATCTATGAGGCGATCCGTCTGGAAACGTGTGTTTCCCAGCGCCAGATCACCGGCGCCCCCAATGCGGACACTGTCCGGGCTGCGATTGCCCATGCCCGACAGCGGTTTGCTGTCTAAACGGCAGAAAGATCATCATGCACAATAAAGTATTCGTGATCGTGTTCATTTCACTTACCCTGGTCTTGGGTGGCTTTATCCTTGGTTTCCGCAACCAGGAAGAATTTTCGGTGCTGGAAAATCGTGATCTGGCGGCTTCCGAGCCATTGACAATCACCAATTGGCTCTCGACCGATTTCCAGCAGAGCATCGAAAGTGTCCTGGCCGACCATTTCCCCAAGCGCAGCCTGTGGGTGAAATCCTATACCCGGATGCAGTACCAGCTGACGTTGCTGACGCGCCAGGCGCTGGGCAAGGGAACTACGAGCGCAAGCATTGTGGTGCCCAATCCGCCGGCGGCGTCGCCGTCGCCTTCTGGTCCAACGGATGAACCAGGCACGCCACCGACCCCGGCTGTGACGATCAAGCCTGTTGAGACTGAGCCGGTCGAGGTTGAGAGTCCCTACGATTTCAACAGCGAATATGTGGATTTCATTGGTGTCGATGAAAAACAGCTCGACCCGAATACGCCGATAACAGTGACACCGGTCAATGCCGAAGTCAGCCTGATGCAGATCGCTGATGAGCTGCGCCTGGCCCGGGCTGCAATTGACTTCAACCCCGACCAGCTCTATGTCGTGAACAAGAATGTCGAGTTTTTCAACGACTTTGCCACCTTGATCGCGCCTCGACAGGAGAGGGTCTTTTTGATCGAAACGCCGCGACTGAGCCGTCTGGTCTATCCGCAGAGCAACCTCGGCACGATTCAGGAGACTTTGGACAAGATCCAGGTGCCGCATGACATTTTCCGGATCAATTCACCCTCCGACCTGGTCAACAACTTCTATCGCACTGACCATCACTGGACCGATCTGGGTGCCTACAAAGGTTATGTCAGCCTGATCCGCTTCCTCTACGGTCCGGATGAGCCTGTCCTGGAGCCGGTCAACCGAGTCAGCTTCAACCGCGTGTCCCTCGAAGGTTCCTTGGCGCGAATGGCTGCCCTGTCGCTCGACATCCAGCCCGATCCGATGACTCTGCTGCTGTTTGACTATCCACAGATGGAGATCCTGATCGACGGTTCTGAGCCGGCAGAGTACGGTAACATCTCTCTCTACCTGGCGGATGACCAGCCCAAGGAGCGAGGTTATGATCATTACAACCACCTGCTCCAGAAGCGCGAACCGTTCATCGAATTCAATACCGGGCGTGAAGATCGCGGCGATATCCTGATCATTTCCGACTCGATGAGCAATCCGATCCGCCAGCTGGTGGCCAGCCATTTTCGGCGCACGGTCTTTGTCAATCTGGAAAAAATGACTCAGGCAGAAAAAGATTACGATTTTGGAATAAGCGCGTACATGAACGAAAATGACATCGACCAGGTGCTCTTTTTGCTGTCGAGTGAGAACATCCTGCTTGGAGCTGAGATGAAGTACGTTTGGGAACATCCCTGATTAACAGGTTTCATACCCGCTATTAATAAAGAGGCTGGCGATCAATCGTCAGCCTCTTCTTCATCATCTTCTTCCAGTTTACCGGCTTTGTCCTGCCAGTAGCGCACCTCGTCGTCGAGGCCGAGCATGCGATAGAGCATGATCTTGCCATGACAGGCGTCGAGATTGTCCGGGTCGAGGATGAGGGCGGCATCGTAGAGGCGGTTGGCTTCGTCAAATTCATTGAGCTGGACCAGGGTATTGGCTTTGCCGACCAGGGCAGCAACATGGTCGGGCATCAGGCGCAGGGTCTGGTCGAAGACTTGGTTGGCCTGGTCGAATTCGCTGCGGAAGTAATGGATGATCCCTTTGTTGCACAGAGCATCGGCATAATCCGGGGATTCGGCGATTGCCCGGTCGACCAACTCGATCGCCCGTTCTTCATCACCATCGAGGTGGCTCAGGTAGGAAAGTTCATTCAGGGCGAAAGGGTTGTCCGGCTCCATGGCAACGGCTTTGTTCAACAGATGGCGCGCTTTGTCATCTTCGTTGCGGCGCATGGCAATCATGCCCAGGATTACGTAGGCACTGACAAAACTGCTGTCGAGGCGCAGGCACTCGCGGCAAACTTTTTCACAATCATCCAAGTAACCAGCGGCAAACAGGACATCTGCGATTTCATAGTAAACCTCCGGATCGTCAGGATAGGTCCGGCGCAGGCGCTGGAAGCTCTCAAGGGCAGCAAAATCTTCACCCAGCATGGAGAGGCATTTGCCTTGGCCGCGCATGGCGTCGTAACGCAGAGGATCCAGTTCGAGCGTTTTTTCGAAATCAACCAGGGCGTCCTTGTAATTGCCGATCTGGAGCAGGACAAAGGCCCGGGCCAGATAGCTGTTGG
>DIFN01000034.1:16946-56302 GCA_002419145.1 Mageeibacillus sp. UBA5747 | reverse complement strand
AGAAAATGGGCGTTGGAGCGCAACGTATAGCCGGCAAAATCATGTGGGTAATGCTCGATCAGGCGTTCGCTGACCAAAAGGCTCTCCTCGATCCGGCCAATCCGCTTGAGGATCCGGGATTTGACGGCCAGGATTTCATAGGACTCTTCGAACTGGGGCAGGCATTCCTCGATCCAGTCGAGGGCTTCTGTGAAGCGGTTATCGTATTCCAGGGCCAGGATGGCCTCCAGATGGTACTCGAAACCTAAGCCGTATTCGGGATGCTCCTGGCATAGCTCCTGCCAGTCGCGGGCAGCAATCAGGACTTGGTCGACCGAGCGCAGCTGGCGGGCCAGGCTGATCCGGATCAAAAAATCCATCCGCAGCAAGGTTGATTCTGCGCTGCCAGCCTCTCGGGCGGCAGCCAGGTCAAGGCGGCAACGGGTGATGTGTTCCGGGGTGATCTCTGGCAGACGGGCGGTCAGGAACAGGCGCAGGACATAAGCCCAGCGCCGGGTCAGGCGAAAATCATAGGCATAGGCGGCTTTGGGCCGGAGATCCAGCGGCAAGGACGTCCCCGATTCGAGGCCTTCGATCACCAAGTTGATTTGCTCCATGGCAAATTCGAGGCTGCCGGTTTCGGCAGAAAGCAAGAGCTCCACCAGCCCTTCAATCTGCATCGGCGGGTCAGCCAGATCGACTTGCGCCAGCGTATCACGGGCTTCCTCTGGTTCCTCGTGCAGCAGCAAAATGGCAGCCTGGAGGATGAGATAAAGCCGGTACCAAGGACCTGATTTCTTGCCCGGAAAAGGTGGCAGTTCTTGCGCGCCAATCAGGACCGACCGTAAATCGATCGTTTCCTCGTAAAAACGTTCATAGGCTTGCGAACTCATGATCGGCATAGTCGTGTGTCCCTGCGGTCAGTTTTTCATGCTGTGGATGGGAGCCGGGATCCGGCCGCCACGCTCAATGAAAGCAGCAGATGATGCTGGATTGACAGCCATGATCGGGGCTGAACCGAGAAGTCCGCCATAGTGGACCTTGTCGCCTACGGCTTTACCCGGTACCGGGATGATGCGCACTGCGGTGGTCTTGTTGTTAAAAGTGCCGATGGCCATTTCATCGGCGATGATGGCTGATAGGGTGGTTGCGGGCACGTCGCCGGGAACGGCCACCATGTCGATGCCGACCGAGCAAACCGATGTCATGGCTTCGAGCTTCTCCAGGCTCAGGGCGCCTAGCTCGACAGCGGCGATCATGCCTTCGTCTTCGCTGACTGGGATGAAGGCACCGGACAGGCCACCTACGTACGAAGAGGCCATGGTGCCGCCCTTTTTCACAGCATCATTGAGCATGGCCAGGGCGGCCGTCGTGCCCCAGGCCCCGACAGTCTCAAGACCGAATTCCTCAAGGATTCGGGCGATCGAGTCACCAACCACCGGCGTTGGGGCCAAGGACAGGTCGATGATGCCAAACGGCACGCCAAGGCGCTTGCTGGCTTCACGGGCGACCAGCTGGCCAACGCGGGTGATCTTGAATGCTGAGCGCTTGATCGTTTCGGCGACATGCTCAAGATCCTGGCCGCGGGTGGATTCGAGGGCAGTCTTGACCACGCCGGGGCCGCTGACACCGACATTGATCACGCACTCTGGTTCACCGGGTCCGGTGAATGCACCGGCCATGAAGGGGTTATCCTCCGGAGCATTGGCAAAGACGACGAGTTTGGCACAGCCAAAAGCGTCCTGGGCGGCCGTTTTCTCGGCCAAGTCTTTGATGATGGTACCCATCAGACGCACGGCGTCCATATTGATGCCGGTGCGCGAGGTGGCCAGATTGACCGAAGAACAGACCAGGTTGGTCGTCGACAGGGCTTCGGGAATTGAGGCGATCAGACGGCGGTCCGAATCGGTGAAGCCTTTGTGAACCAGGGCTGAATAGCCGCCGATAAAATTGACCCCGATCGTTTCGGCAGCGTGGTCGAGCGCTCGGGCGTACATCGTGTAATCATTGGAATCACCGGATGCGGCGACCATCGAGATCGGGGTGACTGAGACGCGCTTGTTGATGATCGGGATACCGAACTCATGGCTGATGTCTTCGCCCGTTTTGACGAGGTGCTCGGCCTTGCGGCAAATTTTGTCATAAATGCGCTGGCAGGCTTTTTCAGACGAATCCGAGGCGCAATCGAGTAAGTTGATTCCCATCGTGATCGTGCGCACATCGAGATGCTGCTCACGGAACATGCTGAGGGTTTCCAGAATTTCGAAATCGTTAAACATGGTTTTTCCCCATAACTATCAAGGATAGGCTCAGACGCGGTGCATGGCCTTGAAAATGTCAGAATGCTGGACGCGGATGGCCAGGCCCATCTCGTCTCCGAGTGCTTCCATCCGGCTGGCCAGCTCTTTGATGTCGATCGGCATCGTGCCGTAGTCGACGAGCATGATCATGGTGAAAACGTCCTGGAGGATGGTCTGGGAAATATCATTGATATTGACCGACAAGGCTGCCAGTTCGGTGGCCACACGGGCAATGATGCCAACCCGGTCCTGGCCGACGACTGTGATTACGGCAGTCTGCTTGTTTGAATCTGACATGGGCTGTACCTCATTCTTGATTTAATATCCCTCTATTGTACCCATAATAAACCAAGGTGCAAAGCATCCGTGGGCTGACGGTTTTCACAAATCAAACCTCGCTTGTCAGGTGATTTCTTATCAGATGGCATAGGTCCAGCCTGGTTGGGCGATTTCTACCGCGGGAAAGTGACGTCTGGCTTCTGTCAGGGACTCTTCCGGATCAAAGAAGGGCAGCAGATGGATCAGAAGCAGACGCTGGACCTGGCTGTCCGCGGCAAAAGCGCCGCATTCGGTCGCGGTCAGGTGGACCATGGCCGGTGTGCGCAGCCGCTCGAGTGCGCCGGCATCCATCAGGGCCAGGTCAGCCGCGCGCAGCAAGGGCGCCAGATTGGGGCAAGCAATCGTGTCCGCCGTGGTAGCCAGAACTTTGCCGTCTTTTTCAATCCGCAGACCATAGGTTTCAAAAGGATGTTCCATGGCGAAGCAGTGAATGGTCGCGCCCAGTAATTCAAACGACTGGTCGGCCTGGAGCGTGTGCTGTTCAAAATTATCCGGGCTTTCCAGGGCGATGGCCAGAGGCTGGGGGGTAGCCGGTGACCAGAGGGGAATTTTGCCGATCGGCTGGCCGAATTTCCGGCCCAGGTCCATGGCATACTTGAGAACACCGATGTCACTGGTGTGGTCGGAATGGAGATGTGTCAGAATGATGGCTTCGAGCTGGTCGAGCCGGATGTGCTCCTGCAAGCGAGACAGGACACCGCTGCCGCAATCGATCAGGATGTGGTGGCCGTCGATCTCCAGCAAATAGCCGGAAGTCGCGGTGCCGGGGGCCGGAAACGCGCCTGAAGCGCCAAGAACAGTCAGTTTCATCAGGTGAATGCCTCCTTTTCGGATTATGAATCGAACCAGTTTCTCATTCATGTTCCAGCAGACTCGGGCTAATGACGGTGAATTTTTTCCAGTCCGTCCGGGCTGAGCAGGTAGTCAACCGGTATGTCTTGATCTCCGGCCGGAATCTGGTCCAGGATCTGGAACGGGTAAGCAACGCCGATCAGGATCGGCCGGTTTGTCGGGTTTTCCGCCAGGCGTCTGGACAGGTAATGATCATAGTAACCCTGCCCCCAACCGAGGCGATTGCCTATGTGGTCAAACCCCAAACCTGGCAGCAGGATCAAAGTGGGATCGCAGGGCATGAGGCCGTTCTGGGGTGTCACAGCAGCTGGCTCACGGACACCGAATCGGCTCTGGACCAGGTACTTTTGTGGATCATCCTGATCCGGGATGGCCAGGAACTCAAGATCGGTCCGACCCTGGGATCGGATCATGCGCGGGAAGCACAGACGAAAGCCCAGGGTGCGCAAAGAGTGCCAGATTGACTGAAAATCCACTTCCTGTCGCATGGCGATGAATAAACCGACACCGGGTGCCGCACGTTGTTTCGGGGCCACATTCGTGAGCGGATCCGGCCGCGATGCGGCCAGCAGGTCACTGCCCAGCAACTGGCGGCCAATGGCCTCGGACCAGGTCGAGGCTTGCTCTGGCTCGATCTGTGCCCGCAAAAGAACCAGCTGGCGCCGCAGGACTTGCTTTTCTGCCTGCAGGTCGGTCGCTGTACCTGAAGCTATCTTCGTTTCTGGCCCTGCCAGATCTTGTGCTGATTCAGATCGTGTGTACACAAAATGCCTTCTTCTCTGCCTGGATGATTTCATCTCTTACCGTAGCATAATCAGGACCAAGATGCGAAAACATCGGTTACCAGACTTTCCCCGCATGATCAGGAAGGATAATATGGAATGAGGTCAACAAGAAAGAAAAGCAGAGGTACCCTCATGCGCACCACTCATGTCCAGATCGTCATGCACTCTCACGTCAACAATACCAACCGGCTGTTTGGTGGCCGTCTGATGGAATGGATCGATGTCACTGCAGCCTCTGCCGCCCGGCGCCACGCAGCCAGTGATGTGACCACCGCGACGGTCGATGCTCTGGAATTTATCGCCCCGGTCTATCTCAATGATTTGCTGATCCTGGAGGCTGAGGTCACCTGGACTGGCCGGACCTCGATCGAAGTCCGCGTACAGACCTATCGGGAAGCACTCAATGGTGACCAGCAGTTGGTCAACCGGGCTTATCTGCTGTTTGTTGCCGTAGATGACGAAGGCAAACCCAAGGCGGTCCCGCCGTTTATTCCAAACGGCATCGTGCAGCAAAAAGAATGGGAAAATGCGCAGCTCCGCCGTGAATATCGACTCAAGCTGCGCGAGGAATGCAACCGGCTGGCCGAGTTGCAAACCGAGCACAACAGCCGAGTCAGATTTTGATCAGAAAACCTGGTCGATGAGGTCTACACCGGTGGCCAGATGTTGGGGACGCCTCACCAAGGCTCGTCAGCGCCCAGACGTTCCATCATCTCATAAGACAAATTGATCGCTGCAGCGCCAACTGCATCATGCAGCTGGTCACTGCGCCGGAAAGCCGCGACAGGGTAAACGGGAAGCGGCTGGTGCATCAGCCAAGCCAGAACCAGCTGGCTGATGCTGTAGCCAGTCTCTTTGTGCATCTGGCGCAGCACTTCTGCACGCTTCTTGTTGAGGTCATTTTCATAGTAGCGCCGCAGTTTTTCGGTCATTTCACACGTATTTTGCAGGTATTTGCTGAAATAGCCCTTGCCCAGCGATGAATAGGGCATCACCGTCAGCTGTTCTTGCTTAAACAAATCCCACGCCTGCCAGTCCATGGCTACCAGATGAGGATCGCTGGCTGCTTCATCGTTGTACCGGACCAGGCTCCAACGGTTCTGGATGGCTACCAGGCCGCGATCTCTGGCTTGTTTTTCCAGGGCGATGGCTTCACGGATCCGGTCAGTCGACCAGTTAGAAAGACCAAAATAGCGGATCTTGCCTTTGCGGCGAAAGTCGCGCAGGATATCGAGCAAGGCTTCGACCGGCTGACTGGGATCGTCACGATGGAGGTAATACAGGTCGATGGTTTCGCGGCCCAGCGTGGCCAGACTGTGGTCGAGCTCGGTTTCAATCTCCCCCAGACTGATGGATGCCGGAGCGAAGTCATCGCTCAGCTTGTGCCCGCCCTTGGTACTGATCAGCATGTCGCTGGCTTGTGAGGATTCGCGCAGCCAGCGACCGACGATCTGCTCAGCGACGTTCTGATCTTCGGGCCGCAGCTTACAGTACGTGTGAGCGGTGTCGAGCAGATTGCCATCATGCTCGGCAAAATGGTCCATCAGGCGCAGTGCTTCAGCTTCGGTATTGCGGCAAAAATTACCGGTGCCCATAACGATGCCGGAAATCCACCAGTCGGTAATGGGCATTTTCCATTTGCGCATGAAGTGTCCTCCTTAGATAAGAGATGAACGGGTTGTTCACCTCTGCTTTTGACTGTTTAGCCAGGTCTTCCCTTTCCAACAAGGATTGATCCTGGTCAGATTCTACTGTAACTTGACCTGCATCTTACAGTAAACCATATTCGACCCTTTCGATAAATGAATTCAGTCGAATTTCCCAGTCGGGCAGGATCAGGCTGCTGCTCATCCATGAATGCAAAGGCAGACAGCATAGCCTGCTGTCTGCCAGTTAAACGAAATCAAATGAAGGGCTCACCTCATGGGAAAGTGTACAGATGGAGCGTCTGGTCCCTTTGATTGAACCTGAGTTTGAAGGTTATAATATCAGGCCTTGCCGTCGCAACCGAGGACATTGGTGATCTTGCGGGCGACCATGTCCTTGATCGCGCTGCGGGCAGGAGCCAGGTACTGGCGGGGATCAAAATGGCTCGGGTTTTCGGCGAAGTACTTGCGGATGGTGGCGGTCATGGCCAGGCGCAGGTCGGAGTCGATGTTGATCTTGCAGACGGCGCTCTTGGCTGCCTGGCGGAGCATGTCTTCCGGGATGCCGATGGCATGGTCCATCTTGCCGCCGTAGGCATTAATCATGTCAACGAATTCCGGGATGACGGAGCTGGCGCCGTGCAGGACGATCGGGAAACCAGGCAGGCGGCGTTCGATCTCTTCGAGGATGTCAAAGCGCAGCTGGGGCTTCTGACCGGGCTTGAATTTGAAGGCGCCATGGCTGGTACCAATGGCAATGGCCAGCGAGTCACAGCCGGTGCGGGTGACGAAGTCAACGACCTGGTCGGGATTGGTGTAGGAGGCATCTTCGGCGGTGACATTGACGTCGTCTTCGACACCGGCGAGACGGCCAAGCTCAGCTTCGACGGTGACGCCGCGGGGATGGGCGTATTCAACGACCTTTTTGGTCAGCTCGATGTTTTCTTCATATTTATGGTGGGAACCGTCGATCATGACAGATGTGAAGCCGCCGTCGATGCAGTCTTTGCAAAGCTCAAAGGAATCCCCATGGTCAAGGTGGAGGGCGATCGGCAGGTCGGTGACCTGGAGGGCGGCTTCAACGAGCTTGACCAGGTAGGTGTGGTTGGCATATTTACGGGCGCCAGCAGAAACTTGGAGGATCAGGGGGGCGTTGAGTTCTTTGGCTGCTTCGGTGATACCCTGAATAATTTCCATGTTGTTGACGTTGAAAGCACCGATGGCGTAGCCACCCTCGTAGGCTTTCTTGAACATTTCCGTGGTGTTTACCAGTGGCATAATTATCTCCTTTACCTGTTTCCATTCACATGGCATTTGTGGGGGTCAAGGCAGGTCACTTGTGGCGTGCGCTTGAGCGTCCTCTTACATTTTAGAGGGTTTGCATCCTCGAGTCAACGATAAATCATTTTGCGGGTCATGCCGCCGTCAATCACCAGGGTCTGGCCGGTGATGAAGCCAGCATCCGGGCTTGCCAGGAAAAAACAGGCGGCGGCAATATCGGCAGGACGGCCTATGCGGCCTGCCGGATGCTGACGCTGCTCTTCGATTGACCAAGTTGCAGGACCTGGGCTTCCCTTCTGCCATTTTGTGGTGTCAATCCAGCCGGGGGCGATGGCGTTGACCCGCACACCCTGCTCACCCAGCGAGATTGCCAGCGCATGGGTCAGGGCTACGATCCCGCCTTTGCTGGCGGCATAGCCCTCGGACTGCGGCTCCGACTGGTAGGCCCGAGTCGAAGCAAGGTTGATCACACAGCCGCCAGCCTGGATCAGCGATGCTTTCAGCAAGCGGGTCAGGTGGAAGGGTGCGGCCAGATTGACCGACAGGACCGTGTCAAACGCATCCGGATCCGAGCTGAACAAGTGGGCCGCGTGCGCATTGGCAATGGCTGCATTATGAATCAGGACAGATAGACCGGTCGGAGCCAGAGTAATTGTTTGACGGGCCAGGCTGATGATTGGCTCCTTTTCCGCTAAGTCCGCCAGAATGAAATGGGCAGAGAGTCCCTGCTCAGCCAGCAGGGTTTCGGTCTCCGCACCCGCTTCCTGGTCGCGGTCAGCAAAAATCACGCTAGCCCCGGCTTGGGCAAAGCTTAAGGTCAGGCAGCGGCCAATCCCGGCAGCGCCCCCGGTGATCAGGACGGTGCGACCGGAAAAATCAGGCCGGTAGGCGGGGGTCAGCAGATTCTCGTTCACAGGGCGTACAGCTGGGCCAGGCGCTCGCTGGCGTTATGCAGCATCGCGGTGTAGCGGCTGATTTTTTCGCGTTCCGCGTCGATGACCTTGGCGGGCGCCTTGGCAACGAAATCGGCAGTGTCAAGCTTGGCATTGATCCGTGCGACTTCGTTTTCCAGGTTGGCTTTTTCCTTTTCCAGGCGCTCGATTTCCTTGCTCAGGTCGATCAAGTCAGTCAGCGGGATGAAAATCTCTCCGGCGGTGAAGATGGCCGTAACCGCAGTCGCGGGAATGTCCGTCTTGTCAGCCTGGGTTGCCAGGGTCTGAACACTGGCCAGGCGCTGCAGGAAGGCTGCGCTGGCCTCGAACATGCGGCGGGTGGCCTCGTCTGGCGAGACGACAAGGATGCTGGCTTTTCGGGACGGTGGCACGTTCATGCTGGTGCGTACATTGCGGATTGCGCGGATCGCATCCATCAGGATGGCCATCTGGCGCTCTGCCTCCGGGAATTGCAGCGTGTGATCTTGGACCGGCCAGGCGCTGATCATGATTGATTCGGCACTCTGGACCAGGTGGCCGTGGATGGCTTCGGTCACAAAAGGCATAAATGGATGCAGCAGGCGCAAAGCTAAGACCAGGACCTGGTTGAGGACTGACTGGGCGACCAGGCGACCGCGTGAACCTTTTTCATTGAGGCGGGCCTTGGCGATTTCGATGTACCAGTCACAGTATTCTTCCCAGAGGAAGCTGTAAATCTTGGCCAGAGCGACGCCGAGGTCGTAATTGTCGAGATGGGTCGTCACTTCCATGATGAGTGTCTGCAAGCGCGAGAGAATCCAGCGGTCCTCGAGGGCGTAGTCGGCAACCGTTACGGCAGCAAAGTCCATCTCGTCGTCAAAGTTCATGACCACGAAGCGGAAAGCATTCCAGATCTTGTTGATGAAATTGCGCCCAGCTTCGATTTTTTCTTTGGAAAAGCGCAAGTCATTGCCGGGAGCATTGCCAGTGACCAGGGCATAGCGCAGTGCGTCGGCGCCGAGTTCATCGATGATTTCCAGCGGATCGATGCCATTGCCCAGGGACTTGGACATCTTGCGGCCCTTTTCATCGCGGACGATGCCATGGATGAAGACGGTGTGGAACGGTGTCTGGCCGGTGTGGGCCAGGCCGGAGAAAATCATGCGTGCGACCCAGAAGAAAATAATGTCGTAGCCAGTGACCAGGACGCTGGTGGGATAGAAATACTTCAGGTCCTCGGTATCTTGGGGCCAGCCGAGGGTTGAGAAGGGCCACAGGGCGGATGAGAACCAGGTGTCGAGGGTGTCTTCATCCTGGATCAGATGCGTGCCACCGCACTCGGGGCAAGTGGTGGGCTTTTCGCGGGCGACGCTGATATGGCCACAGCTTTGGCAATAGTAGGCCGGGATGCGGTGGCCCCACCAGAGCTGGCGGGAAATGCACCAGTCGCGGATGTTTTCCATCCAGTTGAAATAGATCTTGTCGAAACGCTCCGGCACGAAGCGGGTCTCTTTGCTTTTGACCACTTCAATCGCTGGTTCGGCCAGGGGTTTCATTTTGACAAACCACTGGAAGGACACGCGTGGTTCGACCACCGTCGAACAGCGGTAGCAGGTACCGACATTGTGTTTATGCGGTTCGGTTTTTTCCAGCAGGCCCTGGGCTTCGAGGTCGACAAGGATCTGCTTTCTGGCCTGTTCGCGGGTCAGGCCGGCATAGGCTCCGCCCTGCTCATTGATATGGGCGTCCTCAGTCAGGATATTGATCACTGGCAGGTTGTGGCGCAGGCCGACTTCGAAATCATTCGGATCATGGGCGGGGGTGATTTTGACGACACCGGTGCCGAATCCGCTCTCGACATAGGTGTCGGCAATGATCGGGATGATCCGGCCGGTCAGCGGCAGGACGACGTGCTGGCCGATCAGGTGCTGGTAGCGTTCGTCCTCGGGATGGACCGCAACGGCCGTGTCTCCGAGCAGCGTCTCCGGGCGGGTGGTAGCCAGGACGAGGTAGCCCTCCCCTTCCACCAGCGGATAGCGCAGGTGGTAGAAATGGCTGTTTTTTTCTTCATATTCGACTTCGGCGTCGGAAATGGACGTCAGACAGGTCGGACACCAGTTGATAATCCGCTCGCCGCGGTAGATCAGGCCTTTGTCGTAGAGGCGGATGAAGACCTCCTGGACGGCGGCGGAGCAACCCTCGTCGAGGGTGAATCGTTCCCGACTCCAGTCGCAGGAGGAGCCAAGACGTTTGAGCTGCTCGATGATGCGGCCGCCATAGAGGCGCTTCCACTCCCAGGCGCGTTCGAGAAATTTCTCACGGCCAAGGTCTTCTTTGCTGATCCCTTCCTGGCGCATGGCTTCGACGATCTTGGCTTCGGTCGCAATCGACGCATGATCGGTGCCGGGCAGCCATAGTGCGGCATATCCCTGCATACGCTTGAAGCGAATCAGGATGTCCTGCAGCGTGTTGTCGAGGGCATGACCCATGTGCAGCTGGCCGGTGATGTTCGGCGGCGGGATAACAATGGTGTATGGCTTTTTGGCCGGGTCCGGCTGAGGGGTGAAATAGCCCTTGTCCTGCCAGTTCTGGTAGATCGGGCCCTCCATCACCTGCGGTTCAAACGCTTTTGGGATTGAATCAATACGCGGCATTAAGTCTCCTCCTTGTTTGGTGCCTGGCACCTGGCCGGATGTGGTGCCTGGCACCAAACTAAAAAGCCTTCCATCCAGCCCGGGTTTATCCCGTAACAACTGGACGAAAGGTTTATCTTCCGTGGTACCACCAGTTTTCCCTGCCAGGTGAGACCAGCCTCTTGCTGGCTATAGGGCAGGGCACTTTGCAGCCGGCTTGACACGTGCGGCTTGACGTCCTGCTCCCGGGCGACCTTGGGCCATTCACACTCCGGCAAAATCTCGCAGCACATCAGTGGATTTTGCTCTCTGGCGGGGCTTTGTGGCTTACTCTTCCCGTTCAAGGCAGGGAATTTGGCTTCATCTTACACAAACAAGGCCCAACTTGCAAGCTGCTAACAGCGCCTCAGGTTTAGGTCAGGCGAATGTTGTCGAGGTAGAGCTGGCCGCGTCCGGATCGGTCCTTGAGCACCAGCTGGATCCGGATCACCTGGGTCAGGTCGATCTCCTGGCTCAGAGAGCGCAAATCAAAGGCCAGGGTCTGCCAGCGCAGGGCGGGGATGATTGTCTGGTCAGAGGTCTCGCTTTCCCTGGCACCAGGCGCGACAATGGTCATGATTTTCAGGGCCAGACTTTTCTCTTTCAGATCAGGATTGAAGACGTCCATGACCAGCTGGGCAGCTGGCTCAAGATCCAGCGGCGGAAAATCAGCAGGTCGGTCAATCCAGGGTCCAAACACGATGCTCTGGCCAGGGACCGTCTGATAATCCAGGTTCAAGGACCCCTCGCCTTCGGATTTGTTTACTTTTTCGAGACGGATCTTGAGCGAGCCGGTAAAGACTTGCCATTCGGCTGGATCATCACAGTGCAGCCATTCCCTGGGCAGTGCATAGGTTGATATTTCGCGGTCAGATCGGAACGGGACTATGGGCAGATGATCTTTGCTGATCAGGTTGGCGCGTTCGTGCAGATCATAAAAGCCATACGTAACGGCCACGGGATTCTGAATCGCCTCATGCCAAACCATGACACGGACACCGTAAAGAACCTTGGCCTGGGCTTCCCGAAACATGCGGTCCGGACCGCAAATGGTGAAACCTCGGACCCGGCTGTCGGACTGGGACAGGCGCAAGCCCTCCCCGATATTCGAAAAGGTCAGCATCAGCTTACCACCCACCTGCTCAATGCTTTCACATTCGGGGGCGGACTGGGGAGCTTTGCGCTGGTACATCAAGCCGAGGCAAATCAAGCGCAGACGGTCGGCAAGGGTTGCCAGCGGTGCGGCTCCCGGCAAGTTGGAAACGGGCACAAGAGCGGTCGGTGCAGCCAGATGGTGACGGACATAGGTCAAGGCTTCATTGCCCAGGGTTTGTTCGTAAAAGAAGCGCTGGCCAGCTGAGGCGGTTGGCAGATGAAACAAGATGAACGCAGGCTCAGATCCATGACCATACCTCAATTCAGAACGCAAGGCGGTCGCCAGTTGCATCAGGTCAGCCTGGAGCTTGTCGGGCTGGGTCAATTCCAGGGGATGACCCGACCAGACGATCGCACGCACACCCATTCCGGTCAGGGCAGCCATCTGCCGATAAAGTCCTTTGCGGTTATCCGGCAGGAACGCTTGCAGCCGGCGGCCGGGCGCATCCAACAAGAGCAATCCGACCGGCACATGGATGTCGGACTGGATTTCCCGGCCAAAGTGGCGGGCTAAGGCGGAAAAAAGCAGGCCCTGGCCTGCCCCGGCCGGTTCGAAATGTGCCTGGCTGGTCCAAGTTCGTTCGTCTTCGGATGCCAGGATATCCAGCTGGCGCAGATACGGCTTGGCAGCCGGGACTGTCCCGGAACGGGCTGGGCCCGGAGGCACGCCAGAAGCCTGTAATGGCAAGGTGAGTTCACCAACGAAGAGATAAACATCACCAATCAGGATGTCATGCAATTGGAGCTTATCGGTGCCATCCGTGATCAGAAGATCGTAGGTATCAAAGGATGCCTCCAGGGCAGGCAACTCCTGGCTAAATGAACCTTTGCCGTCGCAAGTTGCTTCGGCAGTAAAAAAGGTCCCATAGCGGGGGTCCAGCGGCGATACGGATTGCGGATCAAGGGGAAACCTGGTCCATTCAACCTTCAATGTGCTGTTGGGTCGGGCTTTTCCAGACAAAAGGGTCCTGGTTTGCTGCTGCAAGACCATGCCGGTCTGGAAAGGGTACGGTAAGGTGATCCAGGAAGTCATACTAATCCCCTGAGCTGTCAAAAATAATCTGTCCCACACCTGACCCGGCAGCCTGCAAAACAAAAGCCGCGACGGATTCCGGCGTGGTGGCAGAGTCTGTGCTGCGACAAACTCGCAAGACGCGTCCGGCGTCTATCAGCTGGTGATAAGGCGATTCCAGGCGAATGCGGTCTTCGTTTTTCAGGATTGGCCGGCACGGCAGGCTAAACCCAGTCGTATACGCCGGATGACTGGTCACACCGGCAATCTGGCCATACTGCCTGCGGTCGGATTCAGCAAAAGCCTGGGCTACGAGTGGGTCAGAATCGGCCAGCAGCAGGATTGGTATGCCGTGGCGCGCCGAGGCCTCTGTACAGGTTTGTTGCATCATCCGCACGATTTCCAGGCCGAGGTTTTCGGCTTCGCGACTCTGGCCGTGATGCCGGCCAACCAGCGAAACCAGGGTTTCGGCCAGTCCTGTCAAACCAATGGCCAGGCTGCCTTTGGCCAGATGACTGGCGAGTGTGCGCTCATCCGCCTGGGCATTGTCCGCTGCAGGCAAAAGCTGTCCAGACAGGAAGGGGAAAGCGTCACAGCCCAGAGACTGCAAAATTTTGTGGCGCTCGAGCAGAGAGTCGATGGCCAGGTTGAGCAAATGCTCCAGGCGCTGGTAGAACAAATTGAGGTCATTGCGAGCCAAGATGGCACAGCGGGGCAAATTGATCGTGACCGTAGCCAGGTTGGACAGGGGGGGATCGGCAAAGGCAAATTCCGGCTGGCCAGTCTGGGCACAGCACTGGCAGGCTAACATGAACAGGTCGTGATTGGGGTCTTGTGTTTGCAGGTTGACCCCGGCAGCGAGGCGGTAAATCAGACGCGGTTGTCTCATCTGCGGCGTCCTGGCAGGGTGATGGGGTGAAACTTTCCCAGCGGCTGCGAGCAGTTTTTGAGTCACCAGCCGCCCCTCCAAATCAGTTTCCAGGCCAAACAGGATACAGGCCTGGCTTGGGCTGGACTGAAAGCTCTGGGTCTTGAACTGGTTGAGTACGGCATCCATCGCCTGGTACGTTGCCAGGGTGGTGTCTTCATCGGCGAGGGCGCCGGCCTGCTCAGGCGGGAGCCAATTGCCATATCTGGCCACCAGACGCTGCCTTGTAGCCCGGACTCCATCTGCCATGGCCCGGTCGAAATGCGGCAGATACACACTGCCGCTGATTTCCTGTCTGATACTGGCGGTGGCAACACCGGCCAGGGCAGCGTAGCTCCTGATATCGGAAGGCTGACGGATGCTGGCCTGGCCACTCTGGAAGCCACCGGCAAAAAGCGGCTGCAAATCGATGGGATAATCAGCAAACGTCAGTGTATATGTTTCAAGATGGTGGATGAAAAAGTCCAGATTCTGATGGGCCTGGCTGATAGTTGGCGACAGCACATAGAGGAGATTGTAGGAGCAGGCGCCGGTCTGGCCGTATTTGAGCAGATAGTCACGGGCGGTCTGTGGAGGCTGGTTCAGCGCGGGTAACTTGCCGGCTGGGGGCGTTCCATGTGATGAATTGGACAAGGGATTCAAGGCATGAAACGCCTGCATCAGGTGGGTATTCATCTCGCGCACGTGAGTTCTCTGGGACCGGTACAGGATGTACCGCTTGGCAGTTTCCGGAAAACCAGTTTCCATCAGGACCTGCTCAACCGTGTCCTGGATCTGTTCGATCGTCGGACAGCGCTGTCCCATCTGGTCAATCCGCTCTGCCACCAGAGTGGCTAGATCCAGACTGGTCTGGCTTCTTGGCTGGGCTGGGTCTTTGATGTTGGTTTCCGTGGAGGCATCGAGTGCCTTGTGGATGGCACTGGCGATTTTCTCGATATTGAAAACGACTTCACGTCCGTCCCGTTTGATGACTCTGGTGATCATGGCGCTTCTCCTTGCCGCTGATTTTCCATTGTCCGAAAAAAGTTTGTATCGGGTCTTCTTTCAATGTAGCGGTCTTTGCCGGGAGCGTCAACTTGAATTGCTTTGCACGCAGGGCAGGATGAAAGGCGACGCTGCCAGATCAGGGTGCCTGGCGCACGAGTTCGAACAGGCCGAGTTTCGTCAGGCCACCAATCGTGATTTTGCCCCGGTCTTTTCCAAGTTCAGAGGTGAACAAACGGACCAGTTCGGCCCGGTCTTCAGCGCTGTGCAGGCGGATAAAGTCGACCACGACGATGCCCGCCTGATTTCTCAGACGCAGCTGGCGGGCGATTTCGCGGGCAGCCAGATGGTTGGTCATGACACGCAGGGCTTCAGGGTCTTGGGCTTGAGCCTTTGCCGAATTGACATCGATCACCAGCAGGGCTTCGGTCTGGTCAAAGACGAGGCTGGCGCCGTTCTTCAGATACCCTGTATGGTGATAGACCTCCGAAGGCAGGTTGCCCAGGCGAAATGCCGCTGCCAAGTCGAAAGTCTCCGGATGCACCGTCAGAATCGGGCGCAGGGCTGGCCAACGCTCCTGGACCAGAGAATCCAGCTGCCTGATCAAGTCGACGTCATTGCATTGGATGGAGCGCAGATCCGGTCTGGCCCAGTCTGTCAGGGCAGCAGCACAGACTGTACGCGGCCGCCAGACCAGACGCGGGGCAGGGCTGCTGCCAGATGCCAGAGCCAGAACGTTCATATGAGCCGATTGGAGCAAGGTGGCCTCACGTGCTAGCAGCGGCTCCTGCTCCGGGACTGGAACCAACTCCAGTTTGCTGCGCCGGATGACCCGTTCCGGGTTTGGCTCATAAACCGCAAACAGGCCGGCATATTGCAGCCGGGTCGTTACCAGATGGCCCTTGCCGGCGGTTCCGGCTGGATGGTGGTTTGGAATCAGGCGCCGGATCTGGACCAGGACGGTCTGGCCCGGTTTACAGCCAGGCGGTACCTCCCGGTGTGGCAGGAGGGCGTTTGTTTCCTGGCCGATATCGATGAAGGCTCCCAATGCCCGGTCAATGGATTCAATCCGGCCCAGAAGAATATCCTGGCGCCGGGCTGCCGCATCTGGCTGAGGCCGGATCCATTCGACGGGCTGGCCATCTTCGATCAGGACAGCCTGGGGCCAGCCGGCAGAATCACGATAGACCACAATATCCTGCACCATCAAGCTTTATGGACCGACCGCTTCCGGTCCAGGCGAATCGAGGATCAGCGCGAGGCGAGTCACGGCACAATCGGCCGCGGCTTGAGCTGGCAAGTCGCCATAAGTTTCCAGGGCTTTGAGGAACAGGTCTGGGCGCAGATTGGCTGAGCTGCCGGCCTTGACCCGCATCTCGAGACAGTCCGGACCTTGGAGCTGGATCTTTTCGATCAAAGGGCGGATGTCAACGTCGACCCTTTTGCCTTTGCTGAATTTTTTGACCACCAGGGGCTGGGTCGGGGCCAAGCGGGCGACCGCTTCGGCAAGTCCCGGTGTTTCAAGGCGGTAATCGGCAGCCCGGACGAGACTCATCAGACTGGCCTTAGATGGGGCTGCCCGCCTGGCAGCCAGGATCGCAAATCCAGCTGGCAGAAAGTGATTGAGCTGGGTCATCACGTAGGAAGGCTCAAGGTCTTGGGCCAGAGACAGGTCGAGGCAGTCGCCTGCCGTGGCCAGGCCGACGCTGATCGGCAGGGCAAAGGTCATCTGTGGGCGTGGATTATAGCCTTGCGACCAGCAGATCGGCAGGCCGGCCCGGCGGATCGAACGTTCGAAGGTGCGCATCATGTCGAGGTGGGCCAGCCAGATCGCGGGTTCTTGGCGGGAAAATTGCAGGCGGACGATGAAGATCTCACTCATAGCAGACACCTCCACCGAAACACTGGGCACCGCAGGCGGAGCATTGCTCACGGCATTCCGGAGTTGTCTGGGCAGCCGTGGCCTTTTGATATTCGGACCAGAGAAAATCCTCTGTGACGCCGCAGTCGATGTGCGACCAGGGGAAAATCTCCTGGCGTGTCCGTTCACGGCGGGCGTAGAAGTTGGGATCAAGGCCAGCCTGCTCGAGGCAGTCGAGCCAGAGGTCGAATTTGAACTGCTCATCCCAGGCATCCAAACGGGCGCCGCCCCGGAAGGCTGCTTCGATCACTGCTCCCAGGCGGCGGTCACCACGGGCGAGGACACCTTCGATGTAGGACTGCCTCGGTTCATGCCATTTGTAACGGACAAAGCGGCTGTGGCGCAGCAGGTCTTTCAGGTGCATCTGGTGGTTTTTCATCGTTTCAGTGTCCGCCTGGGGCGACCACTGGAACGGTGTGAACGGTTTGGGGATGAACATGGCTGTGCTCAGGGACAGTTCCAGCCGCTTGGGCCGTTCAAACCGCGGCAGAGACTGGTAGAGCTTTTCAATCGCCTGGGCCAGGTGGGCGATGCCCTCGACATCTTCGATCGTCTCGGTCGGCAGGCCGAGCATGAAATAGAGCTTGGCTCCGCTCCAACCGCCGCGCAGGGCCAGTTCCATCGCCTTGAGGAGGTCTTCCTCGGTGATGTTTTTGTTGATGACATCACGGAGACGCTGGGTGCCAGCTTCCGGGGCAAAGGTCAGGCCGCCTTTCCGGGTGCTGGAAGCTTTTTCCATCAATTCAAGCGAGAAATTATCCAGGCGCAGCGAGGGCAGGGAGATGCTCGTGTGCTGAGGTGTCAGTTCGCACAGCAGGTCATCGGTCAGTTTCGAGAGGCCACTGTAGTCCGAAGTGGACAGGGACAGCATACCGACTTCGTCATAACCGGTGGTTTTCTCCATTTCAAGAGCTTGGTTGAGCAGGACAGATGGCTTTTTCTCCCGCACGGGGCGGTAGATCATGCCAGCCTGGCAAAAGCGGCAGCCGCGGGTACAACCGCGGAATAGCTCGAGAAAGATGCGGTCGTGGACGATCTCGGTGTTCGGCACGATGCTTTGGGTCGGGAAATAGGCTTGATCGAGGTCAAGGATGATCCGCTTGCGAATGGTCGCCGGGACGCCCTGCCGGTTGGGCTGGATCGCCTGGACGGTGCCGTCAGACTGGTAGGTGACCGTGTAGAACGAAGGCACATAGACGCCCTCGATCTGGGCAGCAGCCAGAAGAAAACTCTCGCGGGTGCGTGCCTCTCCACTGGTTTTCCAGTGCAGGTAACAATCGACCACTTCGGCCAGAACTTCTTCACCTTCGCCAATGATGACCAGGTCAAAAAAATCGGCCATCGGCTCGATGTTGTAGACGACGGGGCCTCCAGCCATGACAAAGGGATCGGCCATCGTGCGGTCGGCAGTACGCAAAGGCACGCGGCCGAGGTCGAGCATCTCGAGCACGGTGGTGAAAGCGAGCTCATACTGCAAGGTGAAGCCGAGGAGATCGAATTCATGAAGGGGCGTGCGGGACTCAAGCGCAAACAGGGGCAGGTCTTCGCTCCTCATGCGGTCAGCCATGTCGGTCCAGGGCGCAAAGACGCGTTCGCACCAGACATCCGGCCGCTCATTGAGCAGATGATAGAGGATGCGCAGGGCGAGATTGGACATGCCGATTTCGTAAGTATCGGGAAAACAGAAGGCATAGCGCAAGAAAGGCCGGAGCGCCTGTTCGGCTGCCTCCGGCACGGTCTTAACAATGCTGTTCCATTCCCCACCGGTGTAGCGCGCCGGCTTTTCGACCGACGCAAGCAGATGACGAGGCAGGTTGACAGTTGACATGCAGGGGGTTCTTATCCTTTCAGGCGCGCTTCGAGTTCAGCTTTGCGCGCTTCAAAGCCCGTTTTGCCGAGCAGGGCATACATGTTCTTTTTGTAGTCTTCGACGCCGGGCTGGTCGAAGGGATTGACCGCCAACAGATAGCCGCTGATGCCGCAGGCTTTTTCGAAGAAATAGACCAGTTGGCCGAAATTGTAAGCGTCGAGTTCCGGTACAACGATCCGGAAATTGGGCACGCCGCCATCGACATGGGCCAGGACCGTGCCCTGGGCCGCCTTGTGGTTGACCTCGTCCATATCGAGTCCAGCGAGGAAATTAAGGCCGTCGAGGTTTTGCGGATCCGTGGGAATCTCGACCCTGCGGCGTGGTTTTTCGACGTCGATCAGGGTCTCAAACAACTGGCGCTGGCCATCCTGGATGTACTGGCCCATCGAATGCAGGTCGGTCGAATTGTCGACCCCGGCTGGGAAAATGCCTTTGCCATCTTTGCCTTCACTCTCGCCGAAGAGCTGTTTCCACCATTCGGTGAAAAAGTGCAGGCTGGGTTCGTAATTGACCATGATCTCGATGTTGTAGCCTTTGCGCAGCAAGACATTGCGCGCAGCCGCATACTGGTAGCAAGTATTCTCGGAGAGTTCCGGATTGCGGAACTCTTTCATGGCGTCCTTGGCCCCGCGCATGAGCTCGCGGATATCGACGCCAGCCACAGCAATCGGCAGCAGGCCGACAGCGGTCAGGATCGAGTAGCGTCCACCGACGTCATCCGGTACGACGAAGGTCTCGTAGTCCTCGCCATCGGCCAGACCTTTGAGCGCGCCGCGGGCGCGGTCGGTTGTGGCATAAATGCGGTCACGGGCGCCTTCCTTGCCGTATTTTTCTTCCATGTAGGCTTTGAAAATACGGAAAGCGATCGCCGGTTCGGTGGTCGTGCCGGACTTGGAGATGACATTGACTGAGACATCTTTGCCCTCAAGCAAGTCGAACAGGTCGGCCAGGTAGGTGGAGCTGAGCGAATTACCAGCAAAAATGATCTGCGGACCTTTGCGCTGCCGTTTGGTGAGCAGGTTGCTGAAGGAGTGGGTCAGAAGCTCAATCGCGGCTCTGGCGCCAAGGTAGGATCCGCCGATGCCGATGACGATCAGGACGTCGGAATCTTTGCGGATCTTGGCGGCAGCTTTGCGGATGCGGGCAAATTCCGTTTTGTCATACTTGGCCGGCAATTCGACCCAGCCTAGGTAATCGTTGCCGGGTCCGCTTTTCTGATGCAGCTGGACATGGGCGACGGTAACCTGGGGAGCGATGTAGTTGATTTCTTCCTGGCGCATGAAACCAAGGGCATTGCTGTAATCGAAACGAAGCATGGGGGTCCTCCTTAAAAAATCGCCACGGCTGGCAAGTCAGACCGCGGCTTTTGCAAAGTCAGTATAATGCAGAAATACCGATTCACGCAACAAAAAGGGGCACTTTAGCCTGATTTTTGCACGAAAATGAGGGCTGGCCGTGGTCCGGACAGGTCAAAGGCGCAGACACAAATGCCTGCTGGCAGAATTTGGGCTGGGCCCTTTCCCGCGGTTGGAGCCAGACGGGTGTCACCTGCGGCAGTCAAGTCGACGGGTGCATCCAGCATCAGTCGCTCACATCGAAACCGGTTCAGGTGCGGGTACAGGGTCCGGACCTGCTCGCGCACCTTCTTGAGCAGCTGGCGGCTGTCCGCCGCAGGGCTTTTCTCCAACATATCGAGAAATTCGGGCTGGTCTTTGGCCCCCGAAAGCAGATAGTCCAGCCTGATGCGGGACAAAAAGACCGCCTGCTCGGCTGGCGCCAGATGCGCAAGGCCGAATTCGAGCAGGAATCTGGTCCGCGAAGCAGGGCTGGTCTTGAGATCGAACCAGCCGGCTGTGCGGTAAGCGGCGGCCAGAGTCTGGAAAAACGCATAGGGGGAAAGGCTGCAACCTTGAAAATGTTCCACCAGCCAAGGCAGGCTGGCAGCAAATTTGCCACTGTTGAAAAACAGGTCCAGGACTATTTCGATGTCCTTGAGCTGGGCCAGATCGCCATAGGTCATGGCATCGGAAGCCAGGATTTCGTAGGGTGGTTCCAAAGACCAATGGAAGCCGAGGGTCTGAGCCTGGTGCGCCATGGGGCTACCGGGCAGGACTTTGAGAAATCCCAACTGTAAAACATGCGGTTGCAAAGCAAAAACATCATTGAAGGAGCGCGCGAACTGCTCGCGTGTTTCCGAAGGCAAACCGGCTATCAGGTCAAGATGCAGCTGGATCGCCGTCTGGTGGCGTAAGTATTGGACATGGTCCCGCAGGCGCAGCCAGTCACAAGGGCGGTGGATCGCCTGCAGGACCGCTGGTGTTGTGGTTTGGACCCCGATTTCGAACTGAATCAGACCAGGCGGGGCTTGTGCCAGCAACTCGAGGTCTTGCGGTTCGAGTCGGTCGGCCATGATTTCAAAATGGAAAGCCGTCCGGAACGGCTGTTGCTGATGGCGTTCCATCAAAAATCGCCAGATCGCCCGGGCTCGGTCGGGCTGGATATTAAACGTGCGGTCGACCAGCTTGACCTGGCGCAGGTCAGCTGCGATCAGGCGCGAAAAAGCCGTCTCGACCCACGGCAACGGCGCCAGCCGGATTGTTTTGTCAAGAGACGACAGGCAATAGGTGCAGCCATAGGGGCAGCCCCGTGACGTCTCAAAGTAGATCAGGCGGTCCTTGATCTGGCCGAGCTCCTGGTCGGTGTAAGGGAACTGCCACTCGTGAGCTGGCAGCACAGGAGACGGCGGATTTTGCCGGATGGCACCTGTTTCATCCCGGTAAACCAGGCCGGGGATTGTCCCTGGATCAAAATCGGAGCTGGCAAACGAGGCCAGGTAAGCCGAAAAAGCCTGCTCGCCCTCCCCGGCCAGGATGGCGCTCACAGAAGCGTGGTCCCGAAGGATCGCCCTGGCATCCTGGCTCGCTTCGGGACCACCCCAGATCATCGTGGCCTCAGGTCGGATCTGGGCCAGTTCATCCGAGAGGCGCTCAGTCAAGCGGCGATTCCAGATCGAGCAGGAAAACGCGTAGAGATCTGCCTCCAGCTCATAGAGGCGCTGGAGCAGCTGCGCGGGCACGTCGTTGATCGTCCATTCATGCAGGCTCAGCTGGTGGGCCGGAAATCCCTGATGGATGGCCCATTGGCGCAGCTGGCGCAAGGCCAGGCTGGTGTGGGCAAATTGGGAGTTGAGGGTGACCAGGGCAACGCGCGGGGCTCGTCTTTCATGAGGACCAGCCAGAGATGAAACGGTCTTCACGTCGAACTGGATTCTGAAGCAGCTGCCGGCGTCTCCTTGGCGATGGTCCGGGCCACCCCGTGGTCCAGCGCGGTGATCAGGACCAGAGAACCTGCCTCCAGACGCTGGGTGCTGCTGGCAGCAAGGTGGATCGTCTTGCCCTCGGCGGTGTACAAGATCCGGCCGGCGTGGCCAGGGCGGATCGTCCGGGTCACGCGGGCTTCCTGGCCGATCAAATCAAGGTCGGTCTGGGCTGCGCTCTGCCGGGCAAGACGTGTCAACAATCTGAGAAGCAGCCAGGTAACAAGGTAAAGGACCGTCAGCACAGACAACGTGCTGGCGATCCATTTCAAGAGCCAGGTCAATTCGGTCATTGAGAGATTCATCAGTCGTTCGCTTCACCCAGGACCTGGATCAGGTCGGGATCCTCGGCATTGTTGACAATGTTGCACTTTTGTTCACGGTAGAACATGTAGTGGTCGATGATGCGCTGGGTCAGCTTCTCCCCCGGGATGACCAGCGGGATACCCGGCGGGTAGATCATCAGGGACTCGGCGCAAATCTCACCGACAGCGTCTTTGATCGGGATGATCCGTTTCGGACTGTAGTAGGCGTCGCGCGGTGAGACGACCGACATCGGCCGTTCGGTCATCCATTCGATCTGTTCAAGTTTGAGCGGCTTGTTCTGACCGGCATAACGATGGGATATGGTCCGCAGGCCAGCAACCAGCTGGTTCACCGTCTGCTGGTCATCCCCAATCCCGACGACAGCCAAGATGACGTACGTCTCAGCCAGCTCGAGCTGGATGCCAAACTCGTTTTTCATGATGTCGTACACTTCAAAGCCCGTCAGTCCGAGGTCATTGACCCGGATGACGATTTTCGTTTCATCGTAATCATAGATGCCGTGGCCATCGACATCATCACTGGTGAGCACGTGCAAGCCCGGCATGGCGGCGATTTCGACCTTGGCTTTCTCGACAATGGCGAGAATATCTTCATAGATTTCCTGGCCATTGAGCACGAGATTCCTGCGGGCCAGGTCAAGACTGGCCATCAGGAGATAGGAAGCACTGGTTGTCTGCATCAGATTGATCGTTGTCCGGACCTGGCTGTAGGTGATGTCGCGCTCATTCAAAAGCAGGACAGAGCTCTGAGTCAGCGATCCACCCGTCTTGTGCAAACTCACTGTTGCCATATCGGCATACAGGGTCGAAGCGTTATCCGGGAAATCGGGATGGAATGGGAAATGGGCACCGTGGGCTTCATCGACCAGGACCATGATGTGATGGCGCCGGCAGAGCTTGATGATCGCCTGCAAATCGGACACCACACCGTAGTAGGTCGGATTGATTACGAACAGGGCCTTGGCGTCGAGATTGTCCAGGACGGCCTTTTTCACCCGGTCATAGGAGACCCCGTTGGCAATGCCGTATTCGAGATTGACTTCCGGCTCGATGAAAATCGGGATCGCGCCGCTCAAGATGACTGCATTGATGGCCGATTTGTGGACATTTCGCGGCATGATGATCTTGTCCTTCGGGCCGCAGGCTGTCATGATCATGGCCTGGATGCCAAAGGTCGAGCCATTGACCAGCATGAAGGCATAGTCGGCATCATAAGCCTCGGCCAGGAGCTGCTCGGCTTCGAAGATGATGCCGTTGGGATTGGACAGCATGTCCAGTTCCCGGGTCGAATTGGCGTCGAGACGGATGATCCTTTCGCCGAAATACTCGCCCAGGCCGGATCGCAAGCGTTTCTTATGCCCGGGCACGTCAAAATGGACGATGTCCTTTTGTGAATATTGTTCCAGGGCCTCGTACAACGGCGCACGAGCATGCCTGCTTTTCATTGTGCCGCGACGAGCGCGAACCTCAGCCAAATGGCATCACTCCTGTCCTTGAAAAAAGTAGCAAACGGATTATAGCATAAATGCGGGGCAGTCCATATTCTTCGGGGCGGAAATCTCCCTGGACCAGGCGGTGCTCGGGACTTATTCGAGCAGCTGTTTCAACAAGGCCGGCCGAATGACCTCGATCCGGCCGCGGCCGAGCTGTATAGCACCCGCAGCCTTGAGTTCACCCAGCAGGCGCGAAACAACCTCGCGGGCTGTGCCCAACTCGACAGCAATGGCCTCGTGCGTGTAGTGGATCGTGCCCGGCTGGTGATGAGTCTGATCCAGAAGCCAATGGACCAGACGATTGTCTGTGCGGTCAAAGGCGACGGCCTCCAACGTCTGCATGGTCTCGATCAGGTGCGAATACATCGCATTGATCAGGAAATCCTTCCAGGCCATTTGCTTGTCGAGGATTTCGTGGTACACCTTGGATGGGACCATGAACAGCTCGGCAGCCTCCTCGACCTGGGCCATGGCCGGGAATTCGTCCCCCGTCAGCTGGCAGGCAATCGAAGCCAGGCAGGTCTCTCCCGTCATCGTCCGGTACAAAGTCATCTCGCGGCCATTGGGGGACAATTTGTAGATGCGCAGGACGCCGCTCAAGACAAAAGGGACAAACTGGCACTGATGGCTCTGCTGCATCAGCATCTGCTCGTCTGGTAATTCAATGATCTGGCCGGCCGAAAACAAGATGTCACGGTCCTTGGCGTTCAATTTTGTCAGAACCGGGAAAAGCCGGTCGAGGCGCTGGATTTGCTCTTTGGTCAACATCCGTTTCACTCCTGCTGTCATCTGCATGGCTCATTGGTGATAAGGTCATAAATAAATGCATTATATCACATGTTCGGTCCTGTCCATGTGTGATCCTGTCACAGGCTTTCGCCCGGACCTTGGCCTATACTGAAAGTCTATACAGCAATGGAGGTTAAACATGAACCATTTCCACACTCAAACCATCTTAGCCCTTTTCCTGGCTCTGACTTTGACTCTGGCCTTATTGGCCGGTTGTACCACGACTGCTGCTCCAACAGATGCGACCCCAGTTGCCCCCGCCCCAGCTGCTGTCACCTCTGCTTCTGCTGGAGCAAATCAGCCAAAAAAAATCGTGAAGGTCTCTGCGGACGAAGCCCTGGCCATTCTCAAAGACCAGCCTGCAGCCATCCTGCTGGATGTCAGGACTGAGGCCGAATTTGCCGAAGGCCACATCGAAGGAGCCCAGCAACTGGCGGTTGAGGAGCTGCTCGATCGCACCGACGAACTGCCAGCCGACAAGAACACTCCGATCGTCATTTACTGCCGCAGTGGCAGGCGTTCTGCCCTGGCCGCCGAGCAATTGGCTGGACTAGGCTACACCATGCTTTACGATCTGGGAGGCATCACCAGCTGGCCTTATGACATCGTGCAATGAACGTTTTCCCCATTCTACCGCTAGCTATTAAAAATAACATCTGATACGATTGAATTGATCAATTACGATTGTGGCAGAAAGTGGGGCGTTGAATGATGCATGTCTTAAAAAACCAGATGGAAACGATTGTCAAACAGCAGCTGGCAGAATTGCTTCCCCAGATGGGTGTCTGTACCTGTGAAAAATGCCAGCTGGATATCCAGGCGTTGGTCCTCAACAGCCTGCCCAGTCATTACGTGGTAACGGAAAAAGGCGAGCTGATGACCAGCATCGATCAGACCTTGCCGCAAAACCAGGCTGATCTCTATGTAGCCATCACGAAAGCGTGTGTCATGGTCGGCAGCAATCCCCAGCATGACCTGTGATAAAAACCAGATCCTAAACAGTCAAAACCGAGATAGCCGGGCTGATCTGCCCGGCTATCGCTTTGATCCGGGCTTGGCTGGTCATGAGGAGAACCTGTCCGCCGGTCTCCTGGCTATGCCTGGACAGGTAGTCCAGGGCAGCGCTTGCCCGGCCATCGTCGTACTGGACCAGGGCATCATCGAGCAGCAAGGGCAGTGGCTCTGATCCAGCCTGAATGATCCCGGCTATCGCCAGGCGCAGAGCCAGATAGACTTGGTCGATGGTTCCGCCACTGAAAAAACGCCAGTCATGGAAGTTCTGATCTTCGGGCACAGCTACCTGGATGGCAAAAGAGCGGTCGATTTTGAGGGCTTCATAACGCGACCGGGTCAAGTGATGAAGAATCCGGGCGGCTTCCTGGTTCAGGCGCGGCCCGAAGGTCGCCTGGAGTTCGTCATAGGCCTTTTGGATCCAGGACCGGGCCATCGTCAGACTCTCATAATACATTCTGGCTTTCTCGAGCTGCTCATTCAGGATTTCGCGGTCACGGTCATAATCTGTAACGAGCTTTGCAGGCCGAGGGCTATGCAGGATTGCCGACTCCAGGCCGGCCAGTTCGCGTTCGATGGCAGCCAGCTGGCCAGACACCTCACTGAGACGCTGTTCAAGCAAGCCTTGTTCCATGATCTCGCACACCCGTTCCGAGTGTTTGATCTTTTGCTGCAAAAGAGCAATTTCGGCAAGCTGTAAGGACTGGAACTGCTCCCAGCTCAGGCCGTCCAGGTCACTTGCCAGCGCCGCTTCCGCCTGTCGTTGCAAAGCCCGGATCTGGTTTAACTCTGCCAGCAAGGTTGTCAGCCGGTCGAGTCCTTGCTGGATGATTGCCGGATCGAGCATCAGGAGTGCTGTCCGGGCAGTCGTGGGCGCATCCAGGTCCTGGGCGGATGTTGGCAAACCGTCAGCTCGGTCCCGGGCGGACTCAGGCGTGGCAAGCGCAAGCGACTGTTGCACGTGCAGCCAGTGGTCCAGAAAAACGTCGGTCTGGCGGATCAGCTCTTCAGGCAAATTCACATCCCTGCTGGCGGCATCATCCCACGCCTCCAGATCCGCCTGCGCTTTTATGGCAGCATTTTGAGCCTCGCTGGCCTCAGTCCGGGCTTTTTCCAGTTGAATCTGCAAGGTCTTGACCTGACGATCCCGTTCCTGCGCCTGTTGCTGTTCAAACGCTTTCTGGTGTTCACCCTGGACTCGATCGGCATGCTTGAGCCAAAAAAACACAAAAGCCCAATCTATGACTGCCACCAACACCAAAGTAAAGAAAGCCGGGCGGATCAGGACGCCCAGCAGGAGGCCTGCTGCAACCAGAATCACATTCAAGATCACAAGCCAGAGCGCTGCAGGCTTGGGCTGTGGATGAAGAATCCCATCAGGCGGGATCAGATCGCAGGACTGGATCTGGGCGGCCAGGTCCTGGACAATCTGCTGGTAGTCGGCCAGTGTACGCCAGTTTTGTGCTGCTGCTGCTGCCAGCGCTGCCTTGGCTTTGTCCCTCCAGTCATCGATCCATTGGATCAGGTGCTGTCGCTCCTGCAGCAGCAAGGTGAATTCCTGCTGCCAAGTATTGATCCCAGCTTCGCTAATTCCATGGTCAGCCAGATGTCTGGCTTTATCGGATTCATCCTGGCGCAACTTCAAGACTTCCTGATGGCGCGCAGCCAGTCTCTCCAACCTTTGACGCCTGGAGGTGACCTGCTGCAGGACTAACTGGTCTGACAGGACATCCATCTGGTCTTGCAGCTGTGCTTTCTGCCGGTTCAGCTCCTGCAGCTGAAGGGTGAACTGTTGCCTTTGCTTCTCGGATTTCAGGGCGGTTTCACGGTCAAGAGACAAGGCTTCCAACTGTTGCTCCATTTCAACGATTAGACCGGCTTTGCCCCGTTCCGACCGCAATTTGGCCAGAGCTTTCTGCAGCCGGCTATCCATGGCTTGGTACGAGAGTGTCTCGTTAAAACTGCTGGACAGATTGGTCAGCTTGGTCAGGATCGATGCGTCCGGCTGGGCAATGACACTGTTCATCTGGCCAATGAAAACCGTCTGAGTGAATTCCTCGGCTGACACCTGAAACAGGAATGGTCCGACCTCCTGCTGGCCAGGCAGATCGACTTTTGCGCCGCTGATGTCATGCATCAGCAGTGTTTCGTCCTGGGCTCTGGTTTTGCCAAAAGAACGCTGCAGGCGGTAGCGAATGCCGGCTTGCTCAAAAATCAGGCTGGCACCAGGCCTGGATCCGTCCCATGGCTGGTAGCGCAAGCGTTCATTTTCCAGCGGTGACCGGCTGCGTCCGGAAAAGCCATAGAACATCGCCTTCAGGCAGGCCAAAAGCGTGCTTTTACCCTGTTCATTTTCGCCCCAGAAAACGGTCAGTCCGGCAGGAAAATGAAACTGGCGGTTTTTGAACGAACCAAAAGACTGGACATCAAGCTGGATCAGTTTCATACCAGACCTCCTCCCCGCGCATGGCTGCCAGACCCAGGTCAAGAGCCTGGACCAGGATCTGGCGCTCGTGTGCCTGGCCGGATTCGGTGGCCTGCTGCAGGGCACTTTGAGCCTGGCGGACAAATGCGCCGCGCAGGGAATGTTCTCTGGCCAGGTCGGCAAGATCGACGGGCAGGCGAGTCTCATCCACCAGCCGATACCAGAAGAGCTGGCCAGCCAGAAGCGAGTCCAGAACCGGAAGTGACAATGTGAAATCCAGCGTGCGGTCTCCGGCAAGGATGATTTTGTAGAGGTGGTCTGGCCAGGAATTTCCCACCCCTGCCTTGAGCGATGCCAGGATCTTGTCTGCTGCCTGACGGTGGTCCTGGCAGCCAGTCACATCCACGGTCTGCACGAGAAAGCGTCGCCCATCGATGGGCGCAAAACGCAAATTCAGAGTTGGTCTGCCTTTGTCAGACTGGCTGGGAGAAACTGTCCCAACAATGACCCCTTTGGTCCCGATTTCGTCAAAACCGCGGCCAAACGGGCACCCCGCATAAGCAAAGGTTGTTTGCCGTTCTTTCTGGAATCCGGAAAAGGCATGGAGATGGCCCAGAGCCACGTAGTCATAGCCCGCCCCAGCCAGGTTGGCGGCGGTGAGTGGATTGTAAGGTGATGATACGGGTCCATTGAGGTCCCCGTGAACGAGGCAGAGATTGAACCAGTCCGGAGCGAGCCCTTCCGGAGGCACAAACGGCAGAGGAACAGGCGCTACGGTTGAGGTGAAGCCACATCCGTACAGGCGCACACGGGCATCCGGCCATTCGATTCGTTCCAGGGAATCCATGAAAATCTTGACTGGGGCCGGCCAGATGTCCTGCCGGTAGGGGGAATCCAGAGCAGCGGGGTCATGATTGCCAGGTGCGATCAGAACTCGGGTCTGGCCCAGACTGCCCAAAAGTTCACGAACGGTGCGAACCAGTGTTGCATCAGGGACAGGCTGGTCAAAAAGGTCACCTGCGATCAGGAGGACATCTGCCTGGACCTGCTGACAGAGTCGGATGATCGCAATAAAAGCATCCAGTTGCGCCCGCAAGAGCAGCGGTGCTTTGTCCGCGGCAAAAGCAAATGGGCTGCCCAGATGCAGGTCGCCTGTCTGGACAAAAGTCAAAGGGTGGGCCATAGTGCCTCCGGAAAATAAACGGATGATCCTATTGGGGACCTGGTCTATCTATGCAGTGATTATGCATAAAAAAGAGGTACCATGCATAAATTTTGCATCATCAGACCCCGTCCCTATTCTAGATTTCTCGTCGCAATCAGCGCAATGCCAGTGCCCATGAGGTTTTCGGCCAGAATGTCGCCTGTGTGTATGGGGCATTCAATTCTCAGCCGGTGGATCTGGTCGACAAAGTCCCAGAACAGGGCTTTGGGGACGGGCTGGCTGGTTTTGACACTGAGGGGTGTCCTGCTGCTTCGGACGGGGATGAGGGTGGTCAGGGGCCGGACTGGGTCGGTGATCTCCTGGCGGGCGTGAACATCACCGCGTGAACACTGGGCCCCGGAAAAGTGCCATTCACCCCCTGGTTCCTGGGTAACGGTGACCTGGCAACCCATCGGGCATCCGGTGCAGGTAATGGTTCTGAGGCTGTCGGGAGCAGGCGCAAGATCCGGAGATTTTTTGGCATCTGGCGTATGTTTTGTCATGTTACTCCTCGATTGACAGCTGCCAGTGGCCAGCCGTAACAGCAGGCCAGTGGCCAGCCGGGATTTCCAGTCGGGATTCTTCACCTGGGGTCAGGATCCGGCGCCGGCTTTTCAAGACAAGCTGCCCCTGACTGTCGCGCAGGCAAATGCTGGCTGCACGGTAAACTCGGGCGGGGCGGAAAGCCAGCCGGATTGTTTCTGGTGTTCGATCGCGCGCGATGAGCTGGGGCACCACACTGCGAATCCCTGGGCCGGCCAGGACGGGCAGCAGCGACGACGGCTCACAGGGCCGGCCGGGCGAATCGGTTTCATTCAGGAAGGCCACGGCTGAGCGGGCGGCTTGTTCGGCCTCGCGCGAGACATCATCCACCAAGTCGTGAACATGCAAGACATTGCCGCAGGCAAAGATGCCGGGCTGGCTTGTCCCAAGGCTCTGATCGACGCGCGGCCCGCGGGTGGCAGGGTCGAGCACCACACCTGCCCCGAGTGACAATTCGTTTTCCGGTATCAGTCCGACGGACAAAAGCAGGGTGTCACAGGCGATGAAGCGGGCCTGGGCAAGGTCTGGTTTCTGGCTCTGGGGGTGTACAGGCGCAATGGTCACACCGGTAAGACGCTCGCGGCCATGGGTTTCCACAACCGTATGCGACAGCAGAAGCGGGATCTCGTAATCCTGCAAGCATTGGACGACATTGCGGGTCAGGCCACTGGAATAGGGCATCAACTCAACGACGGCCTCGACTTTTGCTCCTTCGAGGGTCAGGCGCCGGGCCATGATCAGGCCGATGTCACCCGAGCCCAGGATCACGACCGAATGGCCGGGCATGAGCCCCTGCAGGTTCAAGAGCCGCTGGGCCAGGCCGGCAGTCAGGATACCAGCACAGCGTGTGCCAGGGATACCAAGTGCCCCGCGAGGTCGTTCCCGGCAGCCCATAGCCAGGATCACTGCCCCCGCTGCGATTTGCCTGATACCCTGAGGGGAGATGACAGTCAAGATCCTGTCCGGAGTGATCTCAAGGACATGGGTTTCGAGAAGGCAGGCTATTCCGGCAGTCGTAAAAGC
Source organism: Mageeibacillus sp. UBA5747 (assembly GCA_002419145.1). Taxonomy (GTDB): domain Bacteria; phylum Bacillota; class Clostridia; order Saccharofermentanales; family UBA5734; genus UBA5734. Next base: position 25,537 of record DIFN01000034.1, on the reverse strand, counting down.
AAGGCTGAAACGGTCGGCATATTCCGGCCCACTCAGTTCTTCTCCGAAATAATGCAAACCGAAACCGGTGTGAATGCATTGGTTAAGGATGCCACCAAGTTGCTGGTCGCGCTCAATCAGCAGGATGTCAGACAAGCCCCGGCGCTTAGCTTCCAGAGCAGCGGCTAGACCGGCAGGTCCACCGCCGATGATCACGAGACTGACCTTTTCCAGAATGATGTTCGTCCCGCTCATGGCTCTACCCCCAGCCGGCCCATCAAAATCCGGGACTGGCCACCCGATTTAGTGAGGGTCGTGATGTCGCAATCCAGTTCTTCAGCCAGGATCTCCAGGATGCGCGGGGTGCAAAAACCGCCCTGGCAGCGGCCCATGTTGGCCCGGGTCCGACGTTTGATGCCGTCGAGCGTCCGGGCACCGACCGGGCGGCGGATCGCAGCCCGGATCTGAGCTTCCGTGACTTGTTCACAGCGACAGACCAGCCGGCCCATCGCCGGGTCACGGGCGATTTCAGCCGCCAGCAGGTCCATTTGGGTCGGGTCTGCCAGTTGCTCGAGCGAAAAGCCGGGAATAGGCCGGGGCGGGGGCTGAAAATCCGGTTTGAGCACGAGATCAAAGTCAGAAGCAATCTGCTCAGCCAGATCGATGGCGATAGCTGGGGCAGCTGTCAGGCCAGGAGACTCCATTCCGGCAGCGAGGTAATACCCGGGCACGTCCGGCGCACGGCCAACCCGGAAATCGCCTTCGGCCAGATGCGCTCGCAGCCCGGAAAAGGAAGTGATGAACGAGTCTTGGCGCAAACCTGGCCAGGTCAAGGCCGCTGTTGCGAGAATCTCTTCTTGCTTGGCGGCAGTCGTCCGGGTGTCCGTCTTGTCCGGGACAAAGTCGCTGGTTGGCCCCAGGATCAGCGTCTGTTCCACCGTTGGTGTGACCAGGATGCCTTTGCCTTTGTCCGTGGGCAGCTGGAACAAAGTCGCAGAAAACTGGGCACCGATCCGTTTATCCAGCATCCAGTATTCACCCCGCCGGGCTGAAATGGTCAGGGTATCCTGACTGAGCGAGTTGTGGATGACATCGGCAAAAACACCCGCTGCGTTGACGATGGCCCGCGCCTGGATCAGTCCTTGTGCTGACTGCACCTCAAAATGGGCCTTCCTGCCGTTGGGATCCGTTCGCTGCGATAGCGCCTGGACCTGGCAGTCCAGGCGAAATTCGACCCCATTGACCGCTGCATGCTCTGCCAGGGCAATGGTCAGACCATAAGGGCTGACGATACCGCCCGTTTCTGCCAGCAAGGCCCCGGCAATGGCAGGGTTGACCTGGGGTTCACGACCCAGGACCTCCTCGCGGCTGATCGTGCGCAAACCTTTGACACCGTTTTGCCGGCCGCGCTCGATCAGTGCGGCGATCTTGGGCAGATCGGCCTCTGAAAAGGCCAGGACAAGCGAGGTGTTGTTCTTACAGGGGACGGATAGTTCCTGCGCCCATTGATAAACCAGAGGATTCCCGCGGACATTGTAGTGCGCTTTGCTGGTACCGGGGGTGGCGTCATAGCCAGCATGGATGATGCCGCTGTTGGCCTTGCTTGTGCCTTCGCAGACATCGCTGGCCTGGTCCAGGACCAGCACATGGAGCTGGTACCGGGACAATTCCCGGGCGATGGCACAGCCGATGACTCCAGCACCGATGATCACGACATCATACATGGATTCCCACCTCATTTTAAGCAGCCTGGCAGGCAGCGTGAATGACCCTGAGGGCCGGGGTCCTGGGCCAGGCGAGTTATCATCTAGGTCGTGACCCTAACTGGAAGGCAAGGCAGCACGAGGCCGAAAACCTCGCTGGCTGGCCGCCAGGTCACCTGCAGTTCAGGCCAGTGAAAAAGGGCTGGCCATGACAGGACTTTGCAAGGTGCCAATGCCCTCAATGGTCACGGCAACGGTATCTGAGGCCAGCATCGGCCCGACCCCGGCTGGCGTGCCGGTCGTGACAACATCTCCAGGCAGCAAGGTCATGCACTGGGTGATGAAAGCCACCAGTTCGGGGATAGACCAGATCAGCTGAGCCGTAGTTTCTTGCTGGCGTACATGGCCATTGAGCGTCGTGGTGATCATAAGATCGGATGGATCGACTTCGTCCGTCAGGATCGGACCGACCGGAGCAAAGGTGTCAAACCCTTTGGCCCGGGTCCACTGGCCGTCGAGTTTCTGCAGGTCGCGGGCGGTCACATCGTTCAGGATGGTGTAGCCCAGGATGTAGTGGGCCGCATCAGCCGCGCTGACGCGGTATGCCTTTTTAGCGATCACCAAAGCCAGTTCTCCTTCGTAATCGACCCGGTTGCACAGCGTCCGGGGCGGCAGGATGATCGGTTTGCCAGGATCCTGGATGGCAGTAGACGGTTTGATGAACAAGATCGGATGTTGCGGGATCTGCGCATCGAATTCCTTGATATGGTCATGGTAGTTTTTGCCCACTGCAACGATCTTGCTCGGCTGGCAGGGTGCCAGCACTTCACAATCCTTGAATGCCAGCACCTTGCCCGTTTTCTGACCACCCTCATAGGGTGCCTGGTCCAGCAGATAGACAGACTCTTGGGAGAGTTCGCCCCAGCTGGGTTGTCCGTTGTACTTGACACGTACATATTTCATAAAAGACCTGCCTTGCTGTTTAGTACTCTTCTTTGTTCGATCCAAGGACACAGGCTTCGTCTTCCGGCGAAACTGGATTGACACCGGAGGTCAGATAGGTGTCGATGGCTTCAGCGGCGATTTTGCCGGCGCCCATGGCCAAGATGACGGTTGCGGCGCCTGTGACCGCGTCTCCACCGGCATACACACCGGTTTTGCTGGTAGCCATCGTGTGTTCATCAACGACAATGCCGCCCCATTTCTGAGTCTCCAGCCCAGGTGTGGTCATTTTGATCAGGGGGTTAGGACTGGTTCCGATCGCGACGACAACGGTGTCCATCGGCAGGGTGAATTCCGAGCCCTTCTTCTCGAGTGGCCGGCGCCGACCGGAGCTGTCTGGTTCACCCAGCTCCATCTCGATGCATCGAAGGCCTGTCACCCAGCCTTGCTCATTGCCGAGGACTTCGACCGGAGCGGTCAGGAGTTTGAAGATGATGCCTTCTTCCTTAGCATGGTGGACTTCCTCAAGGCGGGCTGGCAATTCAGTCTCCGAGCGCCGGTAAACGATGTAGACTTCCTCAGCGCCGAGGCGCTTGGCACTTCTGGCCGCATCCATTGCGACATTGCCGCCGCCAACGACGGCGACGCGTTTGCCGACCTTGATCGGAGTGTCCCAGTCCGGGAACTTGTAGGCTTTCATCAGGTTGATCCGGGTCAGGAACTCATTGGAGGAATAGACGCCGTTGAGGTTTTCACCCGGAATTTTCATGAAACTGGGCAAGCCAGCTCCGGTGCCGATGAAAATGGCCTCAAAGCCCATGTCGTGCAGTTCATCGAGGGTCAGGATCTTGCCAATGACCATATTGGTCTCGATCTTGACCCCGAGTTTTCGCAGGTTATTGATTTCTTCCTGGACGATGACCTTGGGCAAGCGGAATTCCGGGATACCGTACATCAGAACGCCACCGGGCACATGGAAGGCTTCAAAAATCGTGACATCATAGCCCAGCTTAGCCAGGTCGCTGGCACAGGTCAGCCCGGCGGGTCCGGAACCGACGATGGCAACTTTCTTGTTCTTGGGCGGGGCCTTATCCAGTCTGGGTTTCCTGTTTTCCATGTACCAGTCGGCGACAAAGCGTTCCAGACGGCCGATAGCCACGGATTCGCCCTTGATCGCCCGGACGCAGACTTGTTCGCACTGGGTCTCCTGGGGGCAGACCCGACCGCAGACAGCGGGCAGGAAATTGGTCGAAGTGATGATGTGGTAGGCTTCCTCAAAGTCACCGACTGCAACTTTTGCGATAAACTCCGGGATGCGCACATGGACTGGACAGCCAGCGATACAGGGCTTGTGTTTGCACAGCAGGCAGCGAGTCGCTTCCTCCATGGCCATTTCGGGCGTGTAGCCAAAGGCGACTTCGGCAAAATTGCGGTTTCTGATCTGGGGATCTTGTTCCGGAATCGGGACCTTTTTCAAAGACATGTTTGGCATTGGTTTTCAGGACTCCTTTCCGGTCAGGCGGCAGATGTGCTTATCCATGGATTCTTTTTCGTTATTCTTGTAGATCTGGCTGCGGCGCATGGCCTCGTCAAAGTCGACCTGGTGACCGTCAAAATCCGGACCGTCGATGCAGGCAAATTTCGTCTCACCGCCAACAGTCAGGCGGCAACCACCACACATGCCGGTACCATCGACCATGATCGAGTTCATGCTGACGACGGTGTGGATCCCATACGGGCGGGTCAGGTTAGAAATCATTTTCATCATGATCAACGGGCCGATCGCTATGACCAAGTCATAACCGGCACCCGCTTCGATCTGTTCTTTGAGAACGTCCGTGACAAACCCTTTGCGGATATAGGATCCGTCGTCGGTGGTCAGGTAGAGATGGGTGCAGGCTGCACGCATCTCGTTCTCGAGAATCACCAGGTCCCGGGTGCGGAAGCCGGCGATGATATCCACGACGGCACCCATCTGATGCAACGCCTTGGCCTGGGGATAGGCAATCGCGGTGCCAAGACCGCCGCCGATCACGGCCACTCGCTTGTACCCTTCCAGATGAGAAGCCACGCCCAGGGGTCCGACAAAATCAAGGATGCTGTCACCTTCGTTCAGTTCGGACAGAGTCTGGGTTGTCTTGCCGACCAGCTGGAAGATGATCGAAACGATGCCCTTTTCCCGGTCATAATCTGCGATCGTCAGGGGGATGCGTTCCCCTTCCTCATCGGTGCGCAGCATGATGAACTGACCGGGTTTGGCTTTGCGGGCGATCAATGGAGCAGAAACATCCAGCCGGACGACGGTTGGATTGAGTATTTGCTTGTGGACGATTGGATACACGGCACGGGCCTCCTTCTTGTGCCGTCCGTCACGAAGGCACTTCAATGTATCCATTATAACGATCCTTTAAGCAGCTGCAATGTTGCTGCTGCCACTTGGAGTTGCTTGATGGGTGCATTTGCCCGAAACGGTAACGTTCCAGCTTCTCTATTCAGAATCGTTCCCTTATAATGACCTGACTGAACATCTATCTTCAGCCCTGTTTCCAGGCTGCGGCCCAGGCTTAGCCAAAATTCAGGCTCAGACACCAAGGAGGAAATTCTACCATGAAACTCATACTATCCCAGGCATTCAGCGCGCAGATCAACAAGGAATATTTCAGTGCCTTCCTGTATCTGGCCATGTCCAACTATTTTGCCAATAACGGACTCAAAGGTGCGGCCAACTGGACCTATGTCCAGTACCAGGAAGAGCTCGCCCACGCCCAGAACCTGGTCCATTACCTGCACGCCCGCAGCGAATCAGTCACCTATGCGGCAATTGCTGATCCCAGCGGTGCCTGGTCGAGCCCTCTGGAAGTCTTCGAAGCCGTGCTTGAGCACGAGCATCTGATCACCGAATCGATCGGCAACCTGGCCACCCTGGCTATGCAGTCTGGCGACCATGCCGCTTATATTTTCCTGCAGTGGTATGTCACTGAGCAAGTCGAAGAGGAAGGCAATGTCCAAGATCTGATTGACAAGCTCAAACTGGCCAATAGCAACCCGAACGCCTTGCTCATGATTGACAGTCAGCTGGCCGCTCGGACCTTTGTTGCTCCTGTTGTCCCTGGCGTTGGCACCATTGCCTGATCTGGCTATTCACTCCAAAGGATCGGATGCCCTTTGAATTGAGTTTATTTTTGAAAGATTAGCTCATAGATCTTGCATTCATAGCCTTCAGCAGTCCAATCAGCCCACTGAGGCTGCAATTGATCCAGGAGGGTCTGGCGCTCCTCGCGCCAGGCTCTTTTCACTGTCTCACACGAGTCGATCCATTCTCGAGACGGCTTGCTGTCCAGACCACGCCCCTCCAGACTGGTGATCCTTTCCAGAGCCTGGTCCAGGTCATGGATGGCACCGAGTTGGTCCTGCAGCGCTCGAAATGAGCTCAGCCACACAGCCAGAGGCTCGGGTAGCAAGACAGGGGCGAGGAATTCGAGGGCATAGCGGAAATCCTTGACCGCGAGTCGGATCCGGTGGATGACCTCCGGCGCAATCTCCAGGAATCCAGCGGCCAGGACTGGATCTGCCAGGACTTCAGCCGGCAGTTCTGACTCAGCAACGACCCATTGACGCACGGCCAGTAATTCGGCGGACTGGTGGAACAGCAGGGCAGTCCGGACTCCTTCGAGGCTATAAAGCGCATACAGATCCTTATTTCGAGGCTCAGGCCGCAACAGATGGGCGGTGGCCATCTGGTCACTCAGGAAATCATCCAGCTGGTCCAGCTGCTGGCGAAAGTGCTCGTCCAGGAGCTTGTGTCGGGCTTTTTTCAGCTGCTGGCGCTGCATATGCCCCAGAAGGTCAGCCAGATCGTCCCATTCCTGGCCCTGCGGCTGCCCAGAAGACAGGTTGGCCATGCGCTCGGCCAGGACCGAGGCATCCCGCAGCCGATTGGTCGCCTTGCGCACGGGGCGCATAGCTTTTGCAGCCTGGCGGCACCATCTGGCTTCCAGAAAAGGCTCCGTCTGCTGCAAAAGACTGGTGAACCGCCGGGCAGCAACACGCAGATCATGAATCAGCTCAGGATCGTCTTGTCCAGCATCCAGGCGGGAAAGACACATCTTGACAGTCTGGATCTGGCGCTGGAAAAACTGGCGGGCCTGTTCCGCCAGCAAAGGGTTATCCGGTTGTGGCTTTGGATCTGGCATGCAGTTACCTCATCTCTTCCTGGAGAATGGCCAGGGCCAGCTCCGGCCTGATCTTGAGAGCATCCAGTCCATGCTCAGCCAGAAGCAGCACATACGGCAACGTGGCATTGGACAATGCGGTCGTAGCAGTCCGTGGCACGGCTCCAGGCATGTTGGCCACTGCGTAGTGAGTCACACCCTCGATGATCAGGACTGGATCGTCGTGAGTGGTGCTGTGGGGGATCGTCTCAACTGATCCGCCCTGATCAATGGCGATATCCACGATCACGCTGCCCTGGCGCATGCGCCGGACCATGTCAGCCGTGACGAGATGAGGAGCCCGGGCACCTGGCACCAGGACCGTGGAAATGACCGCATCTGAGGATACAACGGCATCTTCCAGATTTTTCCGGTTGGAAAACAAGGTCCGGACCCTGGACTGATATTGTTCCTCCAGACGCGCCAGCTTGATGATCTGGTTGTCGAGGATGGTCACATCCGCACCCATCCCGATGACAGCCTGCAAGGCCGCCCGGCCGGCGGTTCCAGCCCCGATGATTGTGAAGCGGGCTTTTTCCACACCGGGCACGCCACCAGCCAGAAGGCCCCGGCCGCCCTGGGTTTTAAGCAGATAATACTCGGCCATCATGGCGCCCAGGCGGCCAGCAATTTCCGACATCGGTGCCAGCAGAGGCAGTGATCCATCCGGCAACTGGACCTGTTCATAGGCAATGGCTTTCACCTGCGCCGCACGCAGTCTGGCTGCTAGCGTTTCGTTGGCTGCCAGATGCAAATACGTGAACAAGATCAGGTCCGGGCGGAAAAAGCCGTATTCGGAAGGTTGGGGTTCTTTGACCTTGACCACCAGACGGCAAGCCCAGGCCTCTTCTGCTGTGCCAATCACAGCCCCGGCTGCCCTGAAGTCTGCATCTGAAAACCCGCTGCCCAAGCCAGCACCGGCCTCGACGATCACACAGGCTCCCTGCGCCGTCAGGTCATGGACGCAGGCAGGGGTCATGGCCACTCGGTTTTCATTGTTCTTGATTTCCCTGGGAATGCCCACTCGCATCGCTTTCAAGCCTCCCGTCACACCTTGCACCTGACCCGTAGCAGCTCCAAAGCAGTCAGGTGCAACCGTTTTGCTATCATTTTATCACGTTACATCAAGGGCTGGCCGGATCGACTGGTGGCATTTTGTTCATTTTTTTAATATGAAATTTGTTTGCATGAGACTTGCAGAATGACTGATTTGTGATACACTAAGTTCCATCAAATGAATAGTGACGGCTACAGATGCTATTACGATCCGATAGCATGGCTTAGATAAACAAGGGTGTTTATGAATCTCGCACGGGATTTGTTTCACTCTCTTTTTTTATTTAAGCTCATGCCTCGCAGCAATGAAAGGGGATTTCACGATGAGCATGACCACCGAAACCAATGTGATCAATATGGCCGAGATCTTTGGCAGCAATGTCTTTAACGACTCCGTCATGAGAACTGTCCTGCCGAAGGCGATCTACAAATCGTTACGCAAGACCATTGAGGAAGGCATTCCGCTGGATCCTCAGGTCGCTGAAGTCGTCGCATCCGCGATGAAAGACTGGGCTATTTCCAAAGGAGCGACCCATTTTACTCACTGGTTCCAGCCACTGACCGGTGTCACCGCTGAAAAACATGACTCCTTTATTTCACCTACCCTCGATGGGCGTGTGATCATGGAGTTTTCCGGCAAGGAACTGATCAAAGGTGAACCAGACGCGTCTTCTTTCCCTTCCGGTGGCTTGCGTGCCAC
>DIFN01000034.1:9659-16910 GCA_002419145.1 Mageeibacillus sp. UBA5747 | reverse complement strand
AGCCTGTATATTCCGACAGCCTTCGCCTCCTACACCGGTGAAGCACTCGACAAGAAAACCCCTCTGCTGCGTTCGATGGACGCCCTCAATCGCCAGGCCTTGCGGGTGCTTAGGCTGCTGGGCAACACCACCACCAACAAAGTCACCACCACCGTCGGACCAGAACAGGAGTATTTCCTGATCGACAAAAAAATGTTCGACCAGCGCCTTGACCTGATGTTGACCGGCCGAACCCTGTTTGGTGCCAAGCCGCCTAAGGGCCAGGACCTCGAAGATCATTACTTCGGCCAGATCAAAGACCGCATCGCCGCCTACATGTCTGACCTCGACTCCGAACTGTGGAAGCTGGGCGTTTCTGCCAAGACCAAGCACAACGAGGTCGCCCCGGCCCAACACGAGCTGGCCCCGATCTTTACCACCACCAACATCGCGACTGACCACAATCAGTTGACCATGGAAACGATGAAAAAAGTTGCCCTGCGTCATGGCCTGGTCTGCCTCCTGCACGAAAAGCCATTTGCCGGCGTCAATGGTTCAGGCAAACACAACAACTGGTCCATGGGCACGGACGATGGCCAGAACCTGCTGGAACCAGGCAAGACACCGCATGAAAACCTGCAGTTTCTGTTGGTCTTGACGACCGTCATCCGTGCTGTCGATGTCTATTCCGATCTGCTGCGGGCCTCTGCCGCCAGCCCGGGCAACGACCACCGCCTCGGCGCCAACGAAGCTCCGCCTGCGATCGTCTCGATTTTCCTCGGTGACCAGTTGACCGACATCCTCGACCAGATCGAAAAGAGCGGTGGTGCAACCTCCAGCAAATCCGGTGGACTGCTCGAACTCGGCACCTCCTCCTTGCCTTCCCTCTTCAAGGACACCACCGATCGCAACCGGACCTCGCCCTTTGCCTTTACCGGCAACAAATTCGAATTCCGCATGGTCGGCTCCTCACAGTCCGTCGCTCAGTGCAATTTCACCCTCAATACAGCGGTGGCGGAAATTTTCAGTCTGGTAGCGGATCGACTGGAAAAGGCCGAGAATATCGAAGCAGAAGCCAATGCAATCATTCTGGATGTCATCAAAAACCACAAGCGCATCATCTTCAATGGCAATGGCTACTCAGAAGAATGGGTCAAAGAAGCAGCCCGCCGCGGTCTTCCTAATATCCGCACCACAGTTGACGCGATCGCTGCGATCAATGCCGAGAAAAACAAGACCATGATGGCCAAGCATGGCGTCCTTTCCTGGGTCGAGATGGAATCCAGGGCTGAGATCCAGTATGAAATCTATATCAAGACCATCAACATCGAAGGTCTGACTGCAGTGGAAATCTCCAAGCGCCAGCTCCTGCCGGCGATCATCAACTTCAAAGCAGACCTGGCCTCGTCCATTGCCAGCATTGAAGCCGTCGGTGGCGATGTCTCTGTAGAAAAAGAACTGTTTGGCAAAGTCAACAAAGCGATGAAATCTTTCAATGCCAATATTGCCAATCTGGAAAAAGCACTGGAAAAAGCGGCCAACTTGCACGGGGATTCCAAAACCCAGGCTGAAGCCTATCGCGATCTGGTCTTCACCGCTATGAATGAGCTGCGCATCGATGCTGATGTTCTGGAAACCTTGGTCGACGCTGATTACTGGCCGCTGCCGACCTACTCTGATTTGCTGTTCAAAGTCTAAAGGCCGGTCATCTTCAAAGGCGCGACATTTGTGCGACCGATCCCCGCTTTTAGATCCACAGTGGAAAGGACCCCTCAGAGGGGTCCTTTTTCAGTGTCATCTATGGTCTAATAGACAACAGGAATTACAAATCAGGCAGCTCCCATGGGCGCTGCCCATGGGAGCTGTTCTGACCAAAAGAGGTACCTATGTTCGACCCCCTGAAAATCCAGCGCTGGATTGTCCGGACGATCCGGATCGAAGTCATTCTTGTAGCAGTTGTCGTCACGTTAACGGTTGGCATGTTCATCCGCATCCTGGTCCAGCGCAATGGCTCAGCCCAGGAAAGTGTCGTCCCAACGGTTGCGGTCCAAACTCAAGCCGGCACGTTACCCGCGCCCACAGCCGCACCCACTCCCCTGCCCACACCCACGCCGGTTCCCTATGAGGTCTCCGACCGTCTGGCTGAAGTCCGGGCCCAAAACCCGGATGCCGTAGCCTGGCTTCAAATTCCTGGCACCCAGATTGACGATCCGGTCGTTTGTGGCAGCGACAATGAGTTCTATCTCAAGCATGACTACCTCGGCAACACAGACATTGCCGGGGCGATTTACCAGGATTTTCGCAATGCCGGCTCTTTTTCCGGCCGGCACAGCATCCTGTATGGGCATAATATGAAAGACGGCACGATGTTTCACAATCTGCGCTATTTCAAGGAGGAAGACTTTGCCCGCAAGAACAACCGGATTGTTCTTGAAACATTGGACGGCATGACCGAATGGCAAGTTTTTGCCAGTTATGTCATGACCACCGATTTCTATGTCATCCAGACCGCTTTTTCGGACGGTGCCGAGTATCAGACCTTCCTCGACACATTGGTGGAAAAATCTGATTTTGATTATGGCATCGATGTCACGGCCGCCTCACAAATTCTGACCCTTCTGACCTGCACGTACGAGGTCGATAACGCGCGCTTTGTGGTCCATGCGGTGAAGGTTGAGTAAGGCCGGCCAGGCTCCCGGGTAGGCTCAGACTGGAGCCGACCTTGCCCACAAGTGAGGATAAGGGGTATGGTTGATCAATCGGTGTTCCGTTGCCAGTCTTACTGAATTCAGTTCCAAATTATCCTATACTCAATAGATGGAGCACTCAATTCCGACCTGGCTGATCTACCCTCAGCCGCAAAAACTCACCGTCAAGCCAGACATGCCGCAAGCTGAAGCGGTTGATTTTTCTGGTCCCCTCAAGCTGGAGTTTGGCGATCAAAGCGCGCAGTCCTTGCTGGATGGCCTGTCAGACGGCTGGATCGACTGGCAGCAAAAGCGCCTGGAGACAGCCCGGGATGGCGTTTTAACGGATGCCACTCCGGCTGTGATCCGGATTTATCATGCCCCAGTGTGTCCTGACCAGGGTTACCGGATCGAAATCTCTACTCAGGAAGTTTCGCTCCAGGCTTCCTCCGGATCCGGGCTCTTCTATGGCCTCGTCAGCTTGCGCCATCTCTTGGCTGCCCATCCAGGCACTCTGCCTGTCATACGGTTAGAAGACTATCCCGACTTAACCATCCGTGGCGTTCTGATCGATATCGGGCGCGGCAAAATTCCAACCTTGAAAAGTCTTTATGAGTTGATCGATATGCTTGCTGACCTCAAGATCAACCATCTTCAGCTCTACATGGAAGGCTACTCCTTTGCTTTTCAACGGTATGCCAAGTTTTTCCCGGGCGAAGCCCCGATCACCGCTGAAGAAATCCGCCTGCTGGATAGTTATGCCCGGGACCGGTTTATCGATCTCGTCCCCTGCCAGAACACCTTCGGACACATGGAAGCCTGGCTGGCCTTGCCTGAATTCAATGCCCTGGCCGAGGCACCTGCTGGATTACCCTTGGTCCCGGGCCTCCCGCCTCAGGTGACAACATTGGATCCGCAGGATCCTGGTTCTATTGAGTTGGTCAGCAACCTGCTCCATGAATTACTGCCCAATTTCACATCAGACTGGGTCAATATCAATTTTGATGAGCCGATAGAGCTCGGTCTGGGTAAAAACCGGGATCTGCCAGATGGCCAGTCGGTGAGCAGGCTTTTCCTTGATTTCCTGGGCCAGGTATTGTCCGTCACCCGTTCCCATCAAAAAAAAGGCATGATCTGGGGTGATTTTCTTTTCCGGCACCCGGAATTGCTCTATGCCCTGCCCCCGGATCTGGTGGTCCTGGACTGGAATTATGAAAGCAGGAGCCCGTTTGAGCCGCATGCCAGACAGCTGGCCGAGCATGGCATCGACTTCATCCTCTGTCCCGGGACCAGCAGCTGGAATTCGCTGGCCGGGCGGACGGACAACATGAAAGCCAACATCCTCGATGCTGTCGAACAGGCTGTGCGCTACAAAGCACGGGGGCTGCTGGTCACAGACTGGGGTGACTACGGCCATTGGCAAGTCCCGCCTGTGAGTTTCCCCGCGTTTGCATACGCGGCTGCCTGGAGCTGGAATCTGGCGGGCAACCGTGAACGCAACGCGGCAGACTATCTGGACCGTTTTGTGTTCCATGACCGGGCAAATGTCATGGGCCAGTTCTGGCAGGATCTGGGCAATTATTACCATTTTGAAAACACGATCATCCACAACATGACCCTGACCTTCCTGGTCCTCTCCCCTCTGACCAAATGGGACACGCGGGAAGATTTCACAGCGAAACTTAACCTCTATTTCCAGTTGTTGCACACACTGGCCGGAACGTTCAACAGCCTGCCCACCCTGCTGGAGGCGGCATACGACTATGACGGCCTGATGGACTATCTGGATACACTGGAGAAGCAATTAAACAGGCATGACATGCAAGGTGCCCATCGTCACCTTGTTCACCGCGAGGCTCTCTACACCCTTCAGCTGGTCCGGCATGGTGCACAATTCTTCCAACTGGCCCAGCAGATGAGTCTGCTGGAAGAACCAGTCCTCAAGGCCAAGCTGGTTGCCCTGCTCGATGACCTTGGAGAAATCCTCGACCTCTTCAAAGAGCTGTGGGCCGTGCGCAACCGGATGGGAGCCTCAGTGAACCGCAATGCCATGGGTCTATCCATCCTGCTGGCCAAGTATCGGAAGCTGCTTGCAGATCGTTTTGCTGATCAGATGCATAGCCATGATATAATCAAATTAGATTCATGAAACTTTCTATGAAAAGAGGTTCATGGCCATGCAGAAAAAGGCGCTTTTCCTGGCGCTCAGTCTGGTCGGTGTCCTGGTCCTGACGACGGTCCTTGATGTACCGCAAACAGCGGCGGCTGAGACGACGCCTTACGAAATCGTTGAAACTTATGCTGCGCCTCTCCCGGAAAACCTCACTGTCACACTCCAATACACAACTTATTTCATCCCAACTTCCTATATCCTGATCACTGCAGGTGGCGCCAATATCCGCTCCACGCCGGATGCCAGCGCCCCGATTGTCGCCCAAGCAGCTCCGTTTGAGAAAGTCCCTGTCCAGGCTCTGGTCCGGGGTAGCTATGTGGCCAATCACCGGACCGATCTCTGGTATGAAGTGGAAAAACCGGCTGGCGAGCACTTTATTCATGGGTACGTCCTGGCTACACTCGGCACAGCGCGGACCTTCCAATTCGAGAAAATGCTGGCAGTGGCTCAAGCGCTCAAAGCCGAGGTCGATGGCCTGACCACCGCCTACATCAGCAATTATAAAAACTGGAACGGTCTGGCACCGCTGTACCAAGGTCAGGCGATCGATCCTTATGGGGTCAAACGGTCCCAATCCGCACCGGCCTATCTGTCTGCCAGCACTACCGCTGATTTCCGTTATATCGCCGACGGCACGCTGGTGACCATCCTTGAGCCAACCAACTCGTTCTACAAAGTTCGGACCTTGAACTTTCCCGGCGACTGCTACGTGCCCAAACGCTATGTCTCACTCAGAAATTCGATCGACCAGCTTCTCAAGGTCATCGTGATTGACCGCAAAAACCAAAACGAAGGCATTTTCGAATATTCAGGCGGACATTGGTTCTTGGTGTCTTATAGCTTCGCCACCACGGGGGAGCAAGCCCCCTACAAAGAGCCGACCGATCTTGGCTACTATATGGCAATCGAAAAAGTCGACAAGTTTCTATATCTGGACGATAAAACGCGGGAAATCGCCGGCTACGCCCCTTATGGCATCCGCTTCGGCGGCGGTGCCTACATCCATGGCGTACCAGTAGATTTGCAGCGCACTGTCCCCGTCGGCCAGCGCGTCACTTCTTTTCCACCCATGGTTGAATATTCTGCGACCATCGGCACGATCCCCCGCTCGCACAAGTGCGTGCGCAACTACACCAGCCATGCCAAATACCTCTGGGACTGGAGCGAAATCGGCAAGACGGCTGTAATCGTGATTGAGTAAGGACAGGTCTGATCCTAGTGAACTCATCCGTCAGACTTCATCCGGGTTGATTTCGGGTGTTCAAGCTACGATATGGCTCACGAATAACGCTTTTAGAGTGCGTAGCAGGGGGCGTACAGGGCGGCCAGTCGGATCGCTTCGACCATGCTGACCGGGCTGGCGATCCCGCGGCCAGCAATGTTGAAGGCGGTGCCATGGTCGACCGATGTTCTAAGGAAAGGCAGACCATTGGTGATGGCAATGGTGCGTTCAAAGTCATAGGTTTTGGTCGCGATGTGCCCCTGATCGTGGTAGAGCGATAAAACAGAATTGTAGTGGCCCTGAATCGCCAGATGAAAGACTGAATCGGCGCCGATCGGCCCTGCGACGGCATAGCCAAGCGCCTGGAGTTCACGGACCGCCGGCTCGATTGCCCTCACCTCTTCGTCGCCAAACAAGCCATGTTCTCCGCTGTGCGGATTGAGCCCGGCAATCGCCATGGTGCCTCCCGTCACACCCAGTCGGTGCAGCGCCTCGGTACAGCGCCGGCCATAGTCGATGAGCCGTTCTTTCGTCACCAATTGGCACGCTTTGCGCAAGGAGACATGTCGGCTCAGGAAAAAGACACGCAGCCCTTTGACTTCAAACAGAGTCAGAGGATCCACCGTTCCGGTCAAATCAGCAAAAATCTCAGTATGGCCGATAAATGGAACATGGGCTGCATGGAGAGATTCCTTGTTGATCGGAGTTGTCGCGACAGCATCGACACGCCGATCCAAAGCCAGTTCGATCGACTTGGCGATGTACTCAAAGGCTGCCTGGCCGCACAGTGCGCTGACTTGCCCGAACTCAAATCGCGCCGGGTCCGCGTTTTCCACATCGATCAAGTCGAGGATGCCCGTTTCACCCTGGCACTGGTCAGGTGTTGTGACCATCCGGATGCGCACGGGCACCTGGCAGATCTGAATGGCTCTTTCCAAGACACGGCGATCGCCGATCACCAGGACTTTTGCACCGGCAGAAACCGAAGGATCGGCAATGGCTTGGACAATGATTTCGGGACCGATTCCCGCCGGGTCACCGATCGGGACCGCGATGATGGGACGATTCATGATCGATAGCTCCTTCCTCTGGCTGACATCCTCTCAAACTAAACCTACTAGATCCTATGATGATGATTTATTGCCGGTAAAACAAGACTTCCCCTGATTTACGGATGCTGCACAAGCTGC
>DIFN01000034.1:0-9489 GCA_002419145.1 Mageeibacillus sp. UBA5747 | reverse complement strand
GAGACATCAGCCGCACCCGTGACACTCAAGGTCGGTGCCACACCGGTTCCCCATGCCGAGATTCTCAAGATCGCCCAGGCTGAACTTTTAAAGCAAAACATCCACCTGGAAATCATCGAGTACACCGACTACGTCCAGCCCAACCTGGCTCTCGCCAGCAAAGAACTCGACGCCAATTTCTTTCAGCACCTGCCCTATCTGCTCGATTTCAATGCCAAAAATGGTACCAAGCTCGTCAGCCTGACCGCTGTTCATTTTGAACCGCTCGGTCTCTACCCCGGCCGGACCAAAAGCCTTGCTGAACTCAAGGACGGTGCGACCATCGCCGTGCCCAACGATACCACCAACGAGGCCCGGGCTTTGCTTCTGCTCCAGGCCCAGGGCCTGATCGAACTGCCGGCCGATGCCGGCCTGGAAGTCACCCCGAAAGACATCACAGCCAACCCGAAAAATTTGAAGTTCACCGAAGTCGAAGCGGCCCAGATCGCCCGGGCACTGCCCGATGTGGACGCGGGTGTCGTCAATGGCAATTATGCCATCGAAGCAGGCCTGACCATGGCTGACGCCCTGGCAGCTGAAGCTACCGACTCTATTGCCGCTCAGACCTTTGGCAACATCCTGACCATTCGCGAAGGGGATGAGGCCCGTCCGGAACTGCTTGCCCTGGCCGATGCCCTGAAATCGCAGGCGGTCAAGGACTTCATCGCCAGCCAGTACGCGGGTTCCGTGGTCGCCCTGGGCTGACACAAAGCAGCTAAAACGCCCTTAGCAGACTGAAACCGGCTGGCATCGCGCAGTCAGCACCAGATTGCAGCAGGGTCTTCCCTGCTGCAATCTTTTTGATTATTCTTAGGGTTGTTATTTAAAAGGTCTGGCAAGCAGATCTTTCCCCATGAGGTTGCCACCATGATTGAAATCCGCAATCTGACTAAAATCTATCCAGCCACCGGAATCAGCCCGATGGTGCGAGCGCTGGACCATGTAAACCTGACGATTGATACAGGCGATATCTTTGGCATCATCGGTCTTTCGGGTGCCGGCAAAAGCACTCTGATCCGCTGCATCAACTTGCTGGAACGGCCGACCGAAGGTGAGATCCTGGTCGATGGTCTCGATGTGACCAAGCTAAACGCCCACGATTTGAGGGCATTTCGCAGCCGTTTTGGCATGGTGTTCCAGGACTATAACTTATTCATGCAGCGGACAGTCGTCCGCAACATCGCCTTTCCGCTGGAAATTGCCGGAGTCCCGGCCCCGCAACGGGCCGCGAGGGTTACGGAACTGCTGGAGCTGATCGGTTTATCTGACAAAGCGAACGCTTATCCGGCTCAGCTCTCCGGCGGCCAGAAGCAACGGGTCTCCATTGCCCGGGCTCTGGCGACGCGCCCCGAATTCCTGCTCTGCGATGAGCCCACATCGGCGCTTGACAGCCTGACAACCACCTCGATCCTCAACCTGCTGTCAGACATTAACCGTAAGCTCGGGGTCAGCATCATCATCATCACCCATGAGACCAGCGTTGTGCGCCGCATTTGCCGCCACATGGCGGTCTTGGCGGAAAACCGCATCCTGGAAACCGGCTTGGTTTCCGATCTGGTGGCCAATCCACAAAGTGCCCTGACCCGCCAACTGTTGAAACTAGAGCAGGCAGTAGCTGACGATGCTGCAGATGCCTTTGATGTCCTGGATGCTTTTGAAGCGGAGGTACAGTCCCATGAATGAGCTTGGTCCCTGGGTCCAGGAATTCTGGGCTGATTATGGCTTTCTGCTGATTGAGGGCACGGGTGCGACCATCTGGATGGTCCTGGCCTCCACTTTGCTCGCCCACCTGATCGGACTGCCGATCGGTGTGCTGGTCGTAGTCACGGACCGCGGCTTACTCTTGCCCATCAAACCGCTCCACGCGATTCTGGAAGGCATCATCAACATCGGCCGCTCCATCCCGTTCATCATCCTGATGATTGCCCTGATCCCCTTTACCCGCCTGGTCGTCGGCACATCCCTGGGTGTCAATGCCACGATCGTGCCCCTGGTAATTGCAGCCGTTCCCTTTGTCGCCCGGCTGACCGAAAGTGCCCTCAAGGAAATCCCGGCCGGTGTCATCGAGTCCTGCCATGCCATGGGAGCCACGATTAGCCAGATTGTTTTTCGCGTTCTGGTTCCCGAAGCCATGCCGGCCCTGATCCGCGGTTTGTCCCTGACCGCCATTACCCTGGTCGGCTACTCGGCCATGGCCGGGGCGATCGGCGGCGGTGGACTGGGCGACATTGCGATCCGTTATGGCTACCATCGCTACCAGACGGATGTCATGTTCGTCACGATTATTTTGCTGATCATTCTGGTCCAGCTTATCCAGGGCAGTGGCAATGCGCTGGCCAATCGGGTCGACAAACGCAGGCGGTGATTGAACCGCACTTCGAAAAGGCTGCCATCACGAACGATTACGCCTGGATAACAGCTTTTTCATCTGTCGGGAAACAATTGCTCACCGAAGCCGGGTTATGGTCTATAATGGATTCATCAGAACAAGTCTGTTTATCATTTTCTGGCTGCAGGTGCTCTTATGGAAAACGAATTCGAAAAAGGTTTCTGGGAGGTCTACGACCAGGCCGAAGAACTGGCAAAAAAAGATCCGGAATGGCGTTTTCTGGAGGAGCAGATCAACCATGCCCTCGACCGTTATGACAAAATCGAAGGATTACAGGACCGGCTCATCACACCGATTGATAAGCAATACGTCCTTTTTATGAAGAAAATCTACGAAGTCATGCATCAATACGCGGCTGCGGCCACGCAAAAAGCGACTTTACCTCACATCGAGAACAAAAACGTCAAACACTAAACTCCTTTTCCACCCTGGCAAGCGCACTGGCGATGACCTGGTGCATGTCATAGTATTTGTAGTCGGCCAGTCTCCCGCCGAAGATCACGTTGTATTCCTGCTCAGCCAAGGCCTTGTAGCGCAGAAATAGGGCATTATTTTTGTCATCATTGACCGGATAATAGGGCTCGTCGCCTTTTTTCCATTCCGCCGGGTATTCGCGGGTGATGACCGTCTTCTCCTGGGTGCCGAATTCAAAATGCTTGTGCTCGATGATCCGGGTGAAGGCTGTCTGACGGTCGGTGTAATTGACAACTGCATTGCCCTGGTAATTTTCCAGACCCAGGGTCTGGTGTTCAAAACGCAGGCTGCGGTAGTCGAGGTTGCCGAAGCGGTAACCGTAGAACTCATCGATCATGCCGGTGAAAACAGTCTTGCTGGCCAGCGCTTTCAATTCTGCACTGTGGGCAAAATAATCGGTCTCCAGTCGCACTTCACTGCCTTCAAGCAGGCGGTCGGTGATCTGGTTGTAGCCGCCCTCCGGGATGCCCTGGAATTTGTCATTGAAGTAATTGTTGTCATAGGTGAATCGCACCGGCAGGCGCTTGATGATGAAAGCCGGCAGCTCAGTCGCCGGACGACCCCACTGCTTTTCGGTGTAACCTTGGATCAGTTTTTCATAGATGTCGGTGCCAACCAGGGAAATCGCCTGTTCTTCGAGATTGTGTGGTACGGTGATCCCGGCAGCCATGCGCTGGGCCGAGATCCGGGCCTGGGCCTCGGCCGGTGTGACGACGCCCCAGAGCTTGTTAAAGGTATTCATATTGAAAGGCAGGTTATAGATTTCACCGTTGTAGTTGGCGATGGGTGAATTGGTGTAGCGGTTGAATTCGGCGAACTGGTTGACATAGGTCCAGATCCGCTTGTCACTGGTGTGGAATATGTGAGCCCCATACACGTGGACGTTGATCCCGGCGACTGATTCGCAGTAGATATTGCCACCGGTGTGTTTTCTCCGGTCGATGATCAGGCAGCGCTTGCCGCGCTGGGTCGCCTCATGGGCAAACGTGGCACCAAAAAGGCCGGCACCAACGATCAGGTAGTCATAGGGCTTTTCCATAAAGAAGACCTCACTTGTCCGTTTTTGATTTATTTTAGCATGGAAACGGCCGCTGGATCATTGTGTAACGCGCCTTACCGCACAGGGGAATTTTTAATGGTATCGTTAATCTATAAACATATTCATGCGCAATCGATTTTTACATATTCAGCAATCGATTCATTCATTATTCTAGGAGGTACACAATGCCTGTTCGCAATTCATCCGCTGTCTGGAATGGTAATTTGAAAGAGGGCAAAGGTGTCATGCGCCTGGGTTCCGGCATGTACGAGGGCCCCTTCACTGCTGCATCACGGTTTGAAAATGGCACCGGCACCAATCCTGAGGAGCTGATCGGGGCAGCTCATGCCGGCTGTTTCTCGATGTTCCTGTCGGCCATTCTCTCCGATGCCGGCCATGTGCCGACTCAGATCTCCACTTCTGCCAAAGTCCACCTCGGTGCCGGGCCGAAAATTGACCTGATCGAGCTGTCCACCGTCGGCGAAGTCCCCGGCATCGACGCCGCCACCTTCCTCGAATTCGCCGAAAAAGCCAAGGTCGGCTGTCCTGTCTCTCAGGCCCTGTCTGCTGTTGAGATGAAACTGACTGCCGAGCTGGTCTGACAGATTACAGTCTGGCAACAGACTGCATGCATTCTGAGGCCGTCTCATAAGAGGCGGCCTTTTTCATGCCTCCGGCTGGAGGATCATCGCGATCATGGCCTGCATGGCGGGCGTCAGGTATTTGTTTTTGTGCTGAACCAGAGTGAAGGCGCGGACCAGATCGAGACCCTCAACCGGAATCATCCGCAGCTGTCCTGTTTGTAAGGGCGCTGCGATCAGGCGCCCGGAAAGCACTGCGATGCCCAGACCAGCCACGGCAGCCTGGACCATGGCGTCCGAGTTGATCGCTTCCCAGGCAATTTTCCACGGAACCTGCTGCAAGGCCATCGTGTGCTCGAACAGTTCGCGGGTCCCGCTGCCCTGTTCACGGACGATGAAGGACTGGTCTTCCAGCGCACGCAGCGGAATGGGGCCGGCGATGCTGTAAAGTGGGTGTTTGGCGCCGCAGGCCAGCACCAGGCGATCGGTCATGAAAGGCTGGGCCAGGATGTCCGGGCTTGTGACCGACCCCTCAACCAGGGCCAGGTCCAGTTCATTGCGGATAACCAGCTGCTCGATATCCCGGGTGTTGCGGATGCTCGCTGTGACCCTGACCTGGGGCTGCTGGCGGCCAAATGTTGCCAGATAGTCCGGCAGGAGGCAGGTTCCGATCGTCAGGGTCGCCCCGATACTCAGGCTGCCGCTGGCTGATTCAGCCTCGATGGCCTGGTCCATTTCGTCAAGCAGATTGTTCATATGCCGGGCATAACCAAGCAGGACTTTTCCGGGTCCTGTCAAATAGAGCCGCCGTGACAAGCGGTCGAACAGCCGGACCCCAAAATGCTTTTCCAGCTCGGCAATGGCCTGGCTGACGGTCGGCTGGGCGATGAACAACTGCTCTGAAGCTCGTGTCATATTGCCCGCATCGGCTACAGCAAGGAAAATTTGCAAATGGCGCAGCGTCATTCATTTCACCTCATGAAAGTGCCATAGGCTTTTTACTATCTTATCTATTTTATCATTGTATTTCTAAAATGGAGTGAATTTGGCTAAACTGAGTGGTGATTTTGTACTTGGAGGTAACTTAAAATGACTTTGAAAGGGCGTTCTGGGCCAGGTCTGCTGCTATGTCTGGTTATCGCAATCCCGGCCTGGTATTTGGGGAAGCAGCTTCCGGTGATCGGGGGGCCTGTTTTTGGTATTCTCACAGGGATCTTGCTGGCCAATCTGTTTCCTGACCTGATTTCTGGGTTTCACGGTTTCAGCTTTGAACCCGGCATCCGGCTGACCAGCAAGAAAGTGCTCCAGCTGGCGGTGGTCTTGCTCGGTTTCGAGATGAATTTCGCCATGATCGTCAAGGTCGGTGGCCAGTCGCTGTTTGTCATGCTGTTCACCCTGACCGCTGCGTTTGTGACGGCTTATGTGATGGGCAACCTTTTGCACCTGGATGGCAAGACGACCACCCTGATCGGTGTCGGCACGGCTATCTGTGGCGGTTCGGCCATCGCCGCCACAGCACCTGTGATTGCTGCCGACGATGAAGAAGTCGCATCAGCGATCTCGACCATTTTCCTGTTCAATGTTGTCGCAGTTTTCATCTTCCCTGCCCTGGGCCATTGGCTGCAATTGAGTGATAAGGGGTTTGGCCTCTGGGCTGGTACTGCGATCAACGACACCTCATCGGTTGTAGCGGCCGGTACAGCCTGGAGTGCCGCAGCCGGCAACACGATTGCCCAGAACGATGCGACGATTGTCAAGCTAACCCGGACCCTGATGATCGTACCAGTGACCTCCTTTCTGGCCCTGCGCATGGCCCTGCTGGCGCGCCGGCAAGCAAACACGCCCGATGTGCCGGCGTATAACCTGGCCAAGACCTTCCCCTGGTTTGTCCTGGTATTCCTCGCCGTTGCCGTGTTGAACACGTGGTTACCCTGGCCGGATCTGGCCGGCAAATTCGTCACGGCCGGCAAATTCATGATCATCATGGCCATGTCCGCCATCGGCCTGAACACCCGCTTCAAACGCCTCATTGCCCAGGGCTGGCGCCCAATCCTGCTCGGACTGGCCTGCTGGTTTGCCGTCGCCAGCGTCTCCCTGCTCGTCCAGAAACTCACCGCAGCGTTTTAAAAAGGGAATCGGATCCCCCTTTTGCGGCTGAATGGTATAATCGATGAGGGACTGTGGATTCAGTTTTTGTTCTCACAAACTCTGCGCGATTTTTTGAGGTTTGGCTGATGGGTGAATGGCATGGCAAGCGAATCTATGCTCCGGTGACGGATGAGATGTCTTCTCAAGGTACACGCTGACATGCTCAAAGTCGTTTTCCTGGTGGATATGAATGCGTTTTTCATTTCTTGTGAAATGACGCGACGCCCTGAGTTACGTGGATCACCGGCAGCGGTTGCCGGTGATCCGCAGCGGCGGACCGGGATCATCCTGGCAGCCAATTACGAAGCGCGGGCTCATGGGGTGAAAACCACCATGCTGGTGCATGAAGCCCAGCGGCTATGCCCGGGCATCGCGCTTGTACCACCGGATCACGATTTTTACGAGCAAAAATCTCGCGAAGTCATGGATCTGCTCCGGCAATTCACGCCCATTGTCGAACCCAACAGCATTGACGAGGCCTGGCTGGACATGACCGGCTGTGAGAAGCTGTCAGGCGCCCCGCTCGAAGCAGCGCAGATGATCATGCAGTCGATCAACGAAAAATTGGATTTATGGTGCTCAATCGGGATTTCCGACAATAAATTTCTAGCTAAGATGGCATCAGAAATGAAAAAACCGCAGGGAATCACCGAGCTTTGGCCGGTGGATGTGCCCAGCAAGTTATGGCCGCTGCCAGTCGGTGCCATGTATGGCGTCGGTCAGAAAACGGCCGAAAAACTCAAACGCCTGGGCGTGGCCACAATTGGCGATCTGGCTCGCCTGAGCCAGGAATTTCTGGTTGAACGCTTTGGCAAAAGCGGCTCTGACCTTTTTCGGCATGCACATGGTCTGGAAGATGATCCGGTCCTTGCCACTGACAAGGATCCCGTCCAGTCGATCGGCCGTTCGATGACCTTGTCTGCGAATGTCTCTGATCTGGAAAAAGCCAAGCTGATTTTACTTGGTTTGTCCGACGAAGTCGCCGCGACAGCCCGCAGGCAAAACCTGAAAGGTCAAGTGGTCCAGATTACACTCAAATACACGGATTTCAAAGTGATTACGCGCCAGAGTATGGTGCCAGCAACAAACCTATCGCAGGAGGTGTACCCGGCTGGTTGTGCCTTGCTCGCCAGAAGCTGGGACCCGGCCAAGCCAGTTCGGCTGATCGGGATCAGTCTTGGCCATTTCCAGAAGCACCAAGAGGACCGCCAGCTTAGCTTGTTTGACCAGCTCGATCGTGATGCACTGGAGGCAGCACCGGATAAGTCATCCGATTCGGGAAAAGTCGACCAAACCGTCGACTCGATCCGCGAGCGATTTGGCCCCAACAGCATCACCCGGGCGTCACTGCTGAAAAAGTCATAAAAGGGACGGCGTCCCATTTTCGGCAAAAGGCTGAAAACAAGCTCCCCTCTAGGCTTTGCGGGCTTGGAGGGGAGCTTTTTGGGTGCATCTATGTTGCCTGAGTTACGTCGTGGGCAGTTCAGGTTGGCACAAAATCAGACGCCGTCCCGTTTTTTCCACAGGATGAGGAGTGCTCCGGCCAGGAAGAGGGTCATCAGGCCGATGACTTTGAATGGATAGGTATCCGGGGAATCGCCGGTCTGGGGCATTTCAGCTCCGAAAACTTCCAGAATTGCAGCGGCCAGGGTGGTCGTCGGAGGCGTGGTAGTTTTTTTAGGTGGGAGGGTATCAATGTCGACATCTGCGCCATCTGAATCTGATACCGGCGTCTCTTCGTCATCCATGCCATAGACGGTGACAATGTCATCGATGTTATCGCCGCGGTCGCCATCGATGGAAGCTTCAAAGTAGACAGTCAGGGTGGCTCCCGGCAGAATGGTTTGCGGTAACGTGATCAGGGTGGTCAGCGCGGCATTGGTGTAAAGGATCGGGCTGTATGCCGGGCCACCTTCGATCGTGTCGGTCAGGCTGGTGAGGGTGACGGGGTCAGTCAGACTACTGGTATTGGTGATGTTGACTTGGAACGTTGCTTCGTCACCGGGATCATCGACTGAATCATCCAAGGCAAATTTGGCAACGCTGATAGACGGAGGTGCATTCACTGGGATCGAGAAATCGTCACTTTCAGGATCGGTTTCGGTCGAATCCACCATCACAGTGTTGTCGAGCCAGCCGTCCGCAGGGCTTTCTTCGGTGCCGTTGCCAGCGGACGTGCTTTCAGCCTGGGTGACGGTGTGACTGCCGGTGAAAATCCAAGTCTCTCCCACATCCAACTTGTCATTGTCATTGAGGTCGCCAGAACTGTAGGCCGGGCCGACTGTGCAAATCGGGTCAGTTACTGTGATGTTTGTCAGCACCACATTACCTTCATTAATGACAGTGAAGGTGTATGGTACGACTTGGCCCACGGTCGTGATCAGAGTCGTTGAGCTGTTTTTTACAACAGACAGCGCAGGCGACAAACCGATCGAGATTTCATGGTTGTCTGTGACAGGTTCGGTCTGGGCCGAATCAGCTGTCACGGTGTTGTCGAGGTCGCCGTCGCCGCCGCCCTTGCTGTCGATTTCTGTCTGTGTGACGGTGTGGCTGCCGATGTAGGTCCAGACTTCACCGACGTCGAGAATGCCATCCATACCGATGTCGCCGCTGCTATAGGACGGGCCGATGTCGCAGACCGGATCGGTGATAGTGATGCTAGTCAGACTGACATTACCGATGTTCCGGACCACAAAGGTGTATGGTACCACTTGGCCGGCGGCTGTGATCAAAGTCGTCGGGCTCGATTTCTCAACGGACAAGCCGGGAATCTGGGCCATTGGAATGGCATGGACGTCCGTGGCCGGACCGGTTTCGTT
>DIFN01000013.1:1397-12171 GCA_002419145.1 Mageeibacillus sp. UBA5747 | reverse complement strand
TTCGATTCAACTGACAATTAATCTGGACATATCCTAAAGTCCATTTACTTCACAGTCCAATCCAATGTGCCACACCGCGTATAGATGGAATCAGATTTGAGGAGGTGAACTTGGTCAAGATCATCACAAGCCCATTCCACAAACAAGGAAAAATGGAGGAAAGAAAATGAAGCGGTCTTTATCAATTCTTATGGTTATGGTCATGATGCTGGCTTTGGTGGCCGGTTGTACATCTGGTGAGGCAACCACTGCAGCACCAGCCGCAACCACCGCAGCAGCAACGACAGTTGCTGGGGAAACAACCACAGCTACCGCAGAAAAAGTAA
This sequence comes from Mageeibacillus sp. UBA5747, assembly GCA_002419145.1. Lineage (GTDB taxonomy): Bacteria > Bacillota > Clostridia > Saccharofermentanales > UBA5734 > UBA5734. Next base: position 11,845 of record DIFN01000013.1, on the reverse strand, counting down.
CCATTGGTGTATCCGTCGGGACCCTCGCTCAGGAACGTTGGCAGCGTGAAATCGAAATGTTCAAAGAATATGCTGCCAACAACAACATCGAACTGATTGTCCAGTCAGCTGAAGATGATCCGCAGAAGCAGATTTCTCAGTGCGAAAACATGATCACACAAGGCGTCGACGCTCTGATTGTCCAGGCCTTGGACTCTGCTGCAGCCGGTGCGATCTGTGAACCTGCCAAAGCCGCTGACATCCCTGTTGTTTCCTATGACCGCTTGGTCATGAATGGCGATTTGGATTACTACATCACCTTTGACACGGTCAAAGTTGGTAGGACAGAGGCTCAATTTGTTGTCGACAAGGCTCCGAAAGGCAACTATATCTGGATGTTGGGCGACCCTAATGACTTCAATACGACACTGCTCGAACAAGGTCAGACAGAAGTTCTACAGCCCCTGATCGATAGCGGTGACATCGAAATCATCCTCAAGCAGAACGCCAAGAACTGGGATCCTAATGAAGCTTTGAAAATTGCTGAAAACGGCCTGACTTTGGCTAACAATGACATCCAGGGTTTTGTTGCTTCCAATGACGGCACTGCTGGTGGCGCCATCCAGGCTTTGACCGCTCAGGGTCTGGCCGGGAAAGTAGCAATCGCTGGCCAGGACGCTGACCTTGCTGCCTGCCAGAGAATCGTTGAAGGCACTCAGACGGGTACTGTTTATAAACCTTTGAAAAAACTCAACCTTGCTGCCATCCAGCTCGCTGCTGCATTGGCTCAGGGCAAACGTGGCCAGGATGCCATGAGTGCAGTCGACAGCTCACTCGGTGTCTGGTCGCAGCAGAACAACGGCTTTAAAGATGTTGATGCCTTCCAAGTTGACGTTGTTGCCGTAGACAAAGACAACATGGTCAAAGAGATCATCAAAGATGGATTCCACAAGCTGGAAGATGTCTACAAGAATGTTCCCAAGGATCAATGGCCTTCTGTTAACTGATAATCTGTTCTTTTCAAATCACCCTATAGCGTTTGTGATGTTCAACTTTGACAAGCTAACAGAATCTGGAAATTATACACATAAAGTAAATCCAATGTAATTGGTGATGTGGGAGCCCACATACAAGTGGACTCCCACAAACCAAGTGTCAAGTATGATTGGGAGGAATGGCCATGATTGAAGCGGTGGCCTGTCCGGCTGGTGAAGAAACAATACTCCGGATGGAAGGTATCACGAAAATCTTTCCCGGCGTCAAGGCTTTGGAAAACGTCGATCTATCGGTTCGCTGTGGGACCATCCATGCAATCTGTGGTGAAAACGGAGCTGGTAAATCAACGCTCATCAAAGTCCTCAGTGGTATCTATGCTCACGGATCTTATGATGGGAAAATCATCCTAGACGGACAGGAAAAAATGTTTGCATCGACACACGATGCTGAAAAAGCAGGAATTGTCTGCATCCATCAGGAACTGGCTCTGGTTCCTGAAATGAGTGTTGCTGAAAATATCTTTCTCGGCAACCAACCGAATCGGGCTGGCCTGATCAACTTTGACCAGATGATCCGTCAAGCAGGTGACTTGCTGGAAAAAGTCGGTATTAATATCCAGGGCACATCCAGTGGCGTCAACCCGAACACGAAAGTGATCAATCTCGGTGTGGGTAAGCAACAACTGGTGGAAATTGCCAAAGCCTTGGCAAAAAATGCGCGCTTGTTAATTCTCGATGAACCTACTAGCGCTTTGACTGAAAATGAAGTAGATGTCCTGATGGGCATTCTTGATAATTTACGCCAAAAAAACATCACTTGTATTTATATATCACACAAACTGGACGAAGTTATGCGGATTGCTGATGATGTTACTGTTCTCCGCGATGGCCAGACGATTGGTTCCAGACGCATCTCGGATATTTCAAAAGCGGATATTGTCCGCATGATGGTCGGACGCGAATTGACAAATCTTTTCCCCCGTGAAAACCACGAAATTGGGGAGGTCGCGTTTGAGGTCAAAAATTACACGATTTACAATCCGTGGGTTTCAGGTAAAAAACTGGTCGACAATGTCAGTTTCAAAATCCGCCGTGGTGAAATCGTTGGGATCAGCGGCCTGATGGGCTCCGGCAGAACCGAACTTTTTTCCTCAATCTATGGAGCGTTTGAAGCAAGATCTGAAGGTGAAGTCTATCTGGGTGGTAAGAAACTTTCGATCAAATCCCCAGAGGATGCGATCCGGCATGGTATCTATTACTTAACAGAGGATCGCAAGCGTTTTGGCCTGGTCCTGGGCATGTCTGTTCTTGAAAACACAACTTTGTCAAGCTTGTCCAAAGTCTCAAAAATGGGATTGCTCGATACCAACCTGGAACGCACCGCTACACAGAAATACATCAACTTCCTTCGAACCAAAACTCCCAGTCAGTTGGTTAAAGTTAAAAACTTAAGTGGTGGCAACCAACAAAAAGTAGCCATTGGTAAAGCCTTGATGACTGAACCGAAAGTGCTGATCCTGGATGAACCGACCCGAGGCATCGACGTCGGTGCCAAATACGAAATCTACAAAATCATGAATCAGCTCGTTGAACAAGGCGTTGTGGTCATCATGATTTCTTCTGACCTGGAAGAAATCCTCGGTATGAGTGACCGGGTGCTGGTCTTCGGGATTGGTGAGCTGCGTGGAAGCCTTGACATCTCCCATGCTGATCAGGAAACAATTATGAATGTTGCGACGGGGGTGAAAAAGATATGACTGGTGTTGACACTGAAAAATCAAAAAGGGTATCGATCAATTTCAGACAATACGCAATGATATTGGCACTTATTGTGTTGTTTATCTTGTTTACAAGCCTGACAAAAGGATCCTTTATCCAGACGCGTAACCTTTCCAATCTCGCTCGCCAGATGGCCATCACTGGTGTTCTGGCAACCGGCATGTCCATGGTCATCATTTCAGGAAATATCGACCTGTCAGTCGGCACTTTGCTAGGCTTTATCGGTGGCATTGGTGCTGCTGGAATGGTCTGGTGGGGCTGGGACATGTACACAACCATTCTCATTCAGCTGGCACTAGGTCTGATAGTTGGTCTGGTCCAAGGATCCATCGTTGCTTATCTTCGCATGCCAGCCTTCATTACGACTCTGGGTGCACAACTGATTTTCAGGGGCGCAACCCTAGGTGTCATAAAGGGCACAACTGTTGCTCCACTCCATAAAGGGTATGTTTTCCTAGGCCAGGCTTATGTGACGGAATTGATGGGCTGGATCCTTGCCGCTATCGCGATTGGCTTCCTATTCTATTCCATGTTCCGCAAACGTGCCAGCAACATTAAATACAAATTTGAAGTGAACAGCCTGAGCTATGATCTGATGATATCCAGCATGTTTGCAGCCTTGATCATTGGCTTTGTCTGGATCATGAACAACTACCGGGGCATTCCTGTTCCTGTCATCATTATGCTTGCATTGTCGATCACTTTTACTTTTGTCGCTGAAAAGCTGACCTTTGGTCGTAGTGTCTATGCCATTGGTGGCAACCGTGAGGCAGCCAAATATGCCGGTATCAATGTCAATCGCATCACGATTATTGTCTTTATGCTAAGTGGCCTGATGTCGGCCGTTGCAGGTATTATCATGTCAGCTCGTCTGAATGCAGGCGCTCCACAGGCCGGCCTCAACATGGAGACAGATGCCATCGCTGCTGCCGTTATTGGCGGTATCAGTATGACGGGTGGTATCGGACGCGTCAGTGGCGCCCTGATCGGAGCCGTCGTCATTGCAACCTTGGACAATGGCATGAGCATGATGAATATCCAGGCTTTCTGGCAGTTCATTGTCAAAGGTGCTGTCCTGATCATAGCTGTCTGGTTTGACATTTCATCGAAAAATAAGCAGAAGTAAAACTTTGGGAGAAAAGCCATGAATGACAAAGTTAGAATTGGTGTCATTGGCACCGGCCGCATCGGTAAATTACATATCAACAATCTCTGTTCTTCTGTACCTGGAGCCAAAGTCGAAGCGGTTGCTGATATTGTCATGAATGATGAAATCAAGCAATGGGCCAATTCCATGGGCATTGCAAAGGTGTACTCGAATCCAGAGTTGATTATGACTGACCCAGAAATCGATGCCGTTTTCATTTGCTCGTCGACGAACACACATGCCGATTTCCTGATCCGTGCGGCTCAGGCTGGCAAAGACATCTTCTGCGAAAAGCCGATCGATTATGACATTGATAAAATCAATGCTGCACTTGATGCGGTCAAAAAAGCCAACGTCAAACTGCAGACTGGATTTGTCCGTCGCTTCGACCATAACCACAAAAAAGTTCATGACACGGTGGCTTCCGGCCTGCTCGGCACACCTTCCATCATCAAAGTGACCTCACGTGATCCCGAACCAGCGCCGTTCGAATATGCAAAAGTATCCGGCGGCTTGTTTATGGACATGATGATCCATGACTTCGATATGGTCCGGTATCTTTCCGGCAGCGAAGTCGTTGAAGTCAGTGCCTTTGGCGATGTTCTTATCGATGAACGGCTGAAGACGATTGGTGATATTGATACGGCGATCGTCATGCTGAAGTTTGCCAACAAGGCGATCGGCGTCATCGATAACAGTCGCAAGGCCGGGTACGGCTATGATCAACGCTCAGAAGTCCATTGTGAAAAAGGTTGCGTCCAGGTCAGCAATGATTACCCCAACACATCAATGATCAGCACCAGTGAAGGTGTCTTTCTGGAAAAACCCCTCTGGTTCTTCCTGGAACGTTACAACGATGCCTTCATAGCCGAAGCCAGGGAATTCATCGCTGCGATCAAAGAAAACCGTGAGCCTTCTGTTGGCGGCATCGATGGTCTCATGCCAGTCAAAATCGCCATGGCGGCTCAGAAATCCCTGCAAGAAGGGCGCGCGGTCAAGTTGAGTGAAATCTGACCCTAGGAGTGACACCCATGAAACTTGGATTTAACGAAGCAACCTGTATGAAACACTCAAGCCTGCAAGCGGATCTTGAGCTTTGTGAGAAAAATGGTTATGACTACATCGAAATCCGCCTCGACATGCTGGCGGATTACTTGAAGGACCATACCTATTCTGATTTGAGAAAGTTCTTTGCCTCAAGTCATCTGAAGCCCTATGCGTTCAACTCGATTGAAAACATCAACTTTTGCACTCCGGACGAGTGGCAGGAACGGGTTCAATTGTTCACATTTGCCTGCCAGAGTGCACAAGAGATCGGTAACCCATACATCATCATGGTACCCACCATGGGACCAGACATGGTAAATAAAACGGAAAAGGAAGTGTTCGATGATTCAGTCGAATCATTGATCAAGTTCGTTGAAATTGCCAAGCCCTATGGCGTCAAGTTGGCCTTTGAACCGATTGGTGATCCGCGCTGGTGTGTGCGTAGTCTCAAACAGTGCTGGGAAATCGTTAAAAAGATTGACCGGGAAAATGTTGGCATTGCACTAGACGCGTTCAATCTTTTCTTATATACGAAATTTACTGACATCGATGATTTGGATCAGGTTCCTTTAGAAAAAATCTTTGTCTATCATATCGATGACTGTGAAGACCTTCCTCTGGGTATCCTCGACCATTGTCACCGGCTGTTTCCGGGCGATGGTGTGATCCCGCTGGATCTGCTTTCCGAGAAACTGAAAGCCAAAGGCTACAATGAAATAGCCTCCATCGAGCTGTTTAGACCCCAGTACTGGGACATGGAACCCGCTGATGTGATCCGGATCGGCAAGGAAAAAACGCTTAGATTCCTGTAAGTATTTTGGATCGCTTGGGTGGGCCAACGCTCCATTCATTCGCTAATTTCTCGTTTTGAGAAATTATATTCTCTTCCTCAAAGAGTGCACAAAGGCCTGGATTGGTGGATCCGGGCCTTTGTGCGTTGATTCACTTTTACAAAAACAACAGCAGACTGACAGCCATGACGATCATACCGGCAACCATCCCGTAGATGGATAAGTGGTGCTCGCCATAGTCTCTGGCTGAGGGCAACAGCTCATCCAGTGAGATGAAGACCATAATCCCGGCCACGAGACCGAAAATGATGCCCATCAGGGTGTCGCTCAGGAAGGGTAGCAAGATCAGGTAACCCACCAGGGCGCCGACTGGTTCAGATAGACCCGAACCGAATGAATAGAAAAAGGCTTTTTTCTTGCTCCCAGTGGCATAGAAGATCGGAACAGAGACAGCGATGCCTTCGGGAATGTTATGGATGGCAATAGCCGCGGCAATCGGGATGGCGATCTGAGGTTCCTGCAAGGCGGCGATGAAAGTTGCCAGGCCCTCGGGGAAATTGTGTATGGCGATGGCCAATGCTGTTAAAAAGCCCATGCGCAGGAGTTTATGATTTTTGAGGGCCTTTTCGCGCATTTCAATCTGCTTTTGGTGGTGGCTGGCTTCTGAATGATCCATACTCATTTCTTCGACTGAATGAAGCTCATGTGGGTTTTCGGAGGATGGGACCAATTTATCAATGATGGCAATCAGGAACATGCCGCCAAAAAAGGAAATGACTGTGATCCAGGAACCCATCACCTCACCCCGTGCGGCAACGAGTCCTGATTTGGCTTTGGCGAAGATCTCGACCATGGAGACATAGATCATGACTCCCGCGGAAAACCCCAGGCTGACTGACAGGAAGCGCGGGCTGCTTTTCTTGGAGAAAAAGGCGATGAAGCTACCGATGCCCGTGGAAAGGCCTGCGAACAGTGTCAATCCAAACGCGAACAAGACATTTTCCATGGTAAAACCCCCGGGCGATCAAATCAGTATCCGAGAATCTCTTCGATTGGGATCACCTCTGCATCAATCGAATGCATTTTACCATTGCATCTTCCTCGCAGTAAATCTATTTCCAACTTGCCCTCATCAATAATTTTAAATGGAGTGCCGAATTTGGGACGCCGTCCCAAATTCGGCACTCCATTTAGACCATAACCTATCTTTTACATTTCCATAATTCTATCCTGATGATCCATTGACTGGCGCTTGCTAAGATGAGGGTGTTCAAAAACAGTCACCCGTTTGATCGCTGTCCCAACACGATCACTTGACGATGAACAGCTCAAGGAAAATTGGAGGAACAAACAAGATGATCAAGAAACTTGCCGTTGCTTTGCTGGCTGTATCGATGCTCGTATCGACTGCTGCCTGCGCATCGTCCGCATCCACCGCTGCCACCACCACCACCACCGCTGCCACCACTGCTGCTGAAACCACGACTGCCGAAACGGCTGTTAAAATCAGTGGCGACGTTATCGTTGATGGTTCTGGTACTGTCTACCCCCTGATGGCTGCTATCGCCGAAACTTACATGGTTGACGTCCAGCCAGAAGTCAATGTCCAAGTTGGTCGCGCTGGTTCCAGTGCTGGATTCAAGAAATTCATCCCCGGTGAAACAGACCTCTCTAACGCTTCTCGCGCCATCAAGCAGGAAGAAATCGACCAGCTCAAGGAAAATGGCCTGGAGTTTGGTACCGACGTCATGGAAATCAAGCTCGCTCTTGATGGTCTGACCATGGTTATTAACAAGGAAAACACCTGGGCAACTGAAATGACCAAAGACGAAATCGTCAAGATGTACCTGTCTGGCAGCTACAACGCCGAAGACAAAGTGCTCTGGTCCGACATCCGCGCCGACTGGCCGGCTGAGGAAGTCAAGTTCTATGGCCCAAATGAAAACCACGGCACCTACGAATTCTTCTATGAAAAAATCCTGGAAAAAGCCGACATGGTCAAGACGGTCAACCTGCAGCAGGAATACTCCTCCCTCGTTGACCTGGTCTCCAAAGACAAAAACGCCATCGCCTTCTTCGGCTTCGGCTACTATGTCAACAACAAAGACAAGATCACCGCTGTCAAAATTGACTTTGGCAATGGCCCAGTTGAGCCCACCCTCGAAACCATCGGTGAAGATCTGCCTTACGCTGGATTTACCCGCCCGGTTTACACCTACCTGAACGTTAAGTATGCCAAAGAAAAGCCGCAAGTGCTCGATTTCGTCAAGTACGTAGTTGCCCACGGCGCCCCGGAACTGGCTGGTGAAAGCGGATTTGCTCCGCTGCCGATGGACCAGTATGAAGCTTATCTGGCCGAACTGAACAAGATTGGCTAAAACCGAATAGAATCTGATGCGATGTTGGGAGATGGGATGGGGAGCTTAGGCTTCTCATCCTGTCTTTGCTCTCTAGAAGATCACCGCGCATCTTCTCTGAAAGGATCACTTGCATGAACAGCATTGAGTCTGAGGCTCCGCAAAAGCCCCGCCGAAATTACAAGCTCAAATCCAGGAAATACGAAAAGTACATCCCTGCAGTTTTCACCTTAGCTGCATCGGTTTCAATCATCACCACGGTTGGCATCGTCCTGACACTGTTCAATGACGCTTGGCACTTTTTTCGGGCGGTTCCTCTTCAAGATGTGTTCAGCACCGAGTTAGCCCCTCTGGCAGCAGAGCCAAAATTCGGTTTCATCCCATTGATCACCGGCACGGCCTTGACATCTTTGATCGCCATGCTGGTGGCCACGCCGGTTGGACTGACGGCAGCAATCTACATGAGTCAGTTTGCGAACGATCAAGTCAGGAAAGTCATCAAGCCGATCATTGAATTGCTGGCTGGCATTCCCACCATCGTCTATGGCTTTTTCGCCTATTCCTTTGTCACGCCACTCCTGACCCTCCTGATCCCCACCCTGGAGGCCAAGAATGTCCTCAGCCCTGGTATCGTCATGGGCATCATGATCATTCCACTCGTAACCTCGCTGTCTGAAGATGCCATGAGCTCAGTACCTGAAGCGATTCGCGAAGCGGCCCTCGGCCTTGGCTCTACCAAACTGGAGGCTTCCATCCAGGTAGTCTTGCCGGCAGCTCTTTCCGGTGTCATCGCTTCGATCGTGCTGGGTATCTCACGCGCTGTCGGTGAAACCATGATTGTGGCGATCGCCAGCGGCAGTTCCAAGCGTTTTACACTCGACGTCACCCAGTCCATCCAGACGATGACGGGCTACATCGTTGAATTCACCAGCGGTGACGCCGGCAGTGGCACCATCGGGTACTATAGCTTATATGCAGTGGGACTGATCCTGTTCGCATTCACATTGATCCTGAACATGACCGCGCAATATATTTCCCGCAAGTTCCGGGAGGCTTACTGATATGGAAATCGAACAATCCCGTAACCTGTCCCCGGCAGCAGGAAAAAACAGTCTGCCGAACCAGCCCGACGCTTCATTTTTTACGTCTGCATCGGTGCAAAAACGGATCCAGCGCCGTGTTCTGCTCGATTGGCTGGCCCGGAAAGTATTTTTCTTATCACTGATCTTTGCTCTGCTGGTCCTGGGGATCCTCATCGTCCAGGTTATCCGCGACAGCATCGGCTGGTTGGACATCCAGTTTTTGACCAGCAATCTTTCCCGTTTCCCCGAGAAAGCCGGTATCAAAGGGGCCATCCGCGGTTCTGCGATGCTGATGCTGGTCGTGATCCCGACTTCGGTCATCATTGGCGTGGCAACGGCTGTATATCTCGAAGAATTTGCCCATAAAGGTCGTCTGCATGCCTTCATCCAGACCAATATCGCCAATCTGGCCGGGGTGCCTTCCGTCATTTTTGGCCTTCTAGGCTTGACCGTATTTGGCCGCCTTTTTGGCCTCGGTTCCAGCATCCTGGCCGGTGGCCTGACTCTCTCCCTTTTAGTCTTGCCGACGATCGTCGTGGCCAGCCAGGAGGCCATCAGGGCTGTCCCCGGATTCCTGCGCGATGCATCCTATGGCCTGGGCGCGACCCACTGGACGACCATCTGGCGAATCGTGCTGCCCACGGCGATGCCCGGGATTTTGACGGGTACCATCCTGGCCATCTCCCGTGCCATCGGTGAAACAGCCCCGCTGGTTGTCCTGGGCATCCCCACCTTGATCATGAAACTGCCTGACAGCATCATGGATGACTTCACGGCTTTGCCGATCCAGATATACTATTGGACGCTGGATGCTGTCCTGACCAAAGAATATGCCAATCTGGCCGCAGCCACGATCATCATCCTGATGACCTTGCTTTTCGCCCTGAATTCGATCGCGATTGTGATCCGAAACAAATACTCCCACAAGTATTGAGGAGCCCAGATTCAGATGAACCAGCAGACTGAAAGCCAGCCCGGACTTACGACTCAGAACGCTTACGATGTCAAGGATCTCAACCTATGGTATGGAGATCAGCAGGCCTTGATCGATGTCAGCTTGGACATCCAGAAAAACAAAGTAACTTCGATCATCGGCCCTTCCGGCTGTGGCAAATCGACCTTCATTAAAACACTTAACCGCATGGTCGAAGAGATTCCAGGGGTCCGGACAACGGGCACGATCATGTATCATGATCGCAACATCCTGGACCCAGACATCAAAGTCGAAGCCTTGCGAGCCCGGGTTGGTATGGTGTTCCAGAAGCCCAACC
>DIFN01000013.1:0-1240 GCA_002419145.1 Mageeibacillus sp. UBA5747 | reverse complement strand
ATCGCACGCTGCCTGGCCGTTGAGCCAGACGTCCTGCTGCTGGATGAACCCACCTCAGCCCTGGACCCGATCGCCTCCTTCAAAGTTGAAGAACTGATCGGCACGCTTAAAACCCACTACAGCATCGTCATTGTGACACATTCCATGCAGCAGGCCGCGCGCATCTCGGATATGACGGCGTTTTTCCTCAACGGCGAGGTTATCGAGTATGACCGGACTGAGATTATGTTCTCCCGGCCAGCAGATGAGCGGACCAATAACTACATCTCAGGCCGGTTCGGTTGATGACTTTGGCTTACTGTTTTTTTACAAGTTTGCGGAAATAGTAGGTCTGAGAAGGGGTGTGGACCGAAAAGGGTTCCCAGCCATTCTCGCCTAACAGATAAATGACCCTGTTGAGATCGAGACGTGATTTGGTCTTTTTGCCTTTGACAGATAAGCGGATCGTGCCAACCCGGTCTTTTTTGATGATCAGCTTTTCATCGGGGTTGGGTAGTTCAAGATCCGAAAAGAGCTGCTCGATCGTGTCGATCTCATGTGTTGAAAGGACAATTTCATCATCGACACTCAAAGTCAGCATGGCATATTGATTCATATTCATACACTCCTCTTGCAACAAGTCGGTCAGATCTGCCTGATCCAAGCGTGATCTAACTCTAAATCTATGGCATAATACCATTATAGATTTAGGTGATTGCGTACTGATTGCTGCAACATGTAAAATTTATATTTTATTGAGATGAAAAGGAGCACCCCATGCATTTTTACCAAATGATCGTTCGTGTCCGGGATATAGAAAAATCAATCCGTTTTTATGAGGAATTTGTCGGCCTGACCATCCTGAAACGACAGTCACAGGGCGACTGGAGCATCGCTTTCCTCGCTGACCAGGAAGGGGCAACCCAGATTGAGCTGGTGTACATGCCGGATGGCGTCAAAGTTGAGACTAAAGGCCTGACCATATGTTTCCAGACCGATGATCTCGACGGACTGCGTACGAAAGCCCTGGACTGGGAACTCAACCCATCTGACATCCGGTTTCCTGATCCGGAAAACCGCTACTTTTATGTCTATGATCCCGATGGCCTCTCGATCGAATTTAAACAGAACATGCACTGAGCGGATTTGAATCCGCTCACGTTAGGCTGGTATTGGAATCACCGGATGATCAGGATCAGCATCGGTTTGAATGATCGCAGCAACTATTCGACAAATTCATAGATATATTTCACACCTCCGA